>JASLMV010000016.1 GCA_030746435.1 Gammaproteobacteria bacterium | reverse complement strand
GATGCCTTCGATTTAAATATGCTCGCGAAAGAACACAGCAATATCACCGTCGAAGAACTCGATGTGACGGATACGGTGGAAATTACCGCACTGGCCGACAAATATGCAGATCAGCCAATACACCTGCTTATTAATAATGCCGCGCTGCTGGGGCCGCGCAGCGTACAGATATTCGAAGGTCAGGATTACGAACTTGCCGAACGGCAGTTCCAGGTCAATACGCTGGGGCCGATGCGGGTCAGCGAAGCATTTATAAGCCATGTACGAGCGGCCGGACCCGGCAAGATCATTACACTCGGCAGCGCCGCGGGCTCCAACGGCTACCTGCGCCCGCCGGCCGATTTCTATTCCTACCGCGCCACCAAGGCGGCCTCGCATTTCCTGATGCACAACCTGTCACTGGAACTCGCAGGTGAGGGTATCGTTGTCGGGCTCATTAATCCGGGGCTGGTAGATACCCGGGGATTGAGCAAGATCGGGCCGGACGACCCGGTGCCGGAGGACTTTAAGGAGATCGTCAAGAAGATACGTTCGGGCGTGCTGACACTGACCAGCCCGGAAGAATCGGTGCGCGATATGCGGGCGCTGATCGATAGTTTGACGATGGAGCAGAGCGGCATATTCCTGAACGCAGACGGCCAGACCATGCCCTGGTAATGCGCACTCCCGGGACACATTATGCGTCGCAATCGCATTCGCTACTTCGTTAAACGATACGACATAATTTTGTTACCTTTTTATCCAGCCTGATATCCGGGTCAGGTATTTACCAAAATACAAAAAAATTCACTTTGCAAACTTAATTTGCAAAGTTTGTGACTTTGCTTCCCTTGCAATTTTCCGGCATGGTCTATCATCAACTGAAAATGGTAAACCCGGTGAAAGCCGGGAACACAAAGCCACCGGTCTAAGGGATAAATCCTAGGGCAGCGGAGTCGCCAGTTAAGGATCGGTCGTTCGAACCGATCGGGCGTTTCACTGTTTCCTTTTTTCCGGTTGCATTGCACCGGGAGTCATCGAAATGTCCCATGGTACAGCTATCGATTTGTACGAATCAGTAACCCGGCCGGTCAAGCGTAAAGTTCCGGTAAAGCTAACGAATGCACGTCCGCGGTCTGCCGACGACATTGCAGCGATACTGACAAACCAGGGAAAGTTTCCCTCACCCGTGAGGCCGACAGGCTCCGGTAGTTCCATCACCCGTTGCAACGATACGGCGACAGGCACCAAGGTAGACATGACCGCCCTGGATCGTGTGCTGGGTCAGACCTCCAATACCGTGACGGTCCAGGCGGGCATACGGCTGCGTGACCTTGCCGAGCACCTTGCTCATGACAACCTCGAGCTGGTTGGGGACTGCTCAGATCCGAACCGGACGGTAGGCGGTGCGATTAGCAGCGGTGCACTTGGCGGCGGCCTGCCGGGCGACGGCAGCCAGCTTGCTTCGTCGGTATGCCATGTAACGCTG
The DNA here is from genome assembly GCA_030746435.1 of Gammaproteobacteria bacterium. GTDB lineage: Bacteria > Pseudomonadota > Gammaproteobacteria > Steroidobacterales. The sequence continues at coordinate 68,437 of JASLMV010000016.1, read as the reverse complement.
ATAAACGGTTTGGGTAAGCGTGTCGAGGTTGGCGAGAACCTGCCTGACCTGTTGTTACTCGCTCGAATGAGTTATGGACTGCTGGGTATCGTCTATTCCGCCACGCTGCATATTCGACCGATACGTTCATACACAATTCGTAATACGAAAGTCGATTTCGACGAGTTTGTTCGATTACTGCCAAACCTCATGGAAGTAAATGCGGCGGTTAAAGTTTCCCTGATGCCTTTCCGGGATCGTGCCTACATTGAAATTCGTTATCCGGAAGAAGTGGAACGCCGGGCCGCGGCCCTGCCATGGAAACTGCGCGACTGGGCGGCCAATTCGGCTGTACCTAAAGTTATACGTTCAGTTAACAAGGTGGTCCCGGTTAAGAACCTGCGTGACCCGCTTATAGATACGCTGACCGAAGCATCTCATGCATTATCGAACAAGCTTGTTGGTTCGGGCAGTAACTCCGCTGAACAAACCGGTAGCTTTAAAAAACTCGTTCTCGATGAGGAAACAGGCAGCTGCACCTGGCTGTTTTCAATTTCAAACCTTGCCAGCGTTATTCCGGCATTTCACAAATTTTGTGAACGCCATTACCGTAGTTCCGGATACCGGTGCGACCTGCCGGCTGAAGCCCGCCGTGTAGATCAGGACCAGTATGCGTTGTTGTCCCCCAGTTTTGACGGACCGCTGTTTGCGTTAACCATTCGCAGTACCAATACGGAAGGCTGGGATGATTTCCTCCTGGAATTTGCCGAGTTTGCGGTTCACTTCAAGGGCATACCGTTGTTTAATCAGACGAAGGGCGTTAAACCGCGCTATGCCGTAACGGCATACGGTGACCGCTTGCAACGCTTCCGCGACATACGCAAACGGCTGGATCCGGACAACCGGCTCCTGAGCCAGTTTTTTGTCGAACACCTGGGCTAGCCTGCCAGTTTCTTGTAGATCTTATCCAGCCAGCGTTCATCGACCGCCGCAAAAATATCGGGTGAGTGATCCTCGAGCACATCCCGGCTGAAGTCCGGGAATTTCTCCGGCCCGCCTTCTTCCGGCCATTGCCTCGTTGCGTCAATGACGATCTTGCTGGTGCGGTGGCGTCTTGGCGAGCTGGACTCCAGCGGGTTGGCTTCCAGATCGTTGTAAATGTGACTCGCCGGATATGCCTGCCAGCGGGTTGAGAACGCCATGAAGCGATCGATATCGCTCCACAGGTCTACGTCCTCGTCCACCATGACCAGTATCTTGAAAATCGGGATTAGTTTTGCCAGTTGTTTACCGATTTTCAGCGCCTGGCCGGGCTCGGTTTTCCTGACGGCGAAATAGGTGACGCTGTCGAGGTAACGGTAGTCGACTATTTCGGGCACGAACTGTTTAAAACCTGCAACCGCGAGAGCGGCACCGGGTTGTTCGATCAATGGCCTGGTTACGCCCGTAAAGTCATTCACAATCCACGGGTCTTTGCGATGGGTAACCCTCGTTACGGTCATTGTGAACGCTGATTCATACGCCGCACCTATATAACCGGTGCCTTCCCCGTAGGGTCCGTTGAGTTCGAAGCCCTCCAGGCTGACGGTGCCCTCGATCACCAGTTCCGTATCTGCCGGGACCAGGAAATCATTGGTATCGCACTTGACGACCCGTATCGCCTTGCCGCGTAAACCGCCCGCGGTCGCAATTTCATCTACCGGCTCTTTGCCACGTCGCTCGGGAATGCGGGCGCCGCTGACCAGCCAGACCATCGGCTCCTGGCCCACGATGAGCGTAATCGGTACCGATGTTTCGCCGCGTGCGCGTGCTGCCATCAGGTGCGTATAGCCGGTCTGGCCTTCCCCGGACCCGACCGCGATGTGCCGCGGCCCTTTGATTTCACAGCGATAGGTGCCGATATTCAGGCCCATTTCGGGATCGTGCGTAAATACCGAAGCCGTGTTTATAAAGCGGCCGCTGTCGCCCGGGTTGTTTTTGAAGAACGGAAAATCGCGTATATCGACATCGTCGCCTGAAATCACCACCTGTTTGCACGACGCTTCTTCGCGCGGTACTTCCACCGGGGGTATGTCCGGGTACTTGCCGCCGTTCTTCGCAATCAGATTGTCGAGATGCGCGCGCGCCTTGTGCCAGGTGCCGGAATCGTCGAAGGGCACCGGTTCCAGCCCGAACAGCAACGTTTCGGTTTCCACGTGCCGCAACTCGTTGGCAATCACCGGGCCTTTCATCCACTGACCGGCAATTTTTACTTCGTCGAAGATCATCAGCGGTGCCCGGAAGCGGCCGAACAGATCGACCAGCCGGTACGCCAGTGCCGTGCCTTCGAAGGCATCCTGGTCGATCCGCGAAAAACGCATGACGTTGCCGTGCGCTTCCATGGCGGCCACGTAGTCACGCACGGTATCGAAAGGCGCCATCGGTGCATTCTGTTTGTGCAGTAACGTGGCACTGGTTACGGATGCGTCGGCACTGGTTGCAGTCGCGCCGACCAGCCCGGCACTGCCTGCCGCAAGGAAATCGCGTCGCGTAAACGGACCGGGATGTTTCTTATTCGTATAAGTACTCATATGCCAATCCTTCACCAAAGGGTGACTCTTCAGGCGGGGTTTTTTATAAGGCAGGAATCAGCCTACTACAGGGTCGCAGGGGCCGGCGATCAACTGCGCCGCCTGCCCGTGAGACGGCTCCCCGGGCAGGTTTAGCCACGGTTTAAACCCGTTCAAAACCAGCCCGCTGCTGGGCAAACAGCGCCTGCAACTGCTAAGCTGAGTAATCATCCCGGCAACCACAATAGCCGGGCAAAGGGGGAGTTATGCAAGTCACCGTGCCGTCGTTCCGCCATTGTCTCCTGGCCGCCGTTGCGGCCGGAATACCGTTTAGTTTTTCCACTACCGTCAGTGCCCAGGCCGTCGATGCCTCCGGCAAGCCGCTCAGCGAAATATTTGTCATCGCACAGAAAAAGGGTCGCGCAGAAAACCTGCAGGAAGTCCCTGCCGCGATAACGGCCTATAACGACGATCAGCTCGATGCGATTATTTTCCAGCGCATCGATGACCTGAGCTACTACGTCCCTAACGTGCAACTCGAAGAGGTGGGCACCTTCCCGGGCGTGCAGAACTTCTCCTTCCGCGGCCAGGGCATCAACAGCTCGATTCCCTCGGTCGACCCCACGGTCGGTACTTTTGTCGACGGTGTTTACATCGGCACGACTTACGGCGTGGTCATGGACACCTGGGATCTTGAGAGCGTTGAGATACTACGCGGTCCACAGGGCTTGCTGTTCGGCCGGAATGTAACCGGCGGCGCGGTGCTGATGCGCACCGCGCGTCCGGACCCGGAAGGGGAGTTCCAGCTCAGGGCACGTGTGCAGTCCACGAACGAAAACCGTGACGGTGCGTCGCTCTCGATAGAAGCACCGTTTATCGACGGGGTGCTCGCCGGCAAGCTCATGCTGCATTATGAAGACGATGACGGTTACTTTAAGAATAGAAACCCATATCCGTTCCCGGCTCCAGCATTCCCTTCTCCACCTTTTATCTATTTCAACCAAGAAAAACCATGTTCCGGTCCATTGTTTGAACGATGCCGTGACATCGGTATGTTGGAAACCAAGATCGCCCGACCTTCCCTGGTCTGGACCCCGACCGACACGCTGGAAATAGCGCTGATCACCGAGTTCGGCAGCCTCGAGGGTGACGGCGCGGCTTGGACCGTGGTCGATGGCAGCGCGTTCCTCGGCTTGCCCGGGCAGCGTGACGACACGGGTTCACTGGACGAGTTCGAGACCTCGATGGACGATTACGGCGAAACCGATATCGAGTGGAAGCAGGCCACGGTCGAGCTTAACTGGGATGTTGGAGGCGGCACGCTGACCAGTATTACCGGCTATCGCGACGTCGAGGCGTTCGCGACGGCGGACGTGGACGGCACCGGCCTGCCGATCTTCACGGCGCCGGGCGATACCGACCAGGACCAGGTCAGTACTGAGTTGCGCTGGGCGAGCACCATAAACGATACCTGGGACACGACGATCGGCTTTTATTTTCTTGACCAGGACATCGAGTATCGCGAGAGCCGCTATATCCAGGTTGATCTGACGGCTCTGCCCGCCGTTGTTCCATCACCCGGCTTTTTGACCATTGCCCTCGGCGGTGACATGGAGACCGATACCTACGGCATATTCTGGAATAACGACTTTCAGCTTACGGAAGAAGTGGTCATGAATTTCGGTCTGCGCTATTCCGATGAGGAGAAAGATGCAGAAATTATTTCCGGTCCCTTCGGTGGTGGTGGCGGCTCCTGTGCCGACGTCGTGACCTTTGTCTGCGACTTCGATGACCTGGACGGTGACTGGGACCACTGGATACCGAAAGTCGGGTTTCAGTGGAATTACAACGATGACTCGCAGCTTTACGGGTTCTGGACCAAGGGCTATCGTACCGGCGGCTTTAACTTCCGCAACGCCAAGCCGATGGTGATCCCGCCGGGTCCCACCAAAGAGGAAGAACATAACACCTTCGAAATGGGCCTGAAGACAGAGTTGTTCGACAACCAGCTGCGTATGAACCTCGCCTATTTCCACAACGACATAGACGATATGCAGCGCGAGCTGAATGTCGGCGATCCCGATGTCATCGTGCTGCAGGCCACGGTTAACGCCGGCGACGTCACGATCAAGGGTGTCGAGGCCGAGTTCCAGGCTGCGCCGACCGACTACCTGAACTTCTACGGTACGGTGGGTTACCTCGACGGCGAATATGACAATAAGGCAGCGGGACTGCCGCCGGGATCCATCGGTGACGACCTGCCGCGGCTTGCGCAATGGTCTTACAGCCTGGGCGGCAGCTGGGATATACCGCTCGAACAGGGCGGCCTCGTAAACCTGCGCATGGATTACGGCACCCGCGACAGCAACGCCTACGATGACGGTAACCTGAACTACTTCGACCGCCAGTCACGCCTGGCCGCAAGTGTCAGCTGGCTCTCACCCGAGGAGACCTGGGGCGTGACACTGTGGGGCAAGAACCTCGGCGATGAATCGAACTACGGCAATATTACGTCGATCGCAGGGATATACGATGCCGGTCCTATGCAGCGCGGCCGCGAGTACGGGGTGCGCGTCGAGTACCGGTTGTAAGTATTAGGACAAGCTAGAAAAAAAGCCCCGCGAAGCGGGGCTTTTTTTTAACAGGCCGCTAGTCTGCGGTCATCAGTGGTACGGTATCGAGTATCCAGTTCTTCTCGGTACGCCGCGCCGGACATGCGACGGTCATCGCAACATTACCGCGTTTGGCTACGAATTCCTGCCAGTCTATACGCCAACCCTTGTCATCCCATTCCTTCAGGTAGTCCCGGTAACGATAAATCGGCTTGTCCACCTCCGTCAGCATTTCCTTCGAGGTGCTCTCCGGCGTGCGCACCGGGTCGAGCGATTCGAGAATATCGATATCTTCCTGGGCGATGCGCAGGTTGATATCAATCAGTTTCTGATCGTTCTCGGGTTCCATCATGAAGCAGCGCATATTCACAAAAAAGATGCGCGTGTGGCTGTCGTCCACCGGTGCCTCGAAAAAATACTGCCGAAAGGCTTTTTCCTTGGTGAAATCGATACGCGTTATCAGCGTGTTCGGACCGTGATGGGCGGAGCCTGCCCAGGTGCTGCCCTCGCCGGCGCCAAGCACCTTGGTGTCTTCCGAGGTGCTGCCGCTCGCGGGATAATAAAACTCGCTGCCCCACGGCGGTACATCGTCGACTTTGATCGGGAGTTTGCGCAAACTTTCGATAATAGATGGCGCACCCTGCAACGGGTGTACGAACTGGTTGTGGGCGCCGTCGAGCCCGTTTTCAACCGAGCGCTGGTAATAAGCATTAACTTCGAATACGACGACTTCGTTGGCCCGCCATCCCTCGGTGCCGTATTCAGTTATCTCGAAAATCGGCGGGCGTTCCTCTTCCGGCAGGTCACCGAGAAATGCGAACACGATTCCGTACTTTTCCTCAGTCGGATAACAGTCGACCTTGCCGCGGGCCGGGACTTTCTGGTCGTCAGGCTGCGTGGGTATCAGGGTGCATTTGCCGTCACCCGCGAACTCCCAGCCGTGGTAAGGGCAGGCTACACAGTCGCCGTTAACCTTGCCCTTGCCCAGCGCGCCACCACGATGGATGCAGGTATTGGCCAATACGTGTGCCGTGCCTTTGGTATCTCTGAACGCAACATAGTTCAGACCCATGATCTGAACCTCCAGTGGCTCTTCGTTTGTGACCTGATCGCTCGTCGCGACGGGGTACCAGAAATTGATGTACATACTTTGATCCCGGAACTAATTTACTGAATGCCGTGCGGGCGGCAGAATTATCCTCGCAGGGGGTTTCAAATAGTGCCATCCCGCGGGGTAATTCCGCCAGATGTCCGGCTGGCGGATATCGCGGATATCCAATAACGGCAAGCGAACCGCGGGTTTCTACCAGGCCTCCCACACGGGGTTGCAACTCCCGGGCAGCCGGTCGACCTCACCCGGCCCCGCATTGTGCGAGCCGTACTGGTGAAAATCGGAGCCTACTGACGCGAGCAGGTCATGCCGCCCGGCAAGGCTTGCCAGCCGGCGGGTAAGCGCGGAATCCTGGCGGCCGGATATGACTTCGATCCCATGGCCGCCCAGGTCGCGAAAATCCCGCGCAAGTTCTGCAAGTTTGAGGTTGGTCAGCCTGTACTTGGCCGGGTGCGCAAGTATGGCCTGCCCGCCTGCTTCAGTTATCCAGGCGATGATGTCGCTGAGTGGTGCCCATGTTTCACGCACGTCGCCGATCTTCCCGCGGCCCAGGTATTTCCTGAACGCGGTTTGTATGTCCTTTACCTGGCCGGTCTCGACCAGGTGTGTCGCGAAATGCGGTCTGCCCAGTATCGACTCGCCGGCAATACGCTGCGCTTCCGGAAGGGTGCCGGGGAAGCCTGCTTTCTCCAGTTTTTTCGCTATGGTTGCAGCGCGTTCAGCCCGCGCCTGCCGTTGTTGCCGGATGCCTTCGAGCAGCACAGGGTTATCCGGTGAAACATTGAGCCCGACTACGTGAATCCCGAGCGAGCGCCAGTTGGTCGAAAGCTCGATACCGGCTACAACCCCGCAATCGGACTTGCCTGCGCAAAGTTTTGTATAACCGTCCAGCGTGTCATGGTCCGTAATTGCGAGCAGCCCGACGCCTGCTTCGCCGGCGTGCTGCAGGAGATCGTCCGGGCTGAGTTCTCCGTCGGATGCGGTGCTATGGGTGTGCAGGTCTACTTTCATATGCCTAGCTTATACCGGCATGCCGGCCAGTGACTTGGTGTGATCTAAAGCGCGTAGAATGGCCGGAGACAACACCGTATAGCTGAAACGCACGGAGCACAGCTCTTGTCAGGCAATAGTCAATACAGCTTGCTGGGTCAGAAGCGTTTCGGCCCGTACTTCACGGCCCAGTTTCTCGGCGCCTTCAACGACAATGTTTTCAAAAATGCCTTACTTTTGCTCATAGCCTTTCATGCGGCCGACCGGTTCAGCGCGAGCAGCGACACACTGATTAACCTGAGCGCCGGCTTGTTTATCCTGCCCTTTTTTCTGTTTTCCGCGACAGCCGGTCAGCTAGCCGACAAGTACGAGAAGTCCATCCTGATCCGCCTGATCAAGTTGTTCGAGATCGGTGTCATGATACTTGCTGCCGTTGCGCTGTGGCTTGACAGCGTGGTCGCGCTTATCGTCCTGTTGTTCCTGATGGGCATGCAGTCGACACTGTTCGGCCCCGTCAAGTACGGCATCCTTCCGCAATTGCTTGACGAGGACGAATTGCTCGGTGGCAACGGTCTGGTCGAAATGGGGACTTTTCTCGCCATTCTGCTGGGGACGGCTTGCGGGGGAATCCTGATCGGTATTGACGATGTGGGCCGTCTGCTAGTGGCGGCCGCGGTCGTGTTGATCGCCTGTGCCGGTTATTTCAGTGCCCGGGGTATTCCGAAGGTCAAGGCGGTCGACCCCGGTATGCGGATCAACTGGAACCCGGTGACGGAAACCTGGCGAATACTCGGTTACGCGCGCCGGAGCCGTGTCGTGTTCCTCTGCATTATCGGTATTTCGTGGTTCTGGTTTATTGGGGCAGTTTACCTGGCCCAGCTGCCCAACTTTTCCAGGATTTACCTGGGTGGCAACGAAGAGGTCGTCACGCTGCTGCTCGCCCTGTTCTCCATCGGTGTCGGCACCGGATCGTTGCTTTGCGAGCGGCTGTCCGGGCACCGTATCGACATAGGGTTGGTCCCGTTCGGCGCGATAGGGCTGACCATATTCGGGCTGGACCTGGCCTTTGTCGATGCACAGGGTGGCGGTGAGCTGCTGGATGCATTGGGCTGGACAAGCCGGCCGGGCGCGCCGCGAATCATGCTGGATATATTGCTGCTGGGTATGTTCGGCGGTTTCTATATCGTGCCGCTTTATGCATCTGTGCAACAACGTACAGACGCACAGCACCGCTCCAGGGTCATTGCTGCCAACAATGTGCTCAATGCTCTTCTGATGGTAGTGGCGGCGGGTCTTGCAATAAGCGTACTTGGAAGCGGCTACTCCATAGGTGAGTTATTTTTGCTCGTATCGGTGCTGAACGGGTGTGTGGCTTTTTATATTTTCCGGCAGGCTCCCGAGTTTATATTGCGTTTCTGTACCTGGATTCTGATTCACACCATTTACCGTATACGCGTGGAAGGTGCCGGGAATATCCCTGAGAAGGGCCCGGTGCTGCTTGCCTGCAATCACGTGAGTTATGTCGATGCACTCGTAATCGGAGGTTGTATCCGCCGCCCGGTCCGGTTTGTCATGTACTACAAGTATTTCAATATTCCGGTCCTGCGATCGCTGTTTAAAACGGCGCGGGTAATACCCATAGCCGGTTCACGAGAAGACCCCGAGTTACTGGCCCGCGCCTTCGAGCGCATAGAGGCGGCGCTCGGGCGGGGCGAAGTCGTGTGCATTTTCCCCGAAGGTGCATTAACCAGGACCGGAGAGATCAACCCTTTCAGGCCAGGGATCGAGAAAATCCTGGCGACGACACCTGTCCCGGTCGTGCCGATCGCATTGACCGGTTTGTGGGGGACCTTTTTTAGCCGTAAGGGCGCCGGGGCGATGCGGCGCCTGCCGAAACCGCTCTGGTACAGGGTGGTCCTGCGAATCGGGTCCGCGGTGCCCGGCCCCGAGGCAGATGCGGCCGGCCTGCACGGGGCGGTTGCTGAACTTGCCGGGGAAACCGGTCGCGGGGAGTGAACCCGGCTGGCTGCAAAGTGTCACTTATTAGTGACAGCTACAATCTCTCTGTTTGTTGCATTGCGCAGGTGTTTTACAATGTCGCTGGGACAAGCAGAGTAGCTTATGGCAGACGTTTCCAAACTCGAACCGAAGAACAACAAGCGCGACCGTAAGGTAACTGAAGACAAGATCGTTGCCGCGTTCGAGCGGGTTCTCTTGCGGGACGGTATGCAGGGTTTGGGGGTGAATGCCGTTGCCGAGGAAGCCGCCGTCAATAAGGTCCTTATTTACCGTTATTTCCAGGGCCTGCCAGGGCTGGCGAAACACTGGGCCAGCCACAGTACCTTCTGGCCGACCGATACCGAATTGATCGGCAATGATCCGGAGGCCTTCGCCGAACTCCCGGTGATCGACCGGGTATCCACAGTCCTGTGCAACTACCTGGATGCGATCAGGTCGCGCCCGCGGACGGTACAGCTACTGGCGGGTAGGCTTCCAGACCGAGAACGCCATAACCCGCGCGATCGCGGAAGGCCTGGGTGTTTATGGCAAGGAGTTGACCGATTACGTGCTTCTGGACCAGGCCGATGATGCAGAGCTGAGCGACAGAGTTTGGCGGCTCGCGCTGGTGGTCAACGCAATGGCTGTCTATTTGGCCATACGCGAGTTCACCAGCCCGAACTACATCGGGATAGATCTCAAAGACGGTGAATCCTGGGAGTTTTTGCGCGATACTGTGCGCGACATCACCATTAAGTATCTGACGGACTAGATATACGATGCCAACGGAGTGCGCTTCATGCGGCTGAACGTGCCAGGTCACAAAGACCTGCGCAAGATAGTCGTCCTTAACCCCAAGGGCGGCTGCGGCAAATCAACGCTGGCTGTTAATCTGGCGGGCTACCTGGCCTCGCATGGAAACAGCGTTGCTATCATGGACTTCGATCCGCAGGGCTCATCGATACGCTGGCTGAAACTGCGCCCCGGGAACACAGCCCCCATCCACGGGATTTCCGCATTCGATGTGCGCACGAGCGCGACCCGGAGCTGGCAGTTAAGAGTGCCGCCCGGCATTCGTTATCTGGTCGTCGATTCGCCCGCCTCTGTGCCGCCGGAGAACCTGGCCGAACTGACCAGCGGGGCACATGCAATCCTGATCCCGGTACTGCCATCCGAGATCGACGTTCACGCGGCATCGCAACTCATGAAGGACCTGCTGCTTATTGCGAAGGTCAGCCGCCGCATGGGCCGCATCGGAGTGATCGCAAACCGGGTGCGTGAGAACACACTGGCGTACAGGAAACTCATGCGTTTCCTGCACAGTCTTTCCATTTCGGTCATTGGGGTGCTCAGGGACAGCCAGAACTACGTGCATTCGGCGGAGCAGGGAATTTCGATTCACGAAATGCACACGGCCAGGGCGAAGCTCGATACTGAGCGCTGGGAGCCAATATTCAACTGGCTTGAAGAGAAACTTGAAACACCCTTAACGCCACGCGACTTCCGCAGGCACCAGGCGCAGACGCAGGTTCACCAGTTAAGTATGCAGCTGCCGCAGGACAAGCCGGCGAACTAGCCGCGCCGGGATTACCAGCCTATTTCACTGCCATCCTCGTAGTCGAGGAATTTGCCATTGTGTTGGGGAGTCAGGTTATCGATCACGGCCAGCATCTTGCTGACCGATTCATCCGTTTCAATGGCGTTGGGCAGTTTCATGCCGGGGACGGTGTTGACCTGTCCAGGTGAGAGCAGCGTGAGGATAACGTCCTTTTTCGGTGTCTCGAATGACAGCGTGTACATGTACATGTTCAGTGCTGCTTTGCTTGCCCGGTAGCTGTACATCATTGGCATTTCGGGCCCGACTGCGAAGGAGCCGCCTTTGCTGGAGATCACCACAATTTTCTTCTGGTCCGAAGCGGCGACGTTGCCCATGAATATATGGGCAATTTGTAGCGGAGCTATGGCATTGACATCTATGCTCTTGCGCGCCATATCCCAGTCAACTCCGGATACTTTTTTGAATGCACTTTTGTATTTGGGCGTGATGCCTGCATTACTAAGAAGGATGTCAATCGGCTGATCCTGGTAGACCGTTTGCAATTCCTTAACCCGGTCGAAGTCGGTGACATCGAGCTGTTCGATCGCGAGCCGGTCATAGTTGTCCGCAATTGCCTGCAGGTCTGCGGCTTCCTCGGGCTTACGGGCGGTTGCAATGATGTTCCAGCCGCGTTCCGAAAATTGTTTAACGAACTCAAGTCCGATGCCCCGGTTACTGCCGGTAATCAGCACGGTTGGCTTGTCTGCCGCTAAGTTTGCAGTGGGAGCAACCTGAATAGTTGTACAGGAGCTGAGCGTAAACAAGGTGATGCACGCGACAAGCGCGATTGAACGTGGCATTGCAAAATCTCCAGGAATTTATTAACTACACAGGCCTTGTCATATAGTCTGCGGCTTTTCCGGTGGCAGACTTTATATCCGACAGCCGCCGTGGGCAACTTATCTTGCCGATACATACGGAAGCCTTTAATAACTGGTGATTGATCGGGCTTGCGTGGCGCGCTATTGGATCCAGCGGATTTCTTTTGCAGTTGTGGGGCCTACAACCACTTGCTTCAGGCCCCGGGGGATCGCCGCCTCCGATTGCGATACCGGGATTCTTCCTCCCATGATTTCTGCCTGTGCCTGGGGATAGAGGGGTGTTTTTTCCGGATCCGCGTACCCATCCGGGAAGGCAGGCAAATTGCCCGCAGCATATTTATCGGTGGCACCCAGTGTATGCAGCATTTCGTGGGCGATAACGAAGTTGTTCGTCGCCGACTGGTGACGCGAAGCGAAGACATTAACGATCCCTATCAGTCCCTTCTGAAGGCCCAGTGAATGGGCAACTGTGGAACTTTCCTCCGGGTCGAAATAGACCAGGAACAGGCGGATATCCGGTGTCGGGCCGGGCTGATCCCCGGTAACCTTATTCGCCCACCAGCGCAGCTTCAGGCTCCAGTACCCGATGCTAAAGGGGTTCGCACTCTGCGGCGGAGCAGGAGGTAACTCACCGATGGGCTGTCCCATAATGACTTTAACGGGCTTGTCTATATCGACCCCGAATTTTTCGGCCTCGTGAAGCATGAAAAGCTCAATGGACTTGAAGTCGTCCTTTTCGAGCCTGCCGATATATTTTTGGGTTTTTTCACGTCCGTCGCCGTTAATCGGGTACATCTCCACCCACAGCGGTTCCCGCCAGTCGGTGCTATTCGACATGGAGAGGTAAGTACCCATACCGACGACAAACAAAATCATCAGCAGGAGAAATTTGCGCAGCAGTTCGAACATATCGGTACGAGCATTTCCGGGTTCTAAACTCCTTAACCCTACGCAAGCGGCCATGCCAAAGGTGTGACGTGGGTTGCACCTCGGCCATTAACAGGCTCCGGGGCAGGTATTTCTTGACCCGGATTCAGCCAGCGGTTATTTTGCCCGCGGTGCTACAGGTGCCGCCAGACCATTTGGTCCGGCGTTAATCGGGAAGACGGTGCGCTGCTTTATGGCAATTCCGTCACTGCCCCCGCAACGGTGATCGAGGTTTGTGGCAGTCAATCTGGCCACTGTGCTTTAAGCATGGGAAGGCGATTGCTACATAACAATACTCCCTCGTAAGTCCGGAGACCGGCCTGCAGCTTTTCTTGTAACAACATCGGGTCTCGGTGGGAGACGAGTTGTGACTTTAGCCGGTCCTCTTCGTTAACACTTTCTCGTCAGTCTCTGACTGTCGGCAGGTGCCTGTCCTTCTGATTCCCGCATATCCCGCACTCGGGTGTGAGTGTGGAGAGGGAATAACAGTGAACACAAAAACTTTTTGTTTGATTGCAGGTCTTGCCGGCTGTCTGTGCCCGGCCCTTCCCGTCGTGGCATCTGGCTGGCAGGAAAAGAAACCCGAGGTAATGGTCGTTTCGGCATCCCGCACTGAAATGGACCTGGCAAAAGTTGCCAGTTCGGTAACGGTTATCGGGCGGCAGGAAATCGAGGCCCGGCAAGCTATGTTTGTCGGCGACCTGTTGCGGGATGTACCCGGGCTGGCGGTAACACGCTCGGGCTTGAAGGGCGGCCTGACCGAGGTCCGCATCCGCGGCGGCGAGACGAACCAGGTCGTCGTGATGATTGACGGTGTCCGTGCAAACGATCCCGCCTCAGGGGATCAGTTTCAGTGGCAGTATCTGACCACCCATGATATCGAGCAGATCGAAATCATTCGCGGTCCGCAAAGCGCACTCTGGGGTGCGGATGCTAACTCGGGAGTTATTAATATAATGACGACCCGGCCATCCGGCGAGGTCGACCTGAACATATTTTTTGAGGGCGGTTCTTATGAGTCCGATGCTGTCGGGCTACGCGCCGGTAGCTCCGATGAGGATTTCAGATGGGGGTTCAGCCATTCCCGCATTACGCAGGATGGATTCAATACCGCGCAGGCGGGAGACGAGGACGATAAGTCTGAAAACCGTTCAACGTCGATCAGCCTCGGTTTCAAACCTGCCGAAAATACAAGTATTGATTTCGTCGGGCGCTATACCGATGCAAAAACCGACGTCGATCCCGAAGATATCGTCTGCCCGCCACCCGATTTTTTCCCCTGCACAGGTACCGGTTTTATCGCAGACGGTGACCGGAGCAACGATGTTACGCAGTCCTACTTTGCACTGACTGCCAATGCAGCATTCATGGACGATCGCTGGAAGCACAAGGTGTTTGCCGGACAGACCGACACGGACAATAAATTCTTCGATGACGGTTTCAAGACCTTTACTTCGGACGGTGAATTATCGGAATTCAAGTACCAGACGACCTGGGATTTCGCACGCAACGGTCGCGCCGACGGAACAGATCTTGTCACTGTTGCGGTTGATTACCAGGAGCGTGATATCAAGACCTCCGGTGGTGTGGACGAGCGTTCGTATATGACGGGACTGGTCGTCGAAGGGCGTACCGTAATCGGGGAAGCGTTAAGCCTGACCGGCTCACTCAGGCGCGGCCGGAACAGTGACTATCAGGACAAAACAACCTGGCGTGTAACCAGCGCTTATGACTTTGTCAGATTGGGTATCCGCCTTAGGGGTGCTGCAGGTACGGGGCAAAAGGCACCGACATCGACAGAGCTGTACGGGTTTGGCACCTCGTTTCAGGGTAATCCCGGCTTGCAGCCTGAAGAATCGCGGGGCTGGGAAATCGGTATAGATAAAGAGTTTGCAGATGGAAAATATGAGACATCGCTGACCTATTTTAAGGAGCGCCTGGAGGACCAGATCGCGAGTATCAGTGCGGAAGATCCGGATAACCCTGGCGAGTTTCTCCCCTCGGTTACCAATGCACCGGGGACGACGAAGCGCAAGGGGGTTGAGATAGCGTTGAACGCTGTACTCGGAGACGACACGATGGCACGGCTGGCCTATACCTACCTGGATACCGATGCCGTTATTCTCGAGCTCGACTTTATCGACAATGAGATTGATGTCGTCGGCCGTGAGTCCGAGGTTCGCCGCCCGCGAAATATCCTGAGCCTGAACCTGAACCAGAAACTTCTGGACAGCAAACTGAACCTGAACCTGAATATGGCATGGACGGACAGGCAGGATGATATCTATTTCCCGCCGCCGTTCTTCAGTCCAACCCGTGTCGAACTGGACAGCTACCGGGTTATCGACTTTACGGCTGACTACAAGATCTCTCCGGATATCAGTGTGTACGGGCGCATAAACAACCTGACAGATGAAGAGTACGAAGAGGTGTTTACCTATAACACCCCGGGCCGCGCAGCTTACGCGGGTGTTCGCTTCAGGTTGTAATGTTGCTGAGCCTTTGCCGGCGTGATATGAAGGCTGTTCTGTGCGGCGTTTCCTGCCGCACCCAGTCGGCATCCGGGCCTTGAAGGGGGACGCATGGACAGGAATGCACCGATTTCTATAGTAACGGCCATTGTCGTCAGCGTGGTCGGTGTTTTCGCACTGATGATTCAGCCGATGATCATCCCTATCTATGCCGGACTGCTCGGGTTCACGGATCAGGAAGGATTAAACATACTCATTGCCGAAGTCGGCGGCGGTGCACTCGCATCGATCATCGCCATTTTCTGGATCAACAAGATCAACTGGCGGCTGGCGACCACGGTAGCGCTGGTCTGTGTCATCGTAGGCAACCTGCTCACGACGGTGCAAACCGATCCGGCCACGATAATGTGGATACGCCTCATCGTCGGCTTCCTGGGTCAGGGCACCGCGTTCGCGATCGGCATTTCTATTATCGGCAACACGAGCGACCCCGACCGAAACTTTGGCTTCGTGATTTCATGCCAGGTTGCATTCGGCGTCGTCGCCCTCGCGACGCTGCCGTTGCTTACGGCTCAGTTCGCGAATATCGGCGGCATGTACATGCCGCTGGCGGCGCTCGCCGCGGTGGGCTTGTTATTCATCAAGTTTGTGCCCGCCGGACCGGCACATCGGGAAGCTGTCGCCAGCGATTCTCCCGGAGGCTCGCTCGCACTGCCCATTACCGGGCTGGTGGCCATGCTGATCTGGTGCTGTGGTCTTGGCGCTATGTGGGGTTTCATCGCGCTGATCGGCGAGGCGGGCGGCCTTGACTCGGTGCTGTCGCTGCGCGCTCTTTCCATTAGCTCTGCGGTCGCAATTACCGGTTCGCTGGGTGCCGCAGCGCTGGCGGCAAAAGGCGTCAACCGCTTCATGCCGGTCACGATTGCATTAGTTATGCAGATGATCATGGCGTGGTTCCTGCAGGGCGAAATGAACCTGGCGGAGATGGCCATAAAGGCCTCCATATTCCAGATTTTCTGGAACATGACAGGCCCGTTTTTCATGGGCGGTATCGCGGCATCGGATTCGGGCGGCAAGGTCAGCGTATTGATGCCAGCCGCCCAGACCAGTGGATTTTTCATTGGCCCGGCAGTAGTCGGAATATTCCTTGAAGGTACCGGCCTGGTAGCCGTTACTTACACCACGATTGGATTCTGCGTGGTTGCGCTGGCCATGTTTATACCCCTGTCAGCAAGACTTAAAGCAGCAGGCTACTAGTCGAAGGCCAGGTAGGGTTCAAACTCCGCCATAACTATAGGCCGGAAGGTATCTCCGTCGCGCACTATGAACAGCGCGGGGATATTGTTTTGGGCAGCGAACTCGACACCTTTTTTTGCCCCCATCACCATGAGCGTGGTCGCCAGCGCATCGGCGTTACTGGCCGAGGCGTCCACCACGGTGACGGAGGCCAGTTCGGTTGCGGCAGGCATGCCGGTTTGTGGATTGATCACGTGTGATATACGCCTGCTGCCCAGCATCCGGTAATTACGATAGTCACCCGAGGTTGCAACCGCATTTTCGCGGGGCGTGATTACGAAACTGATATCAAGTCCCGTGCCCGGCCGTTCGACGCCGATACGCCAGGGTTTACCGTCGCCGCGCAAACCGACCGTACGAATCTCGCCGCCGATTTCAACAAGGAAGTTCTGCACCCCGTCGAACTCGAGCAGGTATGCAAGCCGGTCAACAGCAAAACCCTTCGCTATTGCTGACAGGTCCAGCGTCACCTTCGGATCGGTCTTGCGCAGCGCCGGTGGTGCGCTCCGGATTTGTATTTTTTGCCAGCCGCTGTGCCTGACCGCTTCCGCAATAATTTCTTCAGATGGCGCCTCTGCAACAACGTCCTGCGAGCCGAATCCCCAGGCATTCACTGCTGGTGCAACCGTGATATCAAACATGCCGTCACTGAGTTCACTGATAGAAAGCGCCAGTTCGACAACGGTTGCGAGTTCGGGTGATACCGGATACCAGTCCGTACTCTCCAGTTTATTAAAACCTGACAGTTCCGAATCGCCATCGAAATGTGACATCTGCCGATTAATATTTTTGAGTTCCCCGTCGATTTTGCCGGTGAGCTTACCGGTACACGTATTCGGAGGGCAGTCAGCAATCGTTACCGTGTAGCGGGTTCCCATGATTGTGCCGCCGTGCTGCCACTCCCGGCCCGTGTCCGAGCAGGAGCCGAGCAGCCCGGCCGTGGCCAGCAGAAGGAAAAGCGCCTGGCAGTGTGTTCGCATGCGGCTGATCATAAGTCGCTCTGCCGTGTGCGACCAGCGTTCGGACGTAGCAACCGGGCTGTCCACAGCGTCATAGCTGGCCTACTACAATGACCGCTCTAATTCGGGGGGTCTTTATGCGTGTATTGTTTCTGACGTTCTGCCTGGTTGCCACTTCACTCGCTGCCCAGGACTGGCCCTATTACGGCTATGATCCCGGCGGCTCCCGCTATAGTCCGTTAA
The DNA here is from genome assembly GCA_030746435.1 of Gammaproteobacteria bacterium. Taxonomy (GTDB): domain Bacteria; phylum Pseudomonadota; class Gammaproteobacteria; order Steroidobacterales. The sequence continues at coordinate 50,884 of JASLMV010000016.1, read as the reverse complement.
CCCAGATCAATGCTGACAACGTAAACGAGCTCGAGCTTGTCTGGTCGCACGAGCACGGCGACCTCGAGCGGAACCCCGACCGGAAGAGCCATACCGGCTACCAGGTTACGCCTTTGCTGTTACCCGAGGCGGCGGGACGTTCGCTGGTTGCCTGCACGCCCTTCCACCGCATATTCGCACTCGATCCGGAAACCGGGGAAGAGCGCTGGTCATATGATCCGAAAGTGACCTACGGGCCGTTCAAGACCCGGCTCAAGTGTCTGGGTGTTGCGTACTGGGAAGACAAGCAAGCATCACAAGACTCGGCATGTAAGCACCGCGTGTATGTGGGTACGAGTGACCGCAGGATTATTTCCGTCGATGCCAGGGACGGTAAGCCATGCGAGAGTTTCGGCGCTGGCGGACAGGTCGACGTGAATCCGATTATCGCGCGGACACCGCCCGTTCCGGAAAGTCACTGGGGTATGGTCTATTCAGCGCCGCCCGTACTTGTAAATGACGTGCTGGTGATCGGCAACATCAATAACATGAAAAATCAGTGGCCCAATGCCGCGAACGGTTCCATACGTGCTTTCCATGCGCGCACCGGGGAGTTTCTCTGGGACTTCGACCCGGTGCCGCGCAATCCTGGCGATCCGGAGGCAGCCAACTGGGACCCGGAGGCGCTAAAAAATACCGGCGGTGGCAACGTCTGGAGCCTGTTGTCGGTAGACCACGAGCGCGACCTCGTATTTTTGCCGACCGCAAGCACGTCGCCCAATTTTTATGGCGGTACACGGCCCGGCGACAATCGTTATGGCAATTCCCTGGTCGCATTGCGCGGCAAGACCGGCGAAATGGTCTGGCACTTCCAGACTATTCACCACGACGTGTGGGACTGGGATTTAGCGTCACAACCGATACTCGTCGATATAGAACGTGATGGCGAGACTGTTCCTGTCGTTATACAACTCACCAAGCAGGGGCTTGTATTTGCGTTTAACCGGGAAACGGGTGAACCCTTTTTCCCGATCGAGGAGCGCCCGGTTCCCACCGACGGCGTTCCGGGCGACACGCTGTCGCCAACGCAGCCCTTCCCGGTTAAACCTCCGCCGATACTTCGTTCCGAACTGAGTGTTGACGATGCGTGGGGCCTGACCCCGTTCGACACGGGCGCATGCCGCGACTGGATTGAGGAGTCCCGGCACGGCCCGTTATTTACCCCGCCGAGCACCGATGGCTGGATCATGTATCCGAGCACGGCAGGCGGGCCCAACTGGGGTGGCGGAGCATTCGATAAGGAACGTAATCTGCTGATTACAAATATTTCCGAAGTAGGTATATGGCTTAAATTCGGGCCCGAAGACGCCGCTGAAACAAAACCCTTTAATCCCTTCGACGGCGCGCCGATGGGGCCACCCGCCCCGGTACGCGGTACCGGTTATTCCCTGCAGCAGAAGGTACTGCTCAGTCCGCTGATGATGCCGTGTACCAAGCCGCCCTGGTCCTCGCTCGTAGCAGTGGATATGGCGGAAGGCGAAATCGTCTGGAGCGTGCCGTTTGGCGTAATCGACCACATGGCGCGCATCCCGCTGCCACTCAAGTGGGGTACTCCGGCGGCTGGCGGCCCGATCATCACGGCCTCCGGCCTCATCTTTATCGGTAGTACTGCGGACAGGCGCCTGCGCGCTTTCGACGTAGAAACCGGCGAGGAACTGTGGGTAACGGATTTGCCGAGTTCGGCGCACGCGACACCCATGACCTATGCCATCAATGGCCGCCAGTACGTGGTTATCGCCGCCGGTGCACACCAGATGATCGATGCCTGGGAAATAGATGATTACCTGCTCGCATTCGCGCTTCCGGAAGAATGATATTTTTTGCAGGGATAACCGATGCGGGCCTGGGTGTGATCTATACTTTTCCGCAAACCGTTCCGGCGCAGGAATAAAACTTGTTTTGTGATGGGCAGTAATATCGTTAGGGGGCAGTGATGAAGAGCCTTTACAAAGCGGCAAGTGTAGCCGCATTTATTGTGACCGTTGGTATGTGCGTTCATCTTATGAATGCTTTCTGGCTTGAGCCAACCTACCTGGGTTTTGTGGATCCGAGCAAAGACTACGCGGATATGTCCAAAATTCAGAACGCTTTTGAATCGTGCGGCATGGATGCATTGCACATGTGCTCGTTCACCTACAGCGGTTTCGCGCATATGATTAACGGGCTGCTTATTTTATTGCTAGCGGTCGCCGTGCGAGAGGCGTTCCGGCAGTCGAACGCGGTGCTTGCACAATTGTGCTATGTAGCTGGATTCCTGTGTGGCCTGGGCTTCCTGGCCACGGGCATCAACGATATCCCGGGAAACGCATTGTCAGCGTTGCTCCGCGCGCAGAACCCTGACCACAACACCGCAATCCTGCTCATGATGACTTCCATACGCAGTATCGTGAACATCATCGCAATAACGGGCCTGGGGTTGTTCGCAGCATTTACCGGTCGCGCCGCACTCCGTAGCGGCAGCTTCTCGAAGTGGGGGGCGTGGTTTGGTTTTATCCTGCTCGTGCCCGGCATCGGCGGCCTGATCAACCCGGTATTTGGCTTTACTTACCTGTCGCTCGTGCCGATCTGGTTGATCTGGCTGGGTCTGCAGTTCAGGGCGCTGGCGGCCCGTTCATAGTTCATGCAGGTACAGGTTTTCCTGCAGGCGGGTATCCCTCCGGGAGAAGTCGCAGAACTCGGCGAACTGGCGCATGCCTGTGGAATACAGACGCTCTGGGCATCCAGCTTTCCAGCCGCCCGGGAGCCGTTCATGTGCCTGTCAGGACTCGCGGCCCGGCGTACCGGTTTGCGGCTGGGGGTTGTGCCAGTCAGTCCTTATGAACAGCACCCGCTGAAGATTGCTGACTCACTGCTGACGCTGCACGAGCTTTCGGGTGGCCATGGCACGATTACAATCGGCGGCATGGGTCATTCGGTAATGCGCGTAACGGCACTTGAACCTGTGCATCGCGTAACGGCAGTGCGCGAGTGTGTGGAAATCTTGCAAGCGGCTACCAGCGGCGAGCCGGTCGATTACCAGGGCGAAGTTTATACGCTCACGAATTACCAGGCGGGGTGGGCGGCGGACCTGCCGCCACCCCCGATATATGTCGGCGCCAACGGACCCGCAATGCTGAAGATGGCGGGCGAGGTTGCAGATGGCATCATGCTTAGCGATATGCCATTGTCCCGCATGGGTGAAGTGCTGGCACAAATTGATACCGGCAGAGCAGGGGCGGGGCGCGACGGCCCGTCATTAAAGATCGCAAACTTTTTTGCCTGGCACATCAAGGAGGACCGGCAGGAAGCGATGGATGAGGCGCGCATGGAACTGATCTGGCGTGGTCTTTTACTACCCTCGCACACGTCGCCTTTCCTTGGGGACGAGGACGCCGCTTTTGTCGATGCAAACCGCGACGCATTCCTGCAGGCCTTCCTAACCCGCAACCCGAAAATCGAGGGCGTGCCTGAAGAATTAGTGGATACCCTGGTGGACAACCTGACCTTCACCGGCGGCCCCGGTGATATCGACCGGGTCCTGGATCATCTTCGGGATTTTGCGGCAGCAGGCCTCGACGAGGTGACGCTGAAAATTCATGGTGATGCGCGCGAAGCAATCCGCCTGATAGGCGCGCGGCTGATTCCGGCGCTGGGCTAGGGCGGAGGCTTGGCAAATCTGCTGCCAGCACTCAAACTGGCGGCCATAGATATCGGTTGAGCTTATGAACGCAGTCATTACGGGCAGTACGCAGGGGATAGGTCTGGGCCTGGCGCGTGAATTTCTGCGCCGCGGTCACGATGTAATGATATCCAGCCGGCGTCCCCAGGCGGTTGACCAGATTGTGTCGGACCTCCGTGCGGAATGGCCCGAGCAAAATATAGGCGGGCGGGTCTGTGACGTTGCAGACTATGGTCAGGTACAAAACCTGTGGGATCGGTCTTCAGAAATACTGGGCTCCGTCGATATCTGGGTAAATAATGCGGGCGTCGAAACCGGCGCAGACCTTTTTTATAAGCAGGAGCGCGAGACCATCGCGCGCACTGTCGCGACCAACCTGATAGGGCTCATGTACTGCAACCAGATCGCAATAAACGGCATGTACCGGCAGGAGCGCGGCGGCAAGATTTTCAATATGGAAGGCTTTGGCAGCAACGGTATGGTCCGGCCCCGGGTCAGTGTTTACGGCTCCACAAAACGTGCGGTACGCCACTTCACCAAATCAATGGCCCTCGAACTCAAGGGCAGCAAGGTCAAAGTCTGTTACCTGAGTCCGGGAATTGTCATCACCGATTTGCTGGTCCCGCCGCCTGAAAAGCGCGGCCCCGGCTGGGAAGAGTCAAAGAAAATCCTGAATCTGCTCGCCGATACGGTTGAAACGGTTACGCCCTTTCTTGTTGAGGGCATGCTGAATGTGAAAGAAGGTGGTGAAGCGGTACGTTGGCTTACCCCACAGAAAATCATGCAGCGCAAGTTAATGTCATACTTTAAAAAACGTGATGTGTTTACGCCCTTGGGGTTGTAACCTGAGGCCGGCCGAGGGTTTTTCAAACGGCTGCTAATCAGCAGGGCTGCCGACGAATACAAATAATCGTGAACCCACGTAGTTGAATATCAGCGCAACGGCCGAACCGACCGCGAGTGCAAGTACAGGCCACGTATCCATGAGTTCGCTGGTAGAGATACACAGGCTATATACCAGGATATTAATCGCCATGCCTGAACCCTGCACGGTCAGGTAGCGTGTGTATTCCTTTTTGCGGTCAGGGGTCTGGGTTGCCGGGAAAGCATAGCGGCGGTTCAGGTACCAGGTAACCGTAACCGCAACAGTGAAAGAAACTATCCTTGCCGTATAGTCACCCCATCCGTAACCGTGTATCAGCGTTGCGAGTATGCTGGCGTCGACAATAAATCCGATTCCGCCGACAACGACGAATGCCGGAAAGCCGTGCGGCAGATATTTTTTAATTATCGAGATCATTATTTTAAGTAACCGTATAGCCACACTGTAACTCTGTTAGTCCGGCAACTTCCATGACCCACGTCAGGGGGGTGCCCGGCCATAGCTATTGGGCCTTGAATTAACCCACAGATTTGCCCAAAACCCAGTAAATACAACACTTCAGGCGTGACCTGTGTACTATTTTCAGTATTGCTTATCGGGCAAACTCACGTGTGGATGTGGATTGTGTGGCTGCGCGGTGACAGCAAGTGAGTAATTACGCACGACGGACGAGTTCGGTGAGCGATGTATTCGCCAACGTTCTGTATGTCATTTTTGCCGTGGCAATCGGAACCTGGTTGCTATGGGATGCCACATTCTTTCGTCTGGCGAGTTTCACTCCCTACGGGAACTACTGGGAACACACCGCGGTATTTGCGGAGTGGATGCAGAACTTCTCTACCCCGGGCAATCCACATGTCGGTGACCCCGGTTTAAGTTCGCGCTTTATGCCCTATTTCTGGGTACTCACATTTATCGGCCTGCTTTTCCAGCTTGACCCTATCGATCTGATGGGTATAAGCGCCGTTACCAACTTCGTGTTAATTGTTTTTGGTCTCCGCCGCTTCCTGAATGATTACTTTAACGACTCCTGGGCTCCGGTGGTCGGGTTCTTCGCAATTTTCATGTTGTGGGGCGTCAGCCTGACCTGGCCCAACCTGTTCCAGCTCCGCAGTTTCTTTTATATAGCCGGTTATCCATCCACATTCGTATTCGGCCTGAGCCTCATCTCCTTCTCCGTAGTAATCCGGCTGATGCGGACAGATGAGTCGCTGTTTATCCATACGTTGCTGCTAATGGTGCTCGCCGCGTTGATGCTGTTGTGTGATCCGCTTACAGCGGTTTTCGGGCTGGCCGGTTGCGGTGTACTGGCTTTAACGGAACCGGCAGATTCGCGCCAGCGCCGGGAGCTCGTGATCGCGTCGCTGGTTTTGGGAATGGTGCTTGTGGAACTCTGGCCGTATTTCTCTGCGTGGAAAATCCTCCTGGGGCTCTATGGAGAAGGCGGCGAGGTTTGGGCAGGCTTTACCGCCTTCGATCCCATTGGGCACCTTACTTCCGGGGCGTGGAAGAACAGTTTTTATGACCCGAAACTGTTGCTGACCGTGCTGGGGCCGAGTTTGCTGGGGTTGCCTGCATGCATCTGGTTATGGCGCAGGGGTGAGCGCAAGTTTATCGTCTGGGGTGCGGTACTGATGGGTATTCCGTGTCTCCTGAACTTATTTTTCGAGGTGCCTGAAGCGCATCAATTCCTGTTATTCGTTGTGGTTTACCTGCAGCTTGCGGTCATTTGCGGAATCCTGGCCGTGATAGATGCCTGGCAGACAGAGCCAAGATCGGCTCTTGCTACCCCTGTGTTAGTAACCGTTCTCGCCATTATGCTTGCGTTGACCGGGTTCAATATATGGGCACTGTCGCTTGAATTCGACAATCAGGCCCTCAGCCCGCAGACCCTCAAGGTGGTCGAACGCAAGTCGAGGCTTCCCGAAGGCATGAATGTCGTCGACGTATACGAGCGACTGACCGAACGAATGGATTATTCGGATGTCGTTCTGACGACTGCACAGCTTGGCTGGCCCCTGCCTACTGTAAAAGGCAAGGTCGTTTCGCTCTACCGGGAAAACCCGATGCTGGACGATCAGGAGGAACGTTACACTTCAACAGTATATTTTTTCCATGACCAGGTTGCAGATCCGACCAGGTCGGGTATTGCGAAACGCTATGGCGCTACACATGTATTGACCAGTCTTGGTGATACATCGATTACCAGTGGTGTTTACGACTGGTTGCAGCAGCATGCCCGGTTATCGGCGGCCGTCGGCGACTACCGCATGTACAGGCTCATGGCCTCAGCATACGTCGCTGCGCCTGCAATGCCGGAGCCACTCGCACAGGAACAGCCCGATGCAACTGTCAGTATGCCCGCGGTACGTGAAAGCAAGTTCCGGGTCAGCCGGCCGGTGACGCTGCCGATGCAGTCCGCCCGCAGTCCGGCGCCGGATGCGGAGGAGTCAGACTATGGCACGCCTATCACTGCACCGATTGTGGAGCCGATAACAGAAGCGCCGCAGGAACAGGTATCACGTGAGTCGTTGGAAGAGGCGTTACCCGAAGAATTACTGGCGCCACTCGAAGAGCGTACTGAAGAACCGGATGCCGTACCGGCTGAGGCACCGCCGGAAACTTTCGGTGCGCCTATTGCGGATCCTGTGCTGGATCCGGAAAGGCACGGGGGTTAACCGGACCGGCTTACGTTCAGGTATTGCAGGCGCTTCAGTTCCTGCCGTCCGCGAGTTACCGTATCCAGAATAAGTCCGCACGCGAGGCTCATAAAGCCCAGCAGCATCATGCCGGTGGCAAGTATCGCGGTGGGAAAGCGCGGTACCAGCCCTGTTTCCAGGTAGGTGGTGAGCACCGGTATTGCCAGGATGATCGACGTGACGGAAAACAGGCCAAATAAGCCGGAAAAGAACTGTAGCGGGCGTTCTTCCTTGATCAGAATCGCGATCGTTTTCAGTATCCGGAAACCGTCCGTGAAGGTACTCAGTTTGCTTTCCGAACCTTCCGGGCGCGTACCGTACCGGGTTTCGACTTCCGCCACCGGCATGCGCAGTTCCAGCGCATGGACCGTGAGTTCCGTCTCGATCTCAAAGCCGCTGGACAGGCTGGGGAAAGACTTGACGAATCGGCGTGAGAAAATCTTGTAACCAGACAGCATATCCTCGAAGCGCTTGCCGAATATCATTGCAACGAGCGAAGTAAGCAGCACGTTGCCAAACTGGTGGCCGGGCCGGTAAGCCTCGGTCTCTGTGTGTACACGTTTGCCGTTGACGAGATCCAGTGACTCATCAAGTAGTTTTTGTATTAGTACCGGGGCGGCAGTGGAATCGTAAGTGTTATCCCCGTCAACCATGACGTAAACATCGGCCTCGATATCGGCAAACATGCGCCGGACGACATTACCTTTGCCCTGCAAAGGCTCGGAGCGGACGACGGCACCCGCAGAACGCGCTGCCTCGACAGTGTCGTCCGTCGAGTTATTGTCGTAAACGTAAATCGAAGCCTGCGGAAGCACTTTCCGAAAATCGTGCACGACACCGGCAATGGCGGCCTCTTCATTGTAACAGGGCACCAGTATTGCAATTTCGATGTTATTGAGCTGCATGTTCGTAACAAATAACCGCCGATTGAAAGCAACCTTAGTACAAATGCGGCGGTTGTAAAGGGCGTTGTACGCGGTTTCGCAGGAATAGTCCGTAGGCACTAATCCCTCTCCAGGGCGAGTTCTACCGCTGCCGTCAGACGGGTCAGGTCGTCTTCGCCTATAACATAGGGGGGCATCAGGTACACCAGCTTCCCGAAGGGCCGGATCCAGACACCGGCCTCGACAAAGCGTTTCTGTACTTCAGCTACATCAATGTCGCTGTCGAGCTCGACCACGCCGATTGCGCCGAGTACCCTGACGTCGCTCACGCCCGGGTGGTCCCGGTATTTGCCCAGTTCGGTCTGCAACCGGGTTTCGATACGGCTGACCCGGCCCTGCCAGTTCGATTCCAGGAGCAGGTCTACGCTTGCCGAGGCGATACTGCAGGCCAGGGGGTTCCCCATGAACGTGGGGCCGTGCATCAATATGCCTTCATTAGCTGAAATGCCGTCACGTATCCGGTCATTGGCCAGCGTGGCGGCAAGGCTCAGGTAGCCGCCCGTCAGTGCTTTACCCAGGCACAGGATATCGGCCTCTATGTCCGCATATTCAGCCGCGAATAGTTTCCCCGCGCGGCCGAAGCCGGTCGCTATCTCATCGAGTATCAGTAATACGTCGTATTCCTTACAGAGCCGGGCAACAGTGCGCAGGTAATCGGCGGAGTAAAACCACATACCGCCTGCGCCCTGTACGACGGGTTCGAGGATGACGGCTGCGATTTGAGCGTGATTTTCTTCGAATAACACCTGCAACTCATCGGTATCGCCGTCGCGCAATGCCTCGCCGAAGGGCGTTTCGGGCCGGGGCGCAAACAGTTGCTCCTGCACAATCCCGCCGAACAGGCTGTGCATCCCGGTAACCGGGTCACAAACCGACATCGCGCCGAAGGTATCGCCGTGGTAACCGCCCCGCACGGTAAGCATGCATCGCTTTGCCGGCTTACCCAGGTTGTGCCAGTACTGGACCGCCATTTTCAGGGCGATCTCTACGCTGACAGAACCCGAATCACTAAAAAATATGTACCTGAGAGATTCCGGTGTGATCTCGATCAGGCGCTCGGCAAGCCGGATGGCCGGCTCGTGCGTCAGGCCGCCGAACATGACGTGCGCCATCTGCTCCAGTTGAGACCGGGCAGCGTCATTCAGTACAGGATGGTTGTACCCGTGGATCGCACACCACCATGACGACATGCCGTCGATCAATTCGCGGCCATCCTCCAGTTGAAGGCGTACGCCTTCGGCCCTTGCAACCGGGTAGGCCGGCAGCGGATCAGTTATCGAAGTGTAGGGATGCCAGATATGTTTGCGGTCGAATGCTTTCATGGTATGACGGCAAGGCGGGGCAATAACTGACTTTTGCAAAGTGCGCAGCAAGCAGGTTCAGCGGGTGTATTCTAACGCCGCTGCGGTTGGTGGTGGAAATATAAGATATCCATAATTTTGTGTCAGGCAGTGCCCTGTCGCAGAGTGGAAATATACAGTAGTGATGAGCCGCAAACCAACAAGGTGTTTAAGATAGAATTATTACTTGGTTATTCTTTGCAAATCAGTCAGGGGCCTTTTTCAGTACATCTCATATGAAATACATTATTTGTACAGGTTGGTGGTGCCCGGAAAACAGGGAAGAAGATACAAGGGAGAAGCTGCTTGGCAGCGATGAAATCCGTGGAAAAGATTTTCATGAACTCTGGTATCAGTCTGTAGATAACAATACAGATCCTGAAAAAATCCTCATCGTCGATAGTGCATCACCGGTCAGGCCGAATCTGAACCGGGCCGACAACAGAATTGAATTCATCAGCTTGAACTTCAATGCGGGACACGCAACTGATTTAAAGGGTAAATATGCCGGTTGTACCAGATGCTGGTTTCTTGGTCTGGAATACATGATGTGTAGTGATGCAGATTATTTTGTATATGTTGAGCAGGATGCACTGCTGCATGGAAGAAAGATTATTGAGCATTGCATATCGAGGATGGCTGGAAATTATATGTTTGGTTCAGGCGAGGGGACGCCGCAGATAGTTCAACAATCGCTATTTATTATTGCCCGGCCCGGCGTGCGACGATTTATTCAGCGCTATCATGCAATTGACCAGACAGATGGAGAAATTTCGCCTGAAACTAAATTCTATATTGCATCCTCACAGCTTCCAGTCTCATTCTTGATTTTCCTGAGAATGCGAAGAAAAAATAAATTGATTAAAAAATTTGATAACTGGCTATATAGAAAATTTAGGAGCTACCAGGATCTTCCATTAGGCTATGGCCGAAACAGACCAATTAATTTTCAGGATAAATATTTCTATTTTCAACACGGCAGCCGAGAAGAATTGCAGGCATATAATGATATGGAGGCTGGCGTATCAGGCGGCGAAGGCGCACATGCCGCAGTAGCAGGAAAGTAATAACCGGATTTAGCTTCCGTGCGCAGCATCCGGCTCTGCACGTATGATCGCAGCGAAGCTCTTTCCGGCACCGCCGTCAAGCAAGTCTCTGATTTGTATATCCGGAATAGTCTCCTAAGTGTTGCCGGTTACTTCGAATAACTTTATCCGCATTCCCCGCACCACCTCCGGAAAAGTCCGTAAGCCGGACAAATTTATACAGCTTCAGTGAGTTTCCGGGTCGATTCATAACTTTCTTGTGCTGCCGTGACCGGCAGAGTTCCGCAGGATTGCCTGTCAGATGGCAGTCACTGGTCAAAGCGGAGCTAAAAAATGAAGCGTTATAGATTCACCTGTGCAGGTACGGGACTTTTGCTTGTATTGTTTTTGTTATCGGCACCGGCAGCGCAGGCTGCGGTGGTTATTCAGGAAGTCCTTTATGACGGCCCCGGGTCCGATGCAGACGATGTATTTATCGAATTATTCGGGGCGCCCGGAACCCTGCTCGATGGTTGGAGCCTGGCCGGGATCAACGGTCTGAACGGCGATGTATATCGAACCATCGACCTGAGCGGTACGGTAATTCCAGTCGATGGCATTTTTGTAATTGCTACTGATTCTGCCAGCGCTTCGCTTGCGGCGGTACGTGATTTTGTTGCCAACGTAGACTGGCAAAACGGCCCGGATGCGGTAAGGCTGTTCGAGGGCGAGATGCTGATCGATGCGCTCCAGTACGGCGATGCCGGAATGTTTAATGCAGGTGAGGGGAATTACGCCGTCGATGTGACAGGCGCGACCAGCCTGTCGCGTGACCTGTTTGGGACCGATACGGGCGACAATGCTCTCGACTTCAGCGCGGTAGCGCCGACGCCGGGTACAGGTCCGGCGGTCGTGCCCATTCCTGCAGCCGCGTGGTTGTTTGCGTCTGGCCTGGGGCTGCTGGGGATGCGCCGCCGGTTGCAGCCTGTGGCGGACTCTTAGGAACGCCCTGTAGGAGCGGCTTTGCTGGACAGGATGTCTCCTAATGTCGCGCAGGCCATGGATGGCCGAGAGTGACCGGCCGCGAACCGAATTTGCGTGTATTCGGACACGCATATTTGACCGTCGCGTAGCGACACAAAACCCATTGTCGGGCCATCTGCACCAGGTTGCTTCGCGGCTATCTCCGAATCCTGTGGATTCTCCGAAATAAATTCCGACGCCAGCCTTCCAAGTGTTTTTCTGCCACCCGGAAGCCTGTCGTCATTTAAAGCCGACTCCTACTCCTTGTCTAATGGCGGCAGCGGATCGTTTTCCCGCACGTAGACGCTGAAGCTTGAGTCGTTCTTGCCCCCCCAGGTTTCCGGGGGCGGCGCCTGGAAATAATCCGGCAGGCGTTCCTCGGTGATCGCCTTGAGGTCGGGCGGTATCTGATCGACCGACTCGAGCTTGGTCATGAAGGTGCGGAATATGAGGCTGCCGTCGGCCTGGCCCTGGCGCATCCACGGCAACCAGGGGCCAACCCGGGTCCAGGTGCCAGAATAGTCGGCACTGGTCGTTTTGCTGTTCTCGACATCGGAAAGGCTTGCTACACGCTGGAAAATCTCGGCAATGCGCAATACTTTGCCGGCCGATTCCCGTGGCCAGACTTCGGGCTTGAGTTCGTTCGGAAATGCCGTGTGCACTTCGAAGTTGGAAAATACCTTGTCGCCAAAGGTATCCCATCCCAACGGTAACGGAACCTCCATCAACGTGCCGTCAAAGTCCATCTCGATCGCGGTGCCGACTTTTTCGCTGACGATGAGGTGTGCGTTTACAGTCATATTATGGATCGGTTTAACGTCACACATTTCACCTGTATATGCGTTCTTCCACCTGTCAATAAATTTACCTGTCTTGGGGTCGGTGTAGAAGGCGAGTTCACGGTTAAAAACTTTGAACGAGCCATCGGGCTGTTCTTCCGTTCGTACCACGCCGAAACCCTGTACTCCGAAAAGCGGCCGTAGCGGGCGGTCGCGCCGGGTATCGCCGAATACCATGCCGCCGAACCACCCGGGCGTTTCTTTCTTCGGGTCAAGGTCGCCCGTAAGCTTTATAAAGGCATCGAGGCTTTGCTTGGGGTCGCTGAAATCAGCCGAAACCCTCTCAACGCCACCCGATGGTTTTTCGGCCGACGGTTCGCAAGCGCCGAGCAGCATGCTGCCCGCTGTGACACCGCCGATGCCGAGCAGCGCATCGCGCCGGCTGCGTGGCTTCATCATCCAGTTACTGTCCATGGTCCCCTCCGCTAGAGATTTTTTATTCTGATATGTCCCTATCATAAGGGAACAATCCCTTAAAACTACTATTTATGTTGGATCCTGTCACTCAGTCCATCAGCTGTGAGATGTCGAGCGATGCAGCGACGCCTGCGATGCTGACGTCATCCTGCCACGGGACTGTACCGAGCAACGGGCAGGGCAACCGGTCCTTCAGGGCCGCAATATTCTCCTCCGCGACCGGCATGTGCGGATCGATGCGGTTGGCCACCCAGCCCGCCAGTTCCAGCCCGTGTTCCCGGATCGCGCGCGCGGTCAGCAACGAGTGATTCAGGCAACCCAGCCGGACACCGACGACCAGGATGACCGGGCAACCCAGTGCGGCTGCCAGGTCGGCCATGCTTTCGGTTTGGTTAAGCGGCACGTCCCAGCCTCCGGCGCCTTCGATAACCGTAAAATCGGCTCCGTCGATCAGGGGCCTGCAGTGTTTGACGAGACTGTCAACCGCAAGGGTACGGCCCTCACGCGTGGCCGCGATGTGCGGCGCCATGGCCTCTTTCAGGGCTACCGGGTTCACAGCTTCGTAAGACGGCTTGCATGATGACTCGTGCATCAGCTTCCACGCATCGTCATTTGCCAGGATATCGCCACGTAACTCGCAGCCGGCCGATACCGGTTTCAGCCCGAGTGTATCTTGGCCTGCATCACGGGCTAGTTTCAGCAGGGCTCGTGCGATCAGTGTTTTACCGACCGCCGTATCTGTGCCCGTTACAAAGAATGCGTTGCTCATGTGTCTGAAACCGTGGCAAGTGCGGTCAGCAATTTATCCAGATCGTCATCGGTATGTGTGGCCATGAACGTAATTCGTAACCGTGATGTGCCCGCCGGTACAGTCGGCGGCCGGATCGGCGTAACCATGAGTCCCTGTTCTTCCAGTAATGCGCTCATCTGCAGTGCACTGCGTTCGTCGCCGAGTATCACGGGTTGAATGGGTGTCGGGGAGTCTGACAACTCCAGGCCCAGCTCCCGCGCGCCTTCACGGAAGCGCCCGCTAAGTTCCGCCAGGCGTTGGCGTCGCCAGCTTTCTTCCGCAACGATCTCCAGGCTCGCAAGCGTGGCAACCGCAACGGCGGCGGGCAGTGCAGTACTGTATATATAAGTACGCGCCTGCTGGATCAGGGTTTCGATCAACTCCTCGCTGCCGGCGGCGAACCCACCCTGGGTACCGAAAGCTTTACCCAGTGTTCCGATCAGGATCTGTACCGATTCTGTGCCGTGTTGCTGCGGGTCGACCAGCCCTTGGCCCCGGTCACCGGTTACGCCGAGGCTGTGCGCTTCGTCGACCATGAACCACGCACCGTTACGGCCACAGATACCTGCAGTCGTTGCTATATCGCAGGTCGTGCCGTCCATGCTGAATGTGCCATCGCTGACCACCAGTACACGCTTGTCAGCAGGGTCAAGTTGCTCGAGTTTGCCCGCCAGGTCTTCGGTGTTGCGATGCTGGTAACGCTGGAAACGTGCGCCGCTGATGAGGCCGCCGTCGAGCAGTGAGGCATGGTTCAGCCGGTCTTCCAGGACGTGATCGCCGTTGCCCACAAGCGCATTGATGGTGCCCAGGTTGGCCGCATAGCCACTCGCAAACAGCAGGGCGCGGGGCCGACCGGTGAATTCCGCCAGCGCAGTTTCAAGTTCGTGATGGGCGGAAGTGTGCCCGCTGACGAGGTGGGCCGCGCCACTGCCGGCGCCCCAGTCGTCGATACCCTGTTTGAAAGCTGCCCGGACACGCTCGTCATTTGCGAGCCCGAGATAGTCGTTGCTGCAGAAGTTCAGGAGTTGCTTGCCATTCACGACCAGTTCCCGCCCCTGTGCCGAGGCGACAGTCCGCCGACGACGGTAAAGCCCGAGCTGCTCACGTTCATCCAGTGCTGTTTTTATGTCGCTGAAACCGCTCAAGCGAGTTTCCCGGTAGCGAAGAACCGGGGAATTATACAGGCGTGACCATCTGGTAAAGCACACCTGCTGTAGTACTTGAGCAGGTCTCTCAAAATTGGCCAGACTCGACTAAAAGGTTGTGCCATTCCTGTGCGCCCCGCTAAACAACGAGAAAGCAGCATGTCAGATACGATCGAGACGGTTCCCCTCTACACGGCCACCGCACTGCAGATTGCCTGCAAGACGGTGAATCTCTGTCCTGATGCCGAAGCGGCGGCGAAGGTACGCATGGCGTCGCTGGAACGCATCGCTGCTTACGTGACTACCAACGTTCAGTTCGTGCACTTCCATAACGGCAGCACCGTGCGGCTGGTTGTGTTGCCGGAGTACTTTCTTTCCGGGTTCCCGCTGGGTAACAGTCATGAAGAATGGCGCGCCAAAGCCGCGATCGACTATGACGGCCCGGAGTATGAATTCCTCGGGGAACTCGCCCAGAAAAACAATATCTATCTGTCAGGCAATGTCTACGAAATCGACCCGAATTTTCCGGAACTGTATTTCCAGACCAGTTTTATCGTCGGCCCGAACGGAGATGTTGTGCTTCGATACCGCCGGTTGTCATCGAGCTTCGAAGTGACGCCGCACGATATCTGGGACAAGTACCTCGAGGTTTACGGAATCGAGGGAGTGTTCCCTGTTGCGAAGACCGAGATCGGCAATCTGGCCTGTATTGCTTCGGAAGAAATCATGTGGCCGGAGCTGGTGCGTGCCAATGTACTACGTGGCGCCGAAGTGCTCATTCACCCGACGAGTGAACCCGGCAGCCCGAAGACCACCGACCGTGAGGCATGCCGAAAGGCGCGCGCTATCGAGAATGCCATCTATATTATCTCAGCCAATACAGCTTCTATCGATGACATCCCGATACCCGCGTATACCTGCAGCGGCATGTCGAAAGTTGTCGACTACCATGGCGACACGATGGCTGCGGCGGCCGAAGGCGGCGAGAGCATGCTCGCGCACGCGGTAATCGATATTAATGCACAGCGTGAGCAGCGCCGCCGCCTCGGGATGGCTAACCTGTTGTCACGCCAGCCCACTGATATCTATGCGCTGATGTATTCGACCTACCCCATTCGTACCGGCAATGGTTTGCTGCGTGACGGGAAAGTACAGGAGCCGCCCGACCGCGATTGGTTCCGCGAGCGCCAGGACAATATCCTCCAACGACTGACGGACGCAGGTTTGCTCTGAGGTCTGCCGTAAGCAAACCTTACACTGCCTGTCCGGATGGTGTATTTTCTGCACTAACCACAATTCATGGAAACTCCTGCGGAGACCCCCTGCATGAACTCAATCTCAACTGATCGGAGAACTTTCCTGGCAGGTAGCGGCGCATTGGCGCTATCTCTCAAGTACGGTGCAGCGGGTGCTGCAGGTCATGAAGGTGGAGCTTACCGGCGGTGGGAAGATATCGCGCGTAACAAGTGGACCTGGGACCGGGTTGTACGGGGTAGTCGCGGCATTAACTGTACGGGTCACTGCGCTTTTAACATTTACGTGCGCAACGGCATCGTCTGGCGCGAGGAACAGCAGGGCGAATACGGTGCGTCGGGTGAAGATACTCCCGATTACGGGCCGCGCGGTTGTCAGAAGGGTTTGCGGCAGGCCAAGTACATGTACGGGCAGCAACGGGTGCTGTACCCGATGAAGCGTGCGGGCGAGCGCGGCGAAGGCAAGTGGCAACGGATTACCTGGACCCAGGCGATAGAAGAAGTCGCCGAAAAAATAGTCGATTACGCGGTCGAAGACGGGCCGGAGACGATCACGATGGCAATGGGTACTGCCATGATCCTGAAGCGTGCGACCTTCGCCGGTTTCTTCCGCTTTGCCAATATTACCGGCATAACCGTGCCCGAAACTTTTGCAGGTGTAGGTGATTTGCCCCTGGGCGCCCAGCAGACTATCGGCCATCCCTTACCGGGCGACAGCATGGCGGCAATCTACAAGTCGCGTACCTGCCTCGTTTGGGCGTGTAACCCGGCTGCGACACGCATTCCGGACGCGCACTTTTTCTGGGAAGCGAGATACAACGGCACCGAGGTCATTGTTATCTCACCCGAATTCAATGCCAGTGCAATTCATGCTTCGAAGTGGCTGAATGTAAAACCCGGCACCGACCTGGCGCTCGCCATGGCAATGGTGCAGGTAATTTTCGAAGACGGCAAAATTGAATGGGATTACATTCGCGAACAGACTGATCTGCCGTTCCTGGTGCGCAAGGATAACCAGCGCTTTCTGCGTGCAAGGGAGATGGGTATCGGTGAGCATGGTTTCTTTGTCTGGGATGAAGCGACGGATTCGATTGCCAAAGCGCCGGCAACATCGACCCGGTACGATGAGATGTACAACCCCGAGTTTTCCCCCGTGGAGGAGAACCTTGAGCTCGGTAATCTGAAACCCGCACTGGAAGGCAGCTGGACGGTTGAAACCGGGGAAGGACCCGTTGAAGTCACCACCGTGTTCGAACTGGCCCGTGAAACCGCTAACCGTTATCGCCCTGAAGACGTTGCCGAAGAGACCGGAATCAGTGCGGATGTAATACGCCAGGTCGCGCGCAAGTTTGCAGCATCGCCTCCGGGGATGATTTTTGCGGGCTATCGAGTGAATAAATGGTTACACAGCGATCTGCTGAACCGCGCGTGGCTCCTGATGTCAGCATTGACTGCAAACACCGGACGAGCGGGCGGCGGTGTGCAGACGACCAACCTGCCGCGGCCTGACGGCCTGTTCAAACTGGTATTCGATGGCATGGGCCCGCAGCTGCGCATTGCTTCACTGGCTGTCTGGGATTACGCCAAGGCCAATGGCAGGGAGCTGAATGCCGCCATGTATGGCGAGGAAATGGCCGAGCATATCGATCAGCATTACCGGAAAGCGCTTTTAAACCGCTGGTTGCCGGACTTCGGTGCCAAGCCCTGGAATATGGCAATACTGGCAGGCCACAACCCGATGAACTGGCGCGCCTCCGGTGAGCGTTTTTATGAAAGCGCGATGTCGAAAGTTAAGACACTCGTTGCAATGACGCCCGACATGAGTGTATCGGCCATGTATTCGGATTACGTGTTACCTGTCGCGCACCAGTACGAGAAGCGTGACATCACGCTAGAGGGGCGTACGCCGTACATACAGGTGATGGACCAGGCAGTATCTCCGGTCGGTGAATCGCTCAGCGACTGGGACATCATGGCCAGGCTTTGTCAACGTATCAGCCAGATCGCTTTGGCACGCAACCTGGAGCCGGTTCAGGACATGTTGTTTGGCAATCCGTTACCACGCGACTACAGCCTGGCTTACGATCAGTACACGCTGGGCGGCCGGCTTATGCAGGATTCTGATGCCGTTGAATATCTCCTGGAAAATTCGCTGGGTACGCCGAAAGTCAAGTTCGATGAACTCGCAAGACAGGGCATGATGCGCGGCGACGATTGCGACGATGTACAGTTCGGACCGGCTTCGCCATTCAGTTATCGAACGCTGGCCAGTACTAAAGACAAGAAGCCTTACAAAACCATTACCGGTCGACAGCAGTTTTACCTCGATGAAGCAACCTTTCTTGCCGAAGGTGAACAGCTACCTATGTATAAATCGCCGTTGTCGAACCCCGGTTATGACATACGCCTGACCATGGGCCATGCACGGCACGGAATCCATAGCCTGTGGCGTGACGACTCATTGCTTTTAAGCCTGCAGCGCGGTGAGCCGGACATCTATGTGAACCCGGATGATGCGGCGGAGCGTGGTGTAGAAGACGGCGACCTGATCCGTATCTTTAACGGACTTGGTGATTTTGTGGCCATGGCGCACGTGAGTTCGAGCATGCAGCCGAAACAGATGTTCATGTATCACGGCTGGGATCCGATGCTGTTCCGTGACCGGAAAAACTTTAACTCGGTCATACCTACTGGCGGCCTGATAAAACCGGTGCAGATGGTTGGCGGTTACGGGCAGCTCAATCACCGCGCGCCGGAATCGGTGCCCAACCAGACATATAGTGACTCGACTGTCGATTTCGAGAAGTACACGGAAGCCGCTTAGCGATCTGGCTTAGCCCGGGATTGCCGTGACTGCATGTTCAAGCCATCCTGGAACCATAGCGGGCGCTGCCCTTAAAGGACTGCTCGAAGAAGCCGATCAATTGGGTGATGTGCTCCGTCAGCGCATCGATGCGGCCGCCCGGTCGCAAAATCTGGACTATGCGAGTTACAGCCTGTTGTCGCGTATTGCAGGCATTGCTGAGGCCAACAGCGATGAGCTGCTGACCGAATTGTGCGAGCGGGGATTTGTCTGCGCCGAAGGCAAGCCAGGCCTGCTGCCTGAAGGAGCGAAGGTGATTGCAGCTGTTGACAGTGAAGTTTGTGCCTGGCTCGACGAGAAGGCGCTGGAGAACAATACACAACAATATCGCGAACTCGCAGACAAGCTGCGGGCGATGCGTCAAAACACAGACTAGCTTCAGGCGGCGCTTTCTACGGATTTCTGCGCGACCCGTTTCAGCGGAACCTCATCCAGCACCCAGTTTCCCGAGTTGCGCCGTTCCGGACAGGGAATCGCGTAAGCTATGTCGCCCTCGTTCTCCTGCATCGCATTCCAGTCAAGGCGCCAGCCATTGGCGTTCCATTCATCGAGGTGATCGCGATAGCGCACTATCGCTCTGTCACCTTCGGTCATTACTTCCTTGGTGCGGGTTTCGGGCGTCCTGACCGGGTACAGGGTTTCAAGGACACCTATATCTTCGCTTATTACATTCAGGTTGGCATCGCGAATGCTGTCATCGTATTTCGGATCCAACCTGAAACTCCGCATATTTATAAAGTAGATTTTCGTATGGTTGCCATCTATCGGCGCCTCGAAAAAGTACTGGTGCAGGCTGGTATTTTTCTTGAAGGTTACCCAGGTAATCAGGGTATTCGGGCCGTGGTACCAGGTGCCGGCACCAAGTTCCGCCGGATTGCTCTTCATGCCAGCATCCTCGGATTGCTTGGTGGTTAATTCCGTGTACTTGCTGGTAACTCCCGAGCCCCACTCGCTAACCGGATGTTCGACCGAGCCGGGTATAGGTGTCGGGTTGCCCTGCGCGGGATGCACGAACTCGTTATGCTGGGGATCGATACCGTTCTCCATCGACCGCTCATAGAAACAATTAATCTCCATGAGAACCAGCTCATGCTGGCGCCACGCCGGATCTTCGTATTCTTCGATCTCGTATAGCGGCGGGCGTTCCGCTTCCGGCAGGTCACCGAGAAAGGCAAACACGATGCCATATTTTTCTTCGACGGGATAAGTATCTACTTTTGCGCGAGCAGGGGGGTTACCATCGGCTCCGAGTGACGGTATCAGCTTGCACTTGCCGTCTCCGGCGAATTGCCAGCCGTGGTAAGGGCACTCGACGCAATCGCCAATTACCTTTCCCATACTCAGAGATCCGCCTCTGTGTACGCAAATGTCGTGCAGTACGTGTGCCTTGCCGTCGGTATCGCGGAAGGCCACGAAAGTCAGACCGAGCAGTTGAGAACGCAATGGTTTTTCTGCAACCAGTTCTTCGGTCGTGCAGATGGGATACCAGAAGTTGATATACATGGCGTTGCAGCCCTCCGTTGGAAGAGCCTCATCGTATCAAACCGGTGCCGGCCGGGAGTTGGCTGCAATGCGGCGCGTCCGCGTATAGGTTAGGCTGTGCGGGGCAAATCCTTCGGAAGGCAGCAGTGGCCGGAAACTCATCCCTAAAGACCCCAGCTAGTCCGTCATCGGCTTACTCCTGGTACGTGGTGTTCGTGCTGACACTTTTGTACATAGTGTCTTTTCTCGACCGTACGGTTATTTCCCTGGTAATTGATCCGCTGAAGGCAGACCTCGGCGTAACAGACACCCAGGTCAGCCTGCTGTCAGGGTTGGCGTTCGCGCTCTTCTACAGCGTGATCGGGATACCGGTAGGAAGGCTCGCAGACCGTCGTTCGCGCCGCTGGATTATCGGCATCGGTGCGACCTTCTGGGGTGTCATGGCAAGTCTGTGTGGCATTGCCCAGACCTACGCACAACTTTTTTTCGCGCGTGTCGGGCTCGGCATCGGTGAAGCTACGCTGATGCCATCTGCGTACTCGATGATCAGCGACTATTTTCCCAGGAAGAAACTGCCGCGCGCTTATGCGGTGATGATGTTGGGCGCGCCGATCGGTTCCGGGCTGGCGTTCGTGGTAGGCGGCATGATCATGTCTTACGCAGAAAATGTAGGGGTTGTAGAGTTTCCCGTTTTGGGCGAGATTCGTTCCTGGCAACTCGTTTTCCTGATTACGGGTTTACCCGGCATTGCACTCGCGCTCTGGGCACTGCTGACCGTGCGTGAACCGCTACGCACTGGCTTGATGCAGACTTCGCGGGAGGCTAAGCAGTTGTCTTTGCGCGCGGTGCTGGAGTTCGCGCGCGGCCGCTGGACGACCTACGGAACATTGCTCAGCGGCATGTCGTTGAGTGCGATGTTTACGCTGGGCTATTTCGGCTGGATCGCCCCCTTTTTTGTACGTACGCATGGGCTGGATGAAAGCGAGGTAGGCAGCTTGTTCGGCCCGGTCGCTATCATCGGCGGCGTTGCCGGGGTGCTGGCAGGGAGTTTCTGGTGTACATGGCTCGCGAAGCGGGGCCGGATCGATGCACCGTTGCGAACAGCCGTTCACTCTTTATGGATAGCGATACCCTGCGGGATAGCTGCGCCACTGGCAGGGGATGTCGATCTCTCGCTTGCCCTGATTGCGGTGCTCGTCTTTTTCCTGACTTTCCCGCAGGGCACCAACGTTGCCGCGTTCCAGCTCATTACGCCGAACGAAATGCGCGCGCAGGTATCCGCAGTATTCCTGTTGATCACAAATGTGTTCGGCCTGGGACTCGGCGCGACTACGGTTGCCCTGCTGACCGATTATGTGTTCGGCGCGCCGGAGCGCATTAACGATTCGCTCGCGCTGATGACGGCCCTGGTCGCGATTCCGTCGCTGTGTCTTTTGACGCTGGGCCTGAAGCCTTACCGGGCGAGCATCGAGGAAGCCGAGAACTGGCTCGGCAGGGGGCCGGCCGGGGCGGATTCGGTTTAATCGGCTATACGTTCCAGTATCCGGTAGTTCGTGCCTTTCTGTGCAACCCGGTATTGGCTTTCAATAATCGCTTCCAGCTCCGGGAAGGTATCAGTCGTATCAAGCCCGGTAGGCCTGACTTTAAACGTTATATCGATCATGTAGCGGGGTAAGTCAGTCTGCAGCGCTGCTATATATTCCTGCCGGATTTTCTGGATGTAGGGATTCGAAATGTAGTGATAGAAATAATAATCGTACACGTAGGGGGTGGCCGGTAACGCCTCTGCGATCAGCATGGCGTGTACCGCGCCAGCGACCCAGTCGAGGGGTTGTACTTTTTCATCGGGCCCCAGTTCTGCGGCAATCAGGAAGTCGGCAATTTCATCGACCATGCCATCCCTGGGCGACGGGGGCGGCAAACCACTCACCTGGTGTACAAAACTGGCCGGGAACCTTAGCGTCTGTTTGTCGTATCCCCAGAGTGATACCCAGATGAATAACATGGCTGCAAACAAGACAACACAGCCGCTTTCTATCAACTTGCGCCTGTTGAGTTGCACTAATGGTAGCAGCACGAGTGCGGTGCAGACCATTACCATGTAACGGAACGGAATCCAGTGATATAGCCAGTACTTGCCACCAATAACGGTATAAATGCTGTACACGAAGATGAGGCAGGCGAACAGGTAAACCAGCCGGCGTTGATCCCGTTCCAGCCCACCGAAGCGGAGCGCGAAAAAAATACCCAGTATCGCGGGCGGCACGTAGAAACGGATACCGTGTATATATTTTCTTACCGTGTAGTCGAAGTATTTTTCGGGTGTCACCGTTTCGATGGAACCGGTCATGTCCACATGCAGGGGTAGATAACGGGTGGCCATTTCCCAGAAAGTTTCGAGTCCCCCTGTTAACCAAAGCCATAACACCGGTAACAAAAGTACCGGCAGAAAACCGGTGGAAGCGAGTAATCCGATCCTGATTAGCGATTTGAATGCTGCGCTGTAGTCGTTCTTCCAGTCTTCATTTTCACGGACCGTCATGTAGATAAGCACGAAGGGCAGGCCCAGGCCGAGATGCGGTTTCAGGGTAACCGCGGTAGCGAACAGGCCGCCCACCAGTGCTGCACGCGTGCCGGTACTGTAACGAGACCCGGCAGCGATCAGCATGGCGCCAGCTATGGGCAACAGGCCGAGGTAGTCCCGCTGCATGGTCATGCCCGGGCCGTAAGCAATGTATGTGATGGCAAATCCCAGGGTGCTCGCCCAGGCGACAACCGGGTTGATGCGACGGATAAGTAACCAGCTCACGGTCATCAGGCTCGCAAGCCAGGCCAGGTCGACCAGGCGGAAGGCCAGGTCGCCGTAACCGAAGAGCCGGCCGATAAACATGTGTACCAGAAAGGTCCCCGGCATGCTGGTTTCGAATATATCGCGATACACGACATAGTCGTGTTCGTTAGCCAGCCAGGCAACGTAATGGAGCAGCGGTGCATCCTGCACCAGGCGCCATTGCAGTGCCAGTACCGCCTCGGCAGCAAACAATAGTGCAAATAGAATGATCAGCGCGCGCTGCAGAAAAGTTACAGAATTCACAGGGAAGAGTTCCCCTGACCGGTGACCGCTACCGGTAATTTTTTAAAGTGCCTTTCCGGAGTCATTTCATCTGCTGACTGGTTCTGTTTCCGGTAATCTGGAGCCTGATGCTGACCGAAAGCTAACAGATAAGAGCAGGGCAGAAAAGAATAGATGTGGCTTTATGTCTTATGCCTCGCCCTTACACAATATGCTTGCTGCTTCAAAGACTTATTTGTTGGACACTTCCAGCGGCGACCGGTATATTTGCTCCCCATCCGCGGCCGGGCTGACTCTGCCAGCCAGCCGTTAAAAAAAGCATAAAACTGTATGGCAAATATCCGCTTCTACTCCGGTCTGTTTCTTATAACAGCCTGCACATTGATGCTGCAGCTAACGCAGACACGAATTCTTTCCGTTGTCGCCTGGTACTATCTTGCCTTTTTTGCCATCAGTATGGCGATGTTCGGCCTTACAGCAGGAGCGATCTGGGTCTATTTACAACGGGATCGTTTTACCGAGAAGACACTGACTTACGATCTGGGGTATTTCAGCAGTCTGTTTGCGGCATCCATCGCAGTCTGTTTTGCTTTTCAGATGTCACTGGCGCTGCAGTCACCCGGGCTGCATACAACGCTGGGTAATATCTGGGCGTGGCTCGAGCTTTCGGTAGCAATAGCCATCCCCTTTTTCTTTTCGGGGATAGTCGTCAGCCTGGCGCTGACACGCAGCCCCTTCCCCATTGGCCGTGTCTACGGTTTTGATCTGCTCGGTGCTGCGGTCGGGTGCCTGGGTGTGCTGTGGTTGCTTAGCATGACCGATGGTCCGTCCACGATGTTGTGGATTGCGGCAATCGCATCAGTGGGGGCCTGGCTGTTTTCCGGCTCAGCCATTGGCGGGGAACCTGAAGCGAAGCCATTATTATCGGGCCTGTTCAATCGTCACATTCTAATCTCGCTTGTTCTGGTTGTGGTGGCGTTCGGTAACGGCCTGACTGACCGCGGTTTGCAACCGTTGGTCGTTAAAGACCTGCTTGAAACTCCACGCACCCATATTTTTAAGGAGTGGAATTCCTTCTCACGAATTTCATTGATGGATATAGGTTACAAGTTACCGCCCCTCTGGGGGCCGTCACCGAAGTTTCCGCGGAATACGAGGGTTGATATCCGTTACGCGACTATCGATGGGGCGGCGGGAACGCCTTCGTACCGTCTGAAAGAGGATATCAGTGAACTCGATTGGCTACGTTACGACATTAGCAACCTTGCTTACTACCTGCCAGACCGTGAGTCCGCAGCAATTATCGGGGTCGGCGGAGGTCGCGATATACAGTCGGCTGCCCTGTTCGGTATCAAGGACATCACTGCTGTTGAGATTAATCCGATCATCGTAAAACTGCTGGAGCAGCAACCAGGATTTGGCGATTTCACCAACCTGGATGCAATACCCGGTGTTCGACTCATCGTCGATGAGGGCCGGAGCTGGTTCGCGCGTAGTTCCGAAAACTTCGACATCATAGAAATGAGCCTGATAGATACCTGGGCTGCAACCGGTGCAGGCGCG
Organism: Gammaproteobacteria bacterium; assembly: GCA_030746435.1. Classification (GTDB taxonomy): domain Bacteria; phylum Pseudomonadota; class Gammaproteobacteria; order Steroidobacterales. The sequence goes on along the minus strand of JASLMV010000016.1, from coordinate 25,848 downwards.
TTTACGCTCAGCGAAAACGGGCTCTATACGGTAGAGGCGTGGAAGACCATCTTGTCCCGCTTATCTGCCGATGGTGTATTTACTGTCAGCCGCTGGTACAGCCCGGACAACCTTGACGAGTCCGGTCGCATGATCAGTCTTGCCGCAGCTGCACTGATGGAACTGGGTGTCACGGAGCCGCGCAAGCATATCTTCATGGCCAGTCAGCAGATGGTTGCGACACTGGTATTGTCGGTGTCCGAGTTTCGAGATCACGATATCGCGGCATTGGAAAAAGCATCGGCTGACCTCGATCATGAGGTGCTCTTAACTCCAAGTCGAAAATCGGAATCCGGTACGCTTAATTCGATAGTCAGCGTTATGAGTCCGGAAGAATTACAGAAGGTAACCGATGGCTTCGAACTGGACCTTAGCCCACCTACGGACGACCGCCCGTTTTTCTTTAATCAGCTTCCGCTGCATAAGCCGGCCCAGGCATTAAAGATCGCACTTGAGCGTGGACTCCCCGAGGGTGCCGGCGTTGTTGGCGGCAACCTGGCTGCGACCGTCACGCTGATTATCTTATTCCTGCTGGCCCTTATGCTGGTGATCGCGACGATCGTGATACCGATGCGGCACGCACTGGAAGACGTCGGCCGTAAGCTGGTTACCGGCGGTACCCTTTATTTCATGCTGATCGGTGTCGGCTTCATGGTAGTCGAGATTGCGTTGCTGCAGCGGCTTAGCGTGTTCCTCGGCCACCCTTTTTATTCCCTCAGCGTGTTGTTGTTTTCGCTGATACTGACGACCGGTATCGGCAGCCTCCTGAGCGACTGGTTTGTGTTAAACACGCGCGTTCGTTTCACCGCCTGGGCGTTACTGACCGGCCTCTATATCGCCAGTTTGCCTGTCTGGACGCCCGGGGTATTCCTGGCTTTCGACAGCGCGGCATTGGTTGAGCGCGCGACGATAGCTGTTGCTCTTATTGCACCTGCCGGTCTGCTGATGGGTTATGGATTTCCGACAGGTATGCGGATTATTTCAAGCCTGGATCGACGCCCTACACCCTGGTTCTGGGGAATAAACGGGGCTACCGGAGTCGTGGCATCGATCGCCGCAGTTGCTTTGAATATCGCCGGTGGCATATCTGCGACGCTGTCAATCGGCGCTTTCTGTTATATCGCGTTGATTCCGGCAACGCTGGTATTTCTCGGTGTAGGCAATTCCACAGCAGTTAGCAAATAGCGCTGACTCTTAGCCTCTGTCGGTGCGGTACTGTTCTACGTACTCCTCGGCTGCCATACCGAGCGGTACACTTTCCGGGCGCGTCTCAAGCAGCTCTTTATAGAGCTCCTTTTCTCTTGCGAAATATTCTTCATCTATATCTGCAATATCGATCCAGTCGGATTCATCAAATAGCTTTCGTGCAATGTCGGTACTCGGCGCATGGTGGCCCATCCGGTTGTGGATGTAGTCGATATAAGCGTGACTCGTCACCTCATAATCGGCGATACTTTTATCATCATCCTGGTTGGATGCCAGGGCTGTCCTGCATGCAAGGAATTTCTTCAGATGTTCCCGGTTGCCGTCAAGCCGCCGGTGTACTTCGGCGATGATTTCTTCCTCCTCCGGGGTAGCGCTGCCAAGTTTCTCGGTAAGCCGGCCGAGCATTTTTATATCCTGCTCATTAAGCCGACCCATAGATGCTTCCATGTAGTTGGCGACTGCAATATAGAAGGGGATAAAGGAATAGTCGCGGGTGTCGGTTTCCAATGCGGCTTTCAGCATTTCGTGGGCGGTGCGTAAACGGCCCCGCTCGCCCATCAGGCTTTCGATAGCAGGTTTTTTGTCTGACATATTTATATCCTCCACTTATTCTGGTGCTGTAACGCTGCCACGTTCGGTTGCATTTTTAAGGCTGTCCCGAAGCAGGTCGACTGATGCCTTGCGTGAAGGCATACGGTTCTCCAGGTAGGCGTTCGGCGCAATAAACAGCGCCGCATCGTAAACAGCGCGGTAGATATCATGGCGCTGGCTCAGTATGCGGTTGTAAGCCATGCAATCGGTACGTTCACGCCGCAGTTCCTCGATATCGATGGTCGCCGATGGCAATACCGTTTCGCCGGGACCGCCCGATTCTCCGAGCAGGCGGCCGTTGAAATCGAAAATTTTCGAATGGCCCATGTTGAAGTTGCCGGGGATTGCCCCCCCGACCGAGCCACCGGCGTTACAGGACACGAGGTAAACCATGTTTTCGGCGGCCCGCACTCGTTTAGCCGATTCCCAGGCCCAGAGGTCCATCGCGCCGCTGTCGCTGGTCGGATGCAGGATGACTTCTGCACCACGCATCATGAAAGCGCGGGCTGCTTCGGGGTACATGATCTCGGCACAGGGCATCATCGCGATCTTGCCGAGTTCGCAGTCGGCAACCGGGAAGGTACCCTCGATACCGTACATATCGAGGTACTTGTCCATCAGGTCATGTGGCGATACTGAGTGCAGCGTGTTGATGCGCCGGTACTTCAAAATAATCTCACCCGTCGGGTCGATCAGGTAGGAGCAGTTGAAATAGATTCCGGGCCAGGCTTCGTCACGTTCGTAAGAGTTAGCTCCAATGTAGAGTCTGTGGGTCTGGGCAATTTTCTGTAGCCGTTCGGTTTGCGGGCCGGGAATTTCGAAACAGGCTTTTTCAATCCACTCATCTGCACTTTCAAGAATAGGAAAACCCGTTAGCGCAAACTCGGGAAAGAGCAATAACTGGTTTGGGTTGTTAGGGCGTGCCTGCCCCGGTGCGATACCGCCGAGGATCAGTATTTCCCAGCGGTCAAGACTGCGGTTTACGATTTCCATCGCTTCTTCGCGGGTCTGTACGTGATTTACGGTATGGTTCAAAACCTGTACGCAGGTCGCCGTCCACGATTGAATCATTGCTTTCCTCTATAGATAGTGGTTTTGAGTATTATTTCTTTGCCGGTAAATCTTCGCCACGCTGCAAGGGTGCGGGTTGTTTTATTTCCGGATCGATAGTGTGATAGGTCTGACCGATTGTGTCGTCATCGTCCAGACATTCGACAACCAGGCGGGCAAGATCCGCTGCGGTGATTACGCCCATCACACTGGTATCAAGAATTTTCTCTCCGGTGCCGGTGGCGGGGTCTCCGGTTAGTCCACCCGGTCTCAGGATCGTGAAATCCAGGCCGCTGTCTTTTAGCTTCGCCTCGGCCGCTGTCTTCGCTTCGATGGCATCGCCGAGGAATTCGATGACCTTGTCCGATACGGCACCAATACTGTCCCCTGTACCTATCATGGTGACCATCAGCATCCTGGTAACACCATACTGCACGGCCGCATCGACGATCAGTTCCGTACCCGCAAGGTCCGCACGCGGCGCCGGTTCGCCGCGCCGGTGACCCAGCGTGCTGATCACCGCTCTATAGGTATCCGATCCAAAAGCCTGCTGCACCGGACCCTCCTCGAGCGGATTGCCGGTAAGCAGGCTTACCCCCACCGTTTCGAGTTCGGCTGAATCGGAGCCGGGGCGCACGACCGCAGTAACTTTGTCACCGCGTGCGACGAGCAGCTTCGCGATCTCCAGTCCCGTTCTCCCGGTACCACCGAACAGTAGTATGTTGTCAGGCATGACGAGTTACCAGCCAATAACATTCCCATCATAGTTGATTAACTCACCGCCTTTCTCGGGTGTGAGCTGAGCAATCTGTTCAATGACATACCCGGCGCTGTCTTTAGCACTGATTTTCTTGAAATGTGCAGGCCAGCCGGAATCTTTCAACATCTGGGTATCGACTTTACCCGGTGAAATAATCCCGATGATTATGCCCTGCTTTTTGTATTGTCTCTGAATAATTGCCATCGATATCAGGTTAGCCGCACGGGACATGCGATACCAGTAGTGGCCCGGTGGCGCCTGCTCAACGGTCTTTCGTGTGCCCATGCCGCCGCCCAGCGTAATTACCTTTTTCTGCTTGCTGGCTTTGATGTTCTCGATCAGCGCCTCGGTAACCCTGAGTGGCCCAAGCGCATTGACCTCGTAAATCCACTCATAAGCTTCGTAGTCGAGCGTGCCGAAGGTTTGTGCCTGCAGGTCGCCCCAGATGCCCGCGCTGTTTATCAGTACGTCGATGGGTTGATCCCGGAAGCGTTCGGCAACCCGTTGAACATCTGCCTGCTTCGTGACATCGAGGACATCGAGGACGACATTCGGATATTCTGCGACCAGCGCCTGCAGTCCTTCCGAGGCTTCCGGCCGGCGCGCGGTCGCGATGACGTTCCAACCCCTGGCCGCATACTGGCGGGCAAACTCCAGCCCGAGACCACGACTGGAACCGGCGATAAATACCGTGGGTGCATCAGGGTCGAAACTCACCTGCTGTGTACTATTGGTTGTCGCACAAGCAGAGAGAGCACCGACTAATATCAAAATCGGACTACAAATCACAAGCTTTCGCATAACTCAGGTCTCTGAATCAGCTGGCAGTTGTGATGAAACGTCGGTATGTGGATGCAAGACAAGGCGAGCGTCGGCGAAAAAGGCCGCTTTCGCACATCCTTGTGCTCCGCGGCACTGGGACATCCTGTCCTGCGCGGATACTAGTACTTTGCCGCCTGGGGTTTCTCTACCAGGATTCGTCGCCTTTACCGAAAACAACCCCAAACTCCTTCTCACAGTGCTCGAACACTTCAGGCCCTGGCGGGCCTGTCAGTTCCAGGTTCTGCATATAACGAATGAAATTTTCTGCCGGCCCTGCGGGTGAATTAATAACAATTATCCACGCATCGTCGGTAATTGCTTCGAACATCCGTGGCACATCGATGCCCGCAATCGCCATCTCTCCGACTCCCAGTTCGAATTCTTCCTCCCCGACGCCGATCTTGTATTTTCCCGAGATAACAAAAAATAACTCTTCGTCTATCTTGTGTATATGCCAGGGAACGCCGCTGCCTTTGGGAAAGTACGCATCAAACACGGTGATCTTGCCATCTGTTTCCGCCGCAGTGGAAAGAAAATAGGTTATTTCGCCGCTCGGTACCTTGTAAGTTTCCGCGGTCTCGCGGGTGATTTTGTGATATCGCCAGTCGTCACTCATGTGATTTCCCCTTGTCTTGTTTTTCTGGCCGGTTCGGGTCCGGTTTTAATTGGCGCTTGCTATCTTCATATCCGCGCCACCGCTTGTTGCCTGTATGAGGGGCACCGGGTCCAGGGTCCAGTTCTTCGAGTTGCGCCGGTCAGGGCAGGGTATAGCGTAGGCAACCTGATGCTCGTTGCGCGCAACCTCGTCCTGGTCGATGCGCCAGCCCATTGCCTCCCATTCCTTAATTTTCTCGCGGTAGTGAGCAATATGCTTGTCGGCAGGCACAAAATTTTCCTTGATATTGTTGGTTGGTTGCAATACCGGCCGGACATCGAGCAGCACGTCACCGTCCTCGTTAGCCACAAGCGTGTCCATGTAAACCATGCGCTTGTCGTCGTAAGGATTCAGCATGGCATTGCGCATGTCTATGGCAAAAATCCGGGTCTTGCCCCGTTCAACCGGCGTTTCATAGAAATGTTGCCGGCGGATGAACTTGGGTGTCGGCTCGATGTACGTCCAGAAACTCGATACCCCGTGGTAACCCGCACGTATATGGAAAATACTTGGCTCATGACGGTCGGCCGTGTCGGCCATTTTCTCCTCGAACATGGCCGGTGCCGGCATTTCAATATGAAAGCCCGTGCCCCAGTCGGTGTTAATCAGGTCAAGATCGGGAACCTGAAACGGTTTGTTCTTTTTCCTGTCTATATGCGTCGTATGCACAAATTCGTTGTGCGCGGGATCGAGCGCATTTTCGACTGAACGCTTGTAGTCGTAATCCCAGTCAAAAACCAAAGTCGTGGCGCGCCAGCCTTCCTGACCCCACTCCTTGCATTCCATGATCGGCGGCCGTTCTTCTTCCGGCAGGTCGCCCAGAAATGCAAAGACCAGGCCGTAACGCTCCTGCGTTGGGTATGAATCCACCCGTGTGCGCTTGGGAATCTTTCCGTCGAGGCCGAGTGACGGAATGCGTGTACAGTTGCCATCCCCGTCGAACTGCCAGCCGTGATACGGGCACTCCACACAGCCATCGACTACTTTGCCGCCCGCCAGTGCGCCGCCGCGATGTGTGCAAATGTTGCTCAGGCAACGCACTTCGCCTGTCGAATCCCGGAACAGGACGAAGTCCTGACCCAGCATGCGTACGCCTACCGGTTCGTCGGTGACGTTCTCGCTCTTCTCTGCTACATACCAGAAATTAATAAACATGATTGTTTCTCCCCTGTCAGGCGTCCGCAGCCTTGTCGATAGCCTGATCAACGCTGTCCGCACTTTGATTGAATAAATGCTTGCGGCTTTCCTTGTCCGGCATACCCTTATTTCGGAACCAGTCGAGCCCGATCTCGTAGGCCCTTGCTATCGCTGGTCGTTCGTTGATCGCATCGAGCCAGCGTTTCACTTTGGGGAATGGAGCAATATCCACGCCCAGTCGCTCGTAGGAGCGCGTCCATGGGACCGTAGCCATGTCCGCAATCGAATAGTCACCGGCGAGATACTCCCGGTCTTCCAGCCGCCGGTTCATGACGCCCAGGCAGCGATCGTATTCCTTCGCATAGCGTTGAATGGCGTGTTCAACTTTTTCTTCGGCGTAGTTGCGGAAGTATCCGAACTGACCCGCCATGGGTCCGATGTTGCCGACCTGCCAGAACAGCCATTGCAGTACTTCATTACGGCCCCGGGGGTCTTCCGGCATGAACTGGCCTGATTTCTCAGCCAGGTAAATAAGAATCGCGCCGGATTCAAAAATCGATATTGGCCCGTCCGGACCGTCGTGATCGACGATCGCCGGAATCTTGTTATTCGGACATATTTCGATGAACTCGGGTTTGAACTGGTCTCCGCGTCCGATATCGGTTTTAACGACGTTATACGGCAGGCCGCATTCCTCGAGCATGATGGAAATTTTCCATCCGTTTGGCGTGGGCCAGAAATACAGGTCTATCATTTGCGTTACGCCTCTTTAGTTGTCGCTCACGGTGCTGGTTTGCGATCCTTCGCGTAGTGCTGCAGGTCTGAAAGGCTCGGTCCGTCGACGCTCTCGGGGGCGTCGAAATACCGACCGTAGTGCTTTTCCGCGTAATCCATAACCGGTTTACTCAGCACGTCCGCGGGATGAGCACAGGTACCCATAAATGCGACATAGCTGCAGTGGCCCGGTTGCTGACCCATCAGCATCCACGGTAGCCAGGGGGTAACCCTTGACCAGCTGCCCAGGTAGTCGAGCGAGGTGATACCCGGATTTTGCATGTCGTCAGCCCGCACATGGTGGGTAAATAACTCCGAAGCAATCGCGGTTTCTCCCGCTGACTCGCGGGGCCATTCTTCCGGCTGCAGGGGATTGGGGTAGGCCATGTGCAGGTTCAGCTGCATGTCCAGCCAGTCGCCGTGCTGATACCACGGGAGTACAAACGGAATTTTGGGCGGTGGCTCGCCGTTCACGGTGCCGTAGGTGGGTGGCGTGGGGAAAAACTCCTCGATCTTGTAATGCACGGGCTCCATCGCTACATGCACAACCTCGACCGTTTCATCGATATAGGGGTTGTGCCATTCGTGCAGGATTTCCCGGGAGCGCAGGTCGGTTATAAGGCCTATCTGCCGCGCCATCCGTTGTATGCCGCCGTCCTCGAGTTCCTTAAGCCTGATAACACCGAAGCCTTCGGCGCCGAACAGGTCCTGGATTTTCTCGCCGGGCCGGTTCGCCATGACCGATCCTTTGAACCAGTAGTACTTCTGCGCACCAAAATTAATGTCGCCCTGGATGCGCGCATAAGCGAGCTGGTTGCCCCGGCCTGTGCGGAGGTCGAGGTACGGGCCTTCGATAGCCGGCCCGTAACCGTAAGCAATTTGCTTACCGTCACCTTGGCTATTGCCCTGGTCTGCGTTCATTATCCCGTTCCCAGTTTCCGGTTTACGGATGATTCAGTGTCGAGCAGCGCATGCAGTTTCGCCAACTTGGCATCGAGCCATTCGAGTTCTACCTCGGTTATGCGCAGCTTCAGTTCGAGTGCCGGTAAATATGCCTTGACGTCATCCGGCAGCCCGGCGAGTACGGAGTGTCGTGCGGCCACGTGCGCCCGCCGCGCCGCTAAATGTTCGGCGGCTACATCGGGGGCAAGAGAATCGACAAATTCCAGTACCGAAATACCAGGCTGGTCGGAGGTTGTATCCGTCGCCAGCATCTCGCGGAGATTGTCGAGAAAATACTCGTCGCCCTTCGCCGTTACTTCGTATACACGCCGCTCGGGCCTGTTCCCTTCTTTTTCTGCGGAGCTTTTTATCAGCCCCTCATCTTCCATCACGCGCAGCAGGCGATAGGCATTCGACTTGCCGATCGCAGAGCCGCTGGTTTCATGCAGCTTAAGGTAGCCCATCAGGCCGTAGCCGTGCATGCGCTGGTCTCTGAGGAGGCCGAGGAGTAGAAGCTTTTTTAGCATTAGTCTAATTATGACTATTTATTTTATGAATACTAAGAGGGTCTAGCGGGTCAATGCAAGCTGGCCATCCGGGCGCGGCTGTTGCAATCTGGATTCGGTTCGCCTGGCGGCGCCAAAGGGGGCGAAATGCAGCAGCAAACTGACGATATAGATGACCCGCAGCTGACGAGTGAAATAGAGGCACTCCTCCGGGAGACGGAAGCTGCCTGGAATTCACAGGACTACTACCGCTGGCTGGCTCTCTGGGATGCCGACGATGCACGGCCCTTCTACCTCGCGGCGGAAGAGAAAGACTTCTTCAGGCGCCGCGAACAGCTTGAGAAATACCTGGACCCCGAGGGTGCTACACAGGTGACTGAAGCTATCCGGGTGACATTCTCCGATGTCAGCACCCGCTGGCTCGCTGACGACATCGCGTATGCGGCCTACCACATGAGTTCGGAGATGAAGCTTGTATTTGCACCCAAACCGTTCATCAGCAAGTTGCGCGCGACTTCGGTTCTGCGACGCAAGCCAGAAGGGTGGCGCTATATTTGTTATGCCGAGGGTTTCCAGTCGCCGACAATGTATTTCCAGAGTTTGATAGAAAATGCAGTACCTGACGATTACGCCGATTTCTACAGAGACGTGACCGGCAAGGAAGGTTTTTAACATGATTACAACCAGAAAACTTTATCGAAAAATTCATCGAAAAATTTGTTGCACAGGTCTGCTGGCAGTACTGATTACCAGTCCGGTAGTTGCGGATGAGGAAACTGGTATCACCGCATTCGTGAATGTGAACGTGGTGCGTCCGGAGACTAACAGCGTCGATAAATCCCGTACCGTCATCGTAACCGGCACGAAGATAAGCCGTATCGGTGCTGCAAATAAGGTTTCGGTGCCTGCGGATGCGCTGGTTATTGAGGGAAAGGGTCGCTACCTGGTGCCGGGGCTCGTTGAAATGCATGCACACGTTCCGGGCACGAAACAGGGTCGGGAGTATGTTGAGGAGGTATTGTTCCTGTGGGTTGCGAACGGCATAACCACCATTCGCAATATGAGCGGCGAGGCGTCACACCTGGAACTGCGTGAAGAGATAGCAAGCAGGCAAATACTGGGGCCGCGCATGTATACCGCCGGCCCGCGCTTCATGGGCAGAAGAATCAAGACACAAGCAGAAGCAGGTGCGATCGTCGATGAGCAGGTGGCCGCCGGTTACGATTTTCTGAAAGTGCATATGGGGTTAACGCGAGTTGCCTACGACGGCGTCGTAGCCACAGCGGCGGAGCATGATATTCCGGTTGCCGGCCACGTTGCTCCGGATATCGGTTTGTGGCATGCGCTGGAGGCAGGGCAGGCCACCATCGATCACCTCGATTCCTACATGCAGGCACTCACAGCTGACGATGCAGACGTAAGCGGCCTTGACGACGGGTTGCTTGGTTCTCCATACACCCCTTTCGTGGACGAAAGCAAAATTGCGGCCGTCGCACGCGCAACAAAGGATGCCGGAACCTGGAATGTGCCCACGCTGACGCTGGCAGAAAATTTTGTGGGGCCCTATGACGAATCCCGGCCTTTGACCGGCGCGGAGTACATGCCGCCAAAAATTGTGCGCAGCTGGGTCGGGCTCGCAACTGTTTACCAGAAAAGTATCCCGGACCCGGAGGTGGCACAACGCTTTCTAGGTTATAGAAAGCGTCTCGTGAAGGCGCTGCATGACGAGGGTGCCGGCCTGCTGCTCGGGTCGGATGCACCGCAGATTTTTAATGTGCCGGGGTTTTCCCTGCACAACGAGTTGGACCTGATGGTGGAAGCCGGACTGACAAGGGCCGAAGCGCTGACCACCGGTACGCTAAACCCGGCAGTCTTTTTCGATGCTGAAGGCACCTTCGGCCAGGTAAAAGAAGGTCTCGATGCCGATCTTGTGCTGGTTGCGGAAAATCCGTTACGGGAACATGCTTCGTTACGGAACCCTTTGGGCGTGATGTTGCAGGGTTTCTGGATGACCGGTGAAGAGTTGCAAACCGGACTCGAATTAATCGCGACGAGGTATGCGACAGGCGACTGAACTGGGGTGGCAGGCTGCCGGGTTAGTTATGAAACGTATTGCGGAACTGATACAGGCCAACCTCAACCTGCGGGTATTCCTGCCGCTGCTGGTCCTCGCTCTCGCAACAACCTGGTATGGGCTGTTTTACTCCGTCGACAAGTTTGCCGAAATGACCGGCGGCCTGTCTTTTATGGATATGCAGCGTCGGCTGACACCCGGGGAGATGTTCGCCCAGGTTGCTTCTTTTACCCCCGAAACAGTCTCTTTTTATGTAGCCTGGTCGGTTTTTGACTATGCCTGGCCGCTGATTACCTTCACCGCCAGCCTGTTCATCTGCGCCTGGCTGCTGACCTTTCTTGCCGAAAAGTGGCAACAGAGATTCTGGTGGCTGGTGACGGTTGCCTACATAACCGTCCTGTTCGACTGGCTGGAGAATATCGGCTTCGTCGCAGTAGTGCTCAGCGTACCCGATGAGCCGTTGTGGATCGCACAAACGGCCTCTGTCATGCACGACTGCAAAATGCTGTTCATGATGATATTCAACCTGGGCTGGTGGATATTGCTCCCCACAGTTATCGTTATAGAAATAAGAAGGCGCTTTCGCCAATAAACCGAAAGGATTTCCTATGCTTCCTGTAAAGAGCAACCTGCCGATACTGCTGGTTACTTGCCTGATCGTATTTCCGGGGGCAGCTCTTGCGCAGGGTTTTGACGCAAGCAAGGTCGACTGGGAAAAGATCGGCAAAATACCGATGAGCGACAGTTTCATAAAGCATTTCAATGAAAACTGCGGTGCCTGCCACGGTGAAGACCTGCAGGGTGCCCCGCTTGGCGGACCGCTGGTCGGCGTGGATCTGCAGCACGGCGACAGTGTTAAGGAAATTGCGAACAGTATCGCCACCGGCTTTCCCGAGAATGGCATGCCGGCCTGGTCCGAGACGCTGAGTGAAAACCGGATATGGAACCTTGCTCTCTATGTTGCCGAGCAGAGGCAGGGCACGACGATACTTGAAAAGAATGATGATATTGCGGTGCTTATTCCGGAAGGAACCGTTAACAGCGAGCGGCACAGTTTCCGTATAGAAATCATTGCCGATGGTCTCGACCCGATGCCTTTTTCTATCGAGCCATTGCCCGACGGCCACATCCTCCTGTCGGAGCGGATGCGGGGCTTAAGCATTATTTCGGTTGACGGAACAAAATCGGAACTGATTAAAGGCACACCAACCGTGTATGCAGACTCCGGTATGTTCCTGGGCCAGGTGAGGGGCAACGGCTGGATGCTGGATGTTGCCATCCATCCTGATTACGAAGACAACGGCTGGGTTTACATCCACCACACTGATCGCTGCACGGGCTGCAACGAATTCAGCCGCCGTGGCGGTCAGCCGGTGTCGATGAACCGGGTCGTGCGCGGCCGCATTAAAGACGGCGAGTGGGTTGATGAAGAAGTCATCTGGCAGGCTGATATCGAGACTTACACGAATACCTCGGACCTCGCCGCTGGCGGACGCCTGAGTTTCGATGCCGACAACCACCTCTACTTCAGCGTCGGCATGAAAGACGTACTGGACACCATGGGTATGCAGGACCCCGGTCTTCCGTACGGCAAGATTCATCGTGTGAACGATGACGGCAGCATCCCGGATGACAATCCTTTCACCGATAACCCGGATGCCCTGGATACCATCTGGACTATAGGCCACCGCAGCAGCCAGGGGCTCGAATACAACCCGAAGACCGGAGACCACTGGGAAACCGAGATGGGTCCGCGCGGCGGTGATGAACTAAACCGGCTTATCAGGGGCGGCAACTACGGCTGGCCGGTATTTACCTCCGGCGTGAACTACGACGGCAGGCCGGTCGATGTCGCAGACAAGCTCGGTATCGAACTGGATCCGGATGATGCCGAGTTCCCGGTTGTCGACTGGACGCCGGCCATCGCGATTTCAAGTTTTATTTTTTATGACAGCCCGGAGTTTCCCGGGTGGAATGGCAACATCATCGCCGGAACATTACGCGCCACCGACCTCTTGCGCATGGAAGTTGTCGGAAATAGTGTTGTGCACACCGAAATGCTGCTGGAAAACCTTGCCCGCTTCAGGGATATCGAACTCGGCCCCAATGGCGAACTGTACGTGTTGCTTGAGAACAAGGCCGGCAGTCAGATTATCCGGATTACTCCGGCCGGCAGGGATTAAGCTCTATTCGGCTCGCCAGGTTTGTCGGGCGCCGTAACCCTCACGCCACAGGTACGTATCGGTATACAAGATTCGCTGCGGCCGGACTTTCACCAGCGTCTGCTTCGGTGGCTTGTCGAGGTCCTGCCCGAGTTCCTCCGCCCAGACCCGCCAGCGAAACACTTCCATGCCATGCTCCCAGCCGTCACTGTCCGGCGGCAGTACCTCCGCCTTGCCAAAATACTGGACACCGCGTGAGTGTGCCCATGAATTGTGGTTCTTGTGGACCGCCAGCGATACGTCGGCATTCTTTTCCATGTACTTAAGCTTGGGTGAACCCGCATCCGGCAACATGTAGATATCAAAACCGTCGTTGTAATACTCGATCGGGCTTGCGACCGGCATGCCTTTATTGCTGAGTGTCGCAAGCACGCAGGTGTTGGCCATCATCAGCGTTTCCTGGATACGTCGCTCGAGTTCATTGCGCGGCAGTTCCTTGTCGGGATAAGGGGGCCGGATCCAGGGGTAGGGGTAACTCAACTTACTCTTCCCATAATTCGATTTCCTTCAGGAACTCCACATCGATGCAACTCACGCCCATGCGCTTCGCGTCCCGCACGAGGCCCTCGATCATGCGATTGAACTGGTAGGGTGCGGCCCGGGTCATAAATTCTGCCGCACCATCGGAAATGCTCATGGACTCGTCGAGCCGGGTAACGGCTTTGTGTACGTCGGAAGCGGTGGCCATTCTTTATCCTTATGTAACGCCTGCCGCTTTTCGCTGTCCTGTGGCAAACCCTGCAGCGGGTGCGGTATCTGACACTTGGTCAGTCCGGTCCGGCGGCTATTCAAGGCGAATCTCAGGTTATAGGATAAATGGGTTGCTTGCATCTGCTGCCGAGCCGGGGGGTATTCATCGCCATGCTGCTGCCTGACCACAGTTACGTCAAAGCTAAGAGCCTGGAAGAGTGTCTGAAGACACTTCGGGAGACGGGCGAGAAGGCGAAGGTCGTTGCGGGCGGCACCGATGTCATTTTCAACATGCGGCTGAAGCTCTTTCAGCCGGAAGTAGCGGTCAGTATCCGCGGACTTAAAGACCTGCAGCAGGTCGATGAACTCGATGACGGCAGTGTACGCATCGGTGCCGCATGCCGGTTAGCCGACCTGATTGATCATCCCCTTGCCGGCGGGCGCTACCCGGCCTTTAAACAGTCGCTCGAAGCCGTTGCATCGACGCATATACGCAACATGGGCACGCTCGGCGGCAATATCTGTCTCGAAACACGCTGCTGGTACACGAACAACTCGGACCAGTGGCGTGAAGGTTTGCAAGGTTGTTACAAGACTGATAGCGAGCTCTGTCATGTCATCAAGAGTTCGTCCAAATGTCATGCCATTAACAACTCCGATAGCCCGCCTGCATTGATCGCGTTGGGTGCGATGCTCACACTGCAGAAAGAAGGCGCGACGCGCGAAGTGCCGATCGCGGAGTTTTACCGGGCTGATGGCGTCAATTTCAGTGTGCTGGAACCTGGTGAGCTCGTCACGCATGTGACCATTCCACCCGTCAGCGACCGGCAGGTCTTTATTAAGATCACGCCGCGCAAAGGCATGGACTTTTCCCTTGGCGCAGTCGCGGCCCGTTGTGACGGCCAGGGTGAGCAGATCAGCAACATTACCATCGTGCTGGGCTCGCTCGTGACCGCCCCCGTCGTGCTCGACAAGCCTGCACAAGTGGTCCTCGAGGCCGGACTTACCGACGACGCCATCGAGAAGGCGGCCGATCTGGTACGCGATGAGCTCGGCGAGGTTAGCAACCTGTACGGCCGCTCGATTTACAAACGGCAGATAGCGATTGTGCTGGTCAAACGTGCCTTGGTGCAATTGAGGGAACTTTAGGTATGGCTAAACACCTGGTGACACTCACGGTTAATGGCGACACCTATGACCTGGTGGTGTCCGACAACCAGACGCTGCTGGATGTTATCCGTGACGAAGTGAACCTGAAGGGGACCAAGCGCGGCTGCACGACAGGTTCATGCGGTGTCTGCTGCATCAACAACGCGAAGGGCGAGGCGGTGCTTTCCTGTCTGACCCATGCACTGGAATGGGATGGTGAGGAAATCACCACCATCGAAGGGCTCGAGGCTGACGGCGAACTCGATGCCATGCAGAAAGCCTTTATCGAATACGGGGCTGTGCAGTGTGGTTTCTGCACGCCGGGTGTGATCATGTCGGCCAGGGCTATAGTCAACGCCCACCCCGAGCCAACCGAGGAGCAGATCAATGCCGGTTTGGCGGGTGTGAACTGCCGCTGCACCGGGCAGATCAAGGTGAAGGAAGCCATACGCGAAGACCATAGATTCCGCCACAAACGGGAGACGGGTAGTGGCACGCAAGACTGAAATAGGCACGCCGGATCGTAGCCGTCGTCGCCCTAAATTTGATGGTGAGCTTGGAAGCCGGGAAAAAATTGACCTGGATGTCATCGGTAAACGTCAGCCTCGCCTGGACGGGCCGGAGAAAGTGTCCGGCCGTTCTGTTTTCGCGGATGACGTGCAACTGCCCGGCATGTTGTGCGGCAAGATTCTGCGCAGCCGTTACGCGCATGCCCGGATTCTTGGTATTGATACCTCCAGGGCCGAGGCACTGCCGGGCGTCAAGGCCGTAATTACGGCTACAGACGCAGGCGAAATCGATGTAAACGGCCGTGAGCCGGTATTTGCCTCTGATGTGGTCACCTACATCGGTGAAGAAATTGCTGCGGTCGCCGCGCTCGATGAACTGACGGCCGAGAAAGCGCTGGATCTGATCGAAATAGAATACGAAGAGTTGCCGGCGGTCATGAGCATGCGCCGTGCACTCAAGGAAGGCGCGCCGCTGGTCGATGGCAAGACCGAGGGCAATGTCTGGTCGGACGATATCGATAACTACGGCGAAGTCGAACCCGCATTCGAGGCTGCCGATTACATCTTCGAAGAAAAGTACGAGGCAGGTGTAACGCACAACCTGTTCGCCGAGTTCCATGTCGCCGTAGTCGACTTTTCCCTGCCCGATAAACTTACCCTTTACACACCGACGCAAACCAGTTACCTGATGCAACATGCGCTTGCCCCTGCGTTCGGCTTAACGCTGAGCCAGGTGCAGATTATTCACCTGAATACCGGCGGTGCGTTCTCCGGTCGCGGCTCTGTGCGCCCACATCACTACATTGCGATACTCCTGTCGCGTGAGACCCGGCGCCCGGTAAAAATATTTGCGACGGGTGATGAGGAGTTCCTGGTATGCCGCGCACTGGGTGAGAATAAATACAAGATGCGCATGGCAATGAAGAAGGACGGCACCATCACGGCTTTCGACATGGAAGCCGAGATGGATGGCGGTGCCGTCGGCACCGAGGTCGGTTATTTCGGCTGGATGGCAGGGTTGTGCAACAGCTGGGTGTTCCCGCTGGAAGGCCTGCGCATGCGCCGGCGCTGCGTGCTGACCAACAACCGGCCTAACTTCCTGGGCCACGGCGGCCTGATGCTGTCCACCAACGCGGCGATCATGCAACTCATCAATACGGTTGCAAAGAAGATCGACCGCGACCCGATGGATATCATGTACCAGAACGCCATCGAGGAAGGCCATACCGGTTTGTCGGGGGAATGGTTTGCAAGCTGCGGTCTCAGGGAATGCATAGAAACGGTCCGCAAGGCGTCCGACTGGGACAACCGCTACGGCAAGCTCGAGCCTTATCACGGGCTGGGCATCGGTATCGGTTCCATGGCGGCCGGCGCGAAAGGCGCGTTCCGGCACGACACGTCCGCGGTCATGGTCCGCGTCAGCGAAGATGGCATCGTAACGGTGTACACCGGCATACCGGACATGGGGCAGGGCACGCACACCACGATGGCGGTGATCGTCGCCGAGGTGCTCGGTATCGATCCGAATGATATGAAAGTAGTCGCCGGGGATACGGACCTGACGCCGATCGATGTCGGCGCATTCGCGCAGCGCGGCACGATACAGACGGGTAACGCGGCGCGTAACGCGGCACTCGATGCCCGCGAGCAACTCACGGTTTATGCAGCCGGGAAACTCGAAGTCGACAAGGACGACCTCGTGTTCCGGGGCGGCAAGGTGTATGCGCAGAGCGCGCCCGACAAGTTGATGAATTTTAAGGACCTGGTCTACAAGACCCTGCACGGCAAGGAAGGCCGTTCGGTCATGGGCCGGGGTTTCTATAATTCACCGCTACAGTTTGGTACGACTTCGTGGTCTTTCGGCGCACAGATCGCCGAAGTAAAAGTTGATCCCGATACCGGCGAGGTGCAGGTCCTGAAAGTGTGGGTGGCGCATGACCTCGGGCGAGCTATTAATCCGCTTGCGTGCGAAGGTCAGATCGATGGCCAGGTCTATTCCGCGATGAGCCAGATACTGTATGAAGAAGTACAGACCGATGCGGGTTTGTACCTGAACCCGTCACGGCTGGAATATAAAGTGCCGCGTTCTTACGAGATGCCGGAAATTGATTACTACCTGATCGAGACCATCGATCCCTTCGGGCCTTTCGGCGCCAAGGAAATCGGTGAAGGCATTATTGTTGTCTCCGGCGGAGCAATCGCAGCAGCGGTGTCGGATGCATTGGGTGGCGAGTTCATCGGCGAAATGCCCATGGCGCCCTGGCGCGTGCTCAAGCACATTAAGAGGGCTCAGCGGCAGGAAGCCGCAGGTCGCACCGCAGCCTGAGAGGTCCGTAGTTCAGGCATTTCACCATTTTTTCGCCGCACAGTGGTGCGGCCGCTGCCCATTGTGCGAACAAGCTTGTTTAACCCTACAGGGTTGCTTAAATTCGTGGTGAAGAAGCTGGCTCTTTAAAGAAGACAGCCCGGCGTAGCCCGGGTCGAACCAGGGGGGCCGGCATTACATCAACATTCACCGAGACTCAGGTATGTCTGAAAAAAAGGTAGATCTGTCCCAGATTCGCGGGGACTGGGATTTCCATTCGCGCTACGTGGCCCACGCGATGGACCAAACGCTGAAGCGCGCGAACAAGCTCTGGCGTGAAATGAAAGCATCATCGCGCAAGAAAGGCCAGGTGCCCGTCGATGGCGAAACCACCGAAGCATTCATCGAGGCAATTTACCAGGCCAAGGGAATGACCGACGATTTATTCATCCTCGCCGAGTGCAAGCCGACCGCTAAGAAGAAGGCAAGAAAGAAAGCAAAGAGGAAAGCTAAAAAGAAAGCCAGGAAAAAGGCTAAGAAGAAGGCCAAGAAGAGGGGTAAACGCAAGTGAGACCGCACGTAGAAGCAATCCAGGACGCTGATCTCGTCTGGCACCAGGTCGAGCTGCCGAAGGGCTCCGGTAATCAACACGTCGTGCAGCGGAACCTCTCGTTTGACGAAGAAGACGGTTCGGCATCTACCCGGCTGCACTTCAGGAAAGCGTGGAGCCGCCCCGGCGGGTTTCATGATGCTGACACGGAGTGGTACATCATGGGCGGCCGGGTCAAACTCGGCAACCGGATATTGACGAAGGGCTGCTACTGGCGTGCGCCGGCAGGGCTTGCAGTTCCTCCCGTCCAGGTCGATGCCGGCACCGACATCCTGCTGTTCCGCGAGTACGGTGACTGGGGCTTTAGCGTTTCGAAGCAAGACCGCGCCAAGTTTATTTCCCGTGGCCAGAATACGGTGTCCAAAGCGCGCGGCGAACTGACCGTCGTGGACTCGAACCGGATGGAGTGGATGCCGAACGCCTACGAAGGCGATACGCAACGCTTCCTGAAACTGAAACCGCTGTTCCACGATCCGGCGTCGCCGAAAAACAACAACACCGGCTTTATTACGATGCTGGCATGGGCACCACCGGGCTGGTCAGACAACCGCCTGGTGCATCACCCGGTATTCGAAGAGGCCTATAGCCTCGAAGGCAGCCTGGATTACAACTTCGGTCATGCCGAAGCCGGCACCTATTTCTTCCGTCCCGCGATGGTCAAGCACGGCCATTTCGTTGCGGGTGAAGAAAAAGGCTGGTGGGGGGTTTTCCGGCTGGACGGTGACCTGATCAACTGGATTACCATCAACTCGAAAGTAGTTATCGAGGGCGATGCCATTAATTATGATCCGGCCGTGAACCCACCCGTGATATCGGGTATTCCGGTACGGTCGCGTTCCGTGGGTCCGTGGGACCTCGAGGGTCAGTAGTCGCTAAATCGGGCGGGGCGCGCTAAGCGGCCCTGCTCCTGGTACAGGAAAGGGAAGCTATGCCAGGCGTTATTGATATCGTCTGCAATTTGTTTACGCCCGATACCGTCAGCAAGGGCCAGACCGGCCTGGATGACGAGTTCAAGGCACAGATACGCATGCCCGAAGACATGTGCGGCGGTGTATCCATCGAGGATTACCTGCCGAAGATGGATGCGGCTGGCATCGAGCGGTCGCTGCTGATCGCGGTCCGCGCCGGCGATATCCGCATGCAGGGTGGTTTCGAGATTCCCTACGCCGACGTGCACACGATCTGTGAACAATACCCCGACCGCTTTTCCGGCCTGGCGGGCGTGGACCCCTTCCGCGGTATGCAGGGTCTGCGCGATCTCGAAGAGGCGGTAAAGGAATACGGTTTTGTCGGCGCGCACCTGTACCCGCACTGGTGCGGACTCGCGCCCGATGCGGCCCAGTATTACCCCTACTATGCGAAATGTTGTGAACTCGATATTCCAATCATGATGCAGGTCGGGCACAACCTCATCTATTCACGCGAGCGCCGGCTTCCGAGTGTTGCGAGGCCGATTACGCTTGACCAGGTCGCGATCGATTTTCCAGAATTGAGGTTAATCGGTATCCATATCGGTATCCCGTGGACGGATGAAATGATTTCGATGTGCTGGAAGCATGAGAATATCTACACAGCGGGCGATGCCTACGCGCCGAAGTACTGGCCGGAAGCGTATGTGCACTACGCCAATAGCTACGGCAAGCACAAGGTCATGTTCGGTACTGACTGGCCCGTAATTGACCCGGAGCGTGCCGTTAAGGAAGTTGATGAGCTGGGCCTGAAAGAAGACTCGAAGAAGATGCTGATGCGTGAGAACGCATTGCGGGTTTTCAATCTGCCTGGTTAAAGCTATGGGTCAGAAAGCCGAACTGCCGTTTTCCTTTCAGCACCTGTCGTTGCCCGGCGGTGTACGGGCTGCGATGAAACGCAATCCCACGAAGATTGCGGCGCGCTGTAACGATAACCAACGCACCTACACCGAACTCGTTGAGCGCTTCGACCGGGTGACGAGCGGTATTTTGAATGGCCTCGGTGTTGCCTCCGGCCAGCACGCAGCGGTCATCTCGAGGAACTGCATAGAATTTGTTGAGATCGTACTCGGCTCGTCGCAGGCCGGCGTCGGGATTGCGACGATCAACCCCAAGCTTGCTCCGCCGGAACTGGTTGCAATCTGCGACGATGCCGAGGCGCAGGTTGTATTTGCGGACTCGGATGTGGCGCCTGTACTCCGTGACCAGGATTTTGCGACGGTCAAAACGATCATAGAAATCGGTGCCGAGTATGAAGACTGGCTGGCGAAACAATCGCCTATAGCAGAGCTCCCGGTAGTTGACGAGTGGGATACCTTCACCATTCCCTATACCTCGGGCACGACGGGCCAGCCGAAGGGCGTACTGGTTACGCATCGTTCGCGCGTGATCGCGCTCTACCAGATATCAGTTGAGTACGGGTGCTTCGGCCCTGATGACCGGTTCCTGGCTATCGCGCCTATATGTCACGGGGCGGGCATGGCCTTCGTACTGGCACCGATCTTTTTCGGCGGCTATGTCGAGATCACGGATAAGTTTGACCCGGAAGATATCGTGCGCCGGTTCAAGGAATCCGAAATTACCGGTTTTTTCGGAGTGCCGACTCACTTCAACGTCATATTCACGCTGGGCCAGGAAGTGCTCGACAAGTACCGCAGCGAAACCCTGCACACCATCATTTCTAACGCGGCCCCGCTGGCGCAGAAGATGAAGGAAAAAATCATCGGGCATTTTGGCCAGATCCTGCACGAAACTTACGGCTCGACCGAGTGCGGCTTCGTCGCGAACCTGCGGACGGGCGACCAGTTACGCAAGGTCGCATGTGTCGGGCAGCCCTTTCCGGGAACGCTGGTCGAGATTCGCAACCCGGACGGCAGCGAATGTGGCCCCGAGGAAGTCGGCGAACTGTTCGTCAACGGGCCGAGCCTGTTCAATGGTTACTGGAACCGGCCCGAAGAAACGGCCGAGTCTTATCGGGACGGCTGGGTTACCGTCGGCGATCTCGCCAAGAGAGATGATGAAGGCCATGTCTACATAGTTGATCGTATCAAGGACATGGTGATTACGGGCGGCATCAACGTATACCCGCGCGAAGTTGAGGAAACCCTGATCAGGCATCCGGAAATTATCGATGTTGCCGTCGTTGGCATTCCGGATGAAAAGTGGGGCGAAAAGCTCAAGGCTTTTGTCGTGCGTTCACCCGGGTCAGAATTGCAGGACGAGGGGGTTATCGAGTACTGCGACGGCAAGATATCCAGTGTCAAGACGCCCAAGGAAGTCGCATTTATCGACATGATGCCGAGGAATGCGAGCGGCAAGATACTGAAGACCGAATTGCGTGAGATGTGAGACCGTTGCATGACGGATACCATGCCCGAGGGCGGCGAACTTGACTTTTTTTTTGACTATTCGTGCCCGTGGAGTTTTATAGGCTTCGTCAGACTGCTCGATGTGGCCACACGTAACCGGACCCGGATAAATTACCGGCCGGTTTCGGTCACGAAGATCCTGGCGACCGAGAATCCCGGGCTGCAGGCAACACGCCTGTCTGCTAACCCGGCCAAGGCCGCGTGGCAGCTCAGGGATCTGGGTGAGTGGGCAAGGTTCTGGGGGCTCCCCATGAACCTTCCGGCTAACTGGCCGTTCGATCCGGCGGCTGCG
The DNA here is from genome assembly GCA_030746435.1 of Gammaproteobacteria bacterium. GTDB lineage: Bacteria > Pseudomonadota > Gammaproteobacteria > Steroidobacterales. The sequence goes on along the minus strand of JASLMV010000016.1, from coordinate 4,178 downwards.
TTGCAAGGCGGGGTAGTGGCTGCGGCCCAGGGCATGGCAGAGGGGTACACCTACGGGGTATTCGAGGCCTGTTTCGGTGCCGGTGCCGATATCTGCGATACGCAGGTTGTTACCAAGCTTGCGGCAGCGGCGGGTATGGAAAGGGAGCTGTTCGAAGAGCAGTTGAATGCGCCCGAAACGGTTGCCGCTGTGGCGAAGAACGTTGACGATTTGTTGCAGAAAGGTGGCTTCGGCACGCCTTCGATGCTGGTTGATAACGAGTTGCTGTTTGGCAACGACCGGATGGCCCTGGTGGAGTTCATACTGGGGCCTGTCGGGCAGGAAGATTTTGTCATGCCCGGCCAGCACGACAAGTTTTGATAATTTAAGTCTTATGCGGAGAGTTCTTTGATGCCTAGCCTTAGTACCAGCCGACGCAGTTTTCTGGCAGGCAGCGGCGGTGCGCTGCTGACGCTCAGATACGGGAGTCTGGGCGCCACTGGACATGCCGGCGGTGCTTACCGGCGCTGGGAAGACATCATGCGCAACAAGTGGACCTGGGACCGGGTCGTGCGCGGCAGTCATGGGACGAACTGTACCGGCAACTGTGCGTTTAATGTCTATGTCCGCAACGGTATCGTCTGGCGGGAAGAACAGCAGGCTGAATATGCACCCTCAACTCCGGACACACCGGATTACGGTCCGCGCGGTTGCCAGAAAGGCTTGCGCCATGCGAAATACATGTACGGCAACCAGCGCATACTCTATCCGCTGAAACGGGTGGGTGAGCGCGGCGCAGGTCAATGGGAACGCATTACCTGGGAGCAGGCGGCCAGCGAGATAGCAGACCGTTACATCGATCATGTCGTGGCTACGGGCCCGCGCTCGGTAACCTTCGGGCTGGGCACGCAGATGCTCCTGAAGCGTGCAACTTTTGCGGCTTTCGCGCGTTTCCAGTGCATAACGGGGGCGGAGCTGCCCGAGAGTTTTGCAGGCGTGGGCGATTTGCCGACCGGCATATACATGACTGTCGGTGAGCCGTTGCTCGGCGACACCATGGCATCGGTATTCAAGTCGAAATGTTGCCTGATCTGGTACTGCAATCCTGCCGTGACACGCATCCCTGATGCGCACTTTTTCTGGGAGGCGCGTTACAACGGTACGGAAGTCATCACCATTGTGCCGGAATTTAACCCGACGGCGCTGCACTCGAGTAAGTGGGTGAACCCTAAACCGGGTACTGACGCAGCATTGGCGATGTCGATGGTGCAGGTTGTTCTGTCGGAGGGTCTGCACGATGCCGCCTTTATCAAGGAGCAGAGCGATCTGCCCTTCCTCGTGCGGATAGATAACGGCAAGTTCCTGCGCGGAACGGACCTCGGCCTTACCGAGGACAATGCCGACCAGCTCTTTTATATCCACGACAAAAATACCAACGCGATACAGCTGGCTCCCGGCACAGGTTTCACGATGCCCATCCCGGGTGCGCCGCCGGTTCCCGAGACCCGCTCGCTGGAACTCGGCGACCTCGATCCGGAGCTAGACGGCAAGTGGACGGTAGATACGCCAAACGGTCCGGTCGAAGTCACGACTGTATTCCAGGCACTCAAGACCGAGTGTGACGGGCGTTATACACCGGAAACCGTATCCGGAATCACGGGCGTTGCACACTCAGTGATTCGTCAGGTCGCGCGTACCTTTGCCGAATCCGAGGCATCGATGATTTTTTCGGGCTATCGAGTCTGCAAGTGGTTACACGGCGACCTGATGCAACGCGCATTCATGTTGTTGCTCTCGGTGACCGGTAACCTTGGTCGTCCGGGTACCGGCTTACAACTCTGGAACATGCCCAGGGACGAAGATATTGCAGCTTTTGCGTTCGAGGGGATTCCGCCGACGCTGCGGGTGGCGACGATGGCACGCTGGGATTACAGCCAGACAAATGCCATCGAGTTGAACCGCGAGATTTACGGCAACGAGCTGGCAGAGCACCATGACAAGTACAACCGGATAGCGCAGACCGAAGGTAACTACCCGAATTACGACGATATTGACTGGAAGATGGGTGTGTTCATGGGGCTCAACCCGGCCAACTGGCGCGGTTCCTCAGAGCGCTGGCGCAAAGATGCACTCGAGGAGCTGGAAACGATAGTCGTGGCGGCACCGGATATGGGTACAACACCGATGTACGCCGATTACATTCTGCCTGCCGCCGGACATTACGAGCGCATGGATATGTTGCTGGAGCCGCGCACGCCTTATGTGCAGGCGATGGACGAGGCTGTGCCGCCACTCGGTGAGGCCAAAGACGATTTTGCCGTGCTGGAAGCCCTTGCCCGCGCAATCAGCGAGCGTGCGACCGAGCGCGATGTTCCACCGGTTCAGGACAATTACCAGATTCCGGTCAGCCGCGACTTCAAGCAGTTCCATACGCTGTACACGAAGAACGGCACAGTTAAATCGACCGAAGACATCCTCAATTTCATGATTCCCCTGAACGAGGGATTGCCGCAGGTACCGTTCGAAGAGATGGCGCGCCATGGAATTATGAAGACTAATGATGCCGAAGACGTTATATACGGTGAGCATTCTGCTTATCACGACACGATAATCCGCAGTACCCGCGATAAGAAACCGTACAAGACACTAACGGGCCGCCAGCAATTTTATATAGACCACGACTGGTTCCTGGAGGAAGGTGAGGCCTTGCCCGGGTACCGAGAGCCGCTGGAAGTCGCCGGCTATCCGTTGCGCATGCTGATGGGCCATGCCCGGCACGGAATCCACAGTATGTGGCGTGATGACCCGCTGCTCGTCAGCCTGCAGCGCGGCGAGCCCGACATTTACGTGAACCCCGACGATGCTGCCAGCCGGGGCGTCGAGGATGGCGATTTGCTTCGCGCTTTCAATTCCTTCGGCTCATTCATCGCAATGGCGCATGTCACGTCGGCGATGCAGCCCGGGATGACTTTTATGTACCATGGCTGGGACCCGATGATGTTCCGTGGCCGCAAGAATTTTGGTGCGGTGATCCCGACGTCCGGACTGATAAAACCGACATCGGTTGCTTTTGGTTATGGACACATTGCGTATCGTTCATTAGCGTTTGAACCGAATTTAACTATTGCAGACTTTACGATGGACTTTGAAAAATATATTTCCTGACGCCAACAAACATATTTTGGGGTTTGGAGAATATTTGTAGGAGCGCTTTGCCGGGTGTAATACACGAGGAAAGGGCTAAATAAAATTTATATTTGCGGCTTTGCTGGGCAGGATGCCTGAATGTCGCGAAGGCCATGGATGGCCGAGAGCGACGAGGCGCGAACCCACCGAGGTAGGAAGGTATGACCGACAAGCAAGTAGCCATGGTAATAGACCTGAACAAGTGCATCGGTTGTCAGGCGTGCACGGCGGCGTGCAAGAGCCTGTGGACGGACGAGCCGGGCCAGGAGTACATGCTGTGGAACAACGTGGAGACCAAGCCGGGGCCGGGTTATCCGCGCTACTGGGAAGACGGTGGGGGTGGCTGGAACGAGGCGGGCACGGGCTTAAAGCCCGGGGTATTGGCGGCGAAGGAAGACCACGGCGAGGAGATCGCCTTAAACCACCGGGCGGTGTACTTCGAGGGTACCGAGGCGCGGTTACAGCAGGAACGGCCGATGGGCAAGGGGGCCAACTGGGACGAGGACACCTCCAGCGGTGATTACCCGAACAACTACCATTTTTACGTTCCAAGGCTGTGTAACCACTGCACCAAGCCTGCGTGCCTGGAGGCCTGCCCGGTGCGGGCGATCTACAAGCGCGCGGCTGACGGGGTGGTACTGGTGGACCAGGACGCGTGCCAGGGTTTCCGGGAGTGCAACAAGGCCTGCCCGTACGACAAGGTGTACTTTAACTACGTGACCGGCAAGAGCCAGAAGTGCATATTCTGTTTTCCGCGGCTGGAGGAGGGCGTGGCGCCGGCCTGTGCCCGGCAATGCCCGGGGCGGCTGCGCTTCGTGGGTTTCCTGGAGGATGTCGACGGCCCGATCGACAAGCTGGTGAACCAGTGGCAGGTGGCCCTGCCACTACACCCGGAGTACGGCACGGGGCCAAATATTTTTTATGTGCCGCCGATTCTGCCGCCGAAGTTTGATGAACAAGGTAACTTCGTGGACGAGAGCGACCCCCGGGTGCCGCTGGAGTACCTGCGGAGC
>JASLMV010000015.1 GCA_030746435.1 Gammaproteobacteria bacterium | reverse complement strand
AAACCGTCGAGTACGGACCTTCGTAAAGCCAGCTGCCGAACAGTCAACTCGTCCACCACAGAGATACGCCCACATACTTTGTAGGCAACGGTGAATTCATCCAGGCTGCCGATTTCCACAACCGCCCCCTCGATGTTTGCTTCTTCTGCCGAGCGCAGCAGAATTTCTTCAATCTGCGCCCGCGGCCAGTCATAGCCAATCGACACGCCGGTCTGCACCCGTGCATCTGCCGATTCATGTACGTTAACCGGGTTTGTAGTCAGGTAAATATTTGGGATGTTGACCGTGCCCTGTTCGTCCTCGCATATCACGATACCGAGCAGATCCATCTGCACGATGCGACCGCGGTAGTCAGCGCTCTCTATATAGTTACCGATCGTAAAATCCCGGGAAGCCCGCAACGAGATTCCTGAAATAAGGTTTGCGATCGGGTTGGTGCTCGAAAACGCGATTGCGGCGCCAAGAAAGATTCCCAGGAAGCCAAGTAGCTGTCCCTGCGTTGTGTCACTGACCGGCATAAGAATAAATGCCAGTGCGAGTGCAAACAGGCCCGTGGCAATCAGTATCAACTGGCGGTAATGCTGCTTGTCCGGTTTGCCGGCAAACAAACGCATGAGGCCAATGTGTGCCAGAAAAACCAATCCGCTGAACACAACAATAATGCCCAGCGAAATGCTGAAAACAATCAGATGATCGATAAGTTCCGCCACGATCCAACCCCCGCAAGCTGGCCCCGCCGAATGCGCTGCTGCCCGTCCCTTTTTACGACCGTCGAACCACTATTGCAAATCACACGTTAAAGCGGAAATGCATGACATCACCTTCCTGCACGACGTACTCTTTGCCTTCCAGCCTCAGGCGGCCCGCCTCCCTGGCGCCCTGCTCGCCCTTATTACCTACGTAGTCATCAAAGGACGCGACCTCAGCGCGGATAAACCCCTTCTGAAAATCCGTGTGGATCACGCCGGCCGCTTCGGGTGCTGTTGCGCCCATCCTGTATGTCCAGGCGCGTACTTCTTTCTCGCCGGCCGTGAAAAAAGTTTGCAACCCCAGCAATTCATAACCGGCACGCACTACACGATCCAGCCCGGGCTCGGTAAGACCGAGGTCATCCAGGAAGGCCTGCTTATCTTCACTGTTCAGCTCCGCTATTTCCGCTTCAAGCGCGGCACAGATGGTGACTACAACTGCCCCTTCGTCTGCAGCACGTGCTGCTACCTGGTCTACATATGCATTGCCCGCAGCGCCGTCCTCGTCAACATTCGCGATATACATCACCGGCTTCGCAGTCAGCAAATGAAGCTCGTGCAGCGAAAGCAGTTCTTCGGTACCAGCTTTCAGGGTTCGTGCAGGCTGCCCGCCATCGAGATGATCGTGCAAACGCTGGAGCAGATCACGCCATTGAATTGCGGATTTGTCACCTGTCTTGGCATTGCGCCCGGCCCGGTCCAGGTTCTTATCCACCGTTTCCAGGTCGGCAAGCATCAACTCGGTATCAATGACCTCAATATCACGCAAAGGATCTATGTCGGCCGACACATGAGTAATGTCGTCATTCTCGAAACACCTGACAACATGCGCAATCGCATGCGTTTCGCGAATGTTGCCGAGGAATTTATTACCCAGCCCCTCGCCGCGCGACGCACCTTCGACCAGCCCGGCAATATCGACGAACTCGACGGTCGCAGGAATGACTTTTTGCGGGTTTGCAATGTCGGCAAGCTGTTGCAGACGTGAATCGGGGACAGTTACCACGCCGACATTCGGGTCGATGGTGCAAAAGGGATAGTTTTCCGCCGCGATGCCTGCCGCAGTCAGGGCATTAAACAAGGTAGACTTGCCCACATTCGGCAAGCCCACAATTCCGCATTGAATAGCCATCCAGGAATCCTGCTAATTCACCCCGGTGCAACGGGTGTCGGGGGCGCAATAGTAGTGGAAAGCGGCGGCCGACACCACGCTCAGAACCGAGAGACGAACAACTCTTTTTGCCGGGAGTTGCCCGAATAAATGCTCTGGTAGCATCGTGCCAAAGCAACGAATACGAAGTCTTCAGAGGAAACCCATGTTTGCAACGACCATAGCCGGCAGCCTGCCGCGGCCCGACTGGCTCGCCGAGCCCGAGACCCTGAAAGGTGGCTGGAAGCTGGAAGGAGAAGAACTCGAGGCAGGCAAGAAACGTGCATGCGAAGAATGGATCCGTCACCAGGAAGCGACCGGTATCGACATACTGACCGATGGCGAAGTGTTCCGGACCCATTTCGTCCATAGTTTCCTGGAAAAAATCGATGGTATCGACCAGGACAAGAAAACACTCATGGGTATACGCGATAACCGCTACGACCTTGAAGTGCCCACCGTGACCAGACCCGTGTCCAGGCCCGTGCCGGTGTTCCTGGATGACTTCAAGTACACGCGCAGCCTGACCGACCACAAACTGAAAATTACGCTGCCCGGCCCGATGACAATCTGCGACACGATTGCCGACGATCATTATGGCAGCAGGCCCGACATGGCAATGGCCTTTGCGGAACTACTGAACGATGAGGCCAAAGAGCTCGAAGCCGCCGGCGCCGACGTCGTGCAGTTCGACGAACCGGCCTTTAACGTGTTCATGGACGATGTCCGCGAATGGGGTATCGATACGCTGAACCGGGCCGTGCGGGGCCTGAACTGTAAGAAAGCCGTACACATCTGCTATGGCTACGGTATCGAGGAAAATATCCAGTGGAAGGAAACGCTCGGCGAGGAATGGCGACAGTACGATGAGATATTCCCGCCCCTTAATAAAAGTGACGTGGACCAGGTATCGCTCGAATGTGCCAGTTCCCATGTGCCACTGTCGGTAATGAGCCACCTGAGTGACAAGGAAATCATGGTAGGCGCCGTCGCGGTCACGGCCGACCGTGTAGAGACCCCCGAGGAAGTAGCGGAAACCATCAGGCAAGCAGCGCAATACGTCGATCCCGAGCGCATCCTGCCGTGCACGAACTGTGGTATGACGCCCATTGCCTATGACATTGCACTCGCCAAACTGCAGGCACTGACGGCCGGTGCCACACTGGCGCGCAAGGCATTCCAGGGCTAAATGTTTCGAATTCGGTAACGCTGCTGTATTCTGTGCCGAACAATAACAATCTGGGGCTGCACATGAAAATAACAATACTTGCTTCAACGGTACTGGCAACAGCAGCATTAATCACGGTGTCCGCAGTTGCTCAGGATGTAAAATTTCTGAGCAAATCGCCTATCGCATGGATGGATAAATCTGACAGGGAAATTCTGCTTGCGAACGCCGAATCCGTTCTCGTCGCACCCGACGGAACGGCAACTGACTGGATGAACCCGAAAACGGGAAGCCAGGGCAAACTCAAAGTACTTAGCACCGCTGAAGTCTCGGGAACTACCTGCGGGATCGTCCGCATAAGGATCGAGACGAAAAGCCGTAATGATGGCGGCGAGTATCGCCTGTGCGATGCTGGAAACGACGATTGGAAGTTTGCTACCAAAGATAAAGCTTAGGGTCTAACCAATCCCGGGCAGGCACCTTGACGGCACCGGTGCCATTCGCTTCCTACATACCCTATCGTGCGTTGGCTCAAAGTTTTTCTCATCGGCATCGCAGCAGTATTGGCTGCGGTGCTGCTGGCCGTCACCTGGTACCTCAGCGACACGGACCGGGTAAAAAAGGACCTCGAAGAGCTTGTCAGTACGGCTACCGGCCGGCCGCTCAGCATTAACGGCGAGCTTCACTTCAGCATTGCCCCGACGATCACGGTGTCGGTTCGTGAAGTCGAATGGCGCAACCCCGGCTGGAGTTCGACGCCATTCATGCTGCACATCGAGCAGGCAGATGTCGGGGTTGACCTTTGGAGCCTGGTACGACCGCCGGTAATCCTGCGCGAGGTCAATGTTGCAGGAGCGGTAGTCGAACTTGAGTGGACCGAGGCTGGCCAGTTCAACTGGGAATTCGAAAACCTGCGTTCGACCGGAGAGGCCGAAGACGAAGGGACGGGCCCACTCGACCTCATCCTCGTCGAAGCCGAATTGCAGGATATCGCGCTGCGAATCCAGAGCCCGGTGCTCACCCAGCCACTGGTTATTAACACTCTGGCCGCGGAACAGAAGCGTGACGATACCGATATGCTGGTCCTGGCTGTCGACACGACAGTCGACGATAACGATGCAACCATCACGGGCAATATCGGGCCTTTTAGCAATCTGCTCGCGGCACGCGACTTCGATTTCGAGTTAAAAGTCGAAGGGGCCTTTGTGCAACTCATGCTTGACGGTCGCGTTGGCGAACTACCAGATCTGGACAATTCGAACCTGGCACTGGAACTGCATGCATCCGACATAGGGCGGACGCTGGAGAACCTGAAACTCCCACGGGTTACGGCGGGTGAGGCCGCCCTGAGCGGCACCTTCAGTGTTTTACCGGGCGACATCTCGGCGGAACTGGCGGGTGCCATCGGTGAGTTCGAACTGGATGCAACGCTCGGGCTCAAGGAATTCGCCGGTCTGCGCGGACTGGCTCTTTCGGTGAATTCCGCGGGTCCGAGCGCCAAAGCTGCGGGAGCAATCGGCGGCTTTACAGCACTGCCCGCGACGCCCTATACACTGCAGGCACAGGCCGATGACACCAGTGACGGCATCCGTATCAGCGAGCTGGCTTTCGTAACCCAGGGTGTCAACCTGAACGGAAGCGGGCTCCTGCGGAATTACCCGGAGCTGAACGATGCCGATTTCACACTGCACCTGGATGCCGAAAAAGCAGACCTGTTCGCCGAACTCATTCCGGCTCTGACGATACCCGCAGTTCCGCTGACTGCTGAACTGTCGGTACTCGGCAACGGTGTGAACATTGCGGACTCGCTTGAGGGCGGCATTAAGCTGGGCCAGTTACAGATTAATTTCTCCGGCACGCTGGCGGAGAACACCAACTTCGCCGGCTCGAAGATAGACTTCGGTATTGAGGCACCCGATTCCGAGCTGGTTGCGGGAATGCTCAAACTCGGGCTGACGCGATCCGTTCCGGTGTCGATCCAGGGGAGCGCCCTGGTGCGTGGGGATTCCATCGAGCTCGCCGATACACAGCTTAAAGTCGAAGACAACAACGCGACAATTACCGGCAGCGTACCCTTTGAAGATCCGGCATCCGCTACAAGCCTGTCGGTGCAAATCGAAGGTCCCAATGCTGCCATGCTGGTGGGCCTGTTTGCCGATCCCCGGTTCGTACCGCCACTTGAATACTCCTTCGGCGGCGACGTAGGCATCGGCGACACCGTCCGACTGAGTAAGTGGCGCGGGACGCTTGGCGGTACCAGCCTGGAGGTCGATGGAGGAATCGATCCGGCGACCGAGGTACCGGCAATAGACCTGTCGATCAGCGCCTCTGGCGATAACTTCAGCGAATCACTTGCAACGCTTGAACTCGAGGATGTACCGACCGGGGCCTTCAACCTGACGACGCAATTAAGGGTATCGGCCGACGGTATTGTCGCCTCCAACATCAGGCTTGCCGGGACAGGGCGTTCTGTCAGTGGCCAAATAAGAAGCGCGTGGCCGGATGAGCCTGAGCAGATCACTTTTGACCTGGTGGCTACCGGGCTGGATCTCTCCGGATCGGTGCTTGACATTGGTCCGTACGAACCGGCGCGCGTCCCTTTCGATATCAGGCTGAAAGGCGAGATCGATGACGACCATGTGTACATCGACCAGGCGAAGCTGAAGCTGGGCGGCAGCAATGTCGAAATAGCGGGACGTATCGAAACGGCTCCGATGATTGCAGTCGAAAACCTGCAGGTAAGCGGTTCGGGCGAAAAACTATCCGACCTGGGCGGGACCGAAGAATGGCATTTCGGAGAGATTCCGTTCCGGATTACGACCGCCGTTTCTGGTTCGGAAAACCAGGTGGAAGTGAAGGAGCTTCGGTTTACCGCAGGCGAAAGTGACCTTGAAGGAAACCTGCGTATAGACAGCAGGGAAAAACCAAATTATGAGATTCAACTCCGGTCGAAATTCCTGGACCTCGCATCCATCGTTGTGGACGAAACCACCGAGGAAGAAATGATCGAAGCGGAAGAGGAACCGGGTGCCGATCCCGATGTACGGCTGATTCCGGACATCCCGGTACCTTATGACACCCTCCGGTCCTTTGACGCCACGCTCGATGTCGATATCGAAAGGCTGGTCGCATCTGGTGTCGTACTAAGCACCTTCCGGCTCGACGGCACACTGAAAGACGGTCGGGTCGACATTTACGATATCTCGGGCAGATCGAACAAAGGCGATATACGCGCGTCGATCCGGCTGGAACCCACGGAGTCCAAGTCTTACCTCGAGTCTGCTATCAAGGGCACGGGAGTCATACTGGAGGTGCCGGGTTTCGGTGCTCCGGAAGGCGAAGAGTCCCCGGGGTTTAACGTAGACATGAAGATTACAGCTGATGGCAACGACCTGCGTGAGATTGCAGCAAATATGAATGGCTACCTCTGGCTCCAAGGGGGCGCCCGCAAAGTTGAAAACCTGGGCATCGCAGGCATCTTCGGAGATACTTTTACCGCGCTTTTCGACAAGATAAACCCGTTCACGAAGAAAGATCCCTACACGAATATAGAATGTATCGGGATTTTCTTCGAGGCCGAAGACGGGATTCTGGAAACCTCACCGGCCGTTGTGATGCTCACCGACAAGATTCTCACCGATGTCCGCGGCACAGTCGATCTTTCCACCGAGGAACTCAGTTTCGACATCAGCACCTCTGCACGAAAAGGAATTGGGCTGAGCGCCGGCGACCTCGTGAACCCGTTCATTAAAGTCTCGGGCACACTGAGCAGCCCGGGAGTCGCCGCTGGCGCACCGGGCGTCCTTGAGGGTGGAGTGGCAGTTGCAACCGGCGGTGTGAGCCTACTTTACACAGGTGTGTTCAAGCGCTTCTTCGGCGCGCGTGATCCGTGCGGTAAGGCTTCGGAAAATGCGCTGGAGATTCGCAGGGAACGCGATCCGGCCAACGTACCGGTACCGGCCGAATAGCGCGGCGACAGCGTTGCGGATATGCTGTGCCAAAACAAGGCGCAGGAACCAGATGGAGAGAATAATGAATACTGAAACATTCCGTCTCACCGCAAGAATCCTGGTTATTGCCGGTGCCTTAGCAGTTTGTGCCTGCGCAACGGGCCCCAAGATATTCAGTAACGAAAGTCCGAATGCTGACTTCCGGGCTTACAAGACCTACAACTACCAGGTACCGCTCGATACGGACAGGAAAGACGGCACACGCTCGATACTCAGTAATCACCTGATCAATGCCGTTGACCGGGAAATGCGGGCGCGCGGATACACGCGGATCGACAACCCGGACCTCGAGATACAGTTTTCCCTGAATACGAAAGAGAAAATCACGTCCCGTTCATCGGGGCCAAGTGTCGCTGGCGGCTACTACGGCTATCGCGGCCGATACGGTTACGGAACGACGATCGTTTACAGCGATCCCCAGATACGCCAGTACACCGAAGGCACGCTGAACATCGACCTGGTGGATAACGAACAAAATGAACTCGCGTGGGAAGGTATTGCAATCGGGAAGATCAGGGATGAGGACCGGGCAAACATCGAGGTGGCGGTCAACCGGGTAGTTGCAGAGATTTTCCTGAGGTATCCCTACTACGCACCCGGATTTGTGCCTCCTCCGCCACCCCCGGCAGAGTAACAGGCTCCAGCTGGATCAATCGCTGTGCAGGAAATGCATGGCTCGCTCCGGACCATCCTGCAATAACACCTCGACTGCCCGGTGCGCGTCCGGCAGGGAATCTTCGATCAGCTGCCGCTCGCCCGCACCCGGCGGCTTCAATACGTAGCCGGTTACCTGCGATTTATGACCCGGGTGGCCTATACCTATGCGCAGTCGCAGGAAATCGCTGCCGCAATGGGAAATGATATCGCGCAAACCGTTGTGTCCGCCATGACCACCGCCACGTTTGAGCCTTACCGTGCCCGGGGGCAAATCGAGTTCGTCATGCATAACCAGGATCTGCCCGGCATCCACCTTGTAGAAGTCCAGCATCCTGCGCACTGCCTGACCACTCTCATTCATAAAGGTAGAAGGTTTAAAGAGGCGGACTTTGGCTTCAGCGACAGAGGCCTGGCAAATATCGCCGCCAAGCTTTTTCTCCGCCTTGAATTTTTCATTCGCCGCCACGGCGATGCGGTTGATGAGCCAGAAGCCGACGTTGTGCCGGGTGGCTGCATACTTCTCGCCCGGATTTCCCAGGCCAACGATTACGGATACAGGTGTCATTGAAATAGTCGGCTAACCGGCGGCCATAGTAACAAACAGGGAAAAAAAAGCCGCGCGGAGCGCGGCCTTTTTTTGTACAGCAAGGAAAACTTACTCGTCAGACTCCTTCGAGTCTTTCGATTCCCCGCCGGCGGCATCTTCGCCACCAGCTTCTTCGGCTCCCTCTTCGCCCTCGACGGCTCCTTCTTCGCCTTCGATAGCTTCCTCTTCTTCCTCGACTTCCTCCGGCTCTTCGGCGACCCGCAGTACGTGAACCGAAACGATGGCTTCGTCACGCGGCGGATCGGCAATCAGGTCGGTCAGTTCCACGCCCTCGGGCAACTTGATATCTGACAGGTGCAGCATTTCGTCGAGTTCGAGGCTCTCGACGTCGACTTCCAGGTACTCCGGCAGATTCGCCGGGAAGCAGCTGACTTCGACCTCTGTGCGCATCTTGGATACGGACCCGCCGCCTTCCTTGACACCGGCCGCGGTTTCTTCGTTGATGTAATGAATCGGCACGGTCATCTTGATCTTCTCGTCCTCGACGATGCGTTGCAGATCGAGATGAAGGATTTGCCGCTTAGACGGGTGTACCTGGATGTCCTTCAAAATTGCTTTGCGGACATTCGGGCCGACCTGCACATTCAGGACGGACGAGAAAAATGATTCGTTTTCTGTCGCCCTGAGCAACGCGTTATGGTCAAAGGTAAGCGTGCGCGGTTCGCGACCGGCGCCGTAAATAATTGCGGGAACTCTCCCGGCGTGACGCAGGCGGCGGCTCGAACCTTTCCCCGTGTCTTCCCGGAACTCCGCAACCAGGTCAAGTGCTTCTGCCATGATTGCTCTCCAAAAGTGTTGCCCCGCCCGCCTTTCGACCAGAACGGCCGGGGTCCCCGATAAGGGGCGCGCATCATAGCAGGAAAATCAGCCGTTTTGGAGCCGCGTGGCCAGCACAAGAACACCGGTCCGGGTTCGGGTTAAACCTCGCTGCGCCATCCCTGGCTACGCTTGCCTCCCACACCCCCCGGCGCCGAAAAACATCAGCTACAGATTGCCATCGTCAAACTCCACCCCCTCACTTCCCGCCCAGAACATCGGTATCCGCAGCAGGTGGGCGCGCAAAAAATAACACGGGATAGCTGCGCTCAGTTGTAAGCGTCGTCCGAAGCCGCGCAGGCCATGGACGGCTGAAGAGGCGAAGGTCGATTCTGTGAGGACATGGACGTCCGAACAGATTAAGCGAAGCTGAGCGCAGCTATCCCGTGCCAGCGCTCAGTCCACGTACAGCGAGGACACGGATTCATTCTGGGCAATCCTTCTCATGGTTTCGCCCAGCAGTTCGGCAACCCCGAGCTGGCGCACCTTGCTGCACTGGCGGGCTTCCTCGGACAGCGGAATCGTGTCCGTGACGACCAACTCGTCCAGGTGCGAAGCGTCGATCCGTTCTATCGCGGGGCCAGACAGCACCGGGTGAGTGATGTAGGCGACGACCCGGTTGGCGCCCTCACTTTTCACGAAATCGGCAGCCTGGCAGAGCGTGCCTGCCGTATCTATCATGTCATCGATCATGACGCAGGTGCGGCCTTTAACCTCACCGATGATATTCATGATCTTGAGTTCGTTGGGTCGCGGACGCCGCTTGTCGATAATCGCGAGGTCGGCATCGTCCAACCGCTTGGCCAGCGCCCGGGCCCGGACCACGCCACCGACGTCCGGCGACACCACCACCATATTTTTGCGATCCTGTTTCCACGCATCCCCGAGCAACACCGGTGATGCATACACATTGTCTACCGGTATCGGGAAAAAGCCCTGGATCTGGTCGGCATGCAGATCGATCGTCAGTACCCGATCGATACCCGATGCTGCAATCATGCTGGCGACGAGCTGGGCGGTAATGGGTACGCGGGCAGCACGTGGACGGCGATCCTGCCGTGCATAGCCGAAATAGGGAATGACCGCAGTGATGCTGGCGGCCGAGGCGCGCCGGCAGGCATCCGCCATAACCAGCATTTCCATCAGGTTGTCGTTAACCGGCGGACAGGTGGACTGCACAATGAAAACATCTCTGCCGCGAATGTTTTCGAGTATTTCTACATTGATTTCGCCATCGCTGAACCGGCCCACCTGAACTTTGCCGAGCGGCAACTGCATTTTATGGGCGATCCGCTGGCTCAACTCCGGATTGGCATTGCCAGATAGGATCGAAACGTTGGACAGTGCTTCCTGTACTTGGGTGTTCACTTAAAGTCTGCGTCCGTTGCGTCGATAATAAGAAACTGGCTGGGGCGGCAGGATTCGAACCTGCGATACACGGGATCAAAACCCGATGCCTTACCGCTTGGCTACGCCCCAGTGGATGCCGAATATGCAGCCCCGCCGCACTCACCGGGACTCAGTACAACCTGGCCAGGCGCGGGTATTTTGCGCAGCCGGGATAAAGGTGTCAAACGATGCGCAACAGCGTCAATCGGGCTCCAGCGGCAGCTTCCATCGGGCTATGGCGATCCGCAAATTCGCGTTGCGATTAGCCATGTCTATGCGCGTGGGTAACGCCAGTCCATTCACATCTGCAAAGCGCATGTAATCTATTTGCCAACCGTGCTGGCTGATACCCGCCAGTCCGCCCTCTGCATCAAAAAATTCTTGCCCGGTTTGGCCGGGATCGACCAGGCCCAGCATCCAATAGCGGGCACTACCGGCAGGAAAACTCCAGCCAATCTGCTCGTCAAGGAAGGCCTCCGCGGCGGATGGCCCCGCATATTCCCGCGACTGCTCGCCATCTGCGCTCGCAATACGGATACTTTCCGGCGACCAGTCCACCAGGTAAGTACCGGCACCGAAAGGGCCGCTGATGCGAATATGGCTGTGCTCTCCCGACTGACGCCAGCGAAGGTTGGCCTGACCGTCGCCATCACCGCCATCGCTGCGCACCGCGATGCGGCCGCGAAACTCCCACTCATTTGCAGCCAGCAGGGTGGTACGGAGCTGATCCCGGCCTGGTGGGTCAACAGTCTTGAGTATCGTGCATGCCGACAACAAGAGAAAAAATGCAAGCCCGAGGAAACGGCGAATCATTTCAGGAAGCGACTGATAGTGTCATTCAGCACACTGCTGTCGGGGCTGATCTGCAACGCCTCGGTCCAGATAGTGATTGCGGCATCCTCATCGCCCTGCGTCCAGTTAAGCTCGCCGAGGTGAGCCGCCACCTCCGGATCCGGCAGCAAAGCGTAGGCCTGCTCCAGCCATTTCTTCGCATCCTCAAGCTTGCCCTGCTTGAACAGCACCCAACCCATACTGTCCATGATCGCCGGATTATCGGGCTCCTTCTTTAACGCCTGGCTGATATAACCGTGCGCCTCATCGTAGCGGCGGGTCGACGTCGTAAGTGTGTAGCCCAGCGCATTCAATACAGTCGCGTTTTCCGGTGCAAGCGCATAGGCCCTGCGGAACGCTTCGAGCGATTGTGCAAGATTGCCCGATTCCTCGAGTATCCCGCCGCGGAACATCCACAGGTTCTCGTTCCAGGGCTTGTATTCGATTGCTTTCCCCAGTATGGCCAGTGCCTCATTGGTCTGGCCCATGTTTGCAAGGATTTCGGCCTGCGCGCTGAAAGTGTCAAAGGCTCTTTTCGGATAACTTGCCGCGAACTCGCGCTGCACCTGCAGCGCAGTATCCGGATCGCCCAGCACCACGTAAGCCTGGCTCGATGCGAGCCGTGCGGGGATGAGCCACTCACCTGTGCTGACCCGGTCGAAATAGCGGATGGCCTGCAGATAGTTGCCGCTGTTAAAGGCAATCTGGCCCAGGTACCAGAAACACTCATTTACAAAATAAGCATCCGCAAGCAACGAAAAAAACTCGGCACGCGCACCCGGCAGGTCTCCGATGCGCATCAGGATAATTGCGCGGGCACGCACCAGTTCGGGTTCATCGGGATAGCGGGAACCCAGACGCCCCAGCCGTTCGTATGCTTCCTCGATCTCACCGGCCGCCACCAGCAGGTTAATAAACTCGATTTCCATTTCGAGGCCGGGATTCATCTCCAGCACGAAAGCCATCTGATCGAAAGCGTTTGTGTGTTCACCCTCGAGCAACAGGAAACGAGCCAGCCAGATACGAGCTTCTGTCCATTGGGGAGCAAGCGCCACGGTTTCGCGGGCCGCCTCTATGGCACGCGCCATGTCACCGGCCTGTGCAGCCAGCCCGGCGATTGCGGCCGTTATGCCGGGCGTGTCCGGATAGGTCGTATTAAAGCGCTCGAAAATCTTTAGCGACCGATCGGGGTATGCAGCCTCGGAAAGTTCAACGGATAACAAGGTATAGCTGGCATCGGTCCGCTGCTCCAGCGGCGGTAATGCCTTGTCAAGATATTCCCAGGCCAGGTCCAGAAAATTGCGGCGCACGTACAGGCGACCGAGATAACCCAGCGCATCCGGGTCATCCGGCTCGAGCTCAACCCAGCGCTCAGCGCTTGCGAGCGCATGGGCATCGAAGCCGTAATCGTAGGCTAATTCGGTCGAGCGGCGCGCAAATTCAGGATTTTCAGATTGCTGCGCAAGGCTAAGGTATTGCTGAGCTGAGACGATGTACTCCCCCCTTTGCAGAGCAATCTCAGCCATAAGCTGGTGCTCCAAAGGCCGCTTGGCAAAGCTGCCGGGCAATCCTTCTCCCACGGTACAGCCGGTCAGCAGGAACACAGCCACGCCGCCCGCAAGGAGTAATCGGCAACAGAAACCGGGCTGGCTAGCAGATTTGCACATATACCGGATAATACGCGGATTAAAAAATCAGGGCAGATTGCCGCCCGGCAAAAGGTGAGCTGTCGCACATCCTATGAAAGAGTCATTACTCAACAACCTGGAACAACTGGTGACCCGCCACGAGGAAATCGGCGGCCTGCTTTCCGACCCGGAAGTGATCGGTGACCAGAATCGCTTCCGTGACTTGTCGCGCGAGTACGCGCGCCTGGAACCGGTTACCGTACTTTTCCTGAAATACGATAAAGCAAAGAAAAACCAGCAGGCAGCGAAGGAAATGTGCGAGGACAAGGACGCCGAAATACGCGAGCTCGGCAAAGAGGAGATCGTGTCCGCAACCCGGCAGGTCGAGGAACTGGAGGCCGAACTGCAAAAGCATCTGGTACCCAGAGACCCGCATGATGAGAGCAACATATTTTTGGAGATCCGTGCCGGTACCGGCGGGGACGAAGCCGCGCTGTTTGCGGGCGATCTGTTCAGGATGTATCAACGTTTTGCCGAGCAACAGAACTGGAAACTGGAAATACTGAGTGAGCGCGAGGGGGAACACGGGGGCTACAAGGAAATTATCAGCCGCATCGAAGGGCGCGGCGCCTACTCGCTCCTTAAGTTCGAGTCGGGCGCCCATCGGGTCCAACGCGTACCAGAAACGGAATCACAGGGCAGGATCCATACATCGGCATGCACAGTCGCCGTGCTGCCGGAAGCGGAAGACATAGATGAAATCGATATCAATCCTGCAGATTTACGGGTGGATACCTACCGGGCCTCGGGGGCAGGAGGTCAGCACGTTAACAAGACCGACTCGGCGGTGCGCCTGACCCATCTGCCAACCGGCATTGTTGTCGAGTGCCAGGACGAACGATCGCAGCACAAAAACCGTGCGCGGGCGATGTCGTTGCTGCAGGCTAAACTGCTGGACAGCGAACAGCAGAAACAGATCAGTGACCAGGCCGAACAAAGGCGTAACCTCGTTGGCAGCGGCGACCGCTCGGAACGTATACGCACCTATAATTTCCCGCAGGGCCGTGTAACCGACCACCGGATTAACCTGACACTTTATAAACTGGACGAATTCCTGCAGGGTTCGCTGCAGTCAGTCATTGACCCGCTGGTTGCTGAATACCAGGCCGACCAGCTTGCTTCACTGGATAATTGATAAGAAGACTAGCCCTATGAGCAACAAGCCTTACCCAGCCCTGACCGACCACATCGGTCAGACACCCCTGATGCGTCTCAACCATCTGTCCGACGAGACGGGCTGCGAAATACTCGGCAAGGCAGAATTCATGAACCCCGGCGGTTCAGTCAAGGACCGCGCTGCATTAGGGATAGTGCGCGACGCCGAAGCAAAGGGGCAGTTAACAGCCGGTGGCACCATCGTGGAAGGCACGGCCGGCAACACAGGCATAGGCCTGGCCGTGGTCGGCAACTCGCTTGGCTACCCCACCGTTATTGTAATGCCGGATAACCAGAGCAAGGACAAGGTCGATACGCTGCGTGCTTACGGCGCCGATGTGCGGCTCGTGCCCGCCGTGCCTTTCAAGGATCCGGGCCATTTCGTGCACGAGTCCCGACGCATAGCCGAGGAGATGAATGCAGCCAACCCGGGATGCGCACTCTGGGCCAACCAATTCGACAACGTCGCAAACCGGGACTTCCACGAAGCGACGACAGGTCCCGAGATCTGGGAGCAGACCAATGGCGAAGTGGACGGGTTCGTTTGCTCGGTCGGCACCGGCGGTTCACTGGCCGGGGTAGCAAG
Source organism: Gammaproteobacteria bacterium (assembly GCA_030746435.1). Taxonomy (GTDB): domain Bacteria; phylum Pseudomonadota; class Gammaproteobacteria; order Steroidobacterales. The sequence continues at coordinate 62,782 of JASLMV010000015.1, read as the reverse complement.
GGCGTTAAGGGCGCGCAACGAAAAAGTGAGCATCGGTCTTTCTGACCCGACCGGTTCCGCTCTTTATAACTACTTCACGACCGGGGAGCTGAAGGCCGAGGGCAGCTCGATCAGCGAAGGTATCGGTACTAGCAGGATCACGGAGAACTTTGCCGACACGCCGGTAGACGCGCCCTACCAGATACCCGACTCGGAATCCGTCCCGCTGGTCTTTGACCTGATCCGGCTTGAGGGTCTTTGTTGCGGTGGATCGACGGGTGTCAACGTCGCCGGGGCAGTGCGCCTGGCAAAGGAGCTTGGTCCGGGCCACGTTATCGTCACACTGCTGTGTGACTCGGGTCTGCGTTATCGCGAGCGCCTGTTTAACCGCGAATTCCTTGCGAGCAAGGGACTCGAACTGCCCGGGTGGTTGAACCTGGAAGCCTGATAACCAGTTATCAGTCAAGCGCCTGATCTATATCCGCAATAAGGTCATCGACGTGCTCGATGCCAACCGACAAGCGCACGAGGTTCTCGACCAGCCCGAGTTCATCCTTGCGGTCTTCGGGCACGCGCGAGTGGCTCATCGTGCGCGGGTGGCCCACGATGCTTTCCACGCCGCCCAGTCCTTCGGCAATCGCAAAATACTGCAGCCGGTTCATGAAACCGGCGGCCTCAGCCTGCCCGCCTTCCAGCTCAATCGCGATGATTGCGCCGAAGCCGGTATCCATCTGCCGCCTGGCCAACTCATGCCCCGGGTGACTCTGCAGGCCCGGGTAAATGACTTTATGCACGCCTGCGCGTGCTTCCAGCCATTCGGCTATGGTCTGTGAGTTCGACTGGTGGCGTTCCATGCGCAGCGCAAGCGTCTTAATACCCCTGAAGGTCAGGTAGGCATCAAAGGGCCCCGCAATACCGCCGGTTACCGCGTTGACGCGGCCCAGCCGCTCGGCCAGTTCCGGGTCCGCAACCACGTTCAGGCCGCCGATCACATCCGAATGTCCGGCCAGGTACTTGGTTGTCGAATGCATGACGATATCGCAACCGAGTTCCAGCGGCCGCTGGTTAAGCGGCGTCGCAAAGGTATTGTCCACCACGGCCAGTGCACCGTGCGCATGTGCAACTTCCGCGATCGCTTTTATATCGATCACGCTGACCAACGGGTTGGTCGGTGATTCGAACCAGACAAGCTTTGTGTTGTCCTTGCAGGCAGCCGCCACGTTATCCGTGTCGGTGAAATCGACAACTGACATTTCGAGCCCGGCCGAGTGGGCGCGCACCCCGGTGAACAGCGAATAGGTCCCGCCGTACAACTCGCCGGGAACGATCACATGACTGTTAGCCGGAAGGAGATCCAGCACCGCGGCAGTTGCCGCCATACCTGACCCGTAAGCAAATCCCTGCACGCCCCCTTCGAGTACAGCCGCACAGCGTTCGAGCGCCGCGCGCGTCGGGTTTGCACCACGCGAATAGATGTATTCGCGCGGTTCGCCGAAAGCTGCGTTCTCGAAGGTCGAGCTGGTAACAATCGCAGGCATGACCGCGCCGGTGACCTTGTCTACGGTGTCACCTGCGTGTATGCACTTTGTCTCGGCCTTGCTGCTCTTGCGGTTCATGATCCTGTACCAATACCTGGCAGGGTGGTCGAAATAACCACCCTGCTCGCCACGGGCGGGCTACTATAAGATTAGTCTGCTTACAAAAAAAGGGACCAGGACACCTTGAAGCCCCGGATTCACAACCAGGAAACAGTCGAAACACTGCTCGCATGGGGCCGTGAGCAGCTCGAGCGCGGCAGTGAATCGCCGCGTCTGGATGCCGAAATTCTGCTGGGTCATGCGCTGGGGCTTAACCGGGCCGCCATATATACAGACCCCGGCAAGCCGGTGACGGAACCCTGTTCAGGCAACTTCATGGCCCTGATTGCCGCGCGCAGCAGTGGTCAGCCGGTGGCGCAACTAACGGGCCGGCGGGAGTTTTGGTCACTGTCCCTGAAGGTTTCGGGTGACGTGCTGGTTCCGCGCCCGGAAACGGAGCTGCTGGTCGAACGCACACTGGCCCACCTTCCTGAGAGCAAACCAGGTTGTGTACTGGACCTCGGCACGGGCAGCGGCGCAATTGCTATTGCCATTGCGACTGAGCGCGGCGATTGCACAATCACGGCGACCGATATCAGCAGGGCCGCACTCGCTATTGCAACAGAAAATGGCAACATGCTTGTGCCCGGCCGCATAGATTTTGTGCACAGCGACTGGTTCGATGCTCTCATCGACATGCAATTCGACCTGATCGTAAGCAATCCGCCCTATGTTGCGACGGGCGACGATACGGATCGCGCAACCGACTTCGAACCGGCCGAAGCATTATTCAGCGGCGCGGACGGACTGAATGACCTACGCAGGATTATTGCAGCCAGCCCCGCTCATCTCGTGCCCGGCGGTTACCTGCTGCTGGAGCACGGCCTCGGTCAGGCGGAAAGCGTCTGCAGTTTGATGAAAGATGCAGGTTTCGATGCCATACGGAGTCACAAAGACCTCGCGGGCATCGAGCGGGTGACGGAAGGGCGCCTCGGGTGACGATGGGTAACGCCAGATGAACGGCAAGGACATTCGTTACAGCCGGCAGGCCAGCCTCGCGGAAGTGGGTGAAGCCGGCCAGCAGAAACTGGCAGACTCGTGTGCCCTGCTGATCGGCGCGGGCGGGCTGGGAACGGCTGCAGGGCTGTATCTCGCGACCGCCGGTGTCGGCCGGCTGGTCATCAACGATTTCGATACCGTTGATCAGACCAACCTGCCGCGCCAGGTGCTGTACAGCGATGGGGATATCGACAGGCCGAAGGCGCAGGTCGCGGCTGACAGACTTGCTGTCCTGAATCCTCATGTAACGGTGAAAGCTGTTGGAGGACGCCTGGACCACGACGCCCTGGCCGAGCAGGTGGCGGCGGCGGACATCGTGCTCGACTGCACCGATAACTTTCAGAGCCGCTGGCTGATTAACGAACTGTGCTCGGAGCACAAGACGGCGCTCGTGACCGGTGCCGCAATCCGGACCGAAGGTCAGCTCAGCCTGTTCCGGCACGACCTCGGCAATGGGCCCTGCTACCGCTGCCTGTACTCGGAAGAAGACGAGAACCTGAATGACTGTGCCGGCCAGGGAATACTGGGACCCGTAGCGGGAACCATCGGTTGCATGATGGCAACGGAAGCGCTGAAGTTTTTGACCGGTATCGAATCAGGTCTGGAAGGCAAACTCTGGGTGTACGATGCGAAATCCGGCAACAGCCGGATAGTAGCAATTCCGCAACTCGATGATTGTCCGGTTTGTACGTAGCAAACCAAGGCCCAAGGAATAACCGAATGAAGAAAGACACAGCCGGGACTATCGTTTTCGTAATCAGCCTGTGTTTTATTGCTTTCATTTATGGCGTAGCAACAGTGCAGTTCAACCTGTGGCCCAATGCTTTTCTGACCGATGCAGGAAATGCGCTGCTCGCTTTGATAGAAATTCGCCAGGACGAACAACAGGGCAAGAAACTGCCGAGCCTCGAAGTAATAGACGATACTTTCCAGGCACCGACAGTCATTGCACATACGGATGGTGAAAGCCCGGGAGACGGATACATATTCGTCGACGGCGGCAACAACCAGTTGCGCTCACACTGCCCGGATCATGGCTGTATCGCCTGGCTCATCGACCGCCGGGGAACGATCGCCCATACCTGGGACATTGGCCCGGAGCTTATCTGGGGCGACCTGGAGCAGGTCGCAGGCATGGATCTGGCCGAAAACGCCTATTCCGTGGGCGCACACCTGTACGAAGACGGCGGACTGCTGGTCGTTTACCAGGGCCGCAATACTTTTCCTTACGGGCTGGGCATTGCCCGGTTCGACAAGGACTCGAAGCTACTCTGGAAGAAGGAGAACTTCGCGCATCACTGGTTCACCGTAGACGACGGCGGATCTGTTTACGTGCCGGCGTTTCGCGCGGTACAAATCCCCTACCAGTTGGGCGAAAGCCACCTGCAGATGAGTTGCCCGAAAGGCAAGCTGCACGAGGACGTAATACTGGTGCTCGACGCGAATGGCAACGAGATCGATTCAATCCCGATTTTCGAGTCTTTCGTTAAATCCGGGTATAGCGGAGCCCTGTTCGAACACAAACACCCCGACTGGGAGTTGCCGCTGGTCGACAGCGAATGCGACCCGACGCACATTAATGATGTTCGGGTCATCTCCGCAGAGCAGGCGGCGGATTCAACGCTGCTGAACGAAGGCGATTTGCTGATTTCACTGCGCAGCACGAATGCGGTCGCGGTGCTCGACGGTGAAACACATCGGGTTAAATGGCTGTCTACCGGGCGCGCGGTGCAGCAACACAGTCAAAGGTATATCGGTAACGACCAGTTACTGATCTTCGATAACCTCGGCGGGAATATCCGCCAGGGCGGTTCGCAGATCATCAAACTGGATATGCGGGACGACAGCGTCGAGGTGATTTTCCCGGGCGAAAACACGCCTGGCGATATCGACTTCCTGTCGGCAACGGCCGGGCATATTGCCCTTAACGCCGATAACACGCGCGCGCTCGTGTCGCTCACGCGGCAGGGCCGTGCGTTCGAGATCGATCTCGCGAGCGGCAAAGTGCTGTGGGAATACATCAACGCCCATGACATCACGGGGCTGCTGCCGGACCGGCCTGTTAATGAGAAAGTATTCGGGCGCTTCGCAACCCAGACGCTGGCCTATGTCGACAAGCCTGCATTCGAACTGAACGGCGGTAAAGCAGGCTCCAGGTAAAGGCTCAGGCCGCCCGCTCGTCATAGGAGAGGATCGGCGCGAGCCAGCGTTCGACGGTACTCACGGGCAGTTTCTTGCGTTCCGCGTAATCCGCGACCTGGTCGCGACCGATCTTGCCGACGGCGAAGTAACTCGATTCCGGGTGCGAATAGTAAAAACCGCTGACCGCGGCCATCGGGACCATCGCGTAAGACTCGGTCAGTTTTATTCCTGCATTCTTCTCGACGTCGAGTAGTTTCCACAGTGTGGCTTTCTCCGTGTGGTCCGGGCACGCGGGGTAACCCGGTGCCGGGCGTATACCCGTATAAGACTCGGCGATCAGCGCCTCGTTATCCAGTTGTTCGCTGGCAGCGTAGCCCCACTGCCCGGTGCGCACGCGTTCGTGCATGTATTCGGCGCAGGCCTCGGCCAGCCGGTCGGCCAGTGCTTTCAGAAGTATGGCGTTGTAGTCGTCGTGCACTGCTTCGAATTCACGCACTTTCTTCCCGATACCGATACCGGCGGTGACTGCAAATGCCCCGATGTAATCTTTCACACCGGTGGTCACCGGTGCGATGAAATCTGCCAGGCAGCGGTTCGGCTGGTCGCCGGACTTGCTCCGCTGCTGCCGGAGGTGATGCAGGGTCGCCCTGACCTCTTTACGTGTATCGTCGGCATAAACAAGTACATCGTCGCCCCGGCTGTTGGCAGGGAACAGGCCGGTTACCGCGCGCGCGGTCAGCCATTTCTCTTCTATGATTTTTTCCAGCATGTCCTGCGCGTCCGCATACAACGAACTGGCGGCCTCACCCACCGTTGCGTCTTCCAGGATCGCGGGAAACTTGCCGTGAAACTCCCAGGCATTAAAAAACGGCATCCAGTCTATGTAGCCCTTCAGTGCCGTAAGAGGGATATCGTCGTGGACCCTGACGCCTGTCTCCGCAGGTACGGGTGCGGCGTAATCCTGCCACTTGATGGGCACACGGTTTTCGCGGGCCTCCTCGATACTGAGGTACGAAGCAGTATCAGCCTTGCCTGCGTGGCGCTCGCGGCGGCGGCGGCAATCGTCTTTGACCTCGTCGATAAATGCGGCGCTGTCTCCGGCGCTGATCAGTTTCTGTGCCACACCGACCGAACGAGATGCATCTTTCACATAGATCACCGCTCCCTCGTATTCCGGATCAATTTTTACGGATGTATGCGCGGGCGAGGTTGTTGCCCCGCCGATCAGCAGCGGCACGTCGAATGACTGGCGGGTCATCTCTTTAGCCACGTGGACCATCTCGTCGAGCGAGGGCGTTATCAGGCCCGACAGGCCGATCATGTCGGCTTCCTCGCGCTTCGCCACATCAAGGATGCGCTCGCTCGGCACCATGACCCCGAGGTCTACGACGTCGAAGTTGTTGCACTGGAGCACCACGCCGACGATGTTCTTGCCGATGTCGTGCACGTCACCCTTCACGGTAGCCATGATGATCTTGCCGGCCTTCTTTGCATCGCCCTCCTGATCTTCTTCAATGTAGGGCACCAGCCAGGCGACGGCTTTCTTCATCACCCGCGCCGACTTCACCACTTGGGGTAAAAACATCTTACCCGCACCGAACAGGTCGCCGACGACATCCATGCCGTTCATGAGCGGCCCCTCGATAACATCGAGTGGCCGAACTGCAGCCTTCCGTGCCTCTTCCGTGTCTGCCTCGATGAATTCGTCGATGCCCTTGACGAGCGCATAACTCAGGCGCTCGTTAACGGGCTTTTCGCGCCATTCCTGCACGACTTCTTCTTCCCGGGCTCCACCCGCGGACTGGTATTTCCCGGCGATGTCGAGCAGGCGCTCGGTGGCATCGTCACGGCTGTTCAGGATGACGCCCTCCACCGCGTCGCGCAGCTCTTCGGGTATATCGTCATACACCGCGAGCTGACCCGCGTTAACGATACCCATGTCCATGCCGGCCTGGATCGCGTGATACAGAAAAACTGAGTGCATCGCCTCGCGTACCGGGTTGTTGCCACGAAAGGAAAAGGACACATTGCTGACGCCGCCACTGACGAGCGCATTCGGAAGTTCGGCCTTGATGGCGCGGGTCGCCTCGATAAATGCAATACCGCAGTCGTTGTGTTCGGCGATACCGGTCGCGACGGCAAAAATATTGGGATCGAAAATAATATCCTGGCCGGGAATACCCACTTCCCCGGTCAGCAGCCGATATGCCCGTGTACAGATGGCGATACGACGGCCGGCCGTATTGGCCTGGCCTTCCTCGTCGAAAGCCATCACGACAACGGCCGCGCCGTAGCGCTTAAGTAATCGCGCCTGCCGCAAAAAGGGTTCTTCGCCTTCCTTGAGGCTGATGGAATTTACAACAGGTTTTCCCTGGATGCAGCGCAGGCCGGACTCGATGACATCCCATTTCGATGAATCCACCATGATGGGCACGCGCGCAATATCCGGCTCCGCCGCGATCAGGTTAAGGAAGCGCTGCATGGCGGCCGCCGAATCCAGCATGCCTTCGTCCATGTTGATATCGATTATCTGCGCGCCATTCTCGACCTGCTGCCGGGCAACCTGCAGCGCGCTGTCATAATCCTCTTCGGTAATCAGCCGGCGGAAAATAGCTGAGCCGGTGACGTTAGTGCGTTCGCCCACATTCACGAACAGGGAATCTGCGCCGGCATTGAAAGGCTCCAGGCCGCTCAGGCGCAACGCCGGCAGGATTTCGGGTATAGCCCGCGGAGCAGAATCTGCCACTGCATCACGGATAGCGCTGATGTGTTCCGGCGTGGTGCCGCAACAGCCGCCGACGATGTTCAACAAGCCTGCTTGCGCGAAGTCGCCGAGCACCCCGGCCATGTACTCGGGCGTATCGTCATAGCCGCCAAACTCGTTAGGCAACCCCGCATTCGGGTGCACACTGACATACGTGTCAGCAACACGCGCCAGTTCCGTGACATAGGGCCGCAGGTCCTCCGCACCGAGCGCGCAGTTAAGTCCGATCGTAATCGGCCGGGCGTGCGCAACCGAGTTCCAGAACGCTTCTGTGGTTTGTCCCGACAGCGTCCGGCCGGACGCATCCGTGATCGTGCCGGAAATCATCACGGGAATATCGTCACCCGACTCATCCCGGTACTGTTCGACAGCGAATATGGCCGCCTTGGCATTCAGGGTATCGAACACCGTTTCGATAAGTATCAGGTCCGCACCGCCCGCCGCCAGCGCCCGGGTCGCGTCCAGGTAGGTCGCACGCAGCTCCTCGAAACTGGTGTTGCGAAAGCCGGGGTCATTCACGTCCGGTGAGAGCGACGCGGTCCGGCTGGTCGGGCCGAGTACGCCGGCGACAAACCTCTGCACGCCGGTATCTGTAGCCACTTTGTCTGCAACGCCGCGCGCGAGTTTCGCCGCCGCTTCATTCAGTTCGCCGACAAGCTCCTGCATACCGTAGTCGGACAACGACGCCGAGCTCGAGTTGAAGGTATTGGTCTCGATGATGTCGGAACCGGCCAGCAGAAAGGACCGGTGTATGTCCTCTATAACATCGGGACGCGTAAGCGTCAGCAAATCATGGTTGCCGCGCAGTTCGGATTCCCAGTCGGCGAAGCGCTCGCCGCGATAATCGGCCTCTTCGAGCTTGCGTGCCTGCACCATGGTGCCCATCGCGCCATCAAGTATCGCGATGCGTCGCTGCAACAGCGCCCGGAGCTGGCCGCGTCTATTAGCCGCATCAGGCATTAACGGCTTCTCCCGCAGGCCGCAGGCCGAGTGCAAAACAGATCGCGTACGTCAGCTCCGCTCTATTCAACGTATAAAAATGAAACTCATTGATGCCTTCTCGCTGCAGCCTGTGGACCAGGTCGATAGCTACGTTGGCTGAAATCATCTGGCGCGTTTCCGGATCGTCATCCAGGCCTTCGAAGCGTTCGTGCAACCTGTCAGGAACCGAGGCGCCGCAACTTGCAGCAAACTTCAGAAGCGATGCGAAATTCGAAATGGGCAGGATGCCGGGAACAATTGGCGCATCGATACCTGCTGCCGTGGCCAGGTCCCGAAAGCGCAGGTATACGTCGGCATCGAAAAAGAACTGCGTGATGGCGCGGCTCGCGCCTGCATCCAGTTTGCGTTTCAGGTTGTCGAGGTCGGCAATCGGGCTTACGGCCTCCGGGTGCACCTCCGGGTATGCGGCCACGGAAATATCGAAATCTGCAACGGCGCGCAGGCCGGCGACCAGGTCGGCAGCGTACTCGTAGCCACCCGGATACGGGGTATATTTATCCTGCCCCTGCGGCGGGTCACCGCGTAGTGCCACGATGTGCTGCACGCCCTCTTCCCAGTATCCCCTTGCAATCGCGTCGACCTCCTCCTTGGTTGCATCCACGCAGGTCAGGTGCGGCGCGCCTGTCAGCGATGTCTCGGCATTGATACGGCTGACGATCCGGTGCGTCCGGTCACGTGTCGAGCCATCCGCCCCGTAGGTAACCGAAACGAAGCGGGGATTCAGCGGCGCAAGCCGCTCCACCGTTTGCCAGAGAGTTGCTTCGCTTTTCTCCGTTTTGGGGGGGAAGAATTCAAAGGAAACCTGTACAGCATCAGGCTCATCGTTGGCATTTTTCTGAGTCATGGGCTCATCTTGTGTTAATCAAAGTTCGTTGGTCGTCACGGCGGACAACAACGCAAAACCGGGCAGCCGCCCGGGCAATTCGCGGCGCTTATGCAAACGCAGGCCGGACTCGGCCAGCATTACGGCAAGCTGGTTTTCGGCCAGCCCTTCGATAGCCTGGGTACTGCCGGCCATGCCAATTCGATCGAGGATCAGCATCAAACCGTCAGGTTTAAGTACCCGTGCGGCTTCGCGGATCGCAGGCCGGGGACGATCGGTCAGGCTCAGTACCTGATCGAGTAACACGGTATCGAAGCTGTCGTCGTCGAGTGGCAAGTCATGCATGTCACCCTGCCTGAGGGTGCAGTTACTGAATCCCGCTTCGCGGACCCGGGTCCGGGCAACGACACGCATGGCCGGCGAAATATCCACACCGGTTACGCGGTCTGCCCGCTGGGCGAGTTGGCATAGCACCGTGCCCGTGCCCGAACCGATATCCAGCACGTCGCCGAGATGATCCGGCAGTTCCGCCAGTGCATCGGCAAGGCCGTCGACTCGTCCGCCGTCAGCGGGGTCACGCGGTGCGGTCGCAAGCAGTGCATCTTTGCCGGACCATGCACTCCGCGCCCGTTTCCGGCGAACGCCGGCCATCCTGTCGCGGTCCGCAGCCAGCACCGGCTCATCCACCGGCATGCGACCGATAAGTACCGACACAAATGCCCGTGCTGAAGGGTCAGCGGGAAGGCAGTAGTAGACGTTCTGGCCGTCCCTGAAACTGTCGGCGAGTCCGCCTTCGGCCAGGATGCGCAGGTGACGCGATACCCGGGGCTGGCTCTGGTCGAGCACTTCCTGCAACTCGCCCACCATCGACTCACCCGCAGCCAGCAAGGCAAGTAAACGCAGCCGGGTGGGGTCCGATGCGGCTTTCAGCGAATTGACGGAGTCATCCAGGTCCATGCAGGGAAATATAAAGATTTCTTTATATTTGTAAAGGGCATAGGGCGCTTATGCTGCGCGGGCTCAGGAAAGCTGCCGTTCCCTAGTGCAGAGGTTTTCCGGCGGTTGCCATAACCTCAGCCCTGATGCGCTGAATTCGCTCACCGGGGAACAGGTATTTTGCGTTGCAAAATTCACAGCATATTTCGACGGGATTCTGACTGTTGAGCAGCTCATCCAGCTCATCGGCACCCAGAAGTTGCAGCATGGCTTCTATCCGTTCTTCCGAACAGTCGCAATGAAAACAAACCGGCTCGGAGTTGAAGAGGCGGATATCGTCTTCGGGAAACATTGCGCTAAGCAGTACCGACTCGTCCAGCTGGCTGATACGGGAAACGTCCAGGCCCTCGAGGTCCGCTACCAGGCGTTTCCATCGGCCGCTGCCGCCCTTGCGCTCGGGCATCACCTGCAACATCAGTCCGGCGGCACGCTGCTCGTCGGCAGCAAGCATAAAAAATGTAGGCAGTTGCACCGACTGACGGTAGTAATGCCCCAGGCTCTCCGCAAGGCTGACCTCGGATAAAGGCACGATGCTTTGATAGCGCTTCGATTCGTGCGACGTGGTCTCGACCGTGACGCACAGTGAGCTGCCATCCACGAGTTCGGTAAAAGAATCGGGTAAATCATCGCCGAATTGTGCCAGGCCGCGCATGCGCAGGTCATTGTCACACTGCAGGACAAGGAGGCGCACGTGTACTCCGCCCTGAATCTGCAGGGTCAGGTTGCCATCAAACTTGAGGTTGCGCCCAAGCAGCGCCGTTGCGGCCAGCGCTTCACCGAGCATCGGCCGGACCTTGGGCGGATAATTGTCGGCTGCCGCCAGTTGCTGCCAGGTCTTATCCAGACGCACGATGCTGCCGCGTATCTCTTCCTTCTCGAATACGAACCTTCGCAGGGAGTCAGCGGTGTCCATCGCCTCCGGTCCTCAGCTTCCAAGCTTCGCGCGCAGTATCTCGTTAACTTTAGCCGGATTGGCTTTGCCCTGGGTCGCTTTCATGACCTGGCCGACCAGGAAGCCGAGCACCTTCTCTTTACCGCCCCGGAACTGTTCCACCTGCTCCGGGTTGTCTGCGATTACCTGGTCGACCATGGTTTCGAGCTCACCGCTATCGGTAATCTGTTCAAGCCCGCGGCTTTCGATAATCGCGTTGGCCTCAGCACCCTCATCCCACATGGCCGCGAATACTTCCTTGGCGATCTTGCCGGAAATGGTGTTGTCCTCGATCCGCTGCAATAGCCCCGCCAACGAACTCGCACCTATTTTACTGGCGGCAATATCCAGCCCGGCACGGTTCAGGGCGGCGCTTAGTTCACCGGCTACCCAGTTTGCCGCGAGGCGTTTGTCTTCGATGCTGGCCGCGACCGCTTCGAAGTAGTCGGCTGTGTCACGCGAGGCAGTCAGCAGATCTATGTCTGCCTGCTTCAGGCCGTAGTCCGCGGCAAAGCGTGCAGCTTTCGCGCGCGGCAGCTCAGGCATGGCTTCCCGCACGCCCACGATAAATGCCTCATCCAGCTCAACCGGCAGTAAATCCGGATCCGGGAAGTAGCGGTAGTCGTTGGCCTCTTCCTTGCCGCGCATCGCGCGGGTTTCGTCCCGGTCCGCATCGTACAGACGCGTTTCCTGGACCACTTCACCGCCGTCCTCGAGCACCTCGACCTGGCGCTCGATCTCGAAGTCGATCGCTTTTTCGACAAAGCGGAAGGAGTTGAGGTTTTTCAGTTCGGTACGCGTGCCGAGTTCCTGCTGACCCTTCGGGCGCACGGAAATATTCGCATCACAGCGGAATGAGCCTTCCTGCATGTTGCCGTCCGATATCCCTAAATAGCGCACGAGCTGGTGGATACGCCGCATGTAGTTGACGGCTTCCCGTGCCGAACTCAGTTCCGGCTCGGACACGATCTCGAGCAGGGGTGTACCGGCGCGGTTCAGGTCGATACCGGTTTTGCCGTCCATATTTTCATGCAATGATTTACCGGCATCTTCCTCGAGGTGCGCACGCGTAATGCCTACACGCTTTTCGGAACCATCGTCGAGCGTCAGCGTGATGTGCCCGTCGTGCACGATCGGCAATTCGAACTGACTGATCTGGTAACCCTTCGGCAAATCCGGATAGAAATAGTTTTTACGGGCAAATACCGAACGTGGGGCGATCGTCGCATCGATCGCGATCCCGAAGCGTGCCGCCATCACCACCACCTCGCCGTTTAACACCGGCAACACGCCAGGGTAGCCGAGCGTTACGAGGCAGGCCTGGGTATTAGGTTCCGCGCCGTAGGCGGTACTTGCGCTCCCGAATATTTTACTGTTGGTCGCAAGCTGGCAATGGATTTCCAGGCCGATGACGGTTTCCCACTCCATGTTCAGCCTTGCCCTTCGCCTGGCGCCTGCTCGTGCCAGTCGGTTTCCTGTTGATAACGGTGGGCAAAGTTCAGCACACGGGCTTCGGAAAAATGCGGCCCGACCAGTTGCAGACCGACGGGCAAACCATCCACGCTGCCGCAGGGAATCGAAATACCCGGCAGACCAGCGAGGTTTACCGACACCGTATAGATATCGTTCAGGTACATCTGCACGGGATCATCTATTTTCTCGCCAAGCCGAAACGCGGGTGTCGGCGTCGTAGGTCCGGCGATGATGTCTACCTCGTCAAAACAGCGCTGCATGTCGTCGCTGATCAGTTGCCTGACTTTTTGTGCCTGCAGGTAATACGCATCGTAATATCCTGCCGATAACACGTAGGTACCGGTCATGATGCGCCGCTTTACCTCGTCACCGAAACCTTCGGTACGGCTGTTCCTGAAAAGGCTTTCTATATCGTCAGCGTCCTCGCTGCGATGGCCGAAACGCACACCGTCGTAGCGGGACAGGTTCGACGATGCCTCGGCAGGGCAAACGACGTAATACGTCGGCACGGCGAGTGACAGATTCGGCAAACTGACATCGCGCAGTTTCGCACCCTGCTGCTTAAAGACTTCCAGTGCGGCATGGACCGCATCCCCGCAAGCGGAATCGAGCCCGGCATCAAAATATTCTTTCGGAATACCGATTGTTTTACCCTTCAGAGGCGCATCCAGTTCCGCCGCGTAGTCGGGCACTTCTGCCGGCGAACAGGTGGAATCGCGGGCATCGAAACCGGCAATCACCTGCATCACGAGGGCCGTATCTTCGGCACTTAAGGCAAGGACGCCCGCCTGGTCCAGGCTGGACGCAAATGCAACGATGCCATAGCGCGATACCCGGCCATACGTGGGTTTGAAGCCCGTGACACCGGACAGTGCCGCCGGCTGGCGCACGGAGCCACCCGTATCGGTACCTGTCGCCATGGGCACAAGGCCCGCAGCTACCGCGGCAGCCGACCCGCCGGATGACCCGCCCGGCGAGCGCGCCGTATCCCATGGGTTTTTTACAGCACCAAAATAGCTCGTCTCGCTCGACGAGCCCATTGCGAACTCGTCCATATTGGTCTTGCCGACCGAGACCATGCCGGCATCTGCCAGCCGTTCTACTACTGTCGCATCGTAAGGCGATACAAAATTTTCGAGCATGTGCGAAGCGCAGGTCGTTGTAATACCTGCAGTGCAAAAAATATCTTTGTGCGCCATCGGCACACCCGTCAGCGGGCCTGCCGTTCCCTGGGTGCGCGCCGCATCGGCAGCATCCGCCGCCGCGAGCGCCTGCTCTGGCGTAACCGTAACGAAGGAGTTCAGCTCTTTATCCTGCTCCTCGATGCGGTCCAGGCTGGCCTGCACCAATTCACGGCTGCTGGCCTTGCCTGCCCCAAGCAGGCGGGACAGTGCAGCGATGGTTTGGCGTTGCTCAGGCATCAGGTATCAACCACAGCTAAGGAATCCGCTTACTCGATGACCTTCGGAACTATGTACAGCCCGCCGGCGGTTGCCTCCGCGTTCTGCTGGTAATAGTCACGCTGGTCGCTTTCGGCAACCACATCCGGCCGCAGCCTCTGGCTCATATCGAGCGGATGCGCCATGGGCACTACATCTTTGGTATCTGCCTTGCCCAGTTCATCGATGAAATCGATGATCTTGCCCAGCTTCTCCTGGTAATCAGGCACATCGGCTTCGGCGATATTCAGCATCGCAAGTTGAGCTATATATTCAATGTCTGATTTGGATAGAGCCACGATTCAGAGTTCTGCGTTTAGCTGTCACAAGTCCGGCGGCGTTGCTGCCACAGATTAGCAGCGACGGATGCAGGCCCGGCACTCAAAGGGCGCGTAATCATACACCCGCGGTTGCCCAAAATCCCCCTCGTTGCTAGAGTACGCTCCACTTTAGTACTTCCTCAATGCGCAGGGTGTCATGCTCAAAAACCTGCTGGGTTATTTCTCGAACGACCTCTCTATCGATCTCGGTACGGCGAATACTCTTATTTATCTAAGGGGTCACGGAATCGTACTCGACGAGCCGTCGGTAGTCGCTATCCGCGAGGAGCCGGGTGGCGGGCGCAAAAGTGTTGCGGCAGTAGGCGCAGAAGCAAAAAATATGCTGGGCCGGACTCCGGCCAATATTCAGGCAATTCGTCCGCTGAAGGACGGCGTGATCGCCGACTTCATGGTGACCGAAAAAATGCTCCAGCACTTTATACGTAAAGCACACGGCAACCAGTATTTCCGGCCAAGTCCTCGGGTAGTCGTGTGCGTGCCTTACGGCTCCACCCAGGTGGAACGCCGTGCAATCAAAGAATCGGCCGAAGGTGCCGGCGCACGCAAGGTGTTTTTGGTTCCCGAACCAATGGCCGCCGCGATCGGCGCGGGCATGCCCGTCCACGAGGCACGCGGTTCGATGGTGCTGGACGTCGGCGGCGGCACTTCTGAAGTTGCGGTCATTTCACTAAACGGCATTGTTTATGCCGCATCCGTAAGAGTCGGCGGCGACCGTTTCGATGAAGCTATCCTGAACTACGTGCGCCGCAACTACGGCATCCTGATCGGCGACGCAACGGCCGAACGGGTCAAGCATGAAATAGGCTCGGCCTATCCCGGTGACGAGGTCAGGGAGATATCCGTGCGTGGGCGCAACCTGTCCGAAGGCGTGCCCCGGAGTTTCAGCCTTAACAGCAACGAGATACTTGAAGCGCTGCAGGACCCGCTGCAGGGGATCGTCGGCGCCGTAAAAGGCGCGCTGGAACAGACCCCGCCCGAACTGGGTTCGGACGTTGCCGACCGCGGCATCGTGCTGACCGGTGGCGGAGCCCTCCTCCGGGACCTGGATAAGCTACTGATGGAAGAGACGGGACTGCCGGTGGTCGTTGCCGATGACCCGCTGACCTGCGTGGCCCGCGGCGGCGGCCGGATACTGGAGCTTATAGACGAACAAGGCCCGGGGGTCTTCGCCCAAGAATAAGCCTGCGGCAGGTTGTAAGCCTGTTGCAGCGCGCGGCCTTGGCCGCGCGTGAACAATCGCTTTTTCCACTAATTCCCTAATAAAGACAACGAGCCGGGCACGCTGATAAGCGCGGCTTTTTGCACTCCGGGAGAGCAATGTCGCGGAAACCATTGATACTTAATGGCCGCTGTCCCATCATGGGCGGATTGTTGTTGTTGGAACGGCTCAGGTCATGGCGCTGACCACCGTGGAACGTGAGCCGGGGAGTTTTCGCACCGCGAGCCCCGGCCTGCGTCTCATATTACTTTGCATACTGTCGATCACCCTGATGGTGCTGGATCATCGTAACGAGCACCTCGTCGGTGTGCGCAAGGCACTTTCCGTCGCCCTTTATCCCGTGCAGCTGCTGGTCAGCGCACCCTTCGATATCAGTAACTCTGTCTCCGAGTCACTGGCAACACGCACGCAGCTGCAGGAAGACAACAAGCGACTGCGGCAGGAAGCCCTGATCCGCAGTGCGCGGCTGCAGCGGATGGCCGCACTCGAAGCGGAAAATGCCAGGCTCAGGGCGTTACTGGATTCAACCGTAATCGTTGGCGATGAAATACTGATTGCCGAAATCGTCTCGGTGGATATGAATCCGTTCCGGAACATGCTTGTAATCAACAAGGGCGGCAGCGACGGTGTTTATATCGGACAGGCGCTTATCGATGCGGACGGCATCGTCGGCCAGATTACCCGCGACAGGCACTACAGTGCCGAAGCGATGCTCGTTACCGATGTGGATCACGCGTTGCCCGTCGAACTTGCACGCAACCGACTGCGGACGATTGCTGTTGGCACGGGAGAACTGGACCGGCTGTCACTGCCGTTTCTGCCCCTCAACGCAGACGTGCAAGTCGGTGACCTGCTCGTGAGTTCCGGACTGGGCGGTACTTTTCCACCCGGGTATCCGGTCGGCGTCGTGCGTGATGTGCGTAAGGTTACGGGGCAACCCTTCCTTGAAATCGACGCGGAACCCGCCGCAGCGCTGAACAGGATTCGAGAAGTACTGTTAATCAGGCCCGGCGGACGTGACCCGTTCGCAGACCCGGAAAGCACCCGGGTGGCCGATGAGCCGGCGGCGGATTCGGCACCCGAGCCGCCAGTCGAAGCAGAAGCCGCCGACGGGGAATCCGGCTAATGGCAAGGCGGGTCAGAGTGTGGCCTGTATTTGTTGCTTTCGTGGCGGCTGTTGCGCTGGAAGTTGTACCCCTGCCCGTTGCGCTGCAACCGGTGCGGCCACCGTTACCGGCCATGGTGCTGATCTATTGGGCGATGATGTGGCCACAGCGCTTTGGCCTGGGCACGGCATTCATCATGGGGATCTGCCTCGACATTCTGCATGGCCAGTTACTGGGCCAGAACGCACTGACCCTGAGCGTTGTCATATACCTCACGCTCCGCTTTCACCTGCAGATCCGGATTTTTCCGCTCTGGCAGCTGACGATGACCGTGTTTGCGCTGCTGGCGATTGAAGCCTTCCTCCGGTTCATGATCGAAGGGCTGGCGGGGCTGGACCCGGGCGGCTTTTCCCGTTGGTCGCGCGTACTTTGCGGTGCGCTTTTCTGGCCGCTGGTGCTGGGCATCATGGATCGGCTCAGAACACAGGTAGAAACCCGAGACCCCAGCTTTAACTGACACGATGGATTACACCAGGCAGATAAAAGACCACTGGCGCGAGCAACGGCTTTTTACCCGCCGGATAATCGCGTGTTCCGTGATAGCCATATTGCTGACCGGCACGGTCCTGACGCGACTGGCCGTACTCCAGCTCGTCAACGCCGAGTACTACGCTGCCCAGTCACAGGGCAACCGTATCCGGGTGCAACCCTTGCCACCCGCACGCGGGCTCATTTATGACCGGAACCGCAATGTCCTTGCCGAGAATACGCCGAGCTATCAACTCGAACTCACGCCCGAGCAGGTTCCGGACCTCGAGCACACGCTCACCCGGCTGGAATCCAGCGGACTCATCAAGTCCGAATCGACAGACCGAATCCGCAACCTGATCGCAAGCAAGCGTCGTTTCGACAGTATTCCCATACGGCAAAGGATGTCCGACGACGAGGTGGCACGGTTCGCGGTACTGAGGCCTTATTTTCCCGGAGTCGAGATTCGTGCGCGGCTGGCGCGCTATTACCCGTACGGCAGGATCGGTGCGCATGCACTTGGCTACGTCAGCGGCATCAGCGCGACAGACCAGGAATTGCTGGACCCCGCCAAGTACGCGGGCTCCTCGTATATAGGCAAAGTGGCAGTCGAACGAACCTTCGAACCCGACCTGCACGGTTCGCCGGGTCACCAGGATGTGCTCGTCAATGTGCACGGACGCATGATGCAGGTGCTGGATACGCAACTGGCGGTACCCGGTCGCGACCTGATCCTGAGCCTCGATATCGACGCACAGGTTGCGGCCGAAGCGGCACTTGAAGGGCGCCGGGGTGCCGTCGTGGCGATCGATCCGACCAACGGTGAGATCCTGGTATTCGCGAGCGCGCCTGGCTTTGATCCGAACGGCTTTATTCGCGGCCTGTCACGCGATGAATTTCGGGCGCTGCAGAACGATACTGAACAGCCTCTGTTTAACCGGGCGTTGCGCGGCGCCTATCCTCCCGGCTCGACGATCAAGCCCATGCTGGCCCTGGCCGGCCTGGAGCAGAATTCGCCGCTAACCAGGCAACAGACGTACTGTCGCGGTTACTACAGTCTGCCCGGCAACCCGCATCGCTATCGTGACTGGAAACCCGAAGGCCACGGCCTGATCAACCTGCATGATGCGGTTGCGCAGTCGTGCGATACCTACTTTTATGAAATGGCGAATGAGCTGGGGATAGACGTTATTTCGCGCACACTATCAGACTTTGGACTCGGCGCCGCCACCGAAATCGATATCGGTCCCGAGAGCAACGGACTCGTGCCAACCAGGGAATGGAAACGCCGTAATTTCTCGGCACCGGAAGACCAGATCTGGTTCCCCGGTGAAACCGTCATCACCGGCATTGGCCAGGGTTATCTGCTCGCAACGCCACTGCAACTCGCGCACGCGACGGCGACAATCGCTGCCCGCGGCAAACGCTTCCGGCCATCGATAGTACAGGGCATCCGCGACCCGGTAACGGGCGTCATCGCGCAACGACAACCCAGGGAACTCGCACCCGTAACTGTTTCCAGCGAAGCGAACTGGGATCAGATCGTGCGCGCGATGGAAGGAGTTATTAATGACCCGCAGGGAACGGCCCGGGCGATAGGAATAAATGCCCCCTGGAGCATGGCCGGCAAAAGCGGGACCGCACAGGTGTTTTCAGTGGCGCAGGACGAAACCTATAACAAGGAAGAACTGGCCGAGCGCATGCGTGACCATGCCCTGTTCGTGGCCTTTGCACCTGTCGAAGAACCGCGTATTGCCGTTGCCGTAATCGTGGAAAACGGTGGCAGCGGTAGCGGTGTTGCCGGGCCGGTTGCCCGCCAGGTAATGGATGCTTACCTCGGAGGGGCCACGCTGTAATGTCGCCTACCGGTAAACACGGCACACAAAGCTACGGCACAACGACGCACCTGCTGCGGCGTATACACCTGGATCCTCCGCTGATGGCAGGCCTCCTGGTCGTACTCACGCTGGGCATGTTCGTGCTCTTCAGCGCATCGGGAAACGATACGGATATGCTGCTCGGGCAGGTCGCTCGCATCGGCCTGGCTGCGCTGGTAATGCTGGTCGTTGCGCAGATCAACGTTGCCTGGATGCGGCGCGCGGCGCCGTGGGTATATTTCATCGGCCTCGCGATGCTGGTGCTGGTACTGGCCATCGGCGATGCAGGCGGTGGCGCGCAACGCTGGCTGGACTTAGGCGTGCGTTTCCAGCCCTCCGAACTCATGAAACTTGCAGTGCCGGCAATGCTGGCCTGGCTGCTGCATGACCGGGCCCTGCCCCCGTCGATAATGTTGACTATCGGCATGTTACTGCTGATCGCGGCACCGGTCGGCATGATTGCACTGCAACCTGACCTCGGCACTGCGATCCTTATCGGCCTTACCGGCGCTGCCGTCATTTTCCTGGCCGGAATAGCGATGCGTTACATTGTCGCCGCGACAGTGATCGGGGTGGCCGCCATGCCGTTGCTCTGGTATTTCATGCACTCCTATCAGAAGCAAAGGGTGCTTACGCTCCTCGACCCCGAGAAAGACCCGCTCGGTGCCGGTTATCACATCATCCAGTCAAAGATCGCGATTGGCTCGGGAGGTATTTTCGGAAAGGGGTGGCTAAATGGCAGCCAGGGACAACTCGAGTTTCTGCCGGAGCGGTCGACAGATTTTATATTCGCTGTAATCGGAGAGGAGTTCGGCTTTATCGGCGTCACCCTGCTCCTGCTGCTTTACGGGCTTATTATCGCGCGCGGATTTGTTATTGCCGCAGACGCCCAGGACACCTTTTCCCGGCTATTGGCGGGCAGCGTCAGCGTGACCTTCTTTTGCTACGTATTCGTGAATACGGCCATGGTCACGGGTCTGCTGCCGGTCGTGGGTGTGCCGTTGCCGCTGGTCAGCGCGGGCGGCACTTCAATGGTGACCCTTCTGGCCGGTTTCGGTATCCTCATGTCTATACAAACGCACCGGAAGCTGTTGCCACGATGAAAGGGATTTTTCATTTTGCAGAGCAGGCTCGCTGTATACAGTTCGGCCTGCTAGCCACTCTGCTGATACCAATGTCTGCATGGTCCGTCGACGTACAGCGTGACGACGTACGTCAATTCGTCAACGAACTGGCACTGGAATACGACTTCGACCCGGCGTTCGTCGAAGAGGTGCTTGCAGAAAGCGAAGTGCAACAAAGTATCCTTGATGCGATCAGCCGACCGGCCGAACGAGTCAAACCGTGGCATGAATACCGGGCAATATTTATTACGCCCGAGCGTATACGTGCGGGCGTAAAGTTTTTTGCGGAACACAAGGAAACACTCAGGAAGATCGAACAGGATACCGGCGTGCCACCATCAATGATCCTGGGTATCGTGGGAGTGGAAAGCTATTTCGGGCGAAGGACCGGCAATTACCGCGTAGTCGACGCGCTGGCGACCCTGGGTTTCGACTATCCGCCGAGAGCCAAGTTTTTCCGTTCGGAACTGGGGCATGCCTTCAGGCTGGCACGTGAGGAAAATATGGACCTCCTGGAGCTGAAAGGGTCGTACGCGGGGGCGATGGGGCCCCCACAGTTCATTCCAAGCAGTTACAGAAATTTCGCGGTCGATGGTAATGGCGACGGCCAGCGGGACCTGCTTAATAACTGGCACGATATCCTGGCCAGCATTGCGAATTACTTTGCGGTACACAAATGGGAGGGTGGCGCCCCGGTTGCGACTCTGGCGACTGTAGGCGAGAACATTACCAAGCTGCCATTGAACGAAGGGCTGAAACCTGATTCGACTGTCGGCACACTCAGCGATACAGGCGTATTCTTTCCAACCGACCTCGATTGTGACGAGGTTGCAGGACTCTGGGTCCTGGATGGCGAGGATGGCGATGAATACTGGGTTGGTTTCAACAACCTTTACGTGATCACCCGGTATAACCGTAGCGTGATGTATGCACTGGCCGCGTGGGAACTAGGCGATAGCATTGTGCGTGAGGCAAACCTGTGAAATCGCTGCAAGGCATCATCCTGATCACACTGGCCCTGGCCCTGGGTTCATGCAGCTGGTCCCGGTCAGATGACCCGGGCTACGAAGAATCGCATGCCACATCGGGCAACCTGTCCCGCAGCAAACAAGGTAACCCGCCCTTCTATGAAGTGTATGGCAAGCGCTACTCGGTAATGAAAAGCAGCGGCGGCTACCGTGAGCGGGGCACCGCTTCATGGTACGGGAAGAAATTCCATGGCCGGTCGACCTCAAGCGGCGAGCGCTACGACATGCACAAGATGACCGCCGCCCACAAAACGCTGCCACTGCCAACAAATGTACGCGTTACCAATCTGGCCAACGGGCGTTCTATCGTTGTAAGGGTTAACGACCGCGGTCCGTTTGTGAAAAACCGCCTCATCGACCTTTCCTATGCAGCGGCTCGTAAACTGGACATCATTGCGAACGGCACAGGCTACGTAGAAGTCGTCGCCCTCACAGGCACCGCAGGCGTCGATAAGCCGACCCGCGCACGAGCGACACCCGCCCAACCCGTCAGCGCGCCCAAATCCGGAGAACGGATGTATGTACAGTTCGGAGCTTTCGGCGACCGGTCGAAAGCCCTCGCCATGGCGAACCGGCTGAGCTCCGGTGGCCTTAACAAGGTCAGGGTGCATGAATCACGTAACAATTCGCCGAAACTTTACCGGGTACGCATCGGCCCGATCAGCAGTACCATTGAATACGACCGGATAGTGCGTGCAGCAGCGCGACTACTGATTACTGAAACCCATCTGGTTACAGACCCGGGCTAGAATACTGCCCGCAAAGACCTGACATCCTGGAAACTGATCAATGACGACCTTTAGCCGATTATTTGTAGTGCTTCTGCTGGCAACAACCCTGCCGATGACCGGGTCGGCGCAGATCGCAGCACCCTCGCCCCCTGCCCTGAATGCTAAAGGCTATTTGCTGATCGATTTCAACAGCGGCCGGGTGCTTGCGAGCAAGAATGCGGACGAGCGTCTTGAACCGGCCAGTATTACCAAGCTCATGACCGCCTATGCGGTATTTCGGACCATCAACTCGGGACAAATAAGTTTAGACGACGAGGTACGCGTCAGCGAAAAAGCCTGGCGGACGCCCGGGTCACGCATGTTCATAGAGGTCGGTACCCGGGTTTCGGTCGAGAAGCTGTTACCCGGCATGATCGTCCAGTCCGGCAACGATGCCAGCGTCGCACTGGCCGAGCATGTGGCCGGATCCGAAGACAGTTTCGCGGAAGTTATGAACCAGCTTGCCGACGAACTGGGCATGACCCGCACCAATTACCTCAACAGCACCGGGCTGCCGGCCGAAAACCACTACACGTCGGCCAACGATATTGCGATGCTGGCAGGAGCACTGATCCGAGAGTATCCCGATTACTACAAATGGTATTCGCAGAAAGAATTCAGTTACAACGGGATTACCCAGGCTAACCGCAACGGTCTGCTCTGGCGCGATGAAACCGTGGACGGTATGAAAACCGGGTACACGGAAAATGCAGGTTACTGTCTCGTGTCCTCGGCAGAACGAAATGGCATGCGGTTAATCGCCGTTGTTCTCGGTACCAAAAGTACGGCTGCCCGGGCGAATGAATCGCAGGCATTGTTGAATTACGGGTTTCGCTTCTTTGAGACCCACCGCTTGTGGGATCAGGGTGATATCGTTGCGGATGCGAGGGTCTGGAAAGGCGAACAGGAATCGACCGACCTGATCGTCAACAAGCCGGTCTATATAACGATTCCGCGCGGCTCGCTGGACCAGGTCGAAACCAGCGTCAGCATTCCAGGCAAGCTAATAGCCCCGCTGCAAACGAACGAGGCGGTCGGCGAAGTGCGTGCAGTCGTCGGTGCCGACACGGTTGCGCGCCACAGCGTCTACAGTTCGGCGACAGTCGGGGAAGGCAGCCTGCTGCAAACTACATGGGATGAACTGCTGCTCTGGTTTGAGTAGTAGTTCGGCCGGGTCGTATGGTGGCCAGCTCCCCTGTTCTCCTGCACTGACCGGGACCGGTTCATAGTACATTCAGCACATGAATGATGAGTCGTTACTCGAATACCCAACCGAGTTTCCGATCAAGGCGCTCGGGCGCAAACATCCTGACTTCCGGAAATGCGTGCTCGAAGTAATCGCGGTGCATGCACAATTTGATAGTAAGGCTGATGTTCGTGAACAAACGAGCAGTAACGGCAATTTCATTTCGGTTACCGTTACCTTCACCGCCGAAAACCAGGAACAGGTAGACGCCGTTTACCGTTCATTACACGGCCATGAACTGGTGCTAATGGTTTTCTGAACCCGTACTTGTTATGAATATTCCGGTGATCGTTCGTCAAACAGGGCTTGCAGATTACGCGGCAACCCTGGCAGATATGCAAAAATTTAACGAGGAACGTACTCCGGAAACGCCTGATGAAATCTGGATACTGGAACATCCGCCGGTTTACACACTGGGTATCAACGCAGACGAAAGCCACGTCATCGATGCCGGCAACATTCCGGTGGTGAAGGTCGACCGGGGCGGTCAGGTTACCTGGCACGGCCCGGGACAACTCGTCGTCTATGCACTCATCGACCTCGGGCGCGCGCGGCTTGGTGTCCGGGACCTCGTATGCAGGCTGGAGGCAGCCATAATAGAAACGCTCGCCGGTTACGGGATCGTCGCGGAAGGCCGTGAAAATGCGCCCGGCGTTTATGTAGACGGGGCCAAGATCGCCAGCGTCGGCCTGCGGGTGCGGCGCAATTGCTGCTATCACGGCATCTCCGTCAATGTAAACAATAACCTGGAGCCCTTTACGCGCATTAACCCGTGCGGCTACGAGGGCCTTGCCGTGACCCGCACGGCCGACCTGGGTGGGCCGGATAAATCCGAAACATTGGCGCGAGACTTGCTACCGGCGCTTCTCAAGAACCTCGGAATGTCTCACGAATCCTAACCGCCCAATGAAAAGCCTCAGGCGAGTGCGAGACAAGGCGGGGATCGGCGAGGCCGCTCTCCTGACCTGCGGTCAGTTTGAGTCGCTACGCGACTTGTTGATAGCGCGTCCGAATACGCGCAAATTCCATCCCTGCGCTCCGCGACACTTAGGCTCCTGCCTGTCGCGCGGCATTCGGACATCCTGTCCAGCACGGCATGTACACGGCTAGTACATGAGCATTGTGAGCCAATAATTAAACAAGACTCAACGCCGCATCGTGCCGGCTGAGACTTTTCCACGGAGTTTATCGATTTCCTTTAAGCGCTCGGGCGTGCCGACGTCAGACCACAACCCTTCGAACAGTTCACCGGTTAAACGATTATCATCCGCCGCTTTACGCAACAGCGGGGCCAGCGGGAAAACACCATCGGTCTGACCTGCAAACAACGCGGTACTAAACACGCCTATACCGCTGTAAGTAAATGCCGGTTCACCTGTATTGCGGATGCTGTTCCCGTCCAGAACGAAGTCACCGTCGGGGTTGTGATCCGGATTAGGGACCAGGATGAGGTGGGCCAGGCTGTCTCCGGGTAGCTGTGGCCGGCTATACGCGAAGCGGGTATGCACGTCGCCGTTAACAACCCAGAATGGCTTATCCCCCAGAAGTCCGAGTGCACGAAAGACCCCACCGCCTGTTTCGAGCGCGGAAGCTCCCTCATCGCTGTACACGATATTTACGCCATAGCGGCTCCCGTCGCCCAGATATGCGGCGATCTGCTCGCCCAGCCAGGCCAGGTTTACCACTATGTCAGCTACTCCTGCAGCTCTCAGTGCTTCGATATGGAACTCGATAAGCGGCCGGCCACCCACCCTGAGCAACGCTTTCGGTGTCTTATCGGTCAGCGGCCGCATGCGCTCGCCGCGGCCGGCAGCAAGGATCATCGCTTTCATCTTTGCCCGTTCATTCTCGAATGTCGGTAAGTGGATAGTAAACGAGACTCCCGGTCAAAATCCGGGTCTGTTCGTTTACGGGATAGGTTTACTGTCTGATTAGGGACTGGAGTTGCCATGCCGGATATAATCACGCCTGAATCGCGGAGTGCAGGCTGAGGAAAGGCAACACTATGGCCGTAAACAGCATTCCTGCGTCAGGAGACGAGGAAAACTATCAGGTGCGCGCCGCGAAAATTATAAGTTTAACCGTGCTGCTCAGTGCCGGCGCGCTCGCGGATACACCGGCCGATTCATTGGATTTGCCGGACTCACAGACAGTCCGCGGCCTGAACTGCTGGCCCGAATTCGTAGAGCAGCCGGATATCGTCCCGGCTGAAGAAGACCCGATCGAATTCACCTCGGACGAGGCCGATTTCACCGAAGAGGGCGATGCCTCGTTCACGGGACCGATCGTTATGCAGAGCGACAGGGTAACCCTGACTGCCGAGTCTGCAACCTTCGACAAGGAAACAGAAACTTTCACGATCGAGGGCGATGTTACTTACCGGGATCAGGAAAACAGGATCAGCGGCAAGTCCGTTCAGTACAACACCGAATCCGGCATATTCAGTTTCAACGATACCGAATTCGAACTGCTGGCAACTCCGGCGCGCGGTTCGGCCAACGCGCTGGTGGTCGAACGAGAAGGGATAGTCAAACTACAGGGCGTTCGTTATACATCCTGTCCGGCCGGTAACGATGACTGGATGCTTAAAGCTAAAAGTATCGAAGTCAACGACAACACCAACATGGGGACGGTACGCGGTGCGAGTCTCTCGTTTAAGGGCGTACCGTTTTTATATCTCCCCTATATCAGCATCCCGATTAACGACGTGCGAAAGTCAGGTCTGCTGTTCCCGAAGATAGGCACGAGTGACAGGCGTGGCTTCGAGCTCCAGCAGCCAATCTACTGGAATATCGCGCCCAGTTATGACGCTACGATTGTGCCCCGGTATATGTCGAAGCGTGGCCTGCAGCTGGGCACCGAGTTCCGCTTCCTGACCGAGAGCGACAGTAACGGCATACTATGGGCAGATTTCCTCTCGGATGACGACAGGACCAAGGAAGACCGTTGGCAATTCGACGTGGAGACAGAGTCCTTTCTGGCATACGGGTGGCGGGCTTCACTGCACGCACTGGGCGTTTCCGACGACGAATACATGGATGATTTCAGTTCGCGGCGGAGCTTAACCAGCAAGACCCACCTAAACCGCAACATAGACTTCGAACGCTACAACGAACATTGGTCAATGCGGGTGCGATTGCAGGACTTTCAGACCATCGACCCCATGATTGATATCTTCGAGGAACCGTATGCCCAGCTTCCGCAGTTTATCGCCAACGGTGAATGGGAGGATGGGTTCCTGGGCCTGGATTACACACTCGATACTGAAACCTCATATTTCTACCGTGATGACAGCGTAAAGGGGGCGCGCCTGCATTTGCGGCCTGCTATTGCACTGCCCCTGAGAAAACCCGGGTTGTACCTCATCCCGAAAATTGCGGTGGATTATGCCGGTTATAAACTCACCGACATCCCGGACGACGAAGAAGCGTCGCCCAATCGTTCTGCCCCGGTTTTCAGCATCGACACGGGAGCAGTTTTCGACAAGACCACGGGTGACAATGACCAGTGGCTGGTAACACTGGAACCGCGGGCACAATATACACACATACCGTTTCGGGACCAGGATGATATTCCGATATTCGACACCATCAAACCGGACTTCAACCTGATCCAGCTATTTCGTCAGAACCGCTACGTGGGCCATGACCGCCTTGGAGACACCCGCCAGCTTAGCTGGGGACTGACCAGCCGCATGCTGAGTTCGGAGACCGGTCATGAACTACTGACTGCCACCATCGGTCAGACACGGTTCTTCGATAATGGCGACGTGACACTACCCGGAGAAGACCCTTCGTCCGACAGCTCTTCTGATTACATAGCGGAAGTTGAGGTCAACGTATGGGATAAGTGGAATATAGACCTGCGCCACCAGTGGGATGACGACACCGACCGGACGGAAAGATCGTCCATACGTGTGCAATACAAACCGGGTGAGTTTAAGGCCCTCAATATGGCCTATCGTTATGTCGACGGCTCACTGGAGCAAACGGATCTTTCGTTTGCCTGGCCAGTTGGCAAAACCTGGGACCTTATCGGCCGGTACAACTATTCACTGCTTGAAGATAAAGCCCTGGACCGGTTTATCGGTATAGAATACGAATCCTGCTGCCGGAAAATAAATGTGCTGACCCGGCGTAGCGTAAGCCGTATAACAGGTGAGCGGGACTCCTCGCTTTCGATACAATTTATTCTTAAGGGTTTCTCAAGTTTAGGCAGCGAAGCCGCGGTGGGCCTCAGGGAAGACATTATGGAAGGCAGACGTTACTGATTCAGGTCAGACAGCAGGTTGACCGTTGGTGGTGAATACATGCACAAACGCACACACATTGCTTTAGCGTTGTTTGTCGTCGTGATGACCTTGCAGCCGGGTACTGCCCGCGCGCAAACCAGGGAACTCAGCGATACAGGGGTGCTGATCGACGGCATTGCAGCGGTGGTAAATGACGGTGCCGTGTTGCTGAGCGAACTCGACGAACAAACGATGCTGATCGTGCGGCGCTTGCGGGCGGAAAACACGCAGTTGCCGCCGCAGGAAATCCTGGTCGGGCAGGTGCTTGAACGGCTGATTATCATGGAGATTC
This sequence comes from Gammaproteobacteria bacterium, assembly GCA_030746435.1. GTDB lineage: Bacteria > Pseudomonadota > Gammaproteobacteria > Steroidobacterales. The sequence goes on along the minus strand of JASLMV010000015.1, from coordinate 34,775 downwards.
AGTTGCAACGGGCCAGGCGCGACGGCATAACTATGCCGGACGAGGTCCTTAACAGGGCGCTGGCCGACGTAGCCAGGCGAAATAGCACCACGCTGGCTGAATTACCCTCCCTGCTGGCGAGAGACGGTGTGGACTACACCTCCTACCGCAAGGAAATGCGCGAGCAGTTAATTGTCGAACGGCTGCGCCAGCGCGATGTGGTCTCGCGCATAGGCGTCACACCGCGTGAACTGGGGGACCACCTCGAACGGGAACGCAATTCAGCCTACCGCAATATGCGCTACCGCGTGTCACACATACTCATTTCCCTGTCGACGACAACTACGCCGGAAGAATTGGAAGCGGCCAGCCAAAAGGCCTGGGACCTGTATGACCAGTTAATAGAAGGCGCCGACTTCGCCCAGGCGGCGGTGGCTTACTCGGATGCCCAGACTGCGCTGGAAGGTGGCTCGATGGGCTGGCGCAACGGGGATGCGCTCCCCACGCTGTTTGCCGAAGTGGTACCCAATATGGAAGCGGGTCAGATTTCAGAACCGGTACGTACGTCGAGCGGTTTCCATATCGTGAAACTGGACGAGGTCCAGGGCGGTGAACCCATCATGGAAAACCAGGCCCGTGCCCGGCATATATTGATGGAAACCGACCAGATCATGGATGACGATGTAGTCTGGCAGAAGCTCACTGAGATACGCCAGAGTATTCTTGATGGCGACGATTTCGCAACGATTGCCAAAGCCGTCTCCGATGATCCTTCATCCGCTATCGAGGGCGGCGATCTGGGCTGGAATGGTTCCGGCGTGTTCGTCGATGTATTCGAGGAAACTATGAACAAACTCGAACTTAATGAAATCAGCGAACCGTTTAAGACCCAGTTCGGCTGGCACATTCTCCAGGTGCTGGAACGCCGCGTTCATGACACGACCGACGATGTCGCCAGGAACCGCGCGATGATCGCGATACGCGACAGCAAGGTCGCCGAAGAAACCGAATTATGGCTGCGGCAGATGCGGGACGAATCTTTCGTCGAATACCGGCTATAGAAGCAGGCTGCGACACAAGCGTCGCAATATGCAGTGAACTCGCCCATCTCCCGAATCGCAGTAACACCTGGCGAACCCGCCGGGATAGGGCCTGACCTCATCCTTCAACTTGCCACCCGGCCGCGCAATGCGGAACTGGTCGTGATTGCTGATCCGGACCTGCTGCACTCACGAGCGGAGTTGCTGAATGTTTCGCTCATGCTTACAGACTACGATCCGGAAGTCCGCGCGGAAACGGGTAAACCGGGTGAACTTTTAATTGCCCCGGTTACGATGGGTGCACCGGTAATGCCGGGGTCCCCGGACCCCGCGAACGGTCCTTATGTTCTTGAAACACTGGACCGGGCGGTACAGGGCTGCCAGGGCGGCGAATTCGACGCACTGCTGACCGCGCCGGTACAGAAAAGCGTAATTTCGGAGTCAGGCACTCCTTTTTCGGGACACACCGAGTACCTGGCCAGGCTTTGCGGTGCAGATACGCCGGTGATGCTATTGTGCGCGGGAGACTTGCGCGTCGCTTTGCTGACTACTCACGTTGCCCTTGCCGAGGTTCCGGCCCATATAAGCGGGCGGCGTATCGACTCCGTATGCCACGTGCTGGCGAGAGACCTGCAGAGACTGTTCGGCATTGAGGTGCCGCGCATCGCGGTCCTGGGACTGAACCCCCACGCCGGAGAAGCAGGACAAGTGGGTACCGAAGAGCAGGAAATTATGAGGCCCGCCCTGCAGGAACTCCGGCAGGAAGGGATCGACGTCATCGGCCCGCTGCCGGCGGATAGCGCATTCACGAACGACTCGCTTGAAAACTTCGATGTGGTGCTCGCGATGTACCACGACCAGGGCCTGCCCGTGCTGAAACATGCCGGATTCGGAGGCGCCGTAAACCTGACCCTCGGTTTGCCCATTATTCGAACATCAGTTGACCACGGCACCGCTCTCGACCTTGCCGGCACCGGCAAAGCGGACCCGGGCAGTCTCTATGCAGCGCTGCAACTGGCCGAAGAACTGGTCTGCCGCACCAGGAATTAGCGCCCCATGGCAAGGCAACAGGCACGCAAACGCTTCGGGCAGAACTTCCTGCATGAGAAAGGTGTTATCCGGCACATCATCGACAGTATCGGGCCTGGGCCCGAAGACCATTTCGTCGAAATAGGCCCCGGCCGCGGCGCCATTACAAGAGAGCTGGCAGCACGTGCACGAAAGCTCGATGTTGTCGAAATAGACCGCGACCTTGCTGCAGAACTGCACAACGCGGAGTGGGCAGTTGAGGCCGGAGTGACTATCCATACGGCAGATGCACTGGAATTTGATTTTGCTTCATTGTCCGACACTGAGTCATCGCTGCGTCTCGCCGGGAACCTGCCTTACAACATCTCCACACCGTTGCTGTTCCACTTCCTGGAAGCACAGAAACTTTTCAGCGATATACACGTAATGCTGCAGAAGGAAGTTGTACAGAGAATGACCGCAGACCCCGGGAGCAAAAATTATGGCAGGCTTACCGTTGCGCTTGCGGCACGATGCCGGGTGGAATCGCTATTCAATATAGGCTCGGGCGCTTTTTCACCGGCGCCAAAGGTCGGGTCTGCCTTTGTGCGGCTGATTCCGCTGGCCAGCCCCCTGGTTTCAGAAAATGAATTACCGGCTTTCGATGCGGTACTTCGTGAAGCATTCGGCAAACGGCGGAAGCAACTGGCCAACGCATTACAAACCTTGCTAAGCGCCGATGCCATTGAAGCAGCGGGAATTGATCCGATGGCACGCGCCGAAACTCTTCCGGTGGAAGACTTTGCAGCCCTGGGGCGACAACTGCAAAAACAGTCCCCGGATCAGATGCGGGGATATGCGCTAGAATGAATACCAATGACAACGGATGCTGCCAATATCGATACGGATATCCAGGTAGATGCAGAAGCAGTCTATCTCGCTGAACAGTCCGATCCGGGCGAAGGCAGATTCGTATTCGCCTACACCATCAATATCCATAATGCCGGTTCTGCTCCGGCGCAGTTACTCACGCGCCACTGGCTTATTACCGATGCGGATGGCCGTATCCAGGAAGTACACGGCGATGGTGTAATCGGCAAGCAACCGAAAATCGCTCCCGGCACCACGCATTCCTATTCCAGCGGGGCGGTTATCGAAACCCCCGTGGGCACTATGGAAGGCCGCTACGGGATGATCAGCGAATCGGGCGGTCACTTCGACACGCCCATACCCGTCTTCCGGCTCGCGGTACCCGGCGTATTGAATTGATTTATCAGGACTTGCTTGATGGCAGTTTATGCCGTTGGTGATATCCAGGGCTGTTACGACGAGTTCGCAACACTGCTGGACGCAATCACATTCGACCCCGGCCATGACCGCCTCTGGCTGGTGGGCGACCTGGTAAACCGTGGCCCCAAATCTTTGGAAACGCTCAGGCTTGTGCAGGAACTTGGCGATGCCGTGGTTTGTATACTCGGCAATCATGACCTGCACCTGCTGGCGCTGGCCCTGGCCGATGATGTTCCTGTCGCAGCGGGTAACCTGTCCGCTGTATTGCAGGCCGAAGACTCGGGCGAGCTTATAGACTGGCTGAGACGTCGGCCGCTTGCCCATTTCGATGCCGGACTAAATACGCTGATGGTGCATGCGGGTGTCATAAACACCTGGTCGGTAGCCGATACGCTGGAACGTGCGGGCGAGGTAGCGGATACGCTGGCGGGTGAAAGTGCGCACGAATTTTTGTGCGCCATGTACGGCCGGCAACCGGACACATGGTCGGACGATCTGGATGGCATGGACAGATTGCGGTTTATCACCAACTGCCTGACGCGAATCCGCTACTGTGCGGCTAACGGCCGTCTCGATTTTGACCACAAACTGGCACCAGGAACCCAACCCGCGGAGTTGCAACCCTGGTTCGAAATGCCGGACCGTGCGACCACCGACACGCGTATCGTTTTCGGCCACTGGTCTACGCTGAGTCTGATGCAGTCTGAGTCTCTTCTCGCGCTGGATACGGGATGCACCTGGGGCGGCGCACTGACTGCGGTCAGGCTGGATGGCGAAGCAAAGCCGGTACAGGTCCGGAGCCGGCAACCACGAGTCTTCGAAGACTAAACAGCTACCGGTGCGGCGATATGCGGATGGTATTCGTAGCCGAGGATCTCGAAATCTTCGAACCGGTACCCGGTTATCGAATCCGGCCGGCGCTGTATCGATAAACGCGGCAAAGGCAGCGGCTTGCGTGCAAGTTGTTCCTCGACCTGTTCGAGATGGTTCAAATAAAGGTGACTGTCCCCACCTGTCCAGATGAATTCTCCTACCTTCAGGTCGCACTGCTGGGCAACCATATGCGTCAATAATGCATAGGATGCGATATTGAACGGCACGCCCAGGAAAATATCCGCACTACGCTGATAAAGCTGGCAGGAAAGCCTGCCGTCCGCCACATAAAACTGGAACAGTGCATGGCACGGCATCAGCGCCATCTTGTCCAGTTCACCTACATTCCATGCAGAAATAATGATGCGGCGGGAATCCGGGTTGGTATGCAGGAGCTCGAGCGTCTTCTGCAGCTGATCGATGTTGCCGCCGTTCGGTGTCGGCCATGAACGCCACTGGGCACCGTAAACAGGGCCAAGGTCACCATTCTCGTCCGCCCACTCATCCCAGATACTGACCTTGTTTTCGTTCAGGTAGGCGATGTTCGTGTCGCCGCTCAGGAACCACAATAACTCGTGAATAATCGACCGCGTGTGTAATTTCTTGGTTGTCACCATCGGGAAGCCATGCGACAGGTCAAAACGCATCTGGTAACCAAATACGCTGAGTGTTCCCGTACCGGTCCGGTCATCTTTACGGGCGCCTTTGTCGCGCACGTGTCGCATTAAATCAAGATACTGCTGCATAGCCCCGTTCTGTTGGCTCGTAACTTAAACTTTGGCCGGCTCACTGGGAGCCTGCTTTGTAGCCATGACCAGAATAATAACCCCGAACACGATCATCGGGAATGTCAGTAGCTGCCCACGTGTCAACCAGCCCCATGCCATGTAGCCGATATGCTGATCCGGCACGCGCACGAACTCGACCCCGAACCGGAACACGCCATAGCACAGCAGGAACAGCCCGGACATTGCCATCCTCGGGCGCTGCTTCAGGCCGAAGGTCCACAGGATAATAAACAGCACAAGGCCTTCCAGCAGCGCTTCGTAAAGCTGCGAGGCGTGCCGGGGAGTGCCGTTCACGATGAATGCCCAGGGCACGTCCGTGACCTTGCCCCAAAGCTCGCCGTTGATGAAATTGCCGACTCTGCCGGCACCGAGTCCGACGGTCACTAACGGCGCAATAAAATCGGTGAGCGTCCAGAAACCGCTGCCGATACGCCGCCCGTACCAGAGCATCGCAACGAGGACGCCGAGAAAACCGCCGTGGAAAGACATCCCGCCTTCCCAGATTCTTATCAGCATCAGGGGATCGCGCAGGAAATCGCTGAAGTGGTAAAACAATACCGAGCCGACGCGACCGCCGAGAATTACACCCAGTGCAACACAGGTAACCATGTCGTCGACCTGTTGCCCGGTCAGCGGCGACCACGGCCGGCGCGACTGTACACGGCCGAGCCACCAGCCGCCCAGTATGCCAATGACGTACATCAGCCCGTACCAGCGCACAGCCAAAGGCCCCAGCTGCAGCGCGACCGGGTCTATATCGGTATAGGTGAACACAGTAGCAGTCTACCACCGCCGGGACGCGGCGTAAGGGCATACAGACATGAACACCCAAAAGCCCTTCGGTTATAGTCGGCAGTCCTTTGGAGACACCTGTAAGCATGAACCGACTCACCGACGAAACCAGCCCCTACCTGCTGCAACATGCGGACAACCCCGTGGACTGGTACCCCTGGTCACAGGAGGCACTGGACAGGGCCCGCGCCGAGAACAAGCCCATACTCCTTTCGGTCGGGTACTCGGCCTGCCACTGGTGTCACGTCATGGCCCATGAATCTTTCGAAGACGCATCAACCGCGGAGATTATGAACCGGCTGTTCGTGAACATTAAGGTTGACCGTGAAGAACGCCCCGACATCGACAAGATTTACCAGACGGCCCATCAACTTATTACGCACCGGGCAGGCGGCTGGCCATTGACAGTGTTCCTTACCCCGGAAAAACAGTTGCCATTTTTCGCCGGTACATATTTCCCGAACGAAGAACGCCACGGGATGCCCGCATTTGCCGACCTGCTGATGCGCGTTGCCCAACATTACGAGGCAAACGGGAAAGAACTCGACGATCAGGGCACTGCTGTTATCAAAGCGCTCGCCAGCCTCGAACCGGGGACGGCCGAGCCCGGTACCCCGCTTGACCGGCGCCCACTGGATGGCCTGCGAAGTCAGCTGGACAGTAACTTCGACAAGGACTGGGGTGGCTTTGGAGAAGCGCCCAAGTTCCCGCACCCCACCAGCCTTGAATTCCTGTTACGGCACTGGCGCAGCACTGCGCACAGTGAAGAACCCGATGTCGATGCACTTTTAATGTGTGCGCTCACATTAATGCGGATGCTGGACGGAGGCATTTACGACCAGCTCGGTGGCGGTTTCTTCCGTTATACCGTCGATCGTGAATGGTCCATCCCACACTTCGAAAAAATGCTTTACGACAACGGCCCCTTGCTTGCACTGCTGGCGCAGCTCTGGCGCGCTAGTGGTGACGATGCTTACCGCAAAGCGGCCACTGAGACCGCCGACTGGGTTATCCGTGACATGCAGGCCCCCGAAGGTGGCTTCTGGTCGACGCTCGACGCCGATTCCGAAGGTGAAGAAGGCAGGTTTTATACCTGGGACCCGCGGGAAGCAGGTGAGATTCTGACGGGACCTGCAGCCCCCGCGTTTGCCCGTCGCTTCGGCCTCGACAAGGCGGCCAACTTCGGTGACCGCTGGCACCTGCTGGTGCGCGATACACTGGAGAGTGCTGCCGAAACCGCGGGTGAAACCGCATCATCGGTTGTCGCACTGCTGGATGATGCGCGTAACCGGTTGCTGGAAGTGCGTAACCAACGCACCTGGCCCGCGCGTGACGAAAAAATTCTCACCGCCTGGAATGCGCTGATGATTCGCGGCCTTGCAATGGCGGGGCGAGCCCTGGACCGCGAAGATCTGGTCGATGCCGCTGTACACGCATTGGAGTTTGTCCGGAACAAGCTCGTCGATAACGACCGGCTGCTTGCCACCTACAAGGATGGCAGAGCGCGTATTGATGCCTACCTGGACGACCACACCTTTTTGCTGGACGCAATACTCGAGCTCCTGCAGGCACGCTGGAACAGTACACACCTCGAGTTTGCCACGGAGATCGCGGATCGCCTGTTGAGCGGTTTCGAGGATCAAAGCGGCGGCGGTTTCTATTTCACATCCCACGAGCATGAACAGCTTGCGCACCGCACGCGCACCTTCAGTGACGATTCGCTGCCCTCAGGTAACGGGATAGCGGCGCTGGCGCTGGGCCGCCTTGGCCACCTTCTCAGTGAAGCACGTTACCTGCAGGCTGCGGAGAAAACTTTGCAGGCAAGCTTCGCCGCCATGCTCGATTTTCCGCACGGACACGCAGCGCTGATTATGGCGCTCGATGAATATCTCGACCCACCTGAAATAGTAGTTATACGCGGCAGCACCGAAGAAGCAGAAGCCTGGGCGCAAAGTATCAGTGCAGTTTATGCGCCGCGCAGATTGGTATTTGGAATACCGTCAGATGCCGAAGACCTGCCCGGTGCACTCGAACTCAGGGAACCCGGCGAACAAACAGTTGCCTACGTGTGTCGCGGCACGCGTTGCAGCACGCCAATCAGTACACTTTCGGAACTGGCGGCAGAACTCAGTGAGGCCTAAAGCTTCAGGGGCAAGGAGCGCAGCCGTTTACCAGTAGCGGCAAATACTGCATTCGCAACGGCAGGAGCAATAGGCGGAGTGCCGGGTTCGCCGACGCCGGTTGGGCGTTCGCTACTGTCAACAATGTGTACCTCAACTTCGGGTGATTCGGCCAGCCGTAACATCCGGTAGTCGTGAAAATTGCTTTGCCTTACCTGGCCGCGGTCAAAATTAATTTCGCCATGCAGTGCCGCGGTCAGGCCAAAGATCACGCCACTTTGCATCTGTGCGCGCACGATATCGGGATTAACAACCTGTCCGCAATCGACGACGCATGTCACTTTATGAACCCGAATACGGTTTCCCTCGACCGAAACTTCTGCAACTTGTCCGACATAGGTATCAAAAGCCTTAAATATTGCGGCGCCCTGGTGTCGGCCAGCCTGCACATTGCCCCAGCTGGCTTCCTGCCTCAGCCGCTCAAGCACCGTCCGTTGTCGCGAGGGCTGCGGCGCATTATCGATCCGGAACTGCATGGGATCGATACCGGCTGCATGTGCGAGTTCATCCATGAAACCTTCGATGGCAAAGGCTGTGTATGACGCCCCCACTGATCGCCAGATCCCTATTACGACAGGTGTGTTATGCGTTTCGAGCGCAAAATCAAGTGTGTCGACTTCGTAAAGCGAGGTCTTGGTACCGTCCATCGCCTGAAATGCGCCAGCGGTATTCGACATAAAGTCGCCCATCCAGGCGCCAAAGTCGGCACGTTTCTGTGCAGAGGCAATTTCCGGCAGGAAACTGGCCATCATTTCCTGAGACATTGCCTGTGCTGCAGATGCCGCAACTTCGTGATGCCGCCAAGCCCTGATCCGGCCTTCACCATCAACAGATCCGCTCATGCGATGTGCGGTTTGCTGACGGAAATAGCCGCGCTGTATATCGTGCTCACGAGGCCAGACGAGCTTGACCGGTACATCAAACTCAATCGCAATGTGTACCGCTTCCTTTACGTAGTCATTAATAAAGCGTCGTCCGAATCCGCCCCCGAGGAAGGTGGTATGCACCTTGACCCGGTCGCGCGTCAGCCCGGTAACAAGGCATGCAACTTCCTGCGCGCCGTCCGGCGACTGGGTTGGCGCCCAGATCTCGCAACTATTGTCGCGAACATGAACCGTGGCATTTAGTGGCTCCATAGGTGCATGAGCAAGATACGGAGTTGTGTACTCACCCTCTGCGACCATATCGTTTGCAGCAAGCTTTACGGTGTCATCGTCAGCGGCCACAGTTGCCGCCATTTCGTCCAGTACCTCGCGCTGCTGATCCAGCACCAGCTCATCACTCAGTTGGGCTAAAGGCCCGGGATCCCATCTCAACTCAACCTGCCTGGCGGCCTGGCTGGCGCTCCAGAAATCTTCGGCGACAACCGCAACGCCATCAACCAGAGGCACGATGCCGCGCACGCCCGGCATCGTGCTTGCTTTGTTCGCATCAAATTCGCGCAGCTTCGCCCGCATTTCAGGAATTCGGGCAACGACAGCTGTCAGCATGCCGTCGAGCTGCACATCTATGCCGTAATCCGCACTGCCGGTAACCTTGGGCAACGCATCGAAGCGCGGCTGGTCACGACCGATCCACCGGAACTCAGACGGGTCTTTCAGCTGCACGTTCCAGGGCGGGCTCACCCGGGATGCGGCTTCGGCGAGCGCACCGTAGGACAAGGATTCATCGGTCGCCGGATTAACCACGGTACCGTTATCAGTCAAAAGAGTATCGGCCGAAGTGCCCCATTGATCTGCGGCCGCCTGCACCAGCATGGCCCGCGCAGTCGCGCCTGTTTCCCGCAAAATGTCCCAGCTGCTCGCGATACTGTCACTGCCCCCGGTCGTTTGTTGCGGTCGTCTGAAAGTACCCATGACCGGCGCACGGCGCACATCCAGCCGCGCCGGATCTATATCCAGTTCTTCGGCAATGAGCGTCGTAAGGCCGGTCATCGTCCCCTGCCCCATTTCGACTTTATCGAGCTGGAACACAACCCGCCCTTCCGGGGTAATCTGCAGGAATGCGTTGGGCTCGAGAACATCGTCACTAATGGCAAGCGAGTCTTTTTCACGGGTTGCCCAACTCAGTGCAAAACCGCCCCCCGCTACGACTACGGTACCGAGGAGAAAGCGACGCCGTGTAAAGCGGCGCCGGGGCGCTGGTGGGGTCTTTTCAGCCATAGCCTGAAAATTTTTCAGTCATGTCCGCCGGGGGCGGCCGGAACGGCGTCCATTGCCGCATCAGGGTCCGCGATGATATCCGGGTGGCGCTCACGCGCAGCTGCAAGATATTCAACCGGAAACTCGTCGACGCTGGATATTTTCATGCCATTTGCCCGCCCTGTCGTGTGGCCGCCAACTCCATCGGCCTGCAGCCAGGCCCGCCAGCTCGTAATACTCTGGAAACTGATCTCGGCGGGTGCCGATGCGAGATCCGGATTATTAATATCGCTAAGCTTGCCGCGATAGGTAACCATTTCGTTGTAGGTATGCTTACCCATCATCGGGTGATCTGAATCAACCTTGACCGTGCTGTCGTCGCGAATCCAGACATCGTCACCCTGCACGATTACAGGGCCGATCCGGGTACTGAGTTCGACTTCGTTGAACGGCGGCACGTCAGGCAGAATGACTCCGGTAGGCGTCATCAGTACCGGATAGGGTCCGAGGCGCTGCTCGGGTACCTCACACAATTTACCGTTGTAGGGATTACGGAAGGTATCCAGTACTTCGCCGGTCTCGAGATCGGTGAAGTAACCCATCTCCAGCATATTCAGCTCAAAGCCTTTGCCCGGTAGCGGCCGCATCCGCTGAAAACTACCTATCAGCATCCCGAACATGGGCGTTACGATGTGGTCGACGACGCCGAAACGTACGCCTTTCATCCACCACATTACCGTGCTGCCGTCCGTGCTGCCGCGTAACTTGGCCAGTGCTGTTAACCGGTCCCACGGGTCTTCCAGATCCAGCCCGTCAGCCGCCCTAAGCGGCAAAGAACTTGTCACCAGTGCAGCCGCACCGCCAAGTATGATGTCCCGTCGGCTCAACTCTCCGAATTTCTTAACTTGATGCTCGCCCATTTTTACCTACTCCTCTGGTTACGGTCTTACCAGGGTATTGTTTTGCCATCTACATTCGTTGGCTTGCCACTATCATCAAGCGTCAGTCCGGCAATAATCCCGGCCATTCCGGCTGCACTTTCATCGGGCGTCAGCGCCTTGCCGGTGTAACCCGAATCGGCAAGCAGTTGTGTCTGGACCATGCCCGGCGCTATCAGCGCAACGATAATACCGTCCTTGATCAGGTTTGCGCGGATAGCACGCATGCCCATATTCACGCCGGCCTTGCTGATGCGGTAGTAAGTCATGCCCTGCATCTTGCTCATCAGCGTTAACGACCCCAGACCACTTGTTAGCGTCAGTATTTTCTTTTGTTTGCTGGCTGCAACATGTGGCTCGAATGCTTCCGCCATGGCCATGGGCCCAAAAACATTCACCGCCATCGTCCACTGAAACTGATCATAGTCGAGTGAACCGTAGAACTGGCCGCCGAGGTCCCCGAGCACAGCCGCATTGTTAATCAGCACATCTACCGGGACGCCCTGGTAGGCATCGGCAAGCCCATTGATACGTTCAAGGTCAGTAACGTCCAGTTGTTCGACTATGACTGTCGGATCGCCTGCCGCCAATGCATTCAGTTCATCGGCTTTTACCGGATTGCGCGCAGTTGCAATGACATTCCAGCCGGCACCTGCATAATGTCGTGTCAGCGCCAGCCCTATGCCCCGGTTGGATCCGGTAATCAGCACCGTAGGCTGCCCGGGATCGAACCCACCTGCCTGGTTGCCGGATGACGCTGTGGCACAGGACAGGATTGCAAGAGTACTGAGTGCCAACAAGAAAGCATTGCGAAGAATGGTGTACATCGTCATTTGTCTACCTGGTTTTATCGATTGGGGGCCCGGATATGTTGTGGCAATGCATTGTTTGAACGCGGTAAAACACCGCTTATCCGGCCGCACTAGTTTATGCTCTCGCCGACGGATACGTGAACCCCGCCCGCGCCTGACCACAATGAGAACACGCTATGGAACAACCTGACATGCAGCAGAAACTGACCGAAATCGAAATACGGCTCGCCCACATGGACCAGGCATTAACCGAACTCAGCGATGCGATGTTCGACCAGCAGAAGCTTATCAGGGGCCTCGAGGAGACCTGTGACGAGTTGCGCCAGCGCATGCAAGCCGTTTCGGAAAGTACTGATACCGGTTCGCCGGACGATGAAAAGCCGCCCCATTACTGAGCCCCGGGCTTATAACGATCCAATACATAACAATGAGGGTTTGCAGGCAGCCCTTTTTGGTATCATCTTGCCAACTCATACCCACAAATATAGTCCTAAGGAGACTGAGTACCATGAAAATAATTCGAATTCTTACCGTGACCGCAGCAATAGCATTTGCTGGAAGCACTTCGGCTGTTTACGCTGACAGCTGCAACTATGTACAGGAAAACATGTTTGCAGGTCCGTTCAATGTCTGCCAGGAACCGGTTGATGCGGATGCCTGCGCAGAACTGGGCCAGACCGATGACAATGCGGATGCCGTGCATTCTGACGGCGCCTGTTCCGCAGATGGCCTGGTTGGAACCTGCGACCTGGGTGACAGCCAGCTGCGTTACTTCTCCGGCGACGCCGGTGGTCTGGAAATCGGCTGCGGTTTCCAGGGCGGTGACTGGGTAAGCGCTGAATAATCAGCTGTCAGGCGGTTCTTGCCGCCGAAAAGATGGAAGACAAAAAAACCCCACGTAAGTGGGGTTTTTTTATAGATAGATTAGTAACCCCACGTAAGTGGGGTTTTTTTATAGATAGATTAGTGACCCCGCGCAAGCGGGGTTACTTATAAGGAACTGCGCAACACGCTACTTACTTGATAGCAGCCAGCTTTTCTTGCGCTGACGCGTTTATCCACTCGATAAAGTTATCGTGCTGGATCAGCCCCTTGAAGTTAAAGCGATACCCGAGGCCACGCAAATCGCGCCGCAGGCTCGACTGGACCATCCGTGTTCCGAGCAGGTTGGTCACCACAAGCGTATTCCGCCCCGCCTCGCTGGCTTTGGTGATCAGTTCCCGTAATCTATTAACATTGGCTCTGCGAACTTCGACGGGCGCATCATCCTGCAGGGTCGCAACATGCACGGCTGCATAATCAGCCGATTCGCGAACGTAATCTGCAAGGTTATTCATCATGTCCAGTTGTTGCTGGTTATCGCCGGCGTCGACGGGGCCGTGCCCGACGATGATGACCTCCTCGACCGGCGGGTTCTGGCTGATCTCGGCGCTATAGTCGGCAATGATTTCCCCAACCAGGGGATGGTCTTCCAGCGGTTTGGCAAAATGCAACCGCGCATTCGAACTGACCCTCGGTACGCTGGCGTATTCCGGTTCATCCTGCAACGCGAACACATAGTCCCACTGCCGTTTTAGCGTGTTATGCCGGGTGCTCACGGCAGGAATAACTACGATATCCCTAACGCCGGAATCCGTCAGGTCATCCAGACCAAGCTGGATGTGGTCGGACATCATCATGCTCATCCCGAACGCGAAGCTGATAGGAACCTCCGTGCCCGTGCCGAGCATCTGTTCACGTAATACCTGGTCACCGTGATCGCCAAAACCATGCGCCAGAATAAGGATGCCCGAATCGCCCCGCAGGCTTTCGTCGCTGGCGGGCCACGTATAGTTGGATCCCATATTGTTCATCATGGTCAGGATTTGCTCGTTCGAGGAGGCGCCCGGGAACAGCCCTTTCACCCTGATTTCGTCCAGCATGGCCTCGTCCGCGGAATGCTCCATGCCATAGAGCAGGCGCCCGAGTTCATCCGGCCGGGCATGGTTCATATGCGCGCCATGCGAAGGAGCCGCAACCGGTGTCTCGACAGCCCCCGTATCGGTATCGGCCGGTGTCGTTGCACAGCCGGCCAATAATGCGACTGATGCAATGCAGCCCGTCAGAATATTTATAAGATGATTTTCCAACGTGTACACGCTTGTCATATTCCGTGCCCCAAAAGATCTGCAGCCCGTACGGATACCAGCAAACCGCACGCCCGGCAAGTCCCGGCAATGTCAACAGAATGTAAACAAGGTTGGCAGGCTCCGGGAGTCTTCATTGACATGCTGTTGCATAGTGTCTAAAAAAGCCTCAGGTTGACAATTCACGGTACTCCCATGTTAGGCAGGATTCTGGTCACCATATTCGGACTGCTGCTGGTTGTGTATACCGGACTCATAATATTCGCATACTGGCCTTACGACGACGGCGTTCCCTCGGTACAGCTTGCAGCTCCCGATGACAAGTTCATCACCGCCGACGGTCTGCAGCTACGCTATCGAACCTGGGGCGAGCCCGACGAGGACCGGCCATCCATTGTCCTGCTCCACGGCTTCGCCAATTCCGCCATGTCTTTTCAGCCTGTTGCCGAAGTCCTCGCAGCCGATCACTACGTTATTGCACTCGATTTACCGGGCTTTGGCCTCTCTGACAAGCCGGCCGACCGCGACTATAACAACGCCACACAGGCCAAAACGGTAATCGAGTTTATCGATGCCCTTGGACTCGATGAGGTTGTCATCGGCGGCCATTCGATGGGTGGTACGCATGCGGTACGCGTTGCGATTAACTCTCCGGTGGTAGTCGGCATGATCCTGTTCAATCCCGGCATAATCAGCACAAGCATTCCTCCGACAACCCAGTACCTGATTTTTCCATTTCCCCGGCTGGTCGCAAGGACCTTCGCGGAACGGGAGTTCAGGGAGAACCTGCTGAGGAGTTCGTATGTCATTCCGGAAACTTTCACGCAAGCAAGGCTCGATGAGCTTATGCTGACAACTCGCAGCGAGGGTTACATCGAAGGTGTCACCGCCTTGATGAGTAACTTCAAACCGGGCCGGGAAATTGAGCTATTGGGCGATGTGCGTATTCCGACCCTTATCGTCTGGGGTGTTGATGACCGACGTAAAACAGTCGATGAGGCGGACAAGTTACAGAAAATGATTTCTGGCAGCCAACTGGTCCTGGTGGAGGATGCCGGGCATTTCGTGCATGAGGAAAACCCCGCGGATGCGGCATTTGCCATCCGCGACGCCCGGTCCTTCTGGGCCAGCCGCCGCTAAGGATTGGCACACTGGCCGGGTAACGGGCGGTGGTAATATGACCGGCGTTTCTTCCACATTGGTCTAGCGGGGGATTGGATATGCTTGCCAGACTGAATGGCCTGATCGTTGAATGTTCCAGTACGTGGCAGAAGTTTCTCATTGTCTTCGTAGTATTTGTGGGTTCGCTTCTAATACTGCAACGTCTCAGCAATGAGTTTCCGGCAGTTTCCGGTGGCGTTCCGCCATTTGATATGCAGAACGCATTGACACCGGCTGAAATATTTCAGCAACTCAACGGTTATACCGATCAGGCATTTGACCTGTACATCATCTTCCAGGCGGTAGACTTTGTATTTCCATTCTTTGCTTCACTAACGATTGCAAGCCTGTGTGCATTTGCCTTGCGAAACTTTTCTATAGACCTGTATAAAGCATTCCTGGCCCGAAAATATTTCATCTTGTTAATGATGCCTGCTGTCTTTGACTACCTGGAAAACATTAACCTGCTATGGGTAGTAAATACCTGGCCGCAACAGGTGGAGATTGCAGCCAATCTGGCGGTCGCCTCCAAGATAGGGAAGCTAACGACGATGACGCTCGCCTTTATTGTTACAGCATTGCTGTTGCTGGGTGCTGCAGGCACATGGATTACCCGGAGGAGCAGTACACCGGATCAGGCAGAAGAAAACGGCGACTGAATGTTTGACCGTCAGTCAGCGGCAGCGAGCCGCTCCTCGACGGCTTTCTCCAGCCACTTGAGATAGTTAGGGTGCTCCACTAAACCCTTTTTGGCAAAGCGGTAGTCGAGCCCCCGCAGGTCTTCTCTGATATGCGCCTGCACGCCGAAACTCCCGCTGGTGACGACCGTCACAATCACTTCTTTGCCCTGCCTTTGCGCACTGGTAACCCAGCGCCTGAGTTTCTTGACATTCGATTTGCGGATCGGCGGATAGGCATCATCCTGCAGGTTTATGACTTTAACGTCGCTGAAGGGGGCTGCAGCGGCAATATAGTCGACATGTGCCTGCAGTAACTCGAGGTCGGGGATATTGTCTTCGATATCCTCCGGCCCGTGGCCCACCAGGATGGCCACCTCATTGGATGGATCTTCACTCTGCTCCATGGTGTATTCAAGTAGCGCTTCCGAGATCAGTGGATGGTCCTCGAAATGCGAGCTCATCAGGATATTTGCATCCGTATTTACGCGCGGCACATCGAGATAAGACGACTCATCCCGCATATTGAAAATATATTGCCATTGCCGTGTCAGCGAGTTGTGTTGTGTTACCGAAGTCGGCACCAGCACTATGGTTTTGACGCCCCGTGCGGTCAGGTCGTTTACCGAAGACTGGATAGGCGACGACATCATCATCGCCATACCAAAGCTGACCGCCGTCGGCCAACGCTCTGCCATGGGCTTCAGCCTGTCGACGAGCAGTCTGTCGCTGTTCTCGCCTATACCGTGCGCGAGAATGAGGACGCCGATATCCCCCTGTTTTCCTGTATCGCTGACGTACCACTCATAGTTAGGTCCCATCAGCGCCATGTTCATGCGCACTTCGTTGTCGGTCAGCGCACGGTACAGGGCAATTTTCTCGCGCAGCGCGGCGAGCTGCGCATCGTTCATATTGTGTTGCTTGGCATTGGGATCCAGCCGTCTGCCATCGACATCCATCTCCGGAATAGCCGTGTGCTGGTGCGCAAGGTGCTCCTGGGCATTTACTCCGCCGGGGCTGGCCAACACGCAGACGAGCGCCGCGAGGGAAACGCAGGACAAGCGCACAAATAAATGCAGATGCAGTATTTTCATCTTATAACCTTAATGCTCTTGCGTGATCTGGCCATCTTTTATATGCATAACACTGCTGGCCGAATCAAGCATAGTCGCATCATGTGTAACCATGAGTGCGGCGACCTTGTGTTCGACACACCGGGTAGCCAACAGTTCCACGATGGCATGACCACGCGCATGATCGAGCATTGAGGTCGGCTCATCCACCAACAGGACCATTGGATCGCTCATCAGTGACCGCGCGATACCCACCCTCTGACGCTCACCACCCGACAACTGGTCCGGCCGGCGATCGGCACGGTGTGACATATCCACTTCCGCAAGCAGTGCAAGCGCGTGCTCCCGGTCAGTGGCCGTAGGCCTCCTGCCCCGCAGACTGGGCACCAGCAGCAACTGGTCAACCGATGTCAGTGCAGGCACAAGATTGGATTGCTGAAATACGAAACCGATGTAGTCCCGTCGGATGCGGGTCAGTTGTGCCGGCGAAAGACCGGAAATTGACTGTTCATTGATGCTGATTTCGCCATCGGTCGGGCTGCGCAGTCCACCGCATACCGCCAGCAGGCTGGATTTACCGACACCGGACGGCCCGACCACGGCTGCAAGTTCACCGGGGGAAACGCTTCCCGATACATCGTCGAGTGCCTTAACTTTCTGGTCGCCGTCGCCCAGCTCAAGCGAAACATGTTCGAAAACCAGGCTCATTGTTCGCGACCAAGCGCAATAATCGGATCAACACGCGTAATCAGCCTGATCGACAGCGCGCTGCCGATCAGGCCAGCAACAATCAGCAGGATACTGGAAGCGATGACGGTATCCCGGTCCAGCACGAAAAAGCCACCGGTTGTTTCGATACCGCCACCCAACCAGATTGCTATCGATGTTCCAACCACGGTTCCCATCACCATCAGGATAATCACCTGGGACAGGGCATCCCTGAGCAGATAGGCGCTCGAACCGCCCAACGCCTTGATAAGGCCGATTTCCTTGGTGCGCTGGATAGTCCAGACGGTAAAAAATGCGCCGATAACGACGGCGGAAATAACGGTCAGGAAAGCCTGGATCATCTGCACGGTACGCACTTCCTCGATATAGCCGCTGGAGGCCTCATAAGCATCGACCTTGTCGATGGTTAGTGTGCCCAGTTCCATATCCGCGTTTTCCATCCTGTTCTGATTGAAATCCTGCGATACCTGCAACGCAATGATGGTTGCAAAGTCATACAGGATATCGGGCAAAACCTCGCCGGGCGGGGGGCCGCCGGGCGGACCGTAAGTGGCCTCCTGCCACTTGCGTATAGGCGTATAAACGATCGGGACATGGCCGATAGTGTGCTCGCCGACAATGCCTACGACTTCAAGTTCGGTAAGCACGCGGTCCAGAATAAATTTATCACCCAATTTCAGGCCACGATCGACGAGGAGCTCTGAAATAATCACGCCATTTTCCAGTCTACCCAGCGCCTCGCCCTCCAGAACCTCCGGCTCCAGAAAGGAGCCGGGCTGTATACCCCACAGGACAACGTCGTCGAGGGGCGCATCATTCATCTGCCGGGCACCAAACATCGTATGGCCCATCGGCTCGGCGCTCAGCACGCCCGGCAATGCCTGCCAACCTTCCCACATTTCGCGCTCGATCATGCTGTTCCGGTAGCTGGGCTTGTTGTTGTTGTATTCGAAGGAAAGATGCGTGACATCCAGCTGTATCAATCCGGAAATATTATTCCTGATCAGACCGGCAGCGACTCCGCTAAGAAATGTCATAAGGAATGCGACAAGCGCGACCACCAGGCCCATCAGCAGAAATCGGCCCTTGGCAAACTTGAGATCGCGCAGTGCTATAAACATTATTTAAATTTATCCGGCTTTATCCTATATAGGCTTGCGATCTTCAAATAGTCAACCTTCACTGGTAACGATAGCCACATTAACAGCAGACGCGCTATTATCCGGGCTGACCTGGCGCCCGGGAATCAAGAAGAGCTGCCGCAACCGGCGAAATAGCCCACCCCTACTATTAAGGAGAGCACCGGCATGAAATTTCTGCGAGTAGTGGCATGGATGCTGTGTGGACTGGCTGCCATTGCCCTGATTGGCTTCCTTATCGCCGCATGGATTTACCGGGACATACCCGCAGCCGAGCTGGAGACAAAATACGGCAACCAGGAATCCCGTTTCATGAACGTCGCCGGTGTACGCATACATTATCGCGACGAAGGGCCTCATGAGGCGCCCGTTATCGTCCTCGTACATGCAAATTTCGCAAGCCTGCTGGGTTGGGCACCGTGGGTAGAAGCGCTGAAAGATTCCTACAGGGTGGTCCGCTTTGACATGACCAGCCACGGCCTGACCGGTCCGGATCCAACCGGTGATTACACGCTCGAACGCACGATGGAAATTACGGAAAAGTTTATCGATGCGATGGGAATCGATAAATTCACGATGGCAGGAACGTCGCTCGGCGGCACCGTGTCAGTCCTGTACGATCACCGCAACCCGGGCCGCGTCAAACGAATGATACTGCTCAGCCCGGGTTCGCTGGAGGGCAAGCAGCAAAAAGCGCGCGGTAACGTACCGGATTCGGCCTACATCCTGAAGTACATCATGCCGAAGGCATTACCGGAATTCATGCTGAGATCGGGATTCGGAACCAAGCGCGAACTGAGTGATGAACTCATCGACCGCTGGTATGAACTGTGGATGCGTGACGGGCAACGCGAAGCACAACTCGATCGCCTGCGCCAGTACGATTCGGGAGATATCGAATCGGTTTACAGGCAACTGGATATACCCGTGTTGCTGTTGTGGGGTGAGGCCAACACCACCGCCAAGTTTGAACAAGCGGAAGAGGTTATGCATCTGCTGGAGAATGCGGCATCGATCAAGTTCATTAGTTACCCGGGTGTCGGCCATATGGCTGTACAGGAGGCCGGTGCGGAAATTGCTGTCGATGTCCGGGAATGGCTGGATGCACAGGTTGCCATTGCAAACGAAAGTGAAACATCGCCGGACTAGGCAGACAGGTTTCTCAGCTGCGATGCCCGCGTAAACCCCGGATACCCGGAATCGGTAGCCTGTTGTTGGTAGCTTGCGCAGTCCTAAATAAAAACAGGGGGAGACCATGACCGAAGCGCTACGAACACCTGACGAACGGTTCGCGAAACTGCCTGGTTATGACTTCAGGCCTAACTACCTTGAAGTCCCGGATGATCGTTACGGGTCCTTGCGTATGCACTACCTGGACGAGGGCAACAGCACTGCGCCAGTTATATTGCTGATGCCGACCCAGGGGAGCTGGGTATATATCTACCGGGAAATGATCCCGCAGCTGACAGCGGCCGGCTTTCGGATCGTGGCCCCCGATTACATTGGCTTCGGCCGGTCGGACAAGTTACGCAAGGAAGAAGACTATAGCTTTAACCGGCACATAGGCTGGCTCAAGTCCTTCCTGGACCAGATGGACATCCGCGATGCGACCGGTTTTCTGCTCGACTGGGGCGGATTCTTCGGACTGCGGCTGGCCGTAGAGGAACCCCATTATTTCGCCCGCCTCGTGCTACTGAATACGCAGTTACCCACCGGCGACCCTTCTTCGGGTCATGCCTGGTTTCGCGACTGGCGCAAACGAATGCTGGCTATGCCGCGCTTTCCGCAGGGTGACATGGTCAACGATGGTGTGGTCCAGAAACTACCGCCCGAAGTTATCGCCGCCTACGACGCTCCTTACCCGGACCAGTCTTACCTGACCGGGCCCAGGCGCTTCCCGATGATTCTGCCGATAGACCTCGACAGTCCGGCACGCGCCGCTAACCTCGCTGCCTGGGAAAAGCTGGCTAGCTACGATAAACCGGTACTAACGCTGTTTGCGGATAGTTTCCGCGCGGGTCCGATGGGACCGCAAAAACTCATCGACCACATACCCGGTGCGGCGGGCCAGCCACACGCAATAATCGAGGACACGAGCTTCTATATCGTGGAGGATGCCGCGGCGGAGCTGGCCCGCCGGGTCATCGAATTCACGTCAGGTTAAATAAAAACAGCTTCTAGTTCGTAGCTTGCCCGCTGCCAACAAAAAAGCCTCGCAAAGCGAGGCTTTTTTGTTGGCGTCACGGCTTCGCGTGGCTTTTATCACTCAAATAAATTTTTTACAAGTTATCAAGAGTTTGGCCCCTGAAAACCAAACTTTTGACTTGTTTGCCTTAGTATTACAGCCGTTTATATTTAGTGTTGCCAAAAAACGACACAATTGTAACAAGCAGTGGCTTGCGCTTTGGCAGGGTTAGGCTGAGGGAGCCGTATCCGGGCAAATGCTATTCGTGGTTTAGACCATAGGCCTTGGCGGCTCAGACCGGAGCATTGTAGCGTAACGCAACGTGAGGCCGAACCCGCTCTCCGGACGCGTCAGCAGCAAAGTCTTTCACCGTGTTGCCTACGGCCAGCCATGCCCCGATAATCGACCACAGGTATGCGCATCCAGCGCAGCCCATGTTCACAGGCTGTCCGGGGGATTTTTTCGATGAATACCAAATCAATCGCTGTAACCGCGGGCGTCGTAGCGCTCTTTTCAAGTTCGGCCATGGCCGAACTGCCCAATTACAACTACCTCGAAATAGCCATAAGCGGAGGCGATGTCGAAGGCACAGAGTTGCCGGATAGCCGTATCGATATTGGTGGATATGATATCGAGGGAAGCCTGGTCGTAAGTGACAGTATTTTGTTGCAGGCCGCTGTCACGGGACTTGAAGAAGATATCAGCGGCCCGGACCTGGAGATCGATACTTTTGAGATTTCGATCGGTACGATTAAAGAGGTCGGCGAAAACACCACCTTCGATCTCAGCTTTCAATACCGCGATGATGAAGCCGAACTCGAGGGCTTCGGCAAAGTCGATTTCGATGGCCCGGTCCTGTTGATAGGGTTGCGCAGCAACGTCACCGATTCGCTGGAAGTTTACGGCCGCCTCGGATACCTGCTGGGCAACTATGAGGGCGGTACGTCAACAGACCTGGGGCTGGTTTGGAATTTCAGTGATGCTTTCGCGGCAACCTTTAGCTACGAAGTTACCGATGTCGATGACGACGACCTGGAGTACCAGGTCGATCAGTGGCAACTGGGCGCGCGCTGGAATTTCTAAGTAACGACAGGTTGCCAGCCCTGCTTCGCGCGGGCTTTCCGCGACTGCTTCGCGCGGGCTTTCCGCCAAGTCCGCCCGACAGATACTGCGGTAACTGATTGCAGAAGTCGGGCAAGCAGCGCTTGCCCGACATAAGTTCCGACGTTTAGATTTCCAGCCCTGCTTCGCGCGGGCTTTCCGCGACTGCTTCGCGCGGGCTTTCCACCAAGTCCGCCCGACAGACATTTCTGCTGTTAGTTTTAGAAGTCGACAAAGCAATGCTTTGCCGACATAAGTTCCGGCACTGGCCTTCCGCGACTGTTTCACGAGTCGCAGAAGCCCGCCGTCACTTAACCTAATACCTCCACTGCTCAGACACGTGTGACCCGCGTCACAGTTCGCCTGCGGGCCGGCTGCTACAGTTTGCTGTGCCTGTAATCCAAATATAAGAAGAAGTGTCCTATGGGCAAAGCACGCGAAGACCATCTGGTTGCCTTGAAGGCAGATCGTCTGCGACCCGGTATGTACGTCGCGGCACTCGATCGTCTGTGGCTCCATACCCCGTTTCCGCCGGGTGGTTTCTACGTGCGCGACTTACGACAGATCGAGAAAATCCAGCGTTTCTGCACCTACGTCTATATAGATCCGCTCAAGAGCGAAGAGCCGCAGGATATCGTGGTGCCTTTCGAGGCTGTTCCGGTATCTGCACTGGCGCCGCGCGTCGACCGCCACAGTGTCGGCGAGGAACTGCCGTGGGCGCGGCCGGCCCTTGGCGCCCTGACAGACTCCGTGCGCCAGATGATGCGCGATGTGCGCACCGGCCGGTTGCCCGACCTCGAGGCACTGAACACTGCCCTTGTACCGTTGATAGAAAGTATTCAACGTTGTCCGGATGCCGTCATCTGGCTCCTAAGGACCGAACCTTCGGCCGCCTATCTCTATCGCCGTGCCATTGGCACAGCCGTCGTTGCGGCCGTGTTTGGCCACCACCTTGGTTTCGATCGCCCGGCACTGCTTGAACTGGCGCTCGGCGGACTGCTGCTCGACATTGGCAAACTGGAAGTGCCGATAACAATCCTTGCCAAGTCCGAGAACCTTACGCCCCATGAATTTGGATTGGTGCGCAAGCATGTTTGCCACGGGCTGGACATTATGCGACTACTGGAAGAAGTTCCGGAGCATGTTGTAGATATGATCAGTAACCATCACGAACGTTTCGATGGTACCGGCTATCCGCAGCAGCAACGCGGTACCGAAATTCCCCTGTACGCACGCATTGCCGGAATCGCGGATACCTTTGACGCAATTACGCAGGACCGGCGGTATGCACCTGCGATCTCGGCACATACGGCGCTTCGGTACCTTAACGGTCAGCGAGGTTCCAAGTTCGACAATGCGCTCCTCCAGGATTTTATCCATGCCATGGGTATTTACCCGACCGGAACCTGGGTTGAACTGCTGGACGGGTCTATCGGCATGGTCTGCTCACAGGACGACTGCTGGCCGCTGACCCCGCGTATTGCGGTCACATCCGGAAACGGTGGGCAAACGGACGAGTTGCAGCTGGTAATCGCGAGCCGCCGCAACCCGATCATCCGTGCCCGCCATTCAGGGGGCCCCGGAACAGATGCCCCCGACCTCGAAGCTATTGCCTGACGCGTAATCCACCAAAGGTCATGAACCGTGACCTGGCTCATAGTTGGGCCCGCGCCCAGCCCCTATTCTCAGACTGACCAGGGCTTTCGGGAACTCCGCTAATGGGCAGCAGTACCCTGTCTACAGTACTTTTGACCGCTCCGCTTGCCTTCCTGGCCGGGTGGCTGCTTGGCAAGGCCGTGTTCCAGCGCATGTCTGTCCTGCGCCCGAACCGCCCATCTGAAACCGGCGTACAAAAGGCCTCACCGGCGCATGGAGATCTGGCACCCGACCGCAACGAAATTCAACTGCTGAAAGAAGCACTTGCCGAACGCGACCAGGTGGTCCGGGACCTGAGGGAAAAACTGACCGCCAGGATATCGCCACTCGAAGACACCCCGGTTAACGCAACGGTACACCACGCGAAACTGAAGGAAACGGTGCAGGCTTTACGCGAGGGTCTGGCGAACAAGGATAAACAACTGGAAAAAATGCAGGCCGAGGTCAATACGGCCAACGAGAAAACCAGCCAGATGCGGCAGCGGCTGCAATCCTGGCGCGTACGCATCAAACCGCTTGCCAAACAGTTCCGGCAACAGAAAATGATCATCGGCGAGCTCAGGGAGGAACTCAAGGTGCGCGAAATGCGTCAGCGGGTACTCGAAGAGAAACAGCGTGAGAAAACCCCGACCGCCCCCGCCCTGGCACCTGCCACTCCCGAGTTGCAGTCAGACGAAATACTTGCGGTGCGGGGAATCGGTCCGGTGCTGCAGAAAAAACTTGCCGAACTGGGGATACACAAACTACAGCAACTGGCCGATATGGACCTGGCCAAACTGGTAGCGGTTGGCAAGTCACTGTCAATCAGTGCCGCCCGGATGAAGAAAAATGATTGGGGAGGCCAGGCACGTAAACTCCTGAACCTGCCACCGGCACAGAATGCCGTGGAGAGCACCGAGAAAGAAGAAGCAGCTATCGCTGGCTGAGGCTTTTTCAGCTCAGCTTTTTTCAAATACGCTGCCGACCGGGCGTACATCGCTATCCCAGCGAGCGTCGATCTCTATTTTCGAGACCGTCATCTGGCTCTGGTTGCCGGCGAGCGATTGCCATGTCTTCGGCGATTCCAGATACTTGGGATGATGCTTCTCTGTATAGGCCCGTATAGCAGGCGGAATATCGTCCAGGCCATTAAGCAGCTTGTAGGCATCGCTGTGGTAGACCATGACGCCGTGCCGGTTGCCCATCTCCATGAACGGCAACCACTGCCCTACCCTCGCCCACGACGTTGCACAACTTGCCGAAGTAATATCGGGGTTCATCACCTCGCTGACGCGACCGTTCATCATCCACAGTTCCGATGCCTGGTAATGGTCATCGGGTGAATGCAGCGGATATTCCTTGCGTGGCAGCACCGAATCCCGGAACGCGAACACGCTGATACGAAACACCAGGTCGTCGCCCATGACGGTATAGGGCCACGGTGCGGAAAACGGTCCACCGCTGATTGCGTAAAAGCGATGCACCGGATCATTCAGGATATGCAGCACTTCTACACGCCTTCCGGTATAGGGGTTCAGCCAGTCGTGCACGATCTCGCCCGTCTTGGGGTCCAGGTAGTACATGACTTCGCGATGGTAGAACCGCCAGCCGTTGTCGACACGTTCGACATGGCTCGCGCCGATGCCATAACTCTTGAACAACAAGCGATTACCCTCACCTGGCACCCAGCCCCAGACTTCGCCCCCGAAACCGCCGATCGCGTCAGCTCCGGACAAATCGGCCTGCAGTTTAATTAAAGCTTTGAGGTTGCCTTCCGGATCGTCGAGGTCCAGTGACGCATGGCCCGCCGCGAGCGGTTTGTCTGCCTGTTCCTGTGCGCACCCTGCCAGCGCGGCTGCGCCCGCTATTCCGCCGGCCCCGGCCAGCATTTGGCGCCGCGTAAAACCCTTGTAACCTTCGGGAACTAAATCTGACATGGCTATTCTCCCACCTGCTTGGTTCTTGGTATTGCGGCCAAGCATACCCCATAGGAATTGTTCGAAGCAGGTGAGGAAACTAAGATGACCGAAAAGTGGAACCCGGCGCGGCAACCGGACGATAGCGGGTCAGGCGCTGGCCGAGGATTGCCCGTGGTTGCCACGCAGCCAGCGGTCTTCGAACTCCCTGGCGATGACCGGATGGCCAAAATGAAAACCCTGGCCCAAATCACAGCCCATGCCGGCAAGCGCGATGGCAACCGCCTTGCTTTCGATGCCTTCGGCTACAACCCGCAGACCCATGGCCTGGGCGAGGGCGACAAGCGACTCAACTATGTGCTGGTCGGTCTCATCTTCGAGTATCCGCAATACGAAAGACCGGTCTATCTTAATTTCGTCAACGGGTAACTGCCGAAGATAGGCGAGGCTGGAATAGCCGGTGCCGAAATCATCTATAGATGTGCGTACGCCGAATTCACGAAGTTTCTGCAGGGTTTCGATGCCCTTGTCTATATCGTGCATGAGCGTCGTTTCGGTCAGCTCGAGAATAAGGTGCTTGGGATCCAACCCCCACATGTCCAGGACGTCGGCCAGCACATCGACAAGATCAATATCTTCAATATCGGTAGGAGTCGCATTAATTGCGACTGTGAAATCCGGGGCCCACCGTATCCAGCGAGCCATTTCCCTGGAAGCGCTGTTGACTACGAAACGCAATAGCGGCGCAACGGTCCGCGACCGCTCTATCTCGTTCAGGAAACTGCCCGGCGCGATCAGCCCATCCATGCTCTGCCAGCGGACGAGCACTTCTGCGCCCACAGTATCCCCGCTTTGCAAGTCAACTTTCGGTTGATAGTGCAGACGAAACTCACCGTTATCTATCGCGCTCTTTGCATCGAACAGCGGGTGGGTCTGCACGGCCGAACCGTTGTTGATATCAGGCCGCCAAAGGATGAAGCGCTCATGCAATGCTATACAACGCTCCAGCGCTGCTTCAGCCTGCGCCAACAGCACCTCGGGAGAATCTGCCAGCGAGGGGAACAGGGAGACCCCCATATTTACAGTAAGCCGCAACCGCACATCCTTGATAACGATCCATTCTTCCGCCAGCGAGGCAATTTTCTCCGCTGTCGCCAGCGCATGCCCATCGTGTGAAGCGTCGCTCACGATCAGCGCAAACTTCTTGCCATTTATCCGAACCAGAAGGTCACTATCGTGTACCACACCCCTTATTCTTTCGTGGAAAACCTCGATAGCGGCATCACCTGTCCCGTAACCATGCCGCGCATTGATTTTTTTCAGCCCCTGCAGTTCCCCGATCATCAGGCCAACCGATGCACCGGCAGCGCCCGAACGCAGCCTGTCAATCTCGACCAGAAGCTCGCTTAAGTTTTTTATCCTGGTAGCCATTTTCGGGAATCGCCGGCTAGACGATGAAGTAGTCGCCGGGATCTATTCCGAATGCACCAGATTCGTAGCCCTTGAGTATCCACCTGGAGTTTCGCTTGCTTGCATCACCCGATACTTTACGGAGATCAACAGTAGGATTTTTCTTCAGGGGCTGTTTGTCCGGACTCAGCACCAGCATCACCTTCGGGCGCAGCCGGCGGACGCGGTTCTGCTCGACCACAATCCCGACCTCGCCGCTATTGAGCTCGACAATACTCCCCGTCGGAAACATCCCCAGCGCCTGCACAAACTGCTCGACCAGTTCTTTCTGAAAATGCACTTCAGCCAACGCATTAAGTTCACAAACCGCGTCATATGAAGACATGGCCGCTGCATAGGGCCTGTTGCCGGTCATCGCGTCATAGCAATCGACCAGACCGGCAATACGCCCGTATGCGTGGATATCAGAGCCCTGCAAGCCGTCGGGATAACCTGAGCCATCGAGCCGTTCATGATGGCTACCTATCATGTCGAGCACTTCGCGGCCGATACCAGGATAGTCACTAACCAATTCGAGCCCGTATTCGACATGGCGGGCCAACAGGTCTTTTTCGACATTGGTCAATTTGTCGGTTTTCCGCAAAAGGGCTTCCGGGATGCACGCCTTGCCAATATCGAGCAGCATGCCGCCGAGTGCGAGCATTTCCAGCGCCGCATGATCAAAGCCCAGGTGGCGACCGAGCACAACTGCCCATACCGAAGAAGCAATCGAGTGGCTGTAGGCATATTCGTCACGCTTATTCAGCAGAACGAACCAGCCCATAGCGCCGGGGTTACGCAGGACACTGTTTATAATCGGCCCGGCAGCTTCCTGCACTTGGCCCACGTCGACAGTGCGCCCTTCCCGCACATGCTCCAGCACATTGTTCATCGTGATCATTGCAACTTCATAGGCTGCCATTGCCTGCGGCATTTCCCGCTTGATTGGTGTCTTGATCCGATAGGTTCTGGAACCTTCAAGCTGGTGAGCGATGCGGCCAGTTGGGTCGATTTTGCTGAGCGCACTCAGAATATGGTGCTTTAGCGTTGGCCTGGGCGCTACTTTGGGTTTGTACTGGCCGGTTTTCAGCGCCACTTCCGTGCCGGATCGATCGGTGTATTTCTTGATTTCTTCCTCGGATACGCTGCCGCGCATGACGTCAATATACACATGGCGGCAATAGTGTTTCAGGAGATCGATTTCCGAATCGTCCCGAATCTCAAAACCCTGGAACAGGAACGGTGTCTCCAGCCACGGGCGATCGAGCTGGGCAACGTACATTCCAGCTATAAGGTTGGCCGTATCTATCTTGACTCTTCGCATATACTTGCAAGGCCCCCTGCAGGGGGCTGCCCGCATGGTTATCCCACTGATTCTAGGGAGATTGCCCCCCTTGCAGGCTGGCCGATGTCACACTTTTAAACATAAGTAACCGGCCCGGCGGGCTCTCCGGCAGGGGGAAAATCAGGTATTGTGGTGTCAACTTCGCTAGGGATAAGGCGTTACAGAGACATGGATACCAAATACCGCTTCGCAGGGCTGGCCCTGCTGCTCATCGCCGGCTGCTCATCGGCACCACAACCCATCATAGATACGAAGGGCGTGGATATGACCGTTTACCAGCAAGATCTGGCTGAGTGCCAGCAGTATGCCCTGCAGGTAGACACATCGTCCGGCGTTACCAAGGGCGCTGCGGTTGGCGCCGCAGTCGGAGGCGCGTTAGGTGCCGTTAGCGGCGGCAGCGGAAAACGTGGGGCTGCAAGCGGAGCAATAGTCGGTGCGACCAAGTCGGGCGGCAGGGCAGCGAACGAAAAACAGGCCGTCGTCAAAAACTGCCTGAGGGGCCGCGGCTACCGGGTACTGAATTAGGCAGGCATCCGCACGCCGGTCCCGCCAAGGCCGCAATATCCGGTCGGGTTCTTGGCGAGGTATTGCTGGTGATAATCCTCGGCATAGTAGAAAGGCCCGGCTTCCTGAATCTCTGTCGTAATATTTCCGTATCCTGACGCAGTCAGGGACTCCTGGAAAGCTTCTTTCGAGTACATTGCAGCCTGTTTCTGTTCATCACTCAGGGTGTATATGCCCGAACGGTACTGCGTACCCACATCGTTACCCTGACGCATCCCCTGGGTCGGATCATGCACTTCCCAGAACACTTTCAGTAACTGCTCGTATGAGCAGGTCTTCGGATCAAATACGACCATGACTACTTCGTTGTGGCCGGTCAGGCCAGTACATACTTCCTCGTAGCCCGGGTTTGGGGTGGTGCCTGCCGAGTAACCCACGGCTGTGCTATACACACCCGGTAGTTCCCAGAAGTATTTTTCGGCGCCCCAGAAACAGCCCAGTCCAAATATTGCTTTTTCCATGCCTGCGGGAAACAGTTCGATGGTCGAATGACCATTGACAAAATGTATACCGGAAACCGGCATGGTATCTGCGCGACCCGACAGGGCCTGGTCAGCCTCCGGTATTTCTGTTTTCCTGGAAAAAAACCCCATCAGATCTATATCGTTTGAACGAAAGGTTTGGGCAATGCATCCACTTTTTGGTTCCCTTCAGTTTATACGGAAATGAAAAAGCCGGCGCATCCCCGGGAGGTGCCAGCCGTGAGGAGCGACTAACTCATCCGGAGGCTGCGCCCCTGGTTGGCCACGTGCTTGCCACACTTGTCCGGATGACGGTCTATGCGCTCGCCTTTTATGCTGTTCTCTCCTGCTAGAATCCATGTGGCGCACTACCACGTGTCAGTGCTTACAAAGAACGAACGAATAACTGGTTGACGCGTCTAAACGATTTCTCAGAACCGCAGACTTATGGGTATCCGAAGCACTCAATATAATGGCTTGTGCCTTGCGCTGTCCCTGTTGCTGGCGGCAGGTGCGGGCGTGGCCCAGGATCCGCCCGCAGCCGGTGACAATAGCCCCACTCAGGAACTGCATAACCGAAAGGCAACGCTGGATGATGCCCACCAGCGCTTTATGGACTATTACGCCGAAGAGCAGTACCAGCTCGCCCTGGTCGCCGCGGCGCAGGTGGTCGAACATACACACGCTATTTACGGCGAGGCATCCCTGGAAGCGGGCCTGGCGCTCACGAACCTGGCAACTGCTCAGGCAAAACTGGGCGACCACCCCGCGGCTCTGATGAATTATCAGGCCAGCGTCGCCATAATCGAAGCAACCCAGGGAATTATTTCGCCAAGGCTGGTCAATCCGTTGCTGGGTGTGGCTGCCGAACACAACGCGATGGAAAACTATGACCTCGGCCTGGCCGTTTATGAACGCGCATTAAGGATCTACCACGTCGAGCACGGACTGTTTAACGTAGATCAAATGAAAATACGCGACGGGCTGACCGAAAGTTATGTTGGGCTCGGCGATATGCAAAACGCCGGATTTCAGCAGCAGGTTCAGGCAATGATCATCCGGCAGGAGCATGGAGATGATCTGGAACTGGTTGTCCCCGCCGTTTTTAAACTGGCCGAGTGGTACCAACGTACAAACCAGCCGGAGAAAGAACAACAGCAGTACACGTTTGCGGTTAATGCAATCAGGCAGCTTGAGGGCCAGAACAGTACACTGCAGATCAATGCATTGCGCGGCTTGTCTGCTGCGTATATGCGCAGCGTAAATCAGGCTACATCTATTCGCCTCCTGAAACAGGCTATCAGGCTCAACGAGACAAGCGCGGAGCCTGATCCTGTCCTGACCGCCGACATACTCATTGAACTCGGCGACAACTACAGCATGTTAGGCAGCATGCGCGATGCTCGCCGTGTCTACCAAAGCGCATGGCAGATACTGGCAGAAGAAGATGAAGCTGACAAACTACACAACAACTATTTCGGAACTCCGGTGGGGATACGGGCGGAACGCCTGCCCGATGTGTACCCCAGCCGATCCAAGAACCGCAAGCTACTACATAAACAACCGGATGCATTCCTGACCGGTTACGTAAATATTAGTTACGATATAGACAAGAGCGGGCGCGTGAAAAATGTGGAAGTGCTTGAATCCGATCCGCCCGGCCTGATAGATAAACGCATAAAGATACTGGTTTCCCGGATAGGCTACAGGCCTCGCATGGTAGACGGCGAGCCTGTTGCAACACCCAACAATAGGCTAAGCCACGAGTTCATGTACCTCGCAGGTGAAATTGAAGAAGACGATACCGACGATGAAAAGGGCGAACGCATCGAGCTGCCCACGAGTACTACCGGTGAAGAAACAGGCTAGTTGTTACGCTGCAGACGGTGCTCCTGCCTTGCGTTCCGGATAACTTCGTAAACTTCCCTCGAACGACCGCCGATGATTTCGATAATCCTGTCGGTCGCACCCGCCGTTACTTCCCGCCAGAGTCCACGTTGTTCCTTACTAAGATGATGCACCACAATCCCGAGTTCGGCAGCATACTGCAAATCACTCTGTGATTCGGCGCGCACTGCGCGGCGTGTCTCGGCGATGTCCGGCCAGGCATTACTGACCTGCTGTTGCCGCTCATAACTTAAAGAGTCCCACCAGTCCTTGCTCGCTACTATCGCCGAGATGCCGAAAGCATGGTCTGTCATCGTGAGGTGGGGAGCTTCGCCGGCTATGCCGGTACGCGCGTACAGGCTGACCGAGTTCTCACCCGATTCGATCAAACCAGTCTGTAGTGAGGCGACCACATCTGCAAAACCGAGCGGAATAACGTCCGCACCGATGGCGCCCGCAAACAGTCGCGCGGCCGGCCCCGCACCGACACGGAAACGACGGCCCCTCGCATCCCCCGGCACCAGCACCGGCTCCTTGCCGTAGACCTCGAGGAAACCAATCTCATACCAACTCACCAGGTGCAGCCCTTTTTCGGCCAGCAATCCCCTGTACAGTGGCGTGAGATACCGGTCATAAACGTAATCCGCCTCGGCTTCATCGTCAAAAAGAAAGGGCGCATACAGCAAAGCCATTTCCGGGACTACGGTTGACACCGCCATGGCCGACAAGTTTGCGAACTGCACGCGGCCGCGCCTGAGCCCGGAGACAAGCTGGTCCTCCGAACCAAGCTGACCATAGATCAGCAGACGCAAAGGCATCTGCCCGCCGGTAGCTTCGACGAGGCGCTCGTAAAAACCTAACCAGTGGCCTTCGCCCGCCGTGTCAGGAAAAGTGGTACCCGCAATCATGACCGGACGTTCTGTATCAGGCCCCTGGCTGCTGTCGCAGCCGACAATGAGTGTCAGCCCGGAAAGGAGCAGAACGATCGCCCGTAAAGATTTGGATAAGTCCTGAATTATCCGGGTTACATATAACATCATTAACTATAATCTGATTATTACGCACCTGCCGATACAAACTGTATACAGGAACTTTTAGGGTCTTTGCGTATTCTTACCAGAGCCCTGCCGTGGAACCAACATGCTGATCAAGAAACCCCGGAACATCAAGAGCTCGGATATAACGCCGGAATCCGTTTACCTGAATCGCCGAAAGCTGCTGCAGGCAGCAGGTCTCTCGGGCACCGCGGCATTGTTGCCGCAAGTTACCCGGGCTGCGGATATCCCCGCCCGCTACAGAAAGCTGGAGGGCATCATAAAAAGCCCCTACAGCACGTCCCAGGAACCGAACCCCTTCGAGGACGTTAGCACCTACAATAATTTCTACGAATTCGGCACCAACAAAAGTGATCCGGTTGATAATTCCGGCAACTTTAAACCACAGCCCTGGTCAGTCACGATTGACGGCGCAGCGGAGGTGACCGGCACTTTCAGCTTCGAAGATATTATGGCCCCGCATACACTGGAAGAACGCACCTACCGGTTACGCTGTGTCGAGGCCTGGTCAATGGTTGTGCCGTGGGTAGGCATCCCGCTCGGTGATCTTCTGAAACGTTTTAAGCCCACGTCGAATGCAAAATATGTTGCTTTCGAAACGATCGTGCGACCGAGCGAGATGCCCGGTCAGCACCGCCCGATACTCGACTGGCCCTATCGCGAAGGCCTGCGCATAGACGAGGCGATGCATCCGTTGACTATACTCGCCACGGGCTTGTACGGGGTGGAGCTTCCCAACCAGAATGGCGCTCCGCTCAGGCTGGTCGTCCCATGGAAATACGGCTTCAAGAGCATCAAGTCCATCGTCCGCATCAGTTTTACCGAAACCATGCCCTACACCAGTTGGAGCGATGCTTTGCCGGGGGAATACGGGTTCTACGCCAACGTAAATCCCGAAGTAGATCATCCCCGCTGGAGCCAGGCCCGTGAAAGGCCGATCGGTGCAGGATTTTTTGCATCAAAAATACCCACGCTGATGCTTAACGGCTATGCTGAGCAAGTCGCCGGTTTGTATACCGGTATGGACCTCGCAAAGAATTTCTGATTCTTGCTCATCCGCAGCGCTAAATCTGGCAGCATAAGTGCAGGCGTGTTCCCCGGATACCCGACGATGAACTTTCCGACGACCCGACAGGTTCGCTGGTTGATCAAGCCGGTCTGGTTTCTGGCCTGCCTCGCCCCGTTCGTATGGTTAACCCTGGCCGTATTCGGGCTCGCAGGCTTAAGCCTGGGTGCAGACCCGATCGAGGAAACTCAGGACTTTATCGGCATATGGGCGCTGCGCCTGCTGCTCGTTACGCTCGCGCTTACACCTTTGCGCCTGCTGACCGGACAGGTGTGGCTTATACAACTGCGGCGCATGACCGGACTGTACGTGCTTTTCTACGTCAGCATACACTTCCTGAACTATCTGATTCCCGACCAGGGACTGGACCTGGGAGCAATCACAGAGGATATTGTTGAGCGGTCCTTCATTACGCTGGGCATAGCAGCGCTGACCTGCCTGATCGTACTCGGGATAACATCAACGCACGGCTGGAGACGGCGTTTGGGCCGCCGCTGGCAAAAACTGCACCGGCTCGTTTATGCCATCGGAATCCTCGCCTGCACACATTTCTGGTGGCAGGTAAAGCTGGATACCCTGGAACCGACCATTTACGCCGGCATACTTGCAGTGCTGCTGGGGGTGCGGGTCTATTTTCGACTAATAAAAAACCGGAAAGCTCAGCAAAGCTAAGCAGGCAGTACCCGAAAGACTTCGACTGCAAGACAAAAAAATCCCGCGCCCGGATAACCGGACGCGGGAAATCAATAACCCATAGCTTCTTAAACGGCCAGCAAATTGTTCAGCTGGCTGTTTAGGTGTTGTAGCCGCGCTCGTCGTGCTGCGTAAGATCCAGCCCCTCGATTTCTTCCTCCTCGGATACACGCAACCCGACTAGTGCATCGATAACCTTGAAGATGATGAATGAGACGATCGCACACCAGATTGCAACCGATAGTCCTCCAATCAATTGTTCAATAAACTGGGCTCCGGGACTCGATATTGATTCGCTCAGATACCCCTGGCCACCCAGGCTGTCAGCAAGGAATGCGGTTAACAAAAGCCCCAGGAAACCACCTACTCCGTGAACCGGGAAAACATCGAGCGAGTCATCGATCTCAAATTTGCGCTTCACAGCCTGGGTTGCCCAGAAACAAACAAAACCGGCGGCCAGGCCGATGATCAGCGCTCCCATAGGCCCTACAAAACCGGATGCAGGAGTAATGGTGCCCAGGCCGGCGACCATGCCCGTAACAATACCGAGTACACTGGGCTTGCCGAACCTTACCCATTCCATTGTCATCCAGGCGAGCGAACCTGCTGCGGCACCTATGTGCGTTACCAGCATGGCCATACCGGCATCGCCATTCGCGGCCAACGCGCTGC
>JASLMV010000014.1:25579-81604 GCA_030746435.1 Gammaproteobacteria bacterium | reverse complement strand
ACCGGGCCACGGTTCATCCGGTTTGGCCGGCGTGCCCCTCGCGCGTTTCCTGAGGAACCTGCGTATCCGCGGCTTGATGCGGGTGGCATCCAAAAGCCTGCGCAGCTTGTCGTAGATGCGAATAAATAAAAAGTGGGACCACACGAGTCCGGCATGCTTCAAACTCGATTTCAGGTAATAAATATCACCGCAGTACTGCTTGTGGGTGGCGAAGCGTTTCTTGTGGGGGCCATCGCCTTCGGAGAGGTCGATGGTGGTAATACAATCATCGGCCAGCGCGCTTTGCAGGGCCAGGTAATCGAGCACGGTCCCCGGTCCCAGCTTGGCTAAGTCGGGTTCGTAGCCGCCGAAGCGATGTTCGAGTATGCCATTCCTGAGACGGCACCACAGGAACGCTACCGGCTTGTTTTTAAGAAAGAGTATGTAACCGGAGAAACTGCCAGCCTTTGCCTCTACCTGCGTTTCAGCCCC
This sequence comes from Gammaproteobacteria bacterium, assembly GCA_030746435.1. Lineage (GTDB taxonomy): Bacteria > Pseudomonadota > Gammaproteobacteria > Steroidobacterales. The sequence continues at coordinate 81,133 of JASLMV010000014.1, read as the reverse complement.
GGTCGGTAGCGCTTTCTTGAGCCAGCGCACCTGGTAGGTATGCTGTGCCAGTTTGGAAGCTTCGGCTACGAATTCTCTCGCTTCTTCCTCGCTCCGGTACAAGCGGAAGTCAATGGCGCCGTCGGATTCCTTATCGAATTTCCGTACCAGGCGCCGCAGGCTTTTTCGCGAACGCCGGCTCACGTGCCTGGACAGGTACTGATCGAAATCGAGGTTGGTATCGACATAGTAGTGGGGGTAGCGGCCAGGGATGTACCTGATGCACCCGTCCACCCTGCTGATTGACCTTTGGTCGGTGCTCAGCGGGCAGGAAGGAATAAATGCGGCTTGCGCGTCACTGTCATCCAGCAACTCGCGGGGAGGGTGTTTGGAAAAGGTTGTGCTGAAGGTGCTGAAGTGGCCTTTCTGTATGACACCCTCAAGCATCGCGTTTCCCAGCGAAATGAAGCCGATCCGAAACGGCAGCGCAACTTTTTGGTATTCCCAGGGCATGGTTAACGGCCATGATACACGGTGGGTCCGGAATGCTTGTCATAAGGCATCCCCCGGTCATAATTAGGTCCCGGATGCCGGATAGTCGGCCATGTTCGGGTATTTACGCTGGCCGGCGATACGCCGGGAGTGCGGGGTTTTTCCTGCTATTCTTCGCCTGTTGGAGGAATAGTTAACAAACGGGTTAAGGCATCTGCATGCCGCTTTTAATAGTGCTGCCGTTGCTGGGGCTGATCCTCGGCTGGCAGGCATGGCAAAAAACGAGCTTCAGTTCGGCCGCGCTGCACAGCCTGGCCGCGGTTGTGATGATCCTGTACCTGGGAGCGCTCATCGGTGCACTTCCTGTGTCTGCCGCACTCGTGTTGATCGCGGGAGCGGGCCTCCTTGTTTATCGCCTGTGGGTATCGCGCGACTGTCTCCTGACGCTGGCCAACGTGCCTGTCTTTTTGTTGCTGATATTCAGCATCATTTTCTGGTACCTGCACGGTAACGCCCATTATCTTTTCTACGATGAATACGCCCACTGGGGTGTGTACATCCGCGAGATGCTGGCAACCGGAGCTCTGTGGGACGGCGATACCAACGCGATGCACCCGAGGTATCCGCCGGGTCCGGCATTGTGGCAATATCTGTTCGCCGTATACACATACGAAGCGGACGGGGTCATGTACCTGGCCCAGTTCGTGCTGTTGGTGGCGCCTTTGCTCGTGCTCTGGGAGCGACTGCGCTTCGTCGATATAGCCTGGATGCTGGGTATCGGGGCGCTGGTGATATGGCTGCTCGCCAACCTCGGCCATGGCGTAACGAGCCTGTACGTGGACCACGTACTCGCCACCTGGTTTGCCGCGACCCTGCTCAATTTCATGCGTGAGGTCGAGCAGCGAGATTACCTGAAACTCCTGGGTTATGCGTTGCCCCTGGCGGTGCTGCCGCTTATCAAGGACGTGGGCATACTGTTGTCATTCATGGCAACGGGGATCATGGGCGGGCTGTTGCTGGTCAGTGGCATGCGTGTTCACCGGTATTCGCTGACTAATGCGATACGCAGCACTTCACCGTTGGTGACCCTTGCCTGTGTGGCTTCACTGTTGATCGCCTTTAGCTGGGCGGTAAATCGCAATGCGGTGGACGCCAAAGCAGACGTGCAAAGCGCGGCGACGGTTGCCTGGGGGATACTGGGAGGCTTCAGCGTATTCGAGGAAGACCAGCAGGCTGAGATAGGGCGGCGATTTAGCGAAGTTCTATTCGATCAGCAGATCAGCAAGAGTGAGATTTCACGCAAATACAACGAATTCGATTACGACATCAGGGATGCATATACGGACCGCTACCGCCTGAGTACCGCAGGCCTGATGCTCCTGTGCGCTGCATTGCAGGCCCTGATCTGGCTGTTGTTTATCGCAAAACAACAACGCCTTCGCTGGTTCCTTTGCTACCTGGGGATAGACCTGGCAGTTGTCGGTTATCTTGCCGTGCTCTATTTAAGTTACCAGTTTGCCTTTGGCGAAGATGCGCTGCGCCTGCCTTCCTATGTCAGGTATGCCCACTCGATGTTGCTGCCGCTGGTGTTGCTGTCGGTTGCGCCTCTGTTGCCGGCCTTCAGGCCGGATAGCGGCGCCGATGCAGGCAAGGGTGGCATGGCCGCCCGGTACGGGAGCGTGCTGTTTGCAGCGTTGCTCATCGCCGCGTTCGCGTTCGAGCGACCCTATATTGAGCCCCTGTACACGCCTTCCGGGCCCATCGATGTCCGGCAGCAACTCAGGCCCAAAGCGGAGGCCTTACGTGCGTTGCCAGGCAGGCCGCGCGTCTGGGTTTACTTGCCGGTGCCGGAGAAGCTCGAAATCTATGCCCGGGTATTCAGGCTGGAGCTGAGCCCGCTGCCGACAACGGTCGTCATGGATCCCGAATTCATGCAGCAATCGAGGATGCAGATGGAGGCCGCCTGGGATGGTTTCGATTACATCTGGTTTCCGTTACCCGATGCAGTGACGGATGCCCGCAGGTCCGCAACTCTTGGCGAACTCGCGAAAGTGCGTCTGCTAAAGATGCAAGCAACGCCCGCCGGTCCGGAACTGGCAGCGGCCGGGGTCTGGTAAGTGAAAGCAGCTAGTAGCCCGCCGGCGTCATGATGTCGCGTTTGACGAAGATCGATTTCAGGAACCGCAGCATGATCTTGGGTCCGGTAATCCAGCGTACGGCGGCGCCGTTGCCTTTGGAATTCAGCATGCCTTCAACGAGCCACGGCGTTACCGTTTCGACGGTGTCGGCAACGATGTTGAAAAACTTCCGGCGTCTCGGCCAGTCAGGATCGTTTTCCCAACCGGGCTCGATCAAAAGGTCGGTCAGTACCATACCCGGGCTCAGGTAGCCAACCTCTACCGGTGTGTCCTTGCATTCCTCGATCAATACCTTGGTGAAATAACGCAGCGCGTACTTGCTTGCCCCGTAGGGCGCGTATTTCGCCATGGTGCGCCCGTCACTGCCGAAACCCTCCATGTTGAATACCTTGCCGCCGCCCTGCTGTTTCATGCCGGTGATGGCGACCTTGTCACAGTGCATAACACCGATCAGGTTGGTATTCACGGTGTTCACGTAGTCTTCCACGGGCAGGTCTGCGAAAAACTCTTTGGCGCTGTCCCTGCCGGCGTTATTTACCCAGATATCGACGCTGCCATACGCATTAACACCTGCATCCCAGAGCGCCTGTACCTGGGAGAAATCAGCAACATCGCAGGGTTGACCGGCAATGTGATCGGCAGGGTAGTTCGCGGCCAGTAGCGCGATAGCATCGTCGACGGCCTGCTGTCCGCGACTGCTGATCACCACTTTGTGGCCCCGTTGCAAAAACTCGCGGGCCATGCCTAAACCGATGCCTTTGGTGCTACCCGTAATGACAACATTCATGTTTTGCTTCCCCCGCATTTATAGATTGGGGTTAAATTTTGCCACGTTAAGCGTCGACCGCCGCCCGCGATTACGCCAGCTTTTTTCAACACCGACAGCAAATAAATTCATAAGTAACTGTAATATAAGGGGAAAAAACCTGTCTTTTGCACCGCTCCGGACGCCGCGCGCTCCGCAGGATCGACTGAAAGGCCAAACCTGCTGAAGTGTAAGTCCGGGTATAATGCGCGCCGTAGCAGCCGGTCATCCTGCGTGTGCGCGAAAGTGGCGGAATTGGTAGACGCGCTGGGTTTAGGACCCAGTGGGGTAACCCGTGAGAGTTCGAGTCTCTCCTTTCGCACCATTACCGCCCCGGACAGGACAAGACCGCCGGGCTACCCCCTACAACCCTTTAATAAGGACAGGACAAGATAATGCAGGTTTCGGTAGAAGCCTCAGCCGGACTTGAGCGCCGCATGCGTGTGCAGGTCCCGGCAGAGACTGTAGAAAAAGAAGTGGAGTCACGGCTGAAATCGGTCGGACGCAGCGCCAAGATAAAGGGATTCCGTCCCGGCAAAGTGCCGGACAAGGTGATCCGCCAGCGCTATGGCGGGCCTGTGCGCCAGGAAGTGCTGCAGGATATCCTGCAGTCCAGCTATTCGGAAGCGGTGGTGCAGGAAAAGCTGCGGCCCGCAGGCGGCCCGAACATCGAGCCGGAAAGCCTGGAAGAGGGCAAAGACCTCACTTACGTTGCGATATTCGAGGTATATCCGGAATTCGAGCTTAAGGGTTTGAATTCTATAAAGATTGAAGAGCCCCAGGTTGAGATCGAAGCCGGCGATATCGACCGGATGATCGACAACCTGCGCAAGCAGCGGGCGCACTGGCACGACGTGGACCGGAAAGCCGCATCGGGGGATCAGGTCACGCTGGACTTCGACGGCACTCTAAAAGGCGAGCCCTTCGAGGGCGGCAGCGCGAAAGATTTTCCGGTCGTGCTCGGTGACGGGGCGATGCTGGAAGACTTCGAGAAAAATCTGGCGGGCGTGGCGGCCGGTGACGAGAAGAGCTTCAGGATGAAGTTCCCGAAGGACTATCATGCGGAAGCGCTTGCGGGCCAGAAAGTCGAATTTGCGATCAAGGTTAGCAAGGTTGCTGAACAGCATCTGCCGGAAGTCGACGAAGAGTTCATCAAGGACTACGGCATCGAGAGCGGCAGCGAGGAAGAACTGCGGGCGGATATTAAGGCGAACATGCAGCGCGAACTCGACGCCAAGTGCAAGGCCGAGATCAAGAAACAGATCCTGGAGGGCCTGCTGAAGCAGAACCCGGTCGAGCTGCCCGACGTGCTGGTCCGCCAGGAATGCGATGCGCTGCAGAAAGAGGCCATGCAGCAACTCGGCATTACAGAGCCGGAACAGGCGCCTGCGCCGGACAGTTTCAGGGAAACAGCCGAAAAGCGCGTGCGGCTTGGGCTTCTGATGACAGAATACATCAGCTCAAACGAACTGGAGCTGGACCGGGACCTCGTTACCGCGAAAGTGGACGAGATGTGCGCTCCCTATGAAAATCCGGATGAAATACGCAATATTTATCTGCAGAATCCGCAGTTTCTGGGCCAGATCGAAAATATGGTTCTGGAAGAGCAGGTAATTGACGGATTGGCAGAGCACGCTAAAGTCAGCCAAAAGAAAAAGGGATTCGCGGAGTTAATGGAAATGCCTGCCTGATTTGCATTATTTCAGGCGGGGTAAGCTCAAGCAGAAGCAGGGATACGACGATGACGACGGATACTAAAGCACTGAACCTCGTACCGATGGTGGTCGAGCAGACTTCACGCGGGGAGCGTTCCTACGATATTTACTCCCGCCTTTTGAAAGAGCGGGTCGTATTTATAGTCGGGCCGGTCGAGGACCAGGTCTCCAACCTGATCGTCGCCCAGTTATTGTTTCTGGAATCGGAAAACCCGGACAAGGATATACACTTATATATAAATTCCCCGGGCGGCTCCGTCAGTTCCGGCCTGTCCATCTACGATACGATGCAGTTCGTGCGGCCAGAGGTGAGCACGATTTGCGTAGGCCAGGCTGCCAGCATGGGTGCGTTCCTGTTGTCCGGCGGGGCGAACGGCAAACGTTTTTGCCTGCCGCATTCACGCATGATGATTCATCAGCCACTTGCCGGTTTCCAGGGGCAGGCATCGGATATTGATATCCACGCCCGCGAAGTACTGGCGACCAAGGACAGGCTGAACAAGTTATTGGCCAAGCATACGGGGCAACCACTGGATCGCGTCGAGACAGATACCGATCGCGATTACTTCATGAGTGGAACGGAAGCGGTCGAATACGGTCTGATTGATACGGTGCTGGAAAGACGCGAAGAGAGCCCCGAAAAAGAGGATAAAGGCGACTAGCGCGGCTTCCCGGAAACCCGGCAGTATCAAGGCTGCTAAAGGTTTTAAGGAAATTTTGTGGGCGCATGCTTTGCACCTCCGGCTTAAGCCGTGCTATATAGCACTCAACCGCCAGCCGGTATGTGCGCAAAGGCCTCTGGGTAGGGCCATCGAGGAACGGGATGTCTGACGATACGCGAGGCAGGGGAGAGGACGGCAAACTTCTGTATTGCTCCTTCTGTGGCAAGAGCCAGCACGAGGTCCGCAAGCTTATTGCAGGCCCTTCGGTTTTTATTTGCGATGAGTGCGTTGAGCTTTGCAACGACATCATCCGCGAGGAACTGGACGATCGTTCCGAGCAGGGTCAGGCCAAGCTTCCCAAACCCCAGGAGATCAAGGATGTACTCGACGAGTACGTTATCGGGCAGCAGCGCGCCAAAAAAGTCCTGTCGGTTGCGGTTTATAACCATTACAAACGCCTCGATACCCGTACCACGGGTGACAAGAACGATATCGAGCTGTCCAAGAGCAATATCCTGCTGATCGGCCCGACCGGCTGCGGCAAGACCCTGCTGGCCGAAACGCTGGCGCGGTTGCTGAATGTGCCGTTTACCATTGCCGATGCGACGACGCTGACCGAAGCCGGCTACGTCGGCGAGGATGTCGAGAACATCATCCAGAAGTTGCTGCAGAAGTGTGACTACGATGTCGACAAGGCGCAGACCGGTATCGTCTATATCGACGAGATCGACAAGATTTCACGCAAGTCTGACAACCCGTCCATTACGCGGGATGTGTCCGGTGAGGGTGTGCAGCAGGCGCTTTTGAAGCTCATCGAGGGGACCATTGCCTCGGTGCCCCCGCAGGGCGGCCGCAAGCATCCGCAACAGGAATTCCTGCAGGTCGATACCGCGAATATCCTGTTCGTCGTGGGCGGCGCGTTTGCGGGCCTCGAGAAAATTATCCGCAGCCGCTCGGAGCGTTCGGGCATCGGTTTCGTGGCGGACATCAAAACCGCGGATGAAGAACCGAATATCGGTGACCTGCTGACCGACGTGGAGCCGGAGGACCTTATCAAGTACGGACTGATTCCGGAGTTTGTCGGCCGGTTACCGGTGGTGGCGACGCTGGACGAACTGGATGAGGATGCGCTGGTGACGATCCTGGTCGAGCCGCGCAATGCCCTGACCAAGCAGTATCAGAAGCTATTCGAGATGGAAGGGGTGGATCTCGAGTTTCGTGACGACGCACTGCGTGCTGTAGCGCAGCGGGCAATGCAGCGTAAAACGGGTGCGCGCGGGTTGCGTACTATCCTTGAAAGTGTACTTTTAGACACCATGTATGACTTGCCGAGCATGACCACAGCATCCAAAGTGGTGGTGGATGAAGGCGTGGTTACCGGCGAGACCAAGCCATACGTAATCTACGAGTCGGAAGAAGTACAGAGTTCGCAGACCTCGGACGAGGAACCGCTCCCCACGGGTTCTGACAGACCCTGAGACAGTCGATTTCTGTAAGTGTGATTCAGGTTCTCGCCGTGGCGGGAGCCTGACTTTATCGTGTATTTCAGGGTGTATTTGAAGGTGTAGCCGCCGGCAGGCATTGGAAAAGGAATTCTCAGCGGAGCCAACTATGACGGAATCAGAAGTGGAATCTAGCGAACAGTCACTCTCCAACGTGCCGATACTGCCGTTGCGCGATGTGGTTGTGTACCCGCACATGGTCATTCCGTTGTTCGTTGGCCGGGAAAAGTCGATCCTGGCGCTGGATACAGCGATGGAAAGCGGCAAGAAGATTCTGCTGGTCGCCCAGAAGCAGGCCGACGTCGATACACCTGCCGCGGATGACATCTACCGGGTCGGTACGCTCGCGACTATCCTGCAGCTCCTGAAACTGCCCGACGGCACGGTCAAGGTGCTTGTCGAAGGCGGCAACCGTGCCCAGCTGACGGAAGTGCGGTCCGAAGAGTATTTCACGGCCGATATAGATCTCATCGACGAGGTGCAGGCCGACGAATCACGTGAGCTCGATGGGCTGAAGCGCACCGTCGTCTCGCAGTTCGAAAACTACGTCAAGCTGAACAAGAAAGTTCCGCCCGAAATCCTGAGTTCCCTGTCGAGCATCGACCAGCCCGGCCGGCTGGCCGACACAGTGGCAGCGCACATGTCGCTGCAGCTTGATGAGAAACAGAAAGTCCTCGAAATCCAGGAGGTGCGCCCGCGCCTTGAGCATGTGATGGGGCTGATCGACGCCGAGATCGACATGCTGCAGATTGAAAAACGTATCCGTGGCCGCGTAAAGCAGCAGATGGAACGCAGCCAGCGTGAGTATTACCTGAATGAGCAGATGAAGGCCATTCAGAAGGAACTGGGCGAAATGGAAGATGCGCCCAACGAGTTGACTGAACTAGAGAAAAAGATCGAAGAGGTCGGTATGACCTCCGAGGCCAAGGAAAAAGCCGTCTCCGAGCTCAACAAGCTCAAGATGATGTCGCCCATGTCGGCGGAAGCCACCGTGGTGCGCAACTACATCGACTGGCTGGTCAAGGTGCCGTGGAAAAAGCGTACGCGCATTTCCCGCAAGATCGACAAGGCTGAGACCATCCTCGAGGAAGATCACTACGGCCTGGAGAAGGTCAAGGAGCGCATCCTCGAGTACCTGGCCGTGCAGCAGCGCGTGCGTAAGCTCAAGGGGCCGATCCTGTGCCTGGTAGGCCCTCCGGGCGTCGGCAAGACCTCGCTGGGGCAGAGCGTTGCCCGGGCGACCAACCGTAAATTCGTGCGGATGTCGCTGGGCGGCGTGCGTGACGAAGCCGAAATCCGCGGTCACCGCCGTACCTATATAGGCTCCATGCCGGGCAAGATATTGCAGAACCTATCCAAGGTAGGCGTACGTAACCCGCTGATGTTGCTGGATGAGATCGACAAGATGTCGATGGATTTCCGCGGCGATCCGTCGTCCGCATTACTCGAGGTGCTGGATCCGGAGCAGAATTGCACGTTCCAGGACCATTATTTCGAAGTCGACTTCGACCTGTCCGACGTGATGTTCATATGTACTGCGAACACGCTGAATATTCCGCCGCCGCTGCTGGACCGGATGGAAGTCATCCGCATCCCGGGTTACACGGAAGACGAAAAACTGAACATTGCCAAGCGTTACCTGATCCCCAAACAGATGGAAGCGAATGGCCTGAAGGTTGAGGAACTGGCGATATCCGAAAGCGCCATACGCGACATCGTGCGTTATTACACTCGTGAAGCCGGCGTACGCAACCTGGAACGTGAAATAGCGAAGGTTTGCCGCAAGGTCGTCAAGAACCTGCTGTTACACCCGAAGGATACACAGACACATGTGGTGCCGAAAAACCTCGGCAAATACCTGGGCGTTAAGCAGTTCCGTTACGGCCGCGCTGAAGAGAACGATCAGGTCGGGCAGGTTACCGGCCTGGCCTGGACCGAAGTCGGCGGTGAACTCCTGACCATCGAGGCGACGGTGGTCCCGGGTAAGGGCAAGCTGATGCACACGGGGCAGCTCGGCGAAGTGATGCAGGAGTCGATCCAGGCGGCGACGACGGTTGTCCGCAGCCGTGCCAAGGTCGTTGGCATCGACGAGGATTTCCACCAGAAACTGGATATCCATATCCATGTCCCCGAGGGTGCTACCCCCAAGGACGGGCCCAGCGCAGGCGTCGGAATGTGCGCAGCACTCGTGTCCGCCGTGACCAACATACCCGTCAAGTCGGATGTTGCGATGACGGGCGAAATCACGCTGCGTGGTGAGATCCTGCCGATCGGAGGCCTGAAGGAGAAATTACTGGCCGCACATCGCGGGGGCATTTCCACGGTAATTATTCCCAAGGAAAATGAAAAAGACCTGGCAGAAATTCCGAAGAACATCAAGGACAAGCTGAACATTGTTCCGGTACGTTGGATAGATGAGGTGCTGGAATATTCGCTCACCCACAGCCCCGTTCCGGGCACCACAAAGTTGCAGAAAGACGACAAACAGAGTCAGTCATCCAAGGCTGACGACAAGGGTGTGCGCCCGCATTAGAGTCTGTCTAATCAATCGCCGCAACCTTTTGTTGACAGCGCTTTTTAGCGGCTGGTATAAGAATCGCGTAGTGTCCAGACCCGGTATGTTGTTGGCTTAGCGGTTTGGTTACAGGTCGCGGTGCGAATTCTGGATTGATCTTAATAAAGCTTCGTATAGCGAGAACTACAGGTGAGTCATCTGTTGGTGGCTCGGGGTATTTTCTGAAGTCGTTCGTTAAAAGGTGGATTGATGAACAAGGGTGAATTGATTGAATCAGTAGCAACGTCGGCGGGTCTTTCAAAAGCAGATGCAGGTCGTGCTGTGGATGCTGTGATTGATTCGATCTCAGGTGCTCTCCAGGGCGGCAGCCAGGTATCGCTGGTTGGTTTTGGAACCTTTACTGTAAAGCGTCGTTCAGCCCGCCAGGGCCGTAACCCGCGGACCGGTGAAACCATCCAGATTAAGGCCAGTAATGTGCCAGGATTCAAGGCTGGCAAAGCCCTCAAGGAAGCCGTAAACTAGCGCGTCTTTCGCGCTGACAACGCCCTCTCGGGGGCTTGCGCAGGGTCCGCATGCGGGCTCAGGCGTTTAAGGATATCGGCGCTTTTTAGCGCCGATTTCTTTGGCTGATGCTACAGTCTGGCGTGACAGCACACTCCGGGTGCTTAGCTCAGCTGGGAGAGCGGCGCCCTTACAAGGCGTAGGTCGGGGGTTCGATCCCCTCAGCACCCACCAGTTTTATGCGGAGTGGTAGTTCAGTTGGTTAGAATACCGGCCTGTCACGCCGGGGGTCGCGGGTTCGAGTCCCGTCCACTCCGCCATCGAAACCAGGCGCCCCTTGCGGGGCGCCTTTTTCGTATGGCCAAGCGGCACAGTAAGCTAAGGGCGGCTACAATGTGCGCCGGCCGCTAGTATGCGATCAACAGGGCTGCCGCTTTAAATACGAACGGAATCCAAATGCTTCAGATCATAAGAGACAAATTCACCGGCTGGGTGGCCGCCATTATCCTCGGCGTCGTCGCCCTGGCGCTGGTGCTCACCTTCGGCAATGTCGATACGGGATTTCTGCCGGGCTCGCCGGCCGCCAGCGTAAACGGCGATGACATACCGCTGTCGGAGTTCAGGCGTATATACAACCAGCAGCGGTCGCAGTGGGAGCAGACCTACCGGACGCAGATTCCCGCTGAGCTGGCCGAGAACATCGCGAACTCGGCAATCCAGACGCTCGTCCGCAACAAGGTGCTGACCCAGCACGTGGAAGAGCAGGGCTACCGGGTCAGCGATGCGGAAGTAATCCGGATGATCGAACAGAACCCGGCCTTCCAGGTGGGCGGCAGTTTTTCCCGGCCGGCCTACAAGGATTTGCTCAGGTCGCAGGGGCTGAGCGAGCAACTTTACGAATACGACCTGCGCCACGGCATGGAGATCAACCAGTTCGTCGAAGGTATTGGTTACACCGCTTTTTATACGCCGGCCGAGTTCCGGCGGTATATCGAACTGGACGGCGAGAGCCGCGCCGTGGAATACCTTCTGGTGTCGACCGAAAGCCAGCTCGACGAGACCGAAGTAAGCGAAGAAGAAATAACCGGTTTTTTTGCAGCAAACGAGGGCGTGTTTCAGACGGATGAGTCGGTGTCGCTGAACTACATCGAGGTTAACTACGACGAAATACTCGCGGCAACAATGGCGGACGAGGCCGATGCGCTGGCCTATTACGAGGACAACCCGGACGAGTTCTCCGGGCCTGCGGAGCGCAGCGCCCGCCATATACTGATCGCACCCGGTGACGACGAACTGGCCGCGGCCGGTGAGGCGGATGAACTGTACACGCGGCTGCTGGCCGGTGAGGACTTCACGGCGCTGGCCGCTGAATATTCGGACGATACGGGTACGGCCGGCCTTGGGGGCGAGCTCGGCTGGTTCGGGCCCGGGGACAGCCCCGCACCGGAATTCGAGGAGGCGCTGTTCGCGCTTGCGGCCGGCGAAGTTTCGGCGCCGGTAAAGAGCGAATACGGTTTCCATATCATTCGCCTCGACGGCATTCGGGACGGGGCGGCCCGGACTTTCGCCGAGGTCAGGGACGAGTTGCTGGACCGGCTGCGCAAGGACACGGCTATGGACCAGTATGATGAGTTGCTCGAGGAACTCGATGACCGGGCGCTCGAAAGCCTGGCAGGCCTGGAACCCGTCGCAGAAGCCATGGGTCTCACCCTCGGGAAGGTCGCTGAATTCACCCGCAACGGCGGGGAGCAGCTGGTTTTTACGCCCGAACTCGTGGACACGGTGTTCAGCATCGAAGTGCTCGAGGACGGTGAAAACAGCCGTGTTATAGAAACGGAAGAAGGCCGGGCCGTTGTGGTGCAGGTGGTGGAACATCGTCTCCCGGCGACGAAATCGCTTGACGAGGTGCGCGAACAGATCAGCGTGCGGCTCCAGGGCGATGCGGCAGCCGTCGCAGCGGCAGCGGCCGGTGAGGAACTCCTGGCGCAGTTAAACGCAGGTGGCAACGCAGAGACCCTGGCAAGGGAACAGCGGCTTGAGTGGATTCGCGCGGGAGATGTGAAACGTGCCTCACCCGAGATTCAACCAGACCTGGTTGCCGCCCTGTTTGCCGCGCCCAAGCCGGGCGGGGCCGCGAATTATGCGGGGATGGTGCTGGCTTCGCGTGACTACGCCGTGTACCGGGTAACCGGCGTGACGCCGGGCAAAGCCGGGCTTTATTCGCTCGAGGACCGGGACACACGCAAGCAGCAACTGGCACAGCAGATCGGGGCTGGCCAGATTACCGCTCTGGTCGAAAACCTGGTAAACGATGCCAGTGTAACCGTTACCAGCGACTTGCTGGGTACTGAAGCAAACCTGCCCTGATAGATATTTAATGCCCGTGCCTCGCCGGAGCACCGTATGCGTCTAAAGCTTCACTGGCAGATCGTTATCGCAATTGCACTAGGCGTTTTGGCCGGGTTACTGTCCGGCGAGACGGGCGGTATCGCCGGTGTCAGCTTTTACGGTGTTTACGATTTCTTCGGCACCCTGTTTCTCAATGCGCTGAAGATGCTCATCGTGCCGCTGATCGCCTCGTCGATTATCGTCGGTGTCGCGGGTATCGGGTCATCGGAGAACCTGGGGCGGCTGGGATATAAAACGCTGGGCTTCTACCTGTTGACAACGCTCGCCGCGATACTGGTGGGCCTTGTTTTGATGAACACCCTGCGCCCGGGCGAAATAGACGGCGAACCCGTCAGGGAATTGCTGGCCCTGGATGCGACAGCCGATGATGTTCTCGCCAGCGTGAGTGAGCGGGGCGCCGGCGACATCGTCAACGTGCTGCTGCGTGCGGTGCCGCCCAATATCGTCGCGGCCGCGGCCGACGGTCAGATACTTGGAATAATTTTCTTCTGCCTGCTGTTCGGTTTCTTCATGACGCGGCTGGATGACGACTACGCGCAGCCCCTGTACCGGTTCTGGTCCGGGGTTTTCCAGGTGATGATGAGCATAACCGAGTGGGTCATGATGTTTGCCCCCGTAGGCGTTTTTGGTCTTGTAGCGCGGGTTGTTGCAAAAACCGGTTTCGATGCCGCTGCGCCGCTCCTGGGTTTTGCCGGCGCCATTTTACTGGCGCTCTTCGTGCACGCATTTGTGACTTTGCCGCTGCTGTTGCGCTTCATCGCCCGGGTGGCGCCAGGGCGTGTGCTGAAATTTGTCAGTCCGGCCATGTTGACGGCGTTCTCTACGGCTTCCTCATCGGCGACCCTGCCGATCACGATGGAATCGGTAGAAGAGGGCATCGGCGTTCCCAACCGCATATCGAGTTTCGTGCTCCCGCTCGGTGCGACAGGCAACATGGATGGTACCGCGCTGTACGAGTGTGGCGCCGTATTGTTTCTTGCACAGGCTTACGGAGTTGATCTCAGCATATTTATGCAGGTGCTCGTCGTATTTACCGCACTGGTGACGTCCATCGGCGTGGCCGGGATACCCTCGGCATCACTGGTCGCGATCGCGATTATCCTGGCGGCCGTGGGGTTGCCGGTGGAGGCAATAGGTGTGCTGTTCGTCTTCGACCGGATACTCGATATGAGCCGTACCAGCGTCAACGTACTGGGTGACAGTTGCTGTGCCGTAATCGTTGCGCGACTCGAAGGTGAGCCCTTACCCGCGGTCAGTATTAATAGTCGCTAGGCGAGCACTTCTTCGTCTTCGTCTATCGCGAAAGTCATACCGACGGTGCTGTAACCGCAATCGACGTGCAGTATCTCGCCGGTGATGCCCGCCGCCAGGTCCGAACACAAGAAAGCCGATGCATTGCCGACGTCTTCGAGTGTCACATTCCGTTTCATCGGGTTACCGGCTGCGGCGTGCTGCATGAGTTTGCGGAAATTGCCGACACCGGACGCGGCAATCGTTCTGATCGGGCCGGCCGACACGCCGTTGACGCGGATGTCGTCGATACCGAGGTCATTGGCCAAAAACCTGATATTGGCTTCCAGGCTGGCCTTGGCCGGCCCCATCACGTTGTAGTTCGGGATCGAACGCTCGGCGCCCAGGTAGGTCATGGTCAGGAGAGCGCCGCCGCTGCGAAGCATCGGCAGGCCTTCTCTTGCCAGCGCGGCGAAACTGTAGGCACTGATGTCATGGGCGATTTGGTAACCCTCGCGGGTAACTGAATCGACATAGCGGCCGGCCAGCAGTTCTTTCGGTGCGAAGCCGACCGAGTGCACGATGATGTCGAGACCGTCCCAGTGCTTGCCGAGCTCGGTAAATACATTCGTGATTTCCTCGTCCGATGCAACGTCCAGCGGAATATTGATTTCCGAGTCAAGGCCCGCCGCAAGTTTTCCGACCCGGTCGCGCAGCTTGTCGTTCTGACAGGTGAACGCCAGTTCTGCACCTTCACGGTGCATGGCTTCAGCAATACCCCATGCAATAGAGCGTTTGCTGGCAACGCCGACTATCAGTGCCCGTTTTCCCGCGAGAAATCCCATCTGTTTGCCTAGTCCTAAGTCAGGATGCGATGTATTAGGCCTATTTTAGACGCGGCATTCAAGCTTGCCGGGCCAAAGCAGCTACTCGGTCCGGGTCGCCTCAGGTATCATTCCTGCATCGGACAGCGGCCGGAAAGGAAGCGCCGTGAAACTCGAATGGCTGCAAACGGCGACCGGACAGACCCTGCTTCAGCAGGAGCGCTCTGTAGCGGCCGCTGTTCTGGAGCGGGTGTTCGGCGACCAGATCATACAGATCGGACAGTGGGGGCCACCAGGATGGCTGCTGGAGGCGGCGCGTACGCAGTTCGCTGCCATCATAGGCGCTGACCAGGACGTCGGCGCCTACATGCTGCCGGAACGCCTGGCGATCGCCTCGGACAGCGTCGACGCGGTGTTCCTGCCACACACACTTGAGCTCAATCCCGATCCGCATGCCGTTTTACGGGAAGTCCATCGCGTACTGCGACCGGATGGCAAACTGATCGTGCTGGGATTCAACCCGCTAAGCTGGTGGGGCATCCGTAACCGTATTTCGCCGCAGGGTTACCCGCCGGGAGTACTGAGCCAGATTTCACGCCGCCGCCTGTCCGACTGGTTGCAGCTTCTGAACCTGGGTGTAGATACCGCAGTAGCCTGTTATGCGACTGCCGCAACCGGCAATCCGGGCAAGCTGTTGCGCAGTACCGAATGGTTTGCGAGTGCTTACCTGCTGGTGGCAACGAAGGAAACGATCCCGCTGACGATCATTCGACCGCAGGCACGGCGCCGGCCCAGCCTCGTCAACAGCCTGGTAAACCCGACTACGCGAACCTCCCCATGACCGAAGTTCGCATGTATACGGACGGCGCATGCCGTGGCAACCCGGGACCCGGCGGCTGGGGAGTCTGGCTGTCTGCAGGCGACCGTGAAAAGGAACTGTACGGCGGCGTCATGGAGACAACCAACAACCGGATGGAGTTAACTGCGGCAATCGAAGGCCTCGCGGCACTGACCCGCAGCTGCCGCGTGGCGATTTATACCGATTCCGAGTATCTGCAACGGGGGATCACCGAGTGGATTTCCCAGTGGAAACAGCGGGGCTGGAAAACGGCATCCCGAAAACCGGTAAAAAATGATGATTTATGGCGCAGGCTTGACGAGTTGGTTGCCGGGCAGAATATCGAATGGCACTGGGTGAAGGGCCATGCCGGTGACCCCGGAAACGAACGTGCGGACGAACTTGCCAACCGTGCTATCGATGAAATGCTCGCCGGCGGATTGGGTTAGTTTGCTGTTATGAGGCCGGCCGGGTAGGCTGGCTGTGGGCAGTTGCCTCCAGGGATGAACGATGCGACAGGTTGTGCTGGATACTGAAACAACGGGCCTTGATTGGGAACACGGTCACCGGGTTATCGAGATCGGTTGTATAGAAATTCTTAACCGACGCCAGACAGAAAACAGTTTCCATTGTTATCTGAACCCGGAGCGCTCAGTCGACGAAGCAGCCCGGGAAGTTCACGGCCTGTCCGACGAAGACCTGGCCGACAAGCCTTTCTTCCGGGATATTGCCGGTGCGTTCCTGGGATACCTCGGCGACGCCGAACTGGTGATCCATAACGCGTCTTTCGACCTGGGCTTCCTCGATAACGAGCTTGAGATTGCCGGTATGCCGGAAGTTTCACTCGCCAAAAGCAACCAGGTAATGGACACCCTGATACTCGCCCGGCAGATCCACCCCGGCCAGCGCAATAGTCTGGACGCGCTTTGCAAGCGCTACACCATCGACAACTCGAAGCGCGAACTGCATGGAGCCCTGCTGGATGCCCGGCTGCTGGCAGAAGTCTATCTTGCTATGACCGGCGGGCAGGGCGCGCTGTCACTGGAACGTTCTGAGCCCGGCCAACATGCCGCCGAGGAGCGGGGCGCCATTGACCGCGACGGGCTGGACCTGGTTGTTCTGCGCGCGACGGATGCCGAGCTGGAGCAGCACGAGGCGCAACTCGATATGATCGATGCCGCCTGCAGTGAAGGCTCGGTCTGGCGGCGGACACAATCCTGATAATATAAGCGCCCGTACGTGGCAGTAGGCCCTGCTTGTTTCCTGCCCGTTTGTCCGGCGAGCATGTCCGATAAACCTTTGTAAAGCGTTAAACCATGAATCAGTCGCTGCGCGCAGCCTTTCTGCAGAATTTTCTTGGCCATTCACCTGACTGGTACAAGTGGGCCATCGTGGGCTTCCTGATCCTGAATCCGGTGCTGCTGTATACGGTTGGTCCGGTGGTGGCCGGCTGGGCGCTGGTGCTGGAATTCATCTTTACGCTGGCGATGGCGCTCAAGTGTTATCCGCTGCAACCAGGCGGGTTGCTTGCCATACAGGCAGTCATCCTGGGCATGACGACGCCTGAAGCGGTCTACCACGAAGCGGAGCACAACTTCCCCGTCATTATGTTGCTCATGTTTATGGTGGCCGGTATCTTTTTCCTTAAAGACATGCTGCTGTTTGTCTTTACCAAGGTGCTGCTGGGGATACGCTCAAAGCTGGTGTTGTCCCTGTTGTTTTGCTCGATGGCTGCGGTGCTGTCTGCGTTTCTCGACGCGTTAACCGTGACTGCCGTTGTGATAGCCGTTGCAGAAGGGTTCTACGCGATCTACCACAAGGTGGCATCGGGTAAGGGCTACGACCACAGCCACGATGCCGCCGACGACGACCAGGTCAACGAGCTGCACAAGGGAGACCTGGACTCTTTCCGCGCCTTCCTGCGGAACCTGATGATGCATGCGGCCGTGGGCACGGCACTGGGCGGCGTTATGACGATGGTCGGCGAACCGCAGAACCTGCTCATTGCAGAAGAGGCCGGTTGGGAGTTCATTGAGTTCTTCATCCGCATGTCACCCGTTACCATCCCGGTGTTTTTCGTCGGCATACTGACGTGTGCACTCGTCGAGGTGACAGGTCTGTTCGGTTACGGGGCTACCCTGCCTCCGCACGTTCGCAATATCCTGCTCGAGTACGACCGGCACGAAACGGAACGGCGCACGAACCGGCAGTGGGCGGCAATTATCGTGCAGGCGCTGACCGCCCTTTACCTGGTCGTGGCGCTGGCGCTGCACCTGGCCGAAGTCGGTATTATCGGGCTCGGCGTGATCGTGCTGGCGACGGCATTCTGCGGTGTTACAGCCGAGAACCAGATTGGCCACGCATTCGAGGAAGCCTTGCCGTTTACTACGTTGCTCGTTGTATTTTTCGGCATCGTAGCCGTAATCGATCAGCAGAACCTGTTCACGCCGATTATCGAATGGGTATTCACTCTCGAAGGGAAGATGCAGACTGCGATGTTCTACATTGCGAACGGCGTGCTTTCCATGATCAGCGATAATGTATTCGTTGCCACTATTTATATTTCGGAGGTTAAGGAAGCGCTGGACTCCGGGCGGATCAGCAGGGAAACCTTCGATATGCTCGCAGTGGCGATTAACACCGGCACCAATATCCCGAGCGTGGCGACGCCGAACGGGCAGGCGGCTTTTCTGTTCCTGCTGACCTCGGCACTGGCACCGC
Organism: Gammaproteobacteria bacterium; assembly: GCA_030746435.1. Classification (GTDB taxonomy): domain Bacteria; phylum Pseudomonadota; class Gammaproteobacteria; order Steroidobacterales. The sequence continues at coordinate 62,802 of JASLMV010000014.1, read as the reverse complement.
TCATTCGGTTGTCTTACGGGCGCATGGTTATGATGGCGCTTCCCTATACCATTACCATGAGCATAGCCGGGTTCTACGCCGTTTATTATTGGCTGTAGTGTGATTTGGCTCCTGTCCAGCGAGTGATGAAAGGGCATAATTAGCGGGCTTTGCCAGCCATGCTATGTATAAGAACAACAGATTGGCCACAAAACTATGCGATCGACGGACGAAACAAAAATAGCAGTCGTGGGGCTCGGTTATGTCGGGCTGCCGCTTGCCGTGGAATTCAGTAAACACTTCGATACGGTCGGCTTCGATATAAGCGCTGCCCGTGTGAAAGAACTGACATCCGGAACAGACTCCACGCTGGAGGTATCCGATGCCGAGCTGGCCGCTACAGAGAAGCTGTCGTTTGTCAGCGATATAGAAGCAACGCGCGGTTGCAACGTGTACATCATTACGGTGCCCACGCCTATCGATTCAGCAAAGCGCCCCGATCTTTTTGCGCTGCAGAGTGCGAGTACGACCGTAGGCTCGGTACTCAGCAAGGGCGATGTCGTTATATATGAGTCGACCGTCTATCCGGGTGCTACCGAAGACGATTGCGCGCCGATACTCACCGAGGTTTCGGGCCTGGAGCTGAACAAGGATTTTTTCTTGGGCTACAGCCCGGAACGCATCAACCCGGGCGACAAGGAACACCGGCTGCCCGATATCAAGAAAATTACTTCCGCGTCGACGCCGGAGGCCGCCGCTTACGTAGACAGCCTGTACAAAAAGATAATCCGCGCCGGGACGCATTGTGCATCCAGCATCCGGGTCGCCGAGGCGGCCAAGGTTATCGAGAACACGCAGCGGGACGTGAATATCGCGCTGGTCAACGAGTTATCGCTTATCTTTAACCGCATGGGGCTCGATACCCTCGAGGTACTGGAAGCGGCTGGTACGAAGTGGAATTTTCTCAATTTCCGGCCGGGGCTTGTGGGCGGTCACTGCATTGGCGTGGACCCTTACTACCTGACCCATAAATCGCAGGAAATCGGTTACCACCCCGAGATGATCCTTGCCGGGCGGCGCATCAACGACAATATGGGCATCTACGTTGCCAGCAGGGTCGTCAGGCTGATGGTAAAAAAGGGCATATCCATGCCGACGGCCCGAATCCTGGTGCTCGGAATCACCTTCAAGGAGAACTGCCCGGATGTGCGCAACACCCGGGTCGTCGATGTTATAGCCGAATTCGAGAACTACGGGGCACAGGTAGATGTTTACGATCCCTGGGCCGACCCGGAAGAGGTGACCCGCGAATACGGCATCAACGTCAGCAACGATCTGCCGGGCGGCGGGCATTACGACGGCATAGTGGTCGCGGTAGCGCACGATGAGTTTGCAAATATGTCCCGCGAGGAATACCAGGCACTGGGCAAGGATACCCATGTGCTTTACGACATCAAGCACGTGCTGCCCGCAGATCGGGTAGACGGCCGCCTGTAAACGATGAAAGTTCTGGTCACTGGTGCCGCTGGATTTATCGGCTATTTCGTTGCCAGGCGTCTCCTCGATAGAGGGGACACGGTAGTCGGGCTGGATAACTTCAACGACTACTACGACGTTTCCCTGAAGGAAGCACGTATTGCGCAGGTAAATGACCACGAGCGCTTCACGTGTGCGCGCATGGACCTCGTCGACGACGACGGCATCGCTAAGTTATTTGCAGACGAAAGCTTTGACCGGGTCGTGCACCTCGCCGCCCAGGCTGGTGTCCGTTATTCGATCGAGAACCCCCGGTCCTATGTCGACAGCAATATCGTCGGCACACTGAATATTCTGGAAGGCTGCCGCCACCACCCGGTAGAGCACCTGGTCTATGCATCCTCCAGCTCGGTCTACGGCGCCAACACCAGCATGCCCTTTTCGGTGCACGATAACGTCGACCATCCGTTAGCGCTCTATGCAGTATCGAAGAAGGCGAATGAGCTGATGGCGCACAGCTATGCCAACCTCTACGACATCCCGACCACAGGGCTGCGGTTCTTTACGGTCTACGGGCCTTACGGTCGACCCGACATGGCACTGTTCTACTTCACCAAGTCGATAATCGAAGGCACACCGATCGATGTATTCAATTACGGCAATCACCGCCGGGACTTTACCTACATCGATGACATCGTGGAGGGTGTGTTGCGCGTACTGGATAAGGTGGCTACGCCTAACCCAGACTGGAACCCGGCGGCTCCCGACCCCGGTAGCAGCCGTGCGCCGTATCGAATCTATAACATCGGCAACAGCAAACCCGTGGACCTGAACCACTACATCGAGGTTATCGAAGACTGCCTCGGCCGCAAGGCCGAGAAAAACCTGCTGCCTCTGCAGCCGGGCGATGTGCCGGATACCTGGGCCGATGTGGAAGCGCTCATTGAAGATACCGGTTACAAGCCAGACACACCCGTAGAAGAAGGTGTCGCGCGTTTCGTTGAGTGGTATCTTGATTTCTACAATATTGATCTTGAGCGAGACTGACGCGAGAGCGATAGACGAATAAATGTGACGATTTATAAGGATCCGCGATCGGCCCCGGCCTGGGAATTGCTGACGCAGCACGCAGATGAACTCGCTGCGGTGACGCTGTCCGAATTGTTGGCCGCGGCTGACCGTTTCGATAATTTTTCTGCAGAATTCGAAGGACTGTACGTCGACTTTTCACGTTGTCGTGCGACGGCCCGTACGCTGGAGTTACTAACGGAACTGGCGGGGCAACTGGAGCTCGAGCAACACATAAACGACCTGTTCGGTGGCGCCACGGTAAACGTCAGCGAAAACCGGGCGGCGCTGCATACCAGTTTGCGGGCACAGGAAGAGATCCCGCGCGAGGTCGGTGCAGAACAGGAACATTTTTTGGCATTCGCAGACGCGGTTCGTTCCGGTCGCCATACTGGTTTCGGCGGCGCAGCCATCAGGCGTGTCGTGAATATCGGGATCGGGGGGTCGGACCTCGGGCCGCGCATGCTGGTCGCCGCACTGGGCGGTCAATCCGGGGCCGGGCCGGACGTCGAATTCGTTGCCGGCATTGACGGTACGGAGCTCAGCAACGCACTCGAGGGCGCCAATCCTGCGGCAACACTTTTCATCGTCTGCTCCAAGACTTTCAGCACCCTGGAGACCCGGCTAAATGCGGACTCGGCCCGTGCCTGGTTGTTGCAGTCACTGCCGGCCGATGCCGTTGCCACGAACTTTGCGGCCGTATCGGCCAACGTGGATGCGCCGATTGAATTCGGCATTGCGCAGGATTCGTGTTTTCGTATCTGGGACTGGGTAGGCGGCCGCTATTCACTGTGGTCCGCGGTCGGTCTGGCCGCAGCTATTCGTATCGGCAGCGAGGCATTTCGCGAGCTGCTTGCCGGTGGGGCAAGTATGGACCGGCATTTCCGGACGAGCGAACCGGGCCACAATATCCCATGCTTGCTTGCTTTACTGGGCATATGGAACCGCAATTTCCTCGGTATGGAGCATCACGTGGTATTGCCCTACGATCAGCGGCTTGAAAAACTGCCGGCATATCTGCAGCAGTTGTTCATGGAGAGCGAGGGTAAGGCTGTCCGGCAGGACCTGGCGCCGGTGGATTATCAGACCGGCGCTGCACTGTGGGGCGGGGCGGGTTCCAGTGCGCAGCATTCCTATGCGCAGTGGCTTCACCAGGGAACAGCATTTGCGCACACGGATTTCATTGCCACGGTTAACGGCGCCGATTCATCGCCGCCGGAGGCGGTGCTGCAAAGCCTGGCCAACGTGCTCGCCCAGGCCGAAGCACTCGCGCACGGCCACAGCGATGCAGCATTGCCGTTTAAGGCGCACCCGGGTAACCGGTCATCTCTCGTCATACTGTTGCGTGAACTGAACCCGCATAACCTCGGGCTGCTGGTCGCGTTGTACGAGCACGTTGTATTTGTGCAAAGCATGATCTGGGGTATCAACCCCTTCGACCAGTGGGGTGTCGAGCTCGGGAAGCTGGGGGCAAGGCAGATTGCAGCCACCCTGACGGCCGGCGAAGGTGCCCCAGGCAGTGACCTGCCGCCCCTGGGTAAGCAGATCCTCAAGTGGCGAGGCCCTGCGTAACGAATTCAAGTCCAGCCGGTTTATACTCGCGCCCAGATTAGGGCATCGGGGGATGGTTTAGCTATGAATCTGACTGTGCACGGGACCGGCTATGTCGGCCTGGTAACCGGCGCCTGTATAGCCGACACAGGGAATCATGTCCTGTGTGTCGACGTAGATGCCGAAAAAGTCGCCCGCCTTAAAAAGGGCGAGGTGCCGATCTATGAACCCGGGCTGGATGAGATCGTCCGCCGAAACCTCGCGGATGGGCGCCTGCAGTTTACAACCGACATTGCCGAAGGTGTGAACTTCGGCCTGCTGCAATTTGTAGCTGTCGGCACGCCGCCCGGCGAAGATGGCTCGGCCGATATGCAGTACGTGCTTGCCGTGGCCAATTCCATTGGTGCAGAGATGGATGACTACAAGCTCATCGTCAACAAGTCCACCGTGCCGGTCGGCACCGCTGATAAGGTTCGCGCAACGGTCGCAGAGCAGCTGGCCTCACGGGGTATGGATGTGGAGTTCGACGTTGCTTCAAACCCCGAGTTCCTGAAAGAAGGGGCGGCCGTTGCCGACTTTACTAAACCGGATCGCATAATTATCGGCGCCGACAGCGAGAAGGCGAGGGAACTGCTGCGAACACTGTACGAACCTTTCAACCGCAATCACGAGCGGATATTTTTCCTCGACGTTCGCTCGGCGGAACTTACCAAGTATGCAGCGAATGCGATGCTGGCGACGAAAATCAGTTTTATCAATGAACTCGCGAATCTTGCCGAGAAGCTGGGCGCGGATATCGAGCAGGTCCGCGTGGGTATCGGCTCTGACCCGCGCATAGGGTATGAGTTTATTTACCCTGGTTGCGGTTTCGGCGGCTCGTGTTTCCCAAAGGATGTGCGTGCGCTGGCCCGGGCAGCCAATGAGCAGGGCTACAAGGCCGAACTGGTTGAGGCCGTGGAGCGGGTAAACAACAGGCAGAAGGAGACGCTGTTCAGGAAGCTGGCCACGCATTTCGGCGACAAGCTGAGGGGCAGGACGATTGCCCTGTGGGGACTGGCCTTCAAGCCGAATACCGATGACATGCGTGAAGCGCCCAGCCGCACCTTTATGGAAGCCTGCTGGGAGGCCGGGGCGAGTATCCGTGCGTATGACCCGGTAGCCCGTGAGGAAACCGCCCGGATTTATGGCGAACGCGACGGTTTGCACTTATGTGAATCGGCTGCAGATGCTGTCGAAGGGGCCGATGCCCTTGTTATTGCTACCGAATGGCGGGAATTTCGCAGTCCCGATTTTGCGCACATATGCGCATCCCTTTCCGAGCCGGTTATTATTGACGGTCGCAATATTTTCGACCCTGCACAGATGCAGGCGCTGGGTATTCGCTATTACGCGATTGGCAGGGGTGACTGACTAAGAAATGGTGGGCGATACTGGGATCGAACCAGTGACTTCTGCCGTGTGAAGGCAGCGCTCTCCCGCTGAGCTAATCGCCCGTCAAGGAACGCAATCCTACACACGCGGACAGAAGCTGGCAAAAAAGTGCAGATTGGCCCGAAGGTCAGGCTGACAGATTATGAGTGAACAGAGTTATATAGACACTAATGTGACGGTCATAGAACCGGTAGCCCCGTGGGGTTTTATCGATATGCGGGAACTGGCCCGGTATCGTGACCTGCTCTACTTCATGATCTGGCGTAGCGTCAAGGTGGCCTACGCTCAAAGCATAGGCGGTATAGCCTGGGCGATTGTTCAGCCGGCCGTGCAGGTCCTCGTGTTCTCACTCATTTTTGGCGGCCTGCTAGCGGTTGACACCGGGGGTATCCCCTATCCGCTGTTGTCGACGGTTGCGGTCATTCCGTGGAGCTACATGTCCAGCGCAATGAGCGGCGCGAGCGGCAGCCTGGTTACCAACGTCCATTTGCTGGGCAAAATATATTTTCCACGGGCCATATTTTTAATCACGCCAATCGTTGGCAGCCTGATCTCGTTCCTCGTTTCATCCATCCTGATTATTGCGGTATTAACGTACTACGGTGTTGGCATCAACATGCAGATGCTTTACCTGCCATTTGTTTTTCTTCTGATGATGCTTACACCGCTGTCGATCGCCTTGTGGATGTCGTCGCTCGCGATACGCTTCAGGGATGTGCGTATTGTCATGAATTACTTCATGCGGTTATTCATTTACCTGGTACCGGTCATGTACCCGAGCGAAAAGATACCGCCAGAGTTCCGGGACCTTTATATCCTGAATCCGTTCGTAGGCGTCATAGAGGGTTTTCGTTCCTGCCTGCTGGGGCACCCGATGATGTGGGATTCATTGTTGACAAGTGCTTCCGTAACCATCTTCCTGTTCATTACCGGTGGCATATATTTCCGGCGCATGGAACGCGTGATCGTGGACGTTATTTAGGCGCTTATTAACGTGACGGGTAAAGCACTCTTAGTTGACGAGATTAGCAAGCTGTACCGCATCGGCAGCGCATCTGATCTCGTGTCCAAAGATGACAATGCTGTCGTGCGGTTACTCAAGAAGCCACTCAATAATTATCGAAAGTATCGATCGTTGTACCGGTTCACCGATGAGGAGCTGCAGGGTAGGAAATCCGGTGGCGACATACTCTGGGCGCTTCGGGATGTAAGCTTTGAGGTCGAACCGGGCGAGGTTGTCGGCCTGGTCGGGGCCAACGGTGCCGGTAAATCGACACTCCTGAAAATTATTTCCCGCGTAACTCCGCCGACTAAAGGCCGGTGCGTCACCCGCGGCCGCGTAAGCTGTTTGCTTGAGGTCGGCACCGGCTTCCATCCTGAGCTGACGGGTCGGGAAAATATCTACATGAACAGCACCATACTGGGAATGCGTAAAAGGGAAGTTGACCGCAAGTTCGACGAGATTGTTGAGTTTTCCGGTGTCAAAAAGTTTATCGATACGCCCGTGAAACGTTATTCAAGCGGCATGTCGGTGCGCCTGGCTTTTGCCGTTATGGCGCACCTCGAACCGGAAATCCTCATCATCGATGAAGTGCTGGCAGTGGGCGATGCGGAATTTCAGCGCAAATGCCTGAACCAGATGGGTAATGCCGGCCGCGCCGGCAAGACGGTGTTATTTGTGTCGCATAACATGGCGGCCGTTACCCGCCTGTGCGACCGTGGGCTATTGTTGCGCAGCGGACAAATTGTGCAGGATGGATCAGCTGCGGACGTCGTGCATACGCATGTCAGCGGCGGCCACGGCGAAGCAGCCGCCCGCGAGTGGTCGGACCTGGAGTCAGCTCCGGGAGATGACAAGGTGCGGTTAAGGGCGATACGTATCGTTGCGGAATCGGGCGCACCGCTGGGCTCGGCCGATGCCGATGCGCCTGTTGGCATACAGATTACCTACGATGTGCTCGAAGGAGGGCAGGTACTGAGCCCCTACTTCACGATAGTGAGCGATGCTGGCGTTGACCTGTTCTCGACTACGGACGCGGATGAAACGGCGGACAAGGTCGCGCGCAAAGTCGGACGGTACATCAGTACCGCGTGGATTCCCGGTGGCTTGCTCGCCGGCGGCACCCACTATGTGCGGGCCGTTATGCGCTCGGTACGGGAACAGTACCGGCCGTTCACCGAGCGCGACATCATCGCTTTTAATGTCATCGACCGGGATTCCGGCAAGTTCGGCACGGGCTGGTGGGAGGGCCGGCCGAGCGGTGTCATCAGCCCCAGGCTGCAGTGGTCTACGGAGTACGTGCAGCCGGAGATGGTTATAGAAGGCTGATCCGCCTGGTTTCAGATACCGAACTTGTAGCGTGCACCGAATACCAATTCGTTGCTGGTGGCGTCTCTCACGAGGTCTCCTTCGAGATTCGTGGACTCGGAATTCCGCTGCCGGAAACTGTAGTTCCATACGAGATACGTCCTGCGTGAAATCTTCCACGACAGCTCCACGCTCGTGCGTACAAACCTGGTGTCACCGCGTAATTGAGAAAGGGCCTCACCGGTGGCTTCCTGGCGTTGCCAGAATACCCTGAAGATCCCCGTTAGCTTGGGTGTGAAAGGACGCTCATAATTCCACCTTACCCTCCAACTTTCTACGGGTGTACCCGTCGAACTCGGGTTGACACTTCGGGATGTCGAGATATCCCAGGCGCCGTGTTCGGTTTCGTTGGTGACTGTCACGCTGTACTGCGTGGAACTGAAGGAGCTCGTTTGCGGGGAAAAGGGCAGCGGTATGCCTGTACTGCGCACATAAGCTCGTGAGTCCAGGTCTGAGGTTTGCTCACCAAAACCTAGTTTCAGGGCGGTTGTTTCGGACCATTTGTACGAATAGTTGATGGTAAAAGAACGGCCATCCGTGTCATTCTCAAATACGATCGGATCTGCCGGCATAGAGAGCGTTTCAGACCGATACCGGCTGACAAACGCGGTTACGCCTAGTGAATGGCGTTCGTCAATTAAGCGATTGTAGAAAAATCCAGCACCCGTTGATGTGTAGTCAAAGCGAGTGTTGAACTCCTCGTCAAAATCGATATCGGTTACGCTCATGTTCACCGAGAGCTGATCTTTTGGGGTCAGATTCAAGGTGACGCTGGGCGTGACAGAAAGCGATCGCCGCGTATCATCGACATTAAGAAAATTTGCCGATTCATCCTGCTCACTAGTCAGAATACCCTGGTCGCTGACATCGAATCCGATGTTCCAGCGTGATCGCAGAAAAGCAATCCCGGCGCTGCCCTCGAGGTACAGGTTAGTGTGCTCGGCATCTTTCAGGTCCCGGTCCGGGTACCAGTTGCGGGTTACACGCGGGCGAATGGAATAGTTCCTGTTATCTGCCTGTCGCTCGAATTCGACCGCGGCCGTGCTGACGGTGCCCTGGGTGCTTTCCGGGTCATTCACATCCGGTACCATTGTCGGGTTGTCGGAATATCGCGCACCAAAACTTAACCGACCTTCGGCGATCCACTCATCCGCCAGCGCTGACCGGGGGGCCGCAAACAGGACGGTGGCAAACAAAGGAATCAGTCTAAGGGTTGTGGTTTGCATGCCGGCGTATAGCTTAGGGCGGGAGACAGGAGATCAGGGAACGACGACCACGTCACCGGCTTTGAGCATAATGTTTTGTTCCAGGTTCTTGCCCTTCTCAATATCGCCGTAACTGAACGGTATGGTAATCAGCCCCTGGTCGGTTCGCCGGAGCACCTTGATATCCTCGACCTCGGCAAATGGAGTGGTACCGCCGGCAATACTCAGCGCCTGTAATATGTCGATCTGTGGATTAACCAGGATCTCGCCGGGCCGGTTCACCTGCCCGATAACAAAAACCTTGTTTCCGGCAACCTGCAGTATCGCGACGCTGACCACCAGTTCGGGTATGTACCTGGACAGCCGCTCCGTCAAAATACGCCGTATATCTTCGATGCTTTGGCCCTTGGCCATGATGTCGCCGGCCAGGGGGAAGGAGAACTTGCCGTCCGGCCGGATCAGCACTTCGCCCTCCATGCCTTCCTCTTTCCAGACCGACACATAGATGATATCGCCGGCGTTGACTTTGTAGTCGTCGACGATGCTCAGGTCGGGTTCGTCGGCAGCCACGGCCCAGCCGGATACGAGCAACAGGCCCAGGCAACTGATAATTCTATTCTTGAGGAAGTGCTTAAGCATTATTGTTATCTCAGTATTTTCGGGATGGGGTAATAGCCAAGCGGCGGATATTACTAGATATCAGGTATGTTAGCCGATGCCGGGTTTGCATTCCGTGTCCGGTGACAGCCGTGGCCCTGCAGTTCGGGGCAGGGCAGGTTGCGAATGGCTGCGGCCAGGGTGGCCCAATCCTTGTTGCGACGCACTATATCAAGCCTTGCCGAGGCTTTCAGCAAGGTGCGTAATCAGCCTGCAGCCCGCCCGCCTGCTGGTTTGTGGCGGACCCGGTCGACTTTGCTGCGGTGTGAGCAATTTCACGTAATATGGCGCTCTTTTGGTCGATACTGCGTTGGCCATAAAATGTAATAACGGTTTTCGAATAGCTTTCATTTATGAACTTCGTCGGTCCTATACTTGCTTTTGCAGCTACCGCGGTATTGATTATCTTGCTGCGTCCGCTCGCGATTGCAGTGGGGCTCGTAGACGTTCCCAGCAGACGCAAAACTCATTCGGGCGATATTCCGCTCATCGGCGGCATGGCAATTTTCGTGGGCTCGCTCGTCGCCCTGGCAACGCAAAGCAGCCTTGGGCAAACCGGGGTCATTATCTCTACGCCGTTGCCTGCATTTTTTGCCGCGGCTTTTGTATTGATACTGGTTGGTGCATGGGATGATTATGCAGACCTGCCGCCGGTGATCCGCTTTCTGGCGCAGATTGTTGCCTGCCTGATTATGATCTTCGGCGGCAATACCGTGTTGACCGATGTTGGCCAGCTCAATATAGACGGATCGGTATTTAACCTCGGGTGGATGGCCGTGCCGTTCACGGTTTTTGCCTGTCTCGGGGTTATCAATGCCATGAACATGTGCGACGGGCTCGATGGCCTGAGCGGCAGCCTTGCGCTTATCGCGTTGCTGGGTCTGGGGATTGCGAACACACTGTGGGGCAGTGCGGGCCATCAACACCTGATCGTCGTATTTGCAGCTTGTGTCATCAGCTTCCTGATGTTCAATCTCAGGACACTATGGCGCCCGAAGGCCTGGGTGTTCCTCGGCGATGCCGGCAGCATGTTGTTGGGGCTGACGCTGTCCTGGCTCGCAATCTGCCTTTCGCAGGGCGAAGAACGAGTCATCAGCCCGGCCGCTGCACTGTGGTTCCTGATGCTGCCTGTTTACGATGCGGTTGCCATGATGGTTCGCCGCTTACTGAAGCGACAGTCGCCATTTCGGGCTGACCGCGAACACCTGCACCATATTTTCTTGATGGCGGGCTTTTCCGTTGGTGAGTCGGTAACGCTGATGTCCGGAATCGCGGTTGCCGGTGTGGTTATCGGGCTCGGCGGCGTTTACCTGGAAATTGCGGATTCCGTCCTGGCCGCCATTTTCCTGGTGGGCGGCATTCTTTATTACTGGGTGATACGCCGCGCGTGGCGCGTCATGCGTTTCCTGCGCCGCTCGATCTGTCGCCGATCTGCCGCGGACAGGCGAAACACATCCGACCGGCGTGATGGCGGTAAATCCGACTACGCGGGTCCCGAACGCCGTTCGGGCGCTGACCGGCGCCAGCAGCCCATACGCCGCACGGGCGACGACCAGGTCTTCTGACTTACCGGGACCGCAGCCAGGCGCTGCTCAGTATCAGTTCGCCTGCGATCCTGAACTTTCCCTCGAGCCTGTTGACAAGCGCCTGTTCGCAGGCGGGTGTGTGCGCTTCGGCCGCGAAACTATGCGATCCGGCATCGACTTTGACCTTCATTTCCTGAAAATCCACGAAGGTCTGAACCGTCGGATAGATGCACTTGTAAATGGCTTCCTTGATGCTGAAGAGAAGCTTTGCGTGTTTGCCGTTTTCCCGGCCTTCCTCGTCGGGTCTGCATATCAGTTCGACAAGATCATCACCCAGGGGCTCGGCCGATTCCATGTCGAGTCCCAGGCCGGCAAATTGAGCGCCATGACCGACGACTGCCGCGGCCGCGCCGTCCGTATGACTGATGCTGCCGACCACGCCCTCGGGCCACAGCGGTTCCCGGTTGCTGCCCGTCGGTATGGCATCGGGGGGGAGGCCAAGCGACTCCAGCGCGGCCCGTGCGCAAGCCCGGCCCTGTGCGAACTCGAGTCGGCGAAGGCCTACCATTTTTTTGGTATGTGCAAGCTCTTCGGGTAACAGGTCGCTTTCCGAAGGCTGCCCCGTCGAGAAACAGACGGCCACCTGGTCCGGAAACAGCTCTGTAAGCAGGGATTGGATTTCCGAGTCGCGCATGGTGCCAGTTTGCCTAAACTCACCCGCGCTGCCAACGAGGTGAGGCGCTCTGTTAGAATTGCCGCCGTCACGCCACCTGATCCCGGCATTCCAATGAGCATCAAGACCCGTTTCGCGCCCAGTCCGACCGGCTACCTGCACATAGGCAGTGTGCGTACGGCGCTGTTTTCGTGGCTCCAGGCACGCCATTATGGCGGCACATTCGTCCTGCGCATTGAGGACACCGACCAGGAAAGGTCAACCCGGGAATCCGCAGATGCAATCCTCGCGGGCATGAGCTGGCTCGGGCTCAACTGGGACGAGGGACCGCACTACCAGACCGAGCGTTTCGACCGCTATGCAGGGCTGGCTGAACAATTGGTAGCAGAAGGCAACGCTTACCGTTGCTATTGCACCAAGGAAGAGCTGGACGAAATGCGCGAACAACAGGTGGCCCGCGGCGACAACCCGCGCTACGACGGCCGTTGCCGCGAGCGCAGTGAACCGAGGGAAGGCGTCAACCCCGTCGTGCGCCTGCGCACCCCTGATACGGGGACCGTGGAGATAGACGACCTGGTCCGTGGCAGGGTGACTTACGAGAATGAGCTGCTCGATGATCTCGTGATCCTGCGCCCCGACGGCACCCCGACTTTTCATTTCGGGGTCGTGGCCGACGATGCCGACATGGGTATTACGCATGTAATTCGTGGTGATGACCACCTGAACAATACCGCCCGGCACATACACCTGCAGAACGCGCTCGGCTTCGATCATCCCGTGTATGCGCACCTCCCCATGATCCTTGGCGAGGACGGTTCGAGGCTTTCCAAGCGGCACGGTGCGCTCAACGTGCTGGAATACCGCGAGCAGGGTTACCTGCCCGAGGCTGTCCTTAACTATCTTGTCCGGCTCGGCTGGTCGCATGGTGATCAGGAAGTGTTCTCGGTGGACGAGATGATCGAATTGTTTGATGTGGAAGATGCGAATGCATCGGCCTCGAAGTTCAACCCGGAAAAACTCCGCTGGCTGAACCAGCAATACATCATGACGGCTGCGCCGCTGGACCTGACTCCCGGACTGGTCGAGCAGATGGGCAAGGTAGGTATAGACCCGTCCCGGGGGCCGGCCCCGCAAAGAGTGGTAGAAGCATACCGGGAACGTGCGGAAACGCTGCGCGAACTCGCGATGAGTGCGGAATACCTTTACACGGACAATATACCGCTCGATGAAAAGGCGGCGAAAAAGAACCTGCGACCAGTGGTTAAGGAAGCGCTCACAAGTCTGCGGGATGCGTTTACGGAACTCGAGCCCTGGACTGCCGAAGGCATACACAGGGCGATGCAGGATGTTGCCGACAAGCACGAACTCAAGTTCGGCAAGATCGGCCAGCCTGTCAGGGTCGCGGTAACGGGAACGGGCGTGTCGCCGCCGATTGATGCGACAGTGGAACTGGTGGGAAGGGAAAGGACACTGGCGAGACTGGATGCAGCATTGGTGTATATAGAAGAGAGGGCTGCCGCCGCAGGATAAAAAACCCAACATAATGCTCAGAAAGGCCACGGCCGGACAGCCTTTGTTTATTGCGGCTGCTGCATATCAGGCCGGAGGTTCAGCTATTCAGCACCCATCAGCACTCGGCGCTTCAGCTTAAGTGTTACTACTTATCCGGCGTGTGCCAATTCCATGCTAGCGTGAAGAGAACGGGAGCATTCCTCACGTTTTTTCTTAGCAATCAACCGGTACACTGATCATGGGCAGGGATAAGCCAATGCAATTCAGTCTGTTCTTTTTCGCTAATCACGAAGGCGGAGGCAATCACAAGTACACCCTGATCAAAGAGGCTGCAAAATGGGCAGACAACAATGAGTTTGTTGCCGTCTGGCTGCCCGAGCGGCATTTTCACGCATTTGGCGGACTGTCTCCTAACCCGTCTGTGGTGGGTGCAGCCCTTTCCACCATTACCGAGAACATACAGATTCGTTCAGGCAGCGTAGTCACACCCCTGCACGATCCTGTCCGGATCGTGGAAGAGTGGAGCGTGGTCGATAACCTTTCCCATGGCAGGGTAGGGCTCGGAGTGGCATGTGGTTGGGTCCCCAATGACTTTGTCATAGCCGACCACCAGGAGACTTTTGAAACGCGCAAGCAGGCATTTGCCGACAGCATCGACACCATATCCCGGCTCTGGCGCGGCGAGTCCCTGTCCCGGGTGAACCCGCATGGCGAAACCATAGACATTCACACGCTGCCCGAACCCGTTCAGGACAAGGCCCCTATATGGATTACGGCCGCCGCGAATCCGGATACCTTTGCCCAGGCAGGCGAGCTGGGGGTGAATTTGCTGACCCACCTGCTGGGGCAAAGTATCGAGGGGCTCGGCAAGAAGGTAGAGGTCTATCGCGATGCCTGGCGGGCGGCCGGACACCCCGGACGTGGCACGATCACATTAATGCTGCATACCTTTGTGGGAGATTCCGATGAAGAGGTATACGACATTGTTCGTGAGCCTATGAAGCGCTACCTGGGCAGCTCGCTGGACCTGGCCATCGCACACCCGGAAACGGTTCCCTTTCTCCCCGGCGCCGGCGAGGTTGAAGCAGAAGTGTTCACGCCGGAGATGGTCGACCAGATGTTGGAAGCATCGTTCGAGCGCTATTTCTTCGAGAGCAGCCTGCTGGGAACGGCCGAGTCATGTGTGGAACTGGTGGAGCTTGCCAGGGAGGAAGATGTCGATGAGATGGCCTGCCTGATCGACTTCGGGCTGGAAACCGACGTCGTGCTACCGGCTCTGGAAAAGCTGAACCAGGTGCGGGTGATGTCGAACGGGGGCTAGGCGTCGAAAGATGCACGTTGCTCTCGCACACAATGCCGGATGGGTCTGCCGGGTCGTAAAGAGGCCGCTCCCGCGCATCCCCAAAACCCTAGACAAGTCTGCCGGGACGGACACGCGTCGCTCTCGGGCGTCCTGCCCTCCGCGACGTTAGTGCGTCCCCGCACGTCAAACCCACGGGGTTCAAATCCTACTTGCCGAAACCAATCTATAAAAAACCCGCCACAAGGGCGGGTTTTTTATAGATATGGCGTCCCCAAGGGGATTTGAACCCCTGTTACCGCCGTGAAAGGGCGGTGTCCTAGGCCTCTAGACGATGGGGACGAAGCATTAACTGGCTTGAATATGGTGGAGCTAGGCGGGATCGAACCGCCGACCTCTTGCATGCCATGCAAGCGCTCTCCCAGCTGAGCTATAGCCCCGAGCTACGTCGCGGCGAGACTCTACTTTAGGCCCTATAGGCTGTCAAGGAAGCCCGCAGGCGCTTTCCGGCCACTTTCCGCAACCCGTATTTGTTCAGAAAGTTGTTCAGACAGCAAGCTATCTATGTTTTGTAACGCTATGTCCCGTATGTGAAAATGCGGCATTGTCCTGCGCCGGGTTGGCAGGGCAGGTCGTCCGGGTGGATTAAGGGTTTTTTAGGATGGCAACGGGTTGAGCTGGGTATTTCCCTACATGGCTGTCGCGGGTGCAAGCTTACTTTTGTTTGCTTACGTGCTCGTGGCCGGGGCAGGCTCGATTTTCCGTATCCAGTTCCTGAGCGTCGCCCTGGCCGGTGCGGTCTGGTCGGCATGGTTCGGGCTTGTACCGGATAACGCGGGCCTGGGTGCGGTCGGTGCCTTTCTTGCCGAACTCATACTCCTGCTTGGCTGGTTCGGTTTGTTAGAGCGTTTGCTGCGCGGACCCTACCTGCAGTCGATGCCGGAACTGGTACGCCGGGGCGTACGCTGGACCTGGCTGCTGGTGGTATTGCTTGCCGGCGGCGCCATACTGGCACCGGACGGGCTGCAGCCGGTATTGCCGCTGGCCGAGGTTCTGCCGCTCGGCATACTCGTACTCAGCCTGCTCAGTTTTGTCCTGACGGCGCAGTTGTTCGGCGATGCAACTGTCGAGCCACATGCCGCGCTTCGCAGTATTTGTCTTGCAGCCGTTCTGGTGGTCGGTCTGCAAAGCTACATGTACGCCGTCATGCTGCTGGTTCCGGCTGCGCCGGACTGGCTGGTAACGCTCAGGATCGCGGGCCTGGTCGTCGGGTCTGCATTACTCGCTTACTGTGTGCACAGCAATCCGCAGTGGTCGCTGGCAATTTTTGTTTCCCCCCAGGCACGGATATACGCGCCGCGGCTGATGGGTGCGGGTGCGGTATTGCTGCTCCTGGTTGCATGCATCCCGTTGTTCCGTTCCTTCAACGTGGCAACTGCCGCCTGGGCCGGGCCCGTGTATGTTGCTTTACTCGGGCTTGCCTTACTGTTGATCCTGTTTTCGGAACGGCTGCGCGCACAGCTCCGGGTATTCGTAAGCAAGCACTTCCTGCCGTTCCGTTATGACTATCGCGAAGAATGGCTGCGGCTCATCGATACGCTGGCTTCGCCGGGGCAGGATCGCCCGCTGCCCGAGCGGGCCATCCAGTCGCTTGCCCAGATCGTCAACAGTCCGGCCGGCGTGTTGTGGATGCGCATGGGCGAAGACGCGCCCTTTGTCTGTGCGGAAGCCTGGAATACAAAGACCGTGCCGGAAATAACCGTGGACCCGAACGATCCGGTCATTATCTTCATGCGTGACCGGCAGTGGATACTCGATACGGCGGAGCTGAACCGCAAACCGGAGTTGTATCCGGGCCTGACGCGCCCGCAGTGGCTGGAGAACTTTCCCGAAGGGCTGCTGATCGTGCCGCTGATCAGCAGCGAGACGGTCATCGGTTTCGTGCTCCTGTTCCAGTCCAGTTCGGCCTTCAGGCTGACCTTCGAGGAGATCGACCTCCTGCGCACCTCCGGCCGCCAGGTCGCCGCCCACCTGGCCCAGTATCATGCGGACCGGATGCTCGCCGAGGCCAAACAGTTCGAAGCATTCAACCGGCTGACCGCATTCGTTATGCATGACCTGAAAAACCTGATTGCCCAGCAATCGCTCATGGTTAAAAATGCAGCGAAGCACAAGAACAATCCTGATTTCTTCGAAGATGCCATGGCGACTATCGATAATTCGGTTGCGCGTATGAGCAAACTTCTGCAGCAGCTACAGACCGGCGATGCGAGCGGACCGCGCCGCACCGTCAACCTGGCGATGTGTATCCGCGAGGCGCTGCGTAAATGTGAGGGCCGTGCACCTGCGCCGCAATTCACGAACGGCAGCGAAGATATCGAGGCGCACATAGATGCGGAACGGCTTAGTACCGTGATCGCACACCTCATCCGCAACGCCCAGGAAGCAACCGACGAAAACGGGGATATCACGGTGGACCTCAGTCTGTCCGGGTCGAGTGCCTGCATCAGCGTTCGCGACACGGGCTGCGGCATGGAAGAGGAGTTCATACGGAATCGCTTGTTCAAGCCCTTCGATACGACCAAGGGCAGCCAGGGGATGGGGATCGGCGCCTACCAGGCCCGCTCCTTTGTCGTGTCTTCAGGCGGCCTCATGCAGGTCACTTCCAAACCGGGTGCCGGCACCACGGTCGACATCCGGCTGCCCGCGGGCACGGCAGGAACAGAAGACCTGGCCGGCTAACTTGCGTCGGAAATTATTACACCGCCCGTCGGAAATCGTTACACTCGGTAGCAGTGCCGGCAGGCGTCTGGCTGGCAAGGGACCGATACACCATTGAGTGAGTCACAGAGAAAACTGTTAGTTGTTGAAGACGACCCGGGGCTGCAGAGCCAGCTGCGCTGGTGCTTCGAGGACTACGAAGTCATCGTGGCCGAAGACCGCGAATCGGCGCTGGCCCAGTTGCGGCGCTACGAGCCTCCTGTAGTGCTGCAGGATCTTGGCCTGCCTCCCGACCCGGAGGGCGTAGGCGAGGGGCTGGCCACGCTGGAGGAGACGCTGGCCATCGCGCCGGATACCAAGGTCATTGTCGTAACCGGACATGGCGACCAGGAGAATGCACTGCGTGCCGTCAGCCTCGGCGCCTACGATTTTTACCAGAAACCGGTGGAAACCGAGACGCTGCAGCTTATTGTCGAACGCGCCTACCAGATGTTCGGGCTGGAGCAGGAGAACCATCGCCTGCTGCGGCAGGAAAGCGCTTCGCCGCTGGACGGTATAGTCGCCGCCAGCGAAAAAATGCTTGAGGTCTGTCGCATGGTCGAGAAGGTGGCGCCGACGAACGCCACTACCCTGTTGCTCGGCGAGAGCGGTACAGGCAAGGAGTTGCTGGCCCGTGCGCTGCATTCATTAAGCGAGCGTGTGGACGAGCCCTTCGTTGCCATCAACTGTGCGGCGATCCCGGACAACCTGCTCGAGAGTGAGCTTTTCGGTCATGAGAAAGGCGCGTTTACGGGCGCGGTTAAACAGACACCCGGCCGTATCGAAACAGCGCACAAGGGTACCCTGTTCCTCGATGAGATCGGCGACATGCCGCTTTCGTTGCAGTCGAAACTGCTCCGTTTTTTGCAGGAGCGCGTGATTGAGCGGGTAGGCGGTCGCGAAGAAATCAGTGTCGATGTCCGGGTGGTCTGTGCGACCAACCAGGACCTGGAAGACGCGATCAGTGAAGGCCGATTTCGTGAGGACCTGTACTACCGTATCAGCGAAATCACCATTGATATTCCCCCGTTGAGGGAACGCAGGGGCGGGCGAATTATTCTGGCGCGCAGCCTGCTGGAAAAATTCGCAGGTCAGCAGGGAAGGAGTTTCAAGGGCTTCAGCGTGGATGCCCAGAACGCGATTCAGAATTATCACTGGCCGGGCAACGTGCGCGAGCTCGAAAATAAAATCAAGGGCGCCATCATTATGGCGGAGGGTAAGCAGGTTACTGCAGACGACCTCGGGCTTGCCGACGCCGATGCAACCCCGCCGAGCCTGAACCTGCGCGAGGTGCGCAGGCAGTCCGAAACGGAGGCGATCCGGCGCGCCATGGTGCACTCAGCCGGCAATATATCCAGGGCAGCCAAGATGCTGGGTATCACCCGGCCCACGCTTTACGACCTCCTGGAAAAATACGGTATTAAAACGGCGAAAGAACAGGCCGGTGCCGAGTAGTTCCGTTTAGTCGGCAGGTTTTTCCAGCAGACGCTTTTCCCAGGCCAGCGATGTCCGGACTATAAAGTCGAGGTCGTCGTGCTGCGCCTGCCAGCCGAGCACTTCCTGAATTCGGTCGGCAACGGCGATCAGTATCGGCGGGTCGCCCGCACGGCGTGGCGATTCAACGATATCGAGTGCACCACCGTTGGCTTTCTCGACAGCGGCCAGTACATCCCTGACGCTGTAACCATGACCATAGCCGCAGTTAAGCGTGGTTGATTTGCCGCCGTTGCGCAGATAACTCAGCGCGTCGAGGTGGGCCCGGGCGAGGTCGTCTACATGGATATAGTCACGCAGGCCGGTACCGTCGGGGGTGTCGTAATCTGTTCCAAAAATATACACCTGGTCACGTTTGCCGACTGCGGCTTCACAGGCCACCTTGGTCAGTAGCGTTGCATTGGGTGTGGACTGGCCGATTCTGCAGGCCGGATCGCAGCCGGCCACATTAAAGTACCTGAGGGCGACATGGTTCATATCGGTCGCGGCACACAGGTCGCGCAGCATCCATTCCGTCATCAGCTTGGAGCTGCCGTAGGGGTTTATCGGGGCCGTTACTGAATCCTCGTCGGCCTGGCCACTTTCCGGAATACCGTACACGGCCGCCGTCGATGAAAAAATAAAATGTTTGATGCCGGCACGGCTGGCACATTCCAGCAGGTTGCGGCTGGAGCAGGTGTTGTTGCCGTAATACTTAAGCGGGTTCTCGACCGATTCGGGCACGATCGTGTGCGCGGCGAAGTGCATGATCGTATCGATACTGTGCTCGCCGATAACCCTGTCGACGAGTTCTTTGTCACCGGTCTCACCCACGACCAGCTCGCCATGCAAAACGGCAGAACGAAACCCGGTGGACAAATTATCCAGCACCACAACCTGTTCGCCTGCCTCGCCGAGCTGGCCGACCACATGACTGCCTATATAACCGGCACCGCCGGTAACGAGAATACTGCCGGACGTCATAGTTTTTATTGCTCCGTCGGTTTCGCGCGTTGCGGTCATTTTAGCGAAAGGATCGCCAGTATTCTTTAATCCCGTCACACTTACCAATTACGGATAAAGGCTTGACTGGGAATCGGGCTCTCGCCAACATCGATGTTGTCATGCCTAACGACACTAAAACCGGCACGGATATGGAGCAGGGCGAGCACGTCATCCTGGCGGGTGCCCCGGACAGCGCAGTCCTGATCGTTTGCGACCATGCGAGCCGCTACATACCGGTGGAATTTGGCGACCTGGGTTTGGCCGGGGAGCACCTTGAGGACCACATCGCCTGGGATATAGGCGCGGGGGAACTGGCCAGGGCGCTGGCAAGGAAACTGGGCGTTACGGCGATGCTTGCCGGGGTCTCGCGACTCGTTGTCGACTGCAACCGTCATCTCGATGACCCGACAGCGTTTCCGGAAACAAGCGATGGAGTACCTGTACCCGGGAACACCGGCTTGTCCCCGACCGAACGGCAACGCCGGGCAGATACCTTCTACTGGCCCTACCACCATGCGATTCGCGATCTGCTGTGCGGGCTGGAGCCGGTCCGGCCCGCGCCCGCGGTAATTTCTATACACAGTTTCACACCCGAACTGGACGGAGTAACTCGCCGCTGGCACCTGGGCGCGCTCTGGGACAAGGACAATCGTATCTCTGCTCCCTTCATGGAATACTTCGACAGGCACGGAGGTATTCTGGTTGGCGATAACGAACCTTATTCGGGCAGGCACAAGGCTGATTTCACGCTCGACCATCACGCCGAAGCCGAGGGGCTGCCGCACCTCGGGATCGAAATCAGGCAGGACCTCGTCGAAACGCCACAGGGCATAGCCGAATGGGCCGGGATACTTGCCGGCGCGTTGCGGGACATACTGGCCGATTCATCCTTGTACACACATCGCGCGGGGCAACAATAAGTGAACCGGAACCATTCAGCTTGTTTGTTCTCAGTGACCTCACGGGGTGACGACCGATGATGCAGAAACCAAGCTTTACCCTCGGGATCGAAGAGGAATATCTGCTGGTTGACCTGGAGACGATGGACCTCGCCATCGACCCACCGGCCTCTCTGTTGTCCGAATGCCGTGAACGCTGCCATCGCGACGAACAAGTATCCCGTGAATTACTGCGTTCCCAGATCGAGGTTGGTACCCGTAAGTGCTACTCGGTAGAAGAAGCGCGTGAGGACCTGACCCTGTTGCGCCGGGTGGTCGTGGAAGTGGCCAATGAACATGGGCTGGCGCCTATCGCATCGTCCACGCATCCCTACGCGCTCTGGGCCGAACAAAAACAAACTCCGCGCGACCGCTACATCAACCTGTCGGCCCAGATGCAGGCGACTGCGCGCCGCATGGTTATCTGCGGCATGCACGTGCACGTTGGTATAGACGATGATGAGTTGAGTATCGACCTGCTGTCGCAGATGACCTATTTCCTGCCCCACCTGCTGGCACTGAGTACGTCGTCACCGTTTTGGGAAGGGCAGGAGACCGGCCTGAAGTCTTACCGCGTCACTATTTTCGATGCGCTGCCCCGCACCGGCCTGCCGGAGTATTTCACCAGCCACG
Organism: Gammaproteobacteria bacterium; assembly: GCA_030746435.1. Taxonomy (GTDB): domain Bacteria; phylum Pseudomonadota; class Gammaproteobacteria; order Steroidobacterales. The sequence goes on along the minus strand of JASLMV010000014.1, from coordinate 41,247 downwards.
CCGAGTATCAGCGCCATATCGATGTGCTGGTTAACGCGGGACTCATTGAGGATGCCACGATGATCTGGTGGGACTTGCGGCCGAGCGCTCGTTATCCGACGCTGGAAACGCGGATATTCGATATGTGCACGCATATCGATGATGCGGTATGCCTGGCTGCGTTAACGCGGTGTCTGCTCCGCACGCTTTACAGGCTCCGGCTGGATAACCAGAGCTGGCGGCGCTACAACTGGATGCTGCTCAACGAGAACCGCTGGCGCGCTATGCGTTACGGTATCGATGAAGGTTTGCTGGACCTTGCGAAGGGCGAACTGGTCGAATTCAGCCATCTGCTGGAAGAAATCATCGAGCTGATCAGGGAAGATGCTGAAGCTTTCGGGTGTACGGAAGAGGTCGAACATGCCCGGGTAATTCTTGAACGCGGTACCAGTGCGCACCAGCAAACGCGGGTATACGAAGACGCACTGGAAGCGGGCAGCAGCCCCGAGGAGGCAGCCCGGGCAGTCGTTGCCTTCCTGGTTGCTCAAACCGCAGATGGCATCTAGCGCAGGATCGGGGCCGACTGTGTCGGCGGGCAGTTTGCCGCCGCCAGCGGAAACCTTGCTGTCGGTTGCGCCGATGATGGGCCGCACCGACCGCCACTTTCGCTACCTCCTGCGGTTGCTCGCACCCGACCTGCGCCTGTATACGGAAATGCTGACAGCGCATGCTTTGGTGCACGGGGATACGGTCCGGTATCTTGCCTACAACGAGTCCGAGCATCCCGTTGCCCTGCAACTCGGCGGGAATGATCCCGGCCTGCTGGCACAGGCAGCCCGGATGGGGGCGGACCATGGTTACGATGAGATAAACCTGAATATCGGTTGCCCCAGCGACCGTGTATCGACAGGGGATTTCGGCGCCTGTCTTATGGATCGACCGCAACTGGTTGCCGAATGCGTGGCAGAGATACGCGCCCACGTCGATATTCCGGTTTCGGTAAAAACGCGTTGCGGAATTGACGACCAGGACAACTACGAATTTGTTGCGGCATTTCTGACCGAAGTTGCGGCTGCGGGTTGCCAACTTTTTATCCTGCACGCACGCAAGGCAATACTCGCGGGACTCAGCCCGGCGGAAAACCGTCATATTCCGCCATTGCGTTACCCGCTGGTCTACCGGTTGGCGCGGGAATTTCCCAAGCTGCGCATCATCCTGAACGGGGGCATCCGGAGCAGCCGCGAAGTGCGCGAGCACCTGCTGTATACGGAAGGCGTGATGATAGGCAGGCAGGCCTACAGTGACCCGTACTGGATGAGCAAATTGCAGGAGGGTTTTCTAAACCCGGCCACCGGCCGGGAATGGGAAGCACCGGCCAGGGCGCTGGTCGTCGAACAGATGGCTGATTACGCACAGCAGGCGCTGGCCGAAGGGGCTCGCCTGCACCATATAACCCGTCATATGCTGGGTCTTTACGCCGGGCAGCCCGGTGTCCGGGCCTGGCGACGCTTCCTGAGCGAATCTGCCGCACAGAAGGATGCCGGAGCTTCCGTGCTGCTGGAATCATTGCGGCTTTAATTGCGTCTGACGGGTTTCATCGGGGGCTTAAGGCTATACAATCCTGTGTGTCCGATGGGTTATTTTTGAAAGGAATAAATGCATGGCTGCACGGAGTGAAGAGATATTGTCGGAAGAGACTAAAGCGGGCGCCACGATGGCGGAACGTGCCGACATCCATGAGCTGTACGAAGAGTCGGTGCAGAACGTCGAGGAAGAGTGCAATTTCGTACGTAATACCTTCAAGTCGCTGCGTGGACGAGATGCGCTGAGCTTCCGGGAAGATTTTTGCGGTACCGCCAGCGCGGCCTGTTACTGGACAGGCTTCAGCCCTGAGCACAGCGCGATCGGCGTGGATATCGACCAGGACGTCCTCGAGTGGGGGCGCCAGAACCGTGTAGGCCGGTTGAACCCGGACCGGCAGACGCGGGTACGCCTCATGCAGTCTGATGTGATGGATGTCCAGACGGAACCCATGGACACCATCGGCGCTTTCAATTTCAGTTACTGGATATTCCAGACACGGCCGCTGATGATCGAATATTTCAGCAAAATACATGCCGCACTCAAGCCGGACGGCGTGATCTTCCTCGATGCCTTTGGCGGCTACGAGGCGTTCGAGGAAATGAAGGAAAAGACCAAGTACGACAACTTTACCTACGTCTGGGACCAGGATAGTTACTCGCCCGTTACCGGGGAAATGGTCTGTCATATTCACTTCAAGTTCCCGGACAAATCCAAGATCAAGCGCGCATTCAGTTACACATGGCGGCTGTGGACGCTTCCGGAGCTCAAGGAATTATTGTTGGAGTCGGGTTTCAAAAATCCTACCGTCTATTGGGAAGGTACAGATGAAGATGGCGAGGGCGACGGTGTGTTTACACCGGATGAGCGCGGTGAAGCAGACGCCGGCTGGATCGCCTACATAGTGGCAGAGAAGTAACCTCTTGGTGCTGGCCTGTACCGCCGTGCCGATACGGCTGGTTGGCGGCGGGCCATGCCGTATAATCTTTGTTCGATATTGCTGTAGGTAGCGTGCGTCCTGAGCATGGGTACTGACAAGGAACTTGCAATTCTTTTTGCCGACGTCGTCGGCAGTACGCAACTCTATGAATCCCTGGGTGATGATGGAGCCCGCGAAACCGTTCATAAGTGTGTCGATTGCATGAAAGAAGCAACGGCCGACCATGAAGGAGAAGTCATCAAGACTATGGGTGACGAGGTCATGTCGACCTTTGCGACGGCGGATAATGCCATGCAGGCGGCAGCACAGATGCAGCAGAAAATCAGCAGCGGCAATTTCACCGGGCATGACGATATACGGGTCTCCATACGTATCGGTTGCCACTACGGCCACGTGGTCGTTGAGAAGCGGGATATTTTTGGCGCCGCCGTGCATACCGCAAACCGCATGACCTCACAGGCGAAAGCCGGTCAGATCATCACCACAGCCAGTACGGTCGAACTGCTTAACGATGACTGGCAGTCGGTGGTTCGACAGATCGGGGTGGCCACATTGCGCGGACAATCCGATGAGGTCGCGCTGTATGAAGTACTGTGGCAGCCGGAAGAAGCCACCAGTGTGCTGCCCAAGATCGACTGGGAAGATACCCAGACCAAGAGCCCGGGTCAGCTCGTACTCAGGTTTCAGGGTAACGAGGTCAAGCTGTCCTCGGATGGCACCCGGAGCGTGACCCTGGGACGCGCGGACGACAACGATGTCACCATCAAGGGCAACCTGATTTCACGGCTCCATGCGCGTATCGAACTCGCCAAGACCCGCTATGTGCTCGTCGATGAGAGCACCAACGGAACTTTCGTGCAGCGCGATGACGGCGAAGAGGTTTATGTCCGCCGCGACAGTGCTCAATTATCCGGCAGTGGCCTGATAGGGCTCGGCCGGGTTGCGGCACGCGGGACTCCGTTGGCCGTTGAGTACGCCCACGAGGACTAGTCCGGACACAAAAAAGCCCGGGGCACACCGTGCCCCGGGCTTTTCTTATAGTTGGTTTTAACCCAGCGCGCTCAGCACTTTCTGCTGTTGCGCCCGCAGTTCTCCGGGCAGGCGGTCGCCGTACTCGTCGAAATACGACCCGACGGTGGTAATCTCCTCGCGCCACTGGTCGGAATCGACGTGCAACAGGTTGTCCATGGTTGTGCTATCGATATCCAGGCCGGCCGTATCGATATCGGACGGGTTGGGCAGGTAGCCAATCGGCGTTTCCCGCGCATCCACACGATTTTCGCAGCGGTCTATGATCCAGCGAAGTACCCGCAGGTTGTCGCCGAAACCCGGCCAGAGGAAGTTGTCATCGCTGTCCTGCCGGAACCAGTTAACGTGGAAAATCAGCGGCAGGTTGTCGGACTTGTCGGCAAAACTGAGCCAGTGCGACCAGTAATCGGCGAAGTTGTAACCACAGAAGGGTTTCATCGCCATCGGATCGCGGCGTACGACCCCGACGGCACCCGTGGCGGCGGCGGTCGTTTCCGAGGCGCAGCCGGCGCCGACCAGCACGCCGTGTTTCCAGTCCTTGCTCTGGTAGACGAGCGGCGCCAGTTCGCGGCGTCTGCCGCCGAACACGATGGCGCTGATGGGCACCCCGGCAGGGTCTTCGGCGAGCGGGGAATAGCAGGGGTTCTGGCTCGCACTTACCGTGAAGCGTGAATTCGGGTGTGCGGCAGGGCCATTCTCAGGACTGTACGCATTGCCCTTCCAGTCAGTGCTGGGTTCGCCGGTCTTTTTGTCTTCCCACCAGGGCTCGTTTTCGCTGGTGGTGCCGACGTTAGTAAAGATCGTGTCATGGCGGATCGAATCGTAAGCGTTCTTGTTCGTCTTCTCGTTTGTTCCCGGTACGACGCCGAAGTAGCCGGACTCAGGATTGATCGCGCGTAACCTGCCTGTTGCATCCAGGTGCAGCCAGGCAATATCGTCACCGATAGTGCGGATTTTCCAGCCCTTGTGCGATTCCGGCGGGATGAGCATGGCGAGGTTCGTCTTGCCACACGCGGACGGAAATGCAGCAGCGATATAGTGTTTCTCACCTTCGGGGCTTTCGACTTCAACGATAAGCATATGTTCGGCAAGCCAGCCTTCCTGGTGCGCCTGCCAGCTCGCTATCCGCAGGGCATGGCATTTCTTGCCGAGCAGTGCGTTGCCGCCGTAGCCGGAGCCGTAACTCTGGATAAGCAGTTCCTCGGGGAAATGCATAATAAAGCGGCGCTCCGGATCGAGTTCGCCGATCGAATGCAGACCCTTGACGAACTGGCCGTCGCGTTCGATGCGCTCCAGTGCTTTTTTACCCATTCGGGTCATATGACGCATGTTTACGACGACATAAGGGCTATCGGTTACTTCGACGCCGCAGCGTGCGTAAGGGGATTTGATCGGGCCCATGCAGTACGGGATTACGTACATGGTCCGGCCTTGCATACAACCTTCGTAGAGCGCCGTCATCTTTTCATGCGCTTCGGCAGGATCCATCCAGTGATTATTAGGGCCGACGTCATCACGGTTTTCGGTGCAGACGAAGGTCAGGTGCTCCACCCGCGCTACATCACTCGGGTCGGAACGATGCAGAAAACAATTGGGATAGGTATGCTGGTTAAGTTCCAGCAGGGTTTCGGTACCCAGCATTTCCTGTATTAGCCGCTGGTACTCTTCTTCGGAGCCATCACACCAATAGACCGACTCGGGCGTCGTCAGGTTCGCGACTTCCTCAATCCATTGTTGGAGAGCCTCGTTTTGCGTCGTCATAGCATCCCTCTGCCGGCAAACCGGCTGCTTTACATGTCAAATAACAGGAGAATTGTGCTTGTATTTAGTTTATTGATGATGACCCCCGCAGCCGGGGGGGTTGCGTATTATACAGACCGGTAAAGATTTGGCTGCAACAGCCAGCAGTCCATCGAGGGCGCACCGGCGGTACGTTGAGACATGCGGCAGCAGGCCGATACGTCCCGGTAAGTGCTTTAAGTTGTAGCTAAGTTTATATTTGTAAATTATTGTTTTATCAGGATTTAGTTTAGAGTAAGGCATGGCTTTAATAGCGCCCGACGAATTCCGGAACTTAAGCGAGCTGTTCGGTACAGACAGTCCCCTTGCAGGTTGCATCGACGGCTATGCGCCACGGGCAGGGCAGGCCGGTATGGCCGCCGCCGTGGCCGCTGCAATAGAAGACTGCGGGGAACTGGTAGTTGAAGCAGGTACCGGTACCGGCAAGACGCTTGCCTACCTCGTACCTGCCTTGTTGTCGGGTAAACGGGTTGTCCTGTCGACGGGCACCAAGACGTTGCAGGACCAGTTGTTCCACCGTGACCTGCCCGCCGTTGCCGGTGCCCTGGGCCGGCCGGTGACCGTCGTGCAACTGAAAGGCCGTTCCAACTACCTGTGCCTGCAGCGCCTCCGGGTTGCAACGGAACAGCCACAGTTGCATGACCACTCGTTCACGGCCGAGTTGCAGATGCTCACACGCTGGAGCCTGGCGACACGGACGGGTGATCGTGTTGAAGTCGGGGGAATTCCGGAAGACTCACCTGTCTGGCCCCGGGTCACGTCAACCCTGGAAAACTGCATAGGCACCCAGTGTGAGTTTTACGATCGTTGCCACGTTGTTTCCGCGCGGCAGGCCGCACTCAACGCCGATATTGTTGTCGTAAACCACCACCTGTTACTTGCGGACCTCGTGCTCAAGGAAGAGGGTTTCGGCGAATTGTTGCCCGGTTGCGAGGCAGTAGTAATCGACGAAGCCCACCAGTTCCCCGATATCGCACAGGATTTCTTTAATGTGAGCATCACCAGCCGCTCGCTCCTGGACCTGGCCGCAGATATCCGCGCCGAGTCGCTGACTTCATTTCCCGCAGACCTGGATATCACCAGGTTGGTCGATACGCTCGTCAAGGCCGTGCGGGATCTGCGGCTGAATCTGCCCGCCGCTGCCAGCAATATTTTGTGGGATGAAATCAGTGTGGCGGCTTTCCGTGAGCTCGACAATATCGTTGCAAGCCTTGATGACCTTATTAGCTGGCATGAATGTATCGACGAGTCGATGTCCGGGCTCAGGCGTTGTCGCGAGCGAGCATGTGCCTCGATAGAAAGCATTGAACAAATCAGCCGGGCGGATGAATCTGCGGGACTGCGCTGGGCCGGTCTGACGAAGGCAGGGTTTACGCTGAATTACACACCGGTGGAATTTTCCGGGAATTTGCACAACCTGCTCGCGGCCCAGTCATGTGCGTGGATTTTTACATCGGCCACGCTCGCGGTTGGTGGCGACTTCAGCCATTTCCTGGTGCGCATGGGTATACCGGATGCCACCACGCTTGAAATTGCCAGCCCCTTCGATTTTGCCGGCAGCGGCTTGCTCTATCTGCCTGACGCGCTGCCGGAGCCGGCCGCGGCAAACTACACTGAATCGGTCGTACAGCGGCTGCTGCCGCTGATCGCGGCCAGTAACGGCCGTGCTTTCCTCTTGTTTACGAGCCACCGCGCGTTGCGGGAAGCGGCACAGATCATGCGTGACCGCGACGACTGCAATTATCCCCTGCTCGTGCAGGGCGAAGCGCCACGCTCGAAACTCCTGGAGCAGTTCGCGGAACTGGAGAACCCTGTTTTACTGGGTACCTCCAGTTTCTGGGAAGGTGTCGACATGCGCGGCGATCGGCTCGTGCTGGTAGCGATAGACAAACTGCCGTTCGCATCGCCGGGCGACCCGATGCTGAAGGCGCGGCTCGCGGCGATCAGCGAGCAGGGCGGGCAACCGTTCCGGGATTACCAGTTACCCCAGGCTGTGTTGGCACTTAAGCAGGGGGTCGGACGCCTGATACGCGATGAATCTGATTATGGTGTGGTGGTCGTGTGCGATCCGCGTGTGACCAGCCGCAATTACGGCCGCCGTTTCCTCGCATCACTGCCGCCGTTTACGGTTACGCAGGACTCGCTCGATGCAGAAGAATTCCTGCGCAACGGTAGTCCGTTATGAATGCCGTGTTCCGCTGCCTGGCCATTGAAACCTCGACCCGTCAGGGATCAGTCGCGCTGAGCAACGGTGCGGAGGTAGTGCAGCGGTCTTTCAACGATGCGCAGGGCAGTTCGAGGTTAGTCTACCGGGAGATTGCCTCCCTGCTGGCAGATGCAGGCTTGACGGCAAGAGAACTCGACTGCATCGCGTTCGGTTGCGGTCCGGGTAGTTTTACCGGGGTGCGTGTGGCTACCAGCGTTGCCCAGGCGCTTGCTTATTCCCAGGATCTTCCTGTAGGCAGGGTGTCCAGCCTCGCGGCCATCGCCGCGGCCGTTGCGGCAGAGGCCGGCGAGAGATCGGTTGCGAGTTGTCTGGATGCCCGGATGGGCGAGGCGTACCTGGGTATTTATACGACCGGAGAATCCGGTATGCCGGCCCCGGTGCAGCCGGATCAGCTTGTCGATCCGGCTGTTTTCCGTCTGCCGCAAAAATCCGGCGCCGTCATTGCGGCGGGTCCGGGCTGGGAGGCATGGTCCGGCCTTGTCGAACAGAATCGTGAGCTTATAGACAAGGTTCTGCCGGATGTGCGGCCGTCTGCGGAGAGCGTGCTGGCTATAGCCAAAAGCCAGTTCGCGGCGGGCGATTGTGTGCAGGCCGTCGATGCTCTGCCAAACTATGTGCGGGAGAATGTGACGCAATGAATAGAACACGCATCGCAGGGTCGGAAGGATGGGCCACATGCTGAACAAACGCTCACTCAACCTGCTGGGTTTCGCCAGTTGCGCCGGGCTGATGGCGTATGCCCTGTTTGCACAGTATCAACTCAACCTGGAGCCATGCCCCCTGTGCATTTTCCAGCGGGTTGCGGTCATTGCCCTGGGGGTTGTGTTCCTGGTCGCGGGGCTGCATAACCCGGCACAAACCGGGTCTCGTATTTATGCCGCGTTCATTACGCTGGCCGCGGCAGCCGGCGTCGGTGTCGCCGGCCGACACGTCTGGTTGCAGAACCTGCCGCCCGACAAGGTTCCGGCCTGCGGTCCCGGCCTTGATTTCATGCTGGACGCCTTCCCGCTGACCGAAGTTTTTTCGACCGTGTTAAGCGGCTCGGGAGAGTGCGCCAAGATCATCTGGTCGTTCCTCGGACTGAGCATGCCGGCCTGGGTACTGATTGCAGTCGCAGCACTGGGCGTTTACGGAATAGTCGTCAATCTTCGCAACTGGCCGGCAGAAAACTAGCAGTTGCTTGAAGCGCTCAGGCAGGCCGCGAGCCAAGGCAAGAATTGACGAACAAGCGGAGTGTACACGCCAGTACATGAGCATTGTAAGTCAATTCTTAACGCCGGATCGTGCCGCCTGAGGGTTTCAAACGGCTGCTAGAGCATGCGGCGGAGGATTTCTTTATAGGTCTCGCGCATGCGGTCGATATCGTCCAGCAGGATCTCTTCATTGGACTTGTGGATGCTCGCGTTAATCGCGCCAAACTCCACCACATCTGCGCCCGCGGGCGAAATAAACCGTCCGTCGGATGTACCGCCGGTGGTCGACAGTTCGGGCGTCACTCCCGTCACGGTTTGCACAGCTTCCTGCACCGCCGGAATCAGCGGCCCGCCTTCCGTCAGGAACGGCGCGCCGGAAAGGTGCCAGTCCAGCGTGTACTTGAGTCCGTGCTTATCCAGTATTTCGCTTACATGGGCCTTGATCCCCCCGTGGTCCCACTCGGTCGAGTAGCGAAAATTAAACCGCGTGTACAACTCACCCGGCGTCACGTTAGGGAAGCCCGTGCCGCTTTCCAGTTGCACGACCTGGAAGCTCGAAGGCGGGAAAAACTCGTTTCCTTCGTCCAGTTCCAGCGCGTAGAGTTCGGCCAGCACCGGCGCGAAACGCTCGATGGGGTTGTCGGCGAGTTGCGGGTACGCGACATGGCCCTGGACGCCGTGCACGGTTAGCATGCCGCTCAGAGAGCCGCGGCGGCCGATCTTGACGGCGTCGCCCAGCCGGGAACTGCTCGAGGGTTCGCCGATAACGCACCAGTCTATTTTTTCACCGCGCTCCCCCAGGGTTTTGATTACTTCCTTGGTGCCCTGCTGAGCCGGTCCTTCTTCGTCACTGGTGATCAGGAATGCGATCGAACCCTTGTGGTCGGGGTTTTCGTCCACGAACTCCGTGGTGGCATCGACCATGGCTGCGAGCGCAGTTTTCATGTCCGCTGCACCACGTCCGATTAGCAACCCGTTGCGAAGTTCCGCCTTGAAGGGGTCGCTTTCCCATTCCTCGTTCGGACCCGGGGGTACCACGTCGGTGTGGCCGGCGAAACAGAAAACCGGACCCTCATCGCCACGCCGTGCCCACAGGTTATCGACGTCGCCATAACGCAAATGCTCGATCCGGAACCCGGCCGGCGCCAGTTTCTCGGCTATGAGTTTCTGGCAGCCGCCGTCCTCCGGCGTAACCGACTTCCGTTCCATCAGTTCGATTGCAAAATCGACGGTTGCACTCATTCTGATTTACCAGCCCAAAAAAACAGCCATTTCCATTCGGCTCCGGCACCGCAAACGTTAATCACGTCCTCAGTTTTCCCTCAGGAGCTCGTTTATACCTACCTTGGCCCGCGTCTTGGCATCGACGCGCTTCACGATAATTGCGGCGTACAGGCTGCAGTTGCCCGTGCCCGAGGGCAGGCTGCCGGGCACCACCACGGCACCTGCCGGTACGCGGCCATAAAGCAGTTCGTCTTTCTCGCGGTCGTAAATCCGTGTGCTTTGGCCTATGTAGACGCCCATGGAAATGACCGCGCCCGCTTCAACAATTACGCCTTCGACAATCTCGGAACGGGCGCCTATAAAGCAGTTGTCTTCGATAATGGTGGGGGCCGCCTGCAACGGTTCCAGAACGCCGCCGATGCCGGCGCCACCGGACAGGTGCACGTTCTTGCCGATCTGTGCGCAGCTTCCCACCGTTGCCCAGGTGTCGACCAGCGTTCCGCTGTCGATGTAGGCGCCGATGTTCACGTAGGAGGGCATCAGCACAACGTTGTCTGCGATGTAGGAACCTTTGCGGGCGATCGCATCAGGCACGACCCGCACGCCGGCGGCGGCGAACTGCTGCTCGTCCCACCCGGCGAATTTCAACGGGACCTTGTCATAGAAATTGCTGAACCCGCCGCCGATCTTTGCATTGGACTCAGTCGCGAAGTAGAGCAGCACCGCTTTCTTGAGCCATTCGTTGACCTGCCAACCCGCTTCCGTGGGCTCGGCCACGCGCGCTTCGCCGCTATCGAGCATTTCGATAGCAGTATGAATGGCATGTCGCAGTTTCTGCGAGGCATCGCCCAGATTCAGTTCCTGGCGCTGATCGAAACTGCTTTCAATCAGGTCCTTAATGTCGTTCATATGTACCGTTATCCTCGGAATGTTGGCGCGCTATTCTACTCGTCTTCGGCCCGGGCGGGGCCATCCTTATTATTAGCCAGCAATTCATCGCGCAGCGCTTCCTGCAATTCCGCCGACAACGGCTTGCCGTCCTTGTCCGTGATGTAGAAGACATCTTCCGCACGTTCGCCGACCGTGACGATTTTGGCCATACGCACGAATACGTTGAGTTTGCGCAGAGCCTGGCCGGTTTCGGCGAGCAGGCCCGGCCGGTCACCGCTGGTCAGGTTCATAACGGTCCGCTGGTTGGCAACATCTTCTGCAAAATCGACCTGCGTTGGGGTCTCGAACATGCGCACCTGGCGGGGCGCCTTGCGCGTGATGCGCACGGGCCCGGTGCTCGGCTCGCGTATCAGCTTGTTCAAGCGCTGGCGGATTTTGTCCCGCCGGGGTTGCTCGTCGACAGGCTGACCGTCCTGTTCGAGGACCGTATAAATAGACAGGCTTTGCCCGTTGTCGAGAGGGATGAGCCTGGCGTCGGTAATGGTCAGCCCGAATTCATCCAGCACACCGGTCGCGATAGAAAAATTGAACTGGCCCTGCGGTGCATAAATCAGGACCTCGGTACGGTCCCGGGTCTCGGGCACCTGGATATCGACCAGGGTATTGTCTTCGGCACCGGTATGCTCGGCGAGCAGTTGCGTGTGCCAGGCGATTTCTTCGGGGCGACACCTGACGAAGTATTCTTGGCCAAGGCTGTTCCACAGCCCGCGTGCGGCATCGGCCTCGTCGCTGCCTGCCTGCATCAGGTTCAGCGCCCGCTGTTGTTTCTCGCGCAGCAACTCGTCCGCGTCTATCGGCGTTTCCAGTCCCTGGTGCAATGCGCGCTTGGCGAGTTCGTAAGTCTCCTCGAACAACTGTGCTTTCCATGTATTCCAGAGTTTGGGGTTGGTTGCGCGTACGTCCGCAACCGTCAGCAGGTAGAGGTAATTAAGGTGTGTCTCGTCACCGACCGTACCCGCAAATTCGCGGATGACCTCCGGGTCATTGATATCCTTTTTCTGTGCGGTCAGCGACAGCAGCAGGTGATGCCTGACCAGCCATGCAACAAGCCGTGAATCGTAGCGGCTCATCCCGTGCTCCAGGCAGAATGCTTCCGCAGTTACCGCGCCCAGGGTCGAATGGTCGCCTCCGCGGCCTTTGGCGATGTCATGGAAGAGTCCCGCGAGGTAGAGGATTTCGGGTGACGCTATCCCGCGCATAATTTCACTGCAGCGGGGGTACTCGTGGTCGAAACGGTCCAGCGCGAAGCGCCGCAGATTACTGACAACGAAGAGAGTGTGCGCATCGACCGTGTAAGCATGGAAGAGGTCGTACTGCATCCGTCCTACGATGCGGCCAAAACTCGGTATGTACTGGCCCAGTACGCCGTAGATGTTCATCCGCCGCAGTTCATGGGTAACGCCTTCCGGTGCGGCGAGGATTTTCAGGAACAGGCGGTGGTTCCTGGGGTTCAGCCGGAACTCATCGTCGATCAGGTGCATATGCCGGCGTACGAGCGCGATGGTCCGGGCGCTGACGCCTTTGTATTCGGGGTGCTGCTGCAGCATCAGGAACATTTCCAGCAGTGCGGAAGGATTGTCGGGGAATACCTGCTCGTGGGCGATCTGCAGGAAACCGTTCTTGACTTCGAAATTGTCGCTGACAGGCTCGGCCGGGGCATCGGGGTTCAGGAGAATCGCTTCCTGGAATAACTGCAGCAGCATCTCGTTCAGGCGGCTGATATCCATGACGGTCCGGTAGTACCGCTGCATAAGTTGTTCTACGGCCAGCGTATATGACGCATCTTCGTAGCCGAATAACTCGGCTATGCGTGCCTGGTAGTCAAACAGCAACCGATCCTCGCGCCTCCCGGTAAGGATGTGGAGGGCGAAGCGAATTTGCCACAGAAGTTTTCTGCCCTGCCGGAGTATCCGCAGTTGTGCTTCGGTGATGAATCCTTCCTCGACGAGACTCGACAAATTGCCGGTCCCGAAGTGCCGCATGGTGACCCAGATAATAATCTGTATATCTCTTAACCCTCCCGGGCTGCCCTTGATGTTGGGCTCGAGGTTGTAGGCCGTGTCATCGTAACTGTGGTGCCGGTTTGCCTGTTCCTTTAGTTTCGCTTCGAAAAAAGCTCGCGCCGGCCAGATCTTTGGCGGTGCGATCGCTTCTGCCATTTTTTTGTATAGCGATTCGGAGCCATACAGCAACCGCGATTCCATCAGTGTGGTTGCAATCGTCAGATCGCCTTTGCATGCGTCCCTGCACTCATTAATAGTGCGGGTACTGTGGCCGACTTCCAGTCCGACGTCCCAGAGCAGTGCAAGGAAATCAGCAATATCTTCCCGATACTTCCGGGCATCGCGCTTGGTTAGCAGTAACAGGTCGATGTCGGACGCCGGATGCAATTCACCGCGGCCGTAGCCACCGACCGCGACCAGCGCCAGGTTGGAATCACTCGATGCCGAAAAGGATCGCCATGCCGAGACGATAACGCTGTCGACAATGCGGGTCCGGTCGGCGACCAGTTGCTCGACGGAATCGCCGTTGAGGAAGCGCTGTTTGAGCGCTTCGTAGGTTGAGGCGAGCAGGGTTCGGTAGGATGGCAGGGGATCCTCTGCCGCGGCCTCGACCCAGCTTTCGATGACGTCCCAGTCGATATCGGTTCCGGCATCGTTCAGACAGCGCTGTGCGAGCGCCTGATCGTCAGAGCTGATAGAGAGCGTCGCCGCCGGGTCGGTGTGTACGGAAGGGGTTACCATCAGCGGTCACCGGCTCCCAGCGTCAGCACCTCGAAACCTGATTGTGTTACGAGCACGGTATGTTCCCATTGTGCGGACAGCGAATGGTCCTTGGTTACAACAGTCCAGCCGTCGCCCAGAAGTTTCACATGCCGGCTGCCTGCGTTGAGCATGGGCTCTACCGTAAACGTCATACCTTCGACCAGCTCGAGTCCTGTTTCCGGATTCCCGTAATGGAGTACCTGCGGGTCTTCGTGGAATAACCTGCCTATACCATGCCCACAGTATTCCCGCACAACCGAAAAGCGTTGGGCTTCCGCGAAACTCTGGATCGCGTGCCCGATGTCGCCCAGCCGGGCGCCCGGCCGAACCATTTCTATGCCTTTCCACATGGCGTCAAACGATGCCTGGGTCAGGCGCCTGGCCTGCACCGGGGGTTCGCCCACGGTATACATCCGGCTTGAATCACCGTGGTAGCCGTCTTTGATAACGGTGATATCGATATTAAGCACGTCACCGTTCTTAAGGACCCGGGTGCCGGGTATACCGTGACAGACGACATGGTTGAGTGATGTGCATATGGACTTCGGGAAGCCCCGGTAGTTAAGCGGTGCCGGGATAGCCTTCTGCGTATTGACGATAAAACCGTGACAGATGCTGTCCAGTTCATCGGTGGACACGCCGGGCTGCACATGCTCGTCGAGCATGTCCAGCACGTCAGCTGTAAGCCGTCCTGCGACCCGCATTTTGTCGACTTCAGCCGGAGTTTTAATTGTTACGCTCATCGGCGATATTCCTGGAACTACCTGGCAGGGGCAAAATGGGGCGCTGTGGCTGCGGGGCAACATGGATCGCCAAATCGACTAGAAGGCGAGGTGTAGAGCCCGGTTGCTACCGGACGCCGGGTCGCGCCGCCCGGGCTGAAAAGCACAGCCGGAGCCCCCGATCCATTGTTGCTGAACGGCCCATATGGTATAAAGCGCGCGCATTTTAAGCAATCAAATCCACACATGTACCGTCACGTGCGGCTGGGTGCCGTTCACGAGCCTGACTCGAAACGGTTGCCGTACGGGGTACATGGAGGCTGAACCCAGGAGTTTAAAAATGACAGACGTATCCATGCGCCAGATGCTGGAGGCTGGGGTGCACTTTGGGCATCAGACCCGATATTGGAATCCGAAAATGGCACCGTTCATTTTCGGTCACCGCAATAATATCCACATCATCAATCTTGAGCAGACCTTACCGCTGTACGAGAAAGCCCTCGATTTCATAAAAAACGTTGCTGCAGACAACGGAACCGTGCTGTTCGTAGGCACCAAGCGGTCTGCTCGAGAGGCTATCAGGACAGCGGCGGAGACCTGTGGCATGCCGTTTGTGAGCCATCGCTGGCTCGGTGGAATGCTGACCAACTTCAAGACGATCAAGCAGTCGATCAAGAGGCTCGAAGAGCTGGAAGCGATGTCGGAGGATGGAAGTTTTGACCAGTTGAGCAAGAAGGAAGTTCTTGGTCTTAAGCGCGAGCAGGAAAAGCTGGAACGCAGCCTCGGTGGCATCAAGGCTATGCGGTCGTTGCCAGACGCGCTGTTCATTATCGATGTCGGCCACGAAAAAATCGCTTTGCACGAGGCCCGCAAGCTTGGCATACCCGTCATAGCGATTGTGGACACTAACTGTTCGCCCAACGAGGTTGACTACGTGGTGCCGGGTAACGACGATGCCATGCGCGCCGCTCAACTTTATGCTGCAGGTGTCGCTGATGCCGTTACCGAAGGTAAGGCAACACTGCCACAAGTTCCCGAAGGCGATGACGAGTTTGTCGAGCTCGATGGCGAGGGCAGGCCTGCGGGGGCAGCGCGGGGCGCGCGCAAAGCGGCTAAAACGAAAAAGGTTGTAGTGAAAGAAAAAGTTGCAGCAGTGGCTGAGACCAGGCCTGAGGCCAAGACCGAGCCTGAGGCCAAAACCGAGCCTGAGGCCAAAACCGAGCCTGAGGCCAAAACCGAGCCTGAGGCCAAAACCGA
>JASLMV010000014.1:0-25479 GCA_030746435.1 Gammaproteobacteria bacterium | reverse complement strand
CCGAGCCTGAGGCCAAAACCGAGCCTGAGGCCAAAACCGAGCCTGAGGCCAAAACCGAGCCTGAGGCCAAAACCGAGTCCGAGGTAGAGCCCAAGGCCGAGACCAGAGCTGCGGCAGAAGCGCAAGCCAAGTCAGAGGCTGAGGACAAGCCCGAGCCTGTAGCCGGGGAAGCACCGGTAAGCGCAGAGCCCGCTAAAGCTGCAGCTGCCAAGAAGAAAACCAAGAAGAAGACGACCAAGAAAGTAGCTGCCAAGAAAAAGGCCAAGAAAAAGGTTGCAAAAAAGGCAGCTGCCAAGAAAGCGTCGTCCGACGATTAACCGCCGGCCGGGAATACAGGAATGACTATTACAGCAAGTCTGGTTAAAGAACTCCGGGAAAGGACCGGGGCCGGAATGATGGAATGCAAGAAGGCGCTGGTGGAAACTGACGGTGACCTCGCTGCCGCGGCAGAACTGCTGCGCACCAAGGGTCAGGCCAAGGCTGAGAAAAAGGCCGGCCGAATCGCAGCTGAAGGCCGGGTAGAAATTGCGGTAAACGGCAGCAAGGTGGTAGTAATGGAGGTTAACTCCGAAACTGATTTCGTCGCCAAAGACAAGAATTTTGTTGCCTTTGCAGAAACTGCTGCAATGCTCGCCCTGAACGAAGGGCCTGCAAACGTGGATGCGTTGCTGGCAACCGAGGTTGACGGCGGAACGCTCGATACCGCGCGTACCGCGCTGGTAGCCAAGATTGGCGAAAACATCAGTGTACGTCGATTCGAAACGATCAGCGCGGTTGGGTCTATCGGGCAGTATCGGCATGGCGACCGTATCGGTGTAGTAGTCGATATCAGCGGCGGTGATGACGAATTGCGTAAAGATATCGCCATGCATATCGCGGCTTCCTCACCAGCCTGTATTGCAGAAGCTGATGTTCCTGCGGACGAGTTGGAACGTGAACGGCGGATCCTGACCGAGCAGGCCGAGCAGGAAGGCAAGCCGGCAGAAATAGTCGGCAAAATGGTCAAAGGCCGGCTGCGCAAGTACCTCGGAGAAATTACCCTGGTGGGTCAACCTTTTGTAAAGGATCCGGATATCACGGTTGGCAAACTGCTGGAACAAAAAGGTGCGAGCGTGAATTCTTTTACCCGGCTGGAAGTGGGCGAAGGCATCGAAAAGAAGCAAGAGGACTTCGCTGCCGAGGTTGAAGCTCAGGTTCGCGCCAGCCAGACCGAAGACGAATAAGAATAGGGCCTGCCGGATCCGGGATGCTCCGGACACCCGACAGGATGGTAGCCAGGGAATGCTTTGGCTATGCGGTATTGCCGTTAATGGTGCGGATCAGTCTGCATCACTGCTTGGGAGTCCGAATCGTCCATGACAGCCACAAACCTGCCCTACAACCGAATACTCCTGAAGCTTAGCGGTGAAGCCCTGCTCGGTAACGAGGATTATGGGATCGATCCCGAAGTCCTGAGCCGCATGGCGAGTGAGATCAGTGACGTCGTCCGGCTTGGTATCCAGATCGGCGTTGTTATCGGGGGTGGCAACATATTCAGGGGTCATGGACTCGCCCGGGCCGGCATAGACCGGGTTACCGGCGACCACATGGGCATGCTGGCGACCCTCATAAACTCGCTGGCGTTCCAGGATGCACTCGAACGCGTCAGCATTATGGCGCGCGTCATGTCCGGCTTGCAGATCAACGAGGTCTGCGAGGATTACATCCGCCGGCGTGCGGTCCGGCACCTCGAGAAGGGCCGGGTCACCATTTTCGGCGCGGGTATGGGTAATCCTTTTTTTACGACCGATACGGCAGCGAGCCTGCGGGCAATCGAGATCGGCGCTGACATCCTGGTAAAGGCGACCAAGGTAGACGGCGTTTATACTGCGGATCCGGAAAAAGACCCGACCGCCAGTCGTTTTGACACACTGTCCTTTGACAAAGTGATCAGTGACAGGTTGAACGTGATGGATACAACCGCCGTTGTTATGTGCCGCGACAATAATCTACCAATTCGTATTTTTAATTTGAACACACCGGGAAATCTGCTGAGGCTCGTAAAGGGTGAGGCCGTGGGAACACTGGTTTCGCCTGACTGAACGCAGCCGGGGCGAGGTGGGATGTGATTGAAGATCTGAAAAAAGACGCGAACCAGAGAATGCAGAAAAGCGTGGATGCGTTTAGCCATGCGTTAACGAAGCTGCGCACCGGCAGGGCCCAGACAAGTCTGCTGGAGCAGATCATGGTGGACTATTACGGTGCGGAAACGCCGTTGAACCAGGTTGCCAATATCGCCGTAGAGGATTCACGTACGCTTTCGGTAACGCCTTGGGAACAATCGATGATCCCCGAAATTGAAAAGGCAATACAAAACTGCGAGCTTGGCCTGAATCCGGTAACCGCCGGTAAGGTAATCCGGGTGCCGCTACCCGATCTGACCGAGGAGCGCCGCCAGGACCTGGCCCGCATGGTCAAACAGGAGGCTGAACAGGGCAAAGTCGCGGTGCGCAATGTGCGGCGTGACGTGATAGGCGATATCAAGGCCCTGCTTAAAGAGAAGGAAATCAGCCAGGATGAGGAACGGCGTGCCGAGCAGGAAATCCAGCAAATTACTGACAAATACATCCAGGAAGTTGATAAGGTTTCTGAGAAAAAACAAAAAGAAATAATGGATTTTTAAGCTGATCTATTAAAGTCAGAGTGCGTCGATGGCCGAGCCCGATTCAAACAGCCCCCAGTCCGTGCCCCGGCACATAGCCATCATTATGGATGGCAACGGGCGCTGGGCAAAAGCAAACGGTTATCCGCGTCACCAGGGGCACCGCGCAGGCGTGAAAAGCACCCGTGCCGTCGTGGAGGCGGCTGCGGAACGGGGCATAAAGGCGCTTACGCTGTTCGCATTCAGTAGCGAAAACTGGAGCCGGCCTTCCGATGAGGTCAGCAGCCTGATGAGCCTGTTTTTTGAAGTGCTGCAGCGTGAGGTCGATGCATTACACGAAAACAGGATACAGGTTCGCTTTGTGGGCGCGCGCGATGAGCTGTCAAGCCGTTTGCAGAAGCGTCTGCAGGCTGCCGAAGAACTGACGGCAGACAATGATGGCATGCAACTGGTCCTTGCCGTGGCTTATGGAGGGCGCTGGGATATCGTACAGGCGACCCGCAAACTGGCCGAGCGTGTCGAAGCGGGCCAGCTTTCTGCAGGTGATATCGACGAGCATAGACTTGCGGCCGAACTGTCGCTGGCCGGTATGCCCGCGCCTGACCTGTTGATTCGTACGGGCGGAGAGCGGCGGATCAGCAATTTTCTGCTCTGGGATATGGCCTACAGTGAACTGTACTTTACCGACAGACTCTGGCCCGATTTCAATGCCGACGACCTCGACCTGGCGCTCGAATTCTTCGCAGGAAGAGAGCGACGTTTCGGGCAAACCGGTGACCAGGTTGCGAACCGTGCTGAGGTAACCGCCGGGGATTAAGTCCCGGAGCATCGCTGCCCTTGCTCCGGCACCGAAACGGACGTATCCATGAGTTCTCTTACAAAGCGAATTATCACCGCGGCTGTTTTAGTTATCGTGCTGGGCGCAGCTGTTTTCCTGTTGCCGGCGAGTGCCGTTCGCTATGTGCTCGGTGCATTTGTGCTCATCGGTGTCTGGGAGTGGTCAGGTTTTTTTACGCCGGACAATCCGTTCGTCCGTGCGCTCTATACATTCGTAATGGCTTGCGTTGGTCTTGTGCCGACAATGGCCGGAACTACGCCCGGTGCCGGCGATCCGGTTGTTTACGCTGCAGTTGGCTGGTGGTTGCTGGTGCTGTGCTGGCTGGCGTTCGGTTCGCTGGCTATTAATAAGTGGAGTTGCGCTTTAGCGGGGCTTTTCTGCCTGCAACCAGCCTGGCTGGCACTCGCAAGACTCATGGATACCGGTGGAGGTGTGCCCCTGTTGCTCTGCTTTGTTGCCATGGTGGCGGCTGCCGATATAGGCGCGTATTTTACAGGGCGGCGCTTCGGCCAACGTAAACTGGCTCCGCGCATTAGCCCCGGTAAAACCTGGGAAGGATTGGCGGGCGGGTTACTCTGTGCAGCTGTGGCTGCATTGTTTGGCGCGAGTATGCTGAAGCTCTCGCCGTTGCTGTTTGCAGCAGTCGGGATAGCTATCGCTGCAGTTTCGGTTATCGGCGATCTCACGGTTAGCGCATTCAAACGCTACGCCGGGCTCAAGGACAGTGGCACCTTGTTGCCCGGCCACGGCGGTGTATTGGACCGCATAGACGGCATGGTCGCGGCCTTACCGGTATATGTAGTTGCACTGTTGCTGACCGGTACACTGCGGGTCTGACGGGTTGTTTATTTTTCTTTGTACTGCCTTCGCATGGAAGCTTAAAATGGGCGCTTATATATGGGCATGATCATCTTTTCTGTACTCGCGTTTCTGCTAGCTATCGGCATACTGGTGGCCGTGCACGAGTGGGGGCATTACATTGCCGCCCGGTTTGCGGGCGTCAAGGTGTTACGTTTTTCCATTGGTTTCGGGCGACCGATATGGATGAAGAAGAGTGGTCCGGACCAGACCGAGTATTGCCTCTCATCCATCCCGCTCGGCGGCTACGTCAAGTTGCTGGATGAACGGGAAGGCGAAGTGCCGGAACAGGACCTCCACAGGGCTTTCAACAAGCAGCCCGTAAGACACCGCGTCGGGATACTGGTTGCCGGGCCGGTGATGAATTTCATCTTCGCAATTTTTGCATACTGGCTGATGTTTGTCCTCGGCGTCCCCGGGCTTAAACCGATAGTGGGGGAGGTCGAGCCGCAAAGTGTCGCGAGCAACGCGGGCATTGAATACAAAGACCGGATCATCGGGGTTGGTGAGCACGTGGTGGCGACCTGGGAAGGCGCCGTGCTCGCAATTATCGATACGATGCTTGATAACAAGCGTATCCGCATGGAACTCATCGCCGATACAGGTCGCGAGAAGACCGTGTACCTGGATGTCGAAGGCCGGATCAGGGAGCTCACTGAGCCCGGCAAGCTGTTTGGCGGTTTAGGTTTTACGCCGTGGTCACCGGCTATCGATCCGGTGATGGGCGATATCTCCCCCGGCGGTGCCGCAGAGGCGGCCGACCTGCGTACGGGTGACCGTGTGATAGCTGCCGACGGCGTGGCGTTTACAGACTGGGTCGAGTGGGTGCAGTTCGTGCAGGCGCACCCCAACGAAACGGTTGAACTGACCATAGAACGAGAGGGGAATGCTGAGCAGCTGCCACTTAGCATCGGCCAGTTCCAGCAGGAGGACGGTAGCATCATCGGTCGCATCGGTGCCGGGGCGCAGATACCGGAAGGCTTCTACGAGCAGTACAGCGGTGATCAGCGTTACGGGCCCTGGGATGCTGTAAGTGTTGCGACAGAGCGTACCTGGTCCATGTCGGTGCTGACGGTCAGGATGGTCGGCCGCATGATTACAGGCGAGGTGTCGGTAAAAAATATCAGCGGGCCTATAAATATTGCCCAGTACGCAGGCTATTCCGCATCGGTTGGGCTTGCCTCATTTTTGAATTTTCTTGCAGTCGTATCCTTAAGCCTCGGCATCCTGAACCTGCTGCCGATCCCGATTCTCGATGGTGGACAGGTGGTATATCAGGTATGTGAGTTTATTAAGGGTCGGCCGTTGTCAAATCGTGCGCAACTTATTGGCCAGCAACTCGGGATAGTTTTCCTCGTGCTGGTAATGAGTTTTGCTTTTTATAATGACCTGACCCGGGTCTTCAGCTGATAATCCCGTGTTGAAGGGTTTCCCGGGCAATCAGAATTGTCGTTCGCAACTGTGGGCGATTCTGCTTCTTTGCGTTGCCGGCATGGCGGGCGCCCAGCAGGCACCTTTCGTTGTAGAAGATATACGTATAGAGGGCCTGCAACGCATCTCCGAAGGCACGGTTTTTAATTACCTGCCGCTCAATATCGGGGACACACTGACCCGTGAGAAAGTTCAGGAAGCGCTGCGGGCCGTTTACGCGACGGAGTTCTTTACCGACGTTGAGTTCAGGCAGGAGGGCGATACCTTAATTATTGCCGTAGCGGAACGCCCGTCGATTTCCGACTTTACGATTACCGGCAATAAGGACATTAAGACGGAAGACCTCATGGAATCGCTGGGGCGCGTGGGGCTGAAGCGGGGTCGAATCCTCAACCGCTCTGTCCTCGACGATGTCGAACGCTCACTGACAGACGAGTATTTTGCCCAGGGCAAGTATGCCGCCTCGGTGAAGACAGAGGTTAAGGAGCTGCCGGACAACCTGGTCGATATCAATATCAATATCAAGGAAGGCGAGCGGGCGCGGATCCGGCAAATCAATATCGTGGGGAATACCGTCTTCGAGGACGAAGACCTGCTCGATGTTTTCAAGTTGAGGACACCGCACTGGCTATCTTTTTTCCGCAGTGACGACCGCTACTCTCGCGAAGCGCTGCAGGGAGACCTTGAAACCCTGCGTTCCTATTACATGGACCGTGGCTATGCGGATTTTGGTATCGATTCGACTCAGGTGGCGGTTTCCCCCGACAAGAAAGATATATTTATCACCATCAATATAGTCGAGGGTGAGCAATACAAGGTTTCGGACGTGAAGTTGGCCGGCGAACTCATCCTGCCGGAAAATTCCTTTACACCTTATATACAGGTGCGACCGGGGCAGATGTTTTCGCAGCAACTGCTCACTCGTAGTGAAGAGCTCATTCAGCTGCGGCTGGGCGAGGAGGGGTATGCATTTACCCAGGTAGAACCTATCACCGAACTCGACAAGGAAACGCGCGAAGTAGAAGTTACTTTCTACGTGGATCCCAAGAACCGGGTGTACGTAAGACGTATCAACTTCAACGGCGCAGATTCGGTCGACGACGAGGTTTTCAGGCGTGAAATGCGCCAGTTGGAAGGTGCCTACCTGTCGAAGAGCAAGGTGGACCGTTCCAAGGTTCGCCTGCAGCGCCTGCCCTATATCGAGGAGGTCAAGGTAGACACCAATCCCGTGCCGGGCACGCCTGACATGGTTGATGTGGATTTCAACATCACCGAGGGGCTGCCGGGCCAGTTTGGCGGCGGACTCGGATACTCGGATTCCCAGGGTGTGTTGTTGAATGCCAATTTCATACACACGAACTTCATGGGAACCGGTAACCGGGTCCAGGCGGATATGAATGTCGGCGACTTTTCCAAGATTATCGCGGCCTCGTATACGGATCCCTACGTAAGTCTGAACGAAGTAAGTCGCAGTATTCGTGCGGCTTACCGTAAAACCACAAACTTCACGTCAGACGCTTCTGACCTGGACTCCAAAACCCTGTCGGCGGGTGTTAACTGGGGTTATCCGCTCACGGAGTACCAGCGCATCAGTCTTGGTATCAATTACCAGGACTCCGAGATATCCGCTAATTCGGCAAGTAGTTCAAAGCAGGCTATCGACTGGATAAACATGAACGGTAGCCAGAGCGATACCTGTGATCCGAGTGACTGCATCGGAATAGGGACCGAGTTTCTTACGAGTGAGTTTGCTGTGGTAGAACTCGCGGGAGGCTGGAGTTATGACACGAGAAACAGGGCAATATTTGCAAACCGTGGGTTTCGGCATTCTGTCGGGGGTGCCGTAACGGTGCCGGGCAGTGAAGTCGAGTACATGACCCTGAATTACCGGTACGTACAGTACTTTCCGCTCAACCGTTACTTTACGCTGGCGCTTAACGGCGAGGTGGGCTACGGCTATGCCTTCGGCGACACCACGTCCATCCCGCCCTATAAGAACTATTTTGCCGGCGGCCCGGACACGGTGCGCGGTTACAAGGAAAACTCGCTTGGGCCACAGGATACCCGGAATAATCCCTACGGTGGCAACCTGTTGCTTGCGGGTCAGGTCGAGCTGATTCTGCCTATACCCGCAAGCTGGCAGGCTCGCTCACGCTTTGTTCTGTTTTATGATGTGGCCAACGTCTTTTCGACGGAGGACACGATTGAGTGGTATGACAGCACGGGCGGCCAGTTTGGCGGTGGCCAGCTTCCGAACGATTTTTATGATTTTGAGTCAGATCAGTTACGGACCTCGGTCGGGATAGCGGCGGAGTGGCTCGCGCCGTTGGGCCTGTTTCGCTTCAGCTATGGTGTGCCGCTCGACGAATATAAAGGCACTCAGGAAGGAGGGTTTGACCTGCAGGGCGATGAAACCGAGAATTTCCAGTTTTCTATAGGCGGCGCTTTTTAGGGGCCGTTTTGCAAAGAAAGGTTGTTACATGAAATACAAGACAAGAAATACCCTGTTACTGGCTATATTTGTTGGCTTGCTGCCGGCGATCACGGTAGCGCAGGCTGTAGATGGGCTGAAAATAGGTGTAGTTAACGTAGGCCGGCTGCTGCAGGAATCACCGCAGGCGCAGACGGCCCGCGAGGCGCTCGAAGATGAGTTCGCTCCGCGGCGCCGTGAAATCGTTGCGATGCAGACCGCTTTCGAAGAAAAGAATGCGGCCATTCAGAAAGATATCGAGGTTATGGGCGCGGAAGAACGTGATAACGCGCAGCGGGACCTGCGTAACGACGAGCGTGCAATCGTTAGAGCCCAGAATGAATTCAGGGAAGACCTGGATCTGCGCAACAACGAAGCGATAGGCGGAGTGCAACAGGAAGTATTTCGTGAGATTGCGGCCTATGCCGACAGTACAGGATTTGACCTCGTGCTGGCCGACGGCATCGTTTATGCCAGTAATCGGATCGATATAACCCAGGCTGTACTGGACAGGCTGAAGGCCGGAACCCCGGATAATTCCAACGCCGGCCAGTAACGGACCTGGTGCCGGTTAAGCCGGGTTTACAGCACACGCGGAAGGTGACTTGTGGCAGCTATCACACTGGCTGATCTGGCCATTCGATATGGGTGCGAGTTGCGCGGTGACCCTGATCTGGAGGTCAGCTGCGTCGGAACGCTGGATTCTGCTGAGTCCGGTGCGATCAGTTTTCTGGCCAATTCCGCTTACCGGGCCAAGCTGACATCGGTTAAGGCTACTGCCGTCATCCTTGCGGAAGAAGATGCGGATGATTGTCCGGTTGCCTGCCTCGTTACTCCCAACCCTTACGCCGCCTATGCCGCGGTTGCTACCGAGCTGTACCCTGCCCGCAAGCCGAAACCGGGTGTGCACCCGAGCGTCGTTTGCGATCCGGGTACCTCGATTCCGGCAAGCGCCGAAGTTGGCCCGGGTGTTGTCCTCGGCAGCAAGGTGCAACTGGGTGAACGGACCTATATAGGACCGAATACCGTAATAGGCGACAACGTATCCGTCGGCGACGATGGCTGGCTGGCCGCTAACGTCAGCATTGCTTCGGGTACGCGTATAGGTAAGCGCTGCTTATTGCATTCCGGTGCAGTTGTCGGTTCAGATGGGTTTGGAATCGCACAGAGCGATTCGGGCTGGATAAAAGTTCCGCAGGTGGGTGGAGTAGCCATCGGTGACGATTTCGAAATGGGCGCCAACTCGACTATAGACCGCGGTGCCATCGAAGATACCTGCATCGGGGATGACGTAAAGTTAGATAACATGGTGCAGATTGCCCACAACGTCATCATCGGTGACCACACAGCGTTTGCCGCGCTGGCTGGGGTCGGCGGGAGCGCAAAAATTGGCGCGCGCTGCATGATTGGCGGACAAGCTGGTGTGTTGGGGCACCTGGAAGTCTGTGACGATGTTTTTATCCACGCCCATTCGCTGGTAACCAAGGGTATTCGGGAACCGGGCACTTATTCCTCTGCATGGGGTGTCGAGGAGGCCTCCAAATGGCGGCGGTTGGTTGGCCATTTCAAGCGGCTGGAAGTCATCGCAGAGAAGATCAAGGCGTTTCAGAAGACCCTAAAGGATATAAAAAAGTGAAGGAACCGGTTCCCCCATGTCATTAATACACTCCACTGCGATCGTTTCGCCGCGCGCATCGCTGGATTCATCCGTTCGCGTAGGCCCTTACAGCATCATCGAGGAGGGTGTCGAGATTGGTGCGGACAGCGAAATAGGCAGCCATTGCGTTATCAAGGGGGAAACGACCATCGGTGAGCGCAATCGTATTTTTCAGTTTGCCTCGATCGGGGACGACCCCCAGGACAAAAAATATGCGGACGAGGATACCCGGCTTGTCATCGGTAATGGCAATACCATTCGTGAGTACACGACTTTCAACCGGGGTACGGTTCAGGATTCGGGCGTTACGACTATCGGTGACAACAACTGGTTTATGGCCTATACGCACGTGGCCCATGACTGCGTAGTCGGGAATGAAACCATCTTTGCGAACTGCGCACAGATAGGGGGCCACGTTATCATCGATGACTATGCAATCCTTGGCGCATTCGTGTGTTCACATCAGTATTGCCGCGTCGGTGCGCACGCGTTTGTAGGGATCGGCACTACGATTACCCGTGACATACCTCCCTATGTGATGGCCAGCGGGCCGGTTGCCGAGCCGCGCGGCATCAATACCGAGGGGCTGAAGAGGCGGAGTTTCGATAACGACCAGATCCGTAATATCAAGGAGGCCTATCGTTGCCTGTATCGAAGCGGGCTGGGCCTCGACAAAGTGCGTACGACAATCGACTCGCTCGTAGACGAACAGCCTGAACTGGCGGTGTTCGCAGAGTTCCTGAATTCATCTGAACGCGGCCTTATCCGCTGATCATTCCTCCGTGCCGAAGATAGCCATCATAGCCGGCGAAGCATCGGGCGATGTGCTGGCGGGCGGCCTCATACGCGAGCTCGGGAAACTCTATCCCGACGCACGCTTTGCCGGAGTCACAGGTCCCAACATGCGCGCCGGGGGCTGTGAGTCCTGGGGTGATATCGAGGAACTCGCGGTTATGGGGCTCGTTGAGGTCATTCGCCACCTGCCCCGCATAAACCGTTTCAAAAGAACAATAAAAGACCGCTTGCGGGCCGAACCGCCCGATATATTAATTGGCGTCGACGCGCCGGACTTTAACCTGGGCCTGGAGAAATTTGCACGTTCTCTGGGTATCCGGACTGTCCAGTACGTTTGCCCGTCGGTATGGGCATGGCGGCGTGGCCGGGTCAAAACGATACGTGCGGCATGCGATCATGTACTTTGCCTGCTGCCTATAGAACCTCCCTTCCTTGCGGATCACGATATCGCCGCAACGTTTATCGGGCACCCGCTGGCGGATCATATATCGGGCGAGCGGGACAGGGATCAGGCCAGGCAGTCGCTGGGCTTGAAATCCGAGCGGGTGGTTGCGCTGTTACCGGGTAGCCGGCGTTCCGAAATAGACAGGCTCGCACCCATTTTTCTGCAGGCCGCCCGAAAAATCCGGAAAGAAGAGCCAGCCGTCGGTTTTGTCGTAGCGGCTGTATCAGCCGCGTTCGCAGATAAGATCGAAGGACTGTGCAGGGAAAATGGCATGGATGATTCTGTCCAGGTCGAAACGGGGCGCACGCATGAGGTGATTGCTGCAGCTGACACGGCACTCCTCGCTTCGGGCACGGTTGCGCTGGAAGCGATGTTGCTGCAGAGGCCTATGGTGGTAGCTTATAAGTTTGCGCCGGGTACTTACTGGTTCATGAAGACTTTCATGTTCTACATCAACCGCTTCTCGCTGCCGAACGTACTTGCCGGGGATGCGCTGGTGCCTGAATTCGTTGGGCGAATCGCCACCCCGGATGCTTTGGCAGGCGCTGTACTCGGGCAACTGCGGGACCCGGGAGGGTGCAACCGGATGGTTACGCGGTTTCGTGAACTGGCGAGCCAGATCAGGCGTTCGGCGGACGGGCGGGCCGCAGCCGTTATCGCCGAAGTCCTGAAAGCTAAAATTCGCTGATTCAAGGCCTTAACTCTACTTTCTCAATCTCGGTTCAGGTGCGGTGTGGCCGGACCCGGCGGGTATGCCGGCGTTTGTCATCCGGACGCGACCGGTTCACGATGCCATCAGTAAAACGCTGGAATACAACAGCCGATTCCACGTAATCTATCCGGTCAGGCAGTCTTCGGGCTGCAGGGTGGAATATTTACACGGGATCCGTGTGGTGCGGATCCAAAAGGGTTGAGGTTGTTAGCAGTCGGCGGCGTTGATGAGGCGGGCCGGGGCCCACTTGCGGGACCGGTTGTCGCGTGTGCGGTGGTTCTCGAGTCCGGTCAGAGTATCAGCGGTGTACGCGACTCAAAAAAGTTATCGGCAAAACGCAGGGAAGCCCTGGCAGTTTCTATTGCACATGAGTCCCTGGCCTGGTCACTCGGCTCTGCGAGCGTCAGTGAAATAGATGAACTGAATATACTTGGCGCAACGATGCTTGCGATGCGTCGTGCGGTCGAAGGTTTAAGTATGCAGCCCGGGTTGCTGCAAATAGACGGCAATCGTTGTCCCGAGTTGCCGCGGGCGTACAACGCTATTACCGAAACAGTGGTGGGCGGTGACGATCTCTGTCCGGCCATCGCCGCGGCATCGATACTGGCCAAGGTGGAACGTGACAGACGAATGGATGAACTGCACGAAATGTATCCCGAATATGGCTTCGACCGGCATCGTGGCTATCCGACCCGGATCCACCGCGAAGCGCTGCTGCGTTTCGGGATAACGCCTGCCCACCGGCGCTCCTTCAGGCCCGTCAGAGAAGTGCAACTGCGGGGGGTGACCGGCAAGTGAGCGCCGAATTCGTACACCTGCACGTGCATTCCGAGTACTCGATCGTCGACAGTATCGTTCGTCTACCCGCCCTGGTCGAGAAAGCCGCAGCCGGCGGCCAGGCTGCTATCGCGGTAACGGATCAGGGCAATCTGTTCGGCCTGGTGAAGTTCTTTAAGGCGGCGCTGGAAGCCGGCGTGAAGCCACTGGTCGGCGCCGATGTAATGGTCTCGACTACGCATACCAATACAGGTTATGCACGCATGGTTTTGCTGTGCAAAGACCAGACCGGCTACCTGAACCTCAAACGGCTAATTACCCGGTCATATGTGGAAGGGCAGTTAAATGGCATCCCGGTGATCGCCGAAAGCTGGCTGGAAGAACCGGACGTTGCCGGTTTAATAGCATTGTCGGGCGGCAGGGACAGCGCCCTGGCTGCCCTGCTGGGGACGCGCAGCTTTGACGAGGCGGCGGGGTGGCTTGAGCGTTACCGGAGCATTTTCTTGGGCGATTTCTACATCGAATTACAGCGCACAGGCCGGGCAGGCGACGAGGACTACGTAAAGCGTGCGGTCAACCTCGCGAGTTCGGCCGGTTGCCCGGTTGTAGCGACGAACGACGTGCGTTTCCTGACAGCGGAGGAATTCGAGGCGCACGAAGCCAAAACCTGCATACAGGGCGGTTACACGCTCGACGATTCCTCCCGGCCACGCAACTACAGCGAACAACAGTATCTGCGCAGCACCGAGGAAATGAGTGTGCTGTTCGCCGATTTGCCGGAGGCGTTGCAGAACACGGTCGAGATCGCCAGGCGTTGCAATGTCAGCCTGGAGTTTGGCAAAAGTTATCTGCCGGAGTACGAAATTCCCGGTGGTGCGACCCCCGATCAGCACCTCGAACGAATCGCACGTGAAGGACTTGATGCGAAACTTGCCGGTCGGCAGCAATCGGCAGAGGAGCGCACTGTTTATGAACAGAGGCTGGCCCGTGAACTGGATGTCATCAGCGAGATGGGTTTCCCGGGATATTTCCTGATCGTTGCAGATTTTATTAGCTGGGCACGCAATAACAGCGTTCCGGTCGGGCCGGGGCGCGGCTCGGGCGCGGGCTCGCTTGTCGCGTGGGTGATAGGGATTACAGACCTCGACCCGCTGCAGTTCGATTTGCTGTTCGAGCGTTTCCTGAATCCCGAACGAATCTCCATGCCGGACTTCGACATCGACTTTTGCATGGAAGGGCGTGATCGGGTCATCGATTACGTGGCCGGCCGCTACGGGCGCGACCGCGTTTCCCAGATAATCACCTACGGCACCATGGGCGCGAAGGCCGTCATCCGCGATGTCGGCCGGGTAATGGGGCACCCTTACGGTTTCGCCGACCGGATTGCCAAGCTGGTGCCCCCCACGCCCGGCATGACGCTGGAAAAAGCATTCGAGGAAGAGCCCGAGCTGGGTCAACTCTACGCAAACGATGACGAGATACGTGTCGTTATCGATATGGCGCGCCAGCTTGAGGGTCTGGCGAGGAATGCCGGCACGCACGCGGGTGGTGTGGTTATTGCGCCATCCGAGCTGACCAATTTCGCACCGCTGTACCGGCCCGATGGCGAGACAACGACCGTTACCCAGTTCGACATGAAGGACGTTGAGGCCGTCGGCCTGGTCAAGTTCGATTTCCTCGGCCTGCGCACGCTCACGGTTGTCGAGCATGCCCTCAACACGGTCAACGCGAAGCGGCTGGCGGAAGGGCTCGATGTGATTGACCTCCATACAATTCCGATGGACGACAATGCAACCTTCAGGCTGCTGCGGTCGAGCCACACCCACGCCGTCTTCCAGCTCGAATCACGGGGCATGCGTGACCTTATAAAGCGGCTGAAACCGGACTGTTTTGACGATATCGTTGCACTCGTCGCCCTGTTCCGCCCCGGCCCGTTGCAGTCGGGGATGGTCGATACGTTCATCGAGCGTAAGCATGGTGGTAGCAGCGCGCCTGTCGATTATCTGCACCCGGCGCTCGAGCCTGTATTAGCAAATACCTATGGTGTGATCCTGTACCAGGAACAGGTGATGCAGGCCGCCCAGATACTGGCCGGCTACTCGCTCGGTCAGGCCGATCTGCTCCGCCGTGCGATGGGCAAAAAGATCGCTTCCGAGATGCGCAAGCAGCGGAATGTGTTTGTCGAAGGCGCGGTGAGAAATGACGTGGATAAAAAGATTGCCGCGCATATATTTGGGTTGATGGAGAAGTTTGCGGAATACGGCTTCAATAAGTCACATTCCGCAGCGTATGCGTTACTCGCGTATCAAACCGCATGGTTGAAAGCACATTACCCGGCAGATTTCATGGCTTCGGTTCTATCGGCCGACATGGAGCAGACCGATAAACTGAAGTTGCATCTGCGGGAACTCAAGGCAATGGGGCTGGAGTTGTTAAAGCCTGACATCAACAATTCCGGCACGACGTTTACGGTAATTGATAACCGGTGCATCTCCTACGGGCTGGGGGCGCTCAAAGGACTGGGCCGCATGGCCGCGGATTCCATTGTTGCCGAGCGTAACGAGAACGGCGATTTTCGTGACCTGTTTGATTTTTGTCGGCGTATAGACTCGCAAAAGGTAAATAAACGCGCTGTTGAAGCGCTGATCAAGGCAGGTGCACTGGATGAACAGGGGGCGAACCGTCCCAGCCTGCTGGCCGACTTGCCCGTGGCGATGGAAAGTGCCGAGCAGAATGCGCGGGCGCAGGAAGCCGGACAGGACGATATGTTCGGTACAGACGAGCCGCCAATTCCTCCCATACACCGGAGTTCCAACCTGGCTCGCTGGAGCCCACTCAAGTTATACCGTTACGAATACGAAAGCCTCGGGCTCTACCTGAGCGGTCATCCCTTCGATCAGTATCGCGACGACTGTCCGCATATTTGTACCGGGTCGATCGGCTCAGTTGTGAAATCCATGCCCAGGCCATCGGCAAGCAGGGAACCCAGGCGGTCGGGAGTGGAAGTAACGCTGGCAGGGTTGATCACGGACATTCGTAAACGCGGTAACAGGGTAACCATGTTTCTGGATGATGGTGACGACCGGGTCGAACTGACCGTGTATAGCGATGCTTACCAGAGCTACCGGCACCTCATCGAGGAGCATGCCATCAGGGTTATACGCGGCCGCATTCGTTTCGATGACTTCATCGACGGCTGGCGGGTCACCGTGAGCGCCGTAAAGGACATCGACCGGGTTGTCGAACAACAGGCCTCGCAGTTGGTGATCAAGTGGCTGGCGCAGGAAAGTGAGGGGCTGGACCCCGCAGCGCTGAAAAATATTCTCGAGCCGCACCGGCCTGGTCGGTGCAAAGTGTCGCTCAATTACCAGAATGCTGACGCGTGGGTGCCCGTGCCGCTGTCGGATGACTGGCGAGTCCGGCCGAGTGGTGAATTGCGGGACAAGCTGGCGGAGATTGTCGGCCTGCATGCCTTCAAGTTTGATTACGAGAAGGAACATCCGAGCCACTGACCAGTTTTTGGCCCTGATCGCGGCCCGCTCAGGTATCATCCGCTCATCTGGTCTAACGGAAAGCAATAACGAACATGGACCTTAATTTCCTGGATTTCGAACAGCCCATCGCGGAGCTGGAGGCAAAAATCGATGAGTTGCGTTTCGTAGGCGACGATTCGAACCTGAATATCAGCGAAGAGATCGATCGCCTGAAATCGAAGAGCGAATCGCTAACCCGGAACATTTTTGCCAACCTGTCGCCCTGGCAAATAGCGCAGGTCGCGCGGCATCCACAACGTCCGTACACGCTCGACTACCTTGAATCCATGTGCCCCGACTTCCAGGAGCTGCACGGGGATCGTATGTATGCCGATGATGCCGCGATCGTCGGGGGGCCGGGTCGCCTTGCGGGAAAGTCGGTGATGCTGATCGGGCATCAGAAGGGTCGCAACACGAAGAGCCGGGTAAAGAGAAATTACGGTATGCCCAAGCCGGAAGGCTACCGCAAGGCCTTAAGGCTGATGCGGATGGCCGAACGGTTCGAAATGCCGGTCATTACACTTATAGATACACCCGGCGCATATCCGGGCGTGGGTGCGGAAGAAAGGGGGCAGAGTGAGGCCATTGCACGCAACCTGTTTGCAATGGCAAGCCTGCGTACGCCGATCGTCAGCGTAGTGATCGGCGAGGGCGGGTCCGGCGGCGCACTGGCCATCGGTGTCAGCGACCACCTCATCATGCTGGAATACAGTATTTATTCAGTAATCTCGCCGGAAGGCTGTGCCAGCATCCTGTGGAAGAATGCCGACAAGGCTGAAGCAGCTGCGACCGCAATGGGTATTACAGCGGATCGGCTCCACGGACTCGGGCTGGTCGACGAAGTTATCCCCGAGCCGCTGGGCGGGGCGCACCGGGCGCCGCAGGCAATGGCGGAAGCGCTGCAGAACGCTATCGTTGCTTCACTGGGCAACCTGGACGGTACCGACATGGATGGGGTGTTGGTGCGCCGCAAGCAACGCATGGAGTCGGTCGGACGATTCCGCGAAGGCTGACGTATTTTCATAGCGCGTGTAGCAACACGCTGGTCTGCAGTCTATGTCCCAACCGAAATTCGAACCTGGCAGTGTGGAGGCAGAGGTCGCCGACTGCCTCGCACGCTACTCGCTTCAGAGTCGGGCGATGTGCGTTGCATTTAGTGGCGGGATGGATTCGACTGTGCTATTGCATGCGCTCACACACTCCCCCGTAAAGAACTTACGCGCGGTGCATGTAAACCATCAATTGCACACGGAAGCAGATGCCTGGGCCGGTCACTGCGAACAGACCTGCAATGCTCTGGGAGCACCCCTCACAGTCATTTCCGTCGATGTGGATACTACAGGCGGTACCGGACTCGAGGCTGCTGCACGAGAAGCGCGTTACGGTGCGCTTGAGGGCGAACTTGATCCTGAAGAGATACTGATCACAGCCCATCACCGCGCCGATCAGCTGGAAACTTTCCTGCTACAGTTATTCAGGGGCGCGGGGGTGCAAGGACTTGCAGCGATGGCAGCCCATGGCCGGATTGGCCGGCTGGAATTAATTCGGCCGATTTTAAATGTGTCGGCCGAAGCTGTCCGGCGCTATGCGGATGGTGCGGGCATCGACTGGATCGACGATCCGAGTAATGAGGATACGGATCTGGACAGGAATTTCGTCCGCCACAACATTGTGCCGTGCATCCTCGAGCGCTGGCCGGCGGCAGACCGTGCGGTATCGCGGTCCGCCCGGTTGGCCGGTGAGGCCGCCGAGATACTGGATGCGACCGCCGCACAGGATTTGCAGGCCGGCTTGCACGGCAACCGTTTGCGGCTCGATGCCTTGCGGTCCTTACCGGGTCCGCGGCAACGGAATGGGTTGCGCTGGATGCTGCGTATGCTGGGACTGGCGGTGCCTTCCGAGAAGCAGTTGGCCGATTGCCTTGCGGTGATGCTCGAGTCCCGGCCGGACAGCAATCCCGAAGCTGTGTGGCCGGGTGTCCGCATCCGCCGATTCAGGGACTGCCTCTGGTGTTATTCGGAAGAGCAGGACCCGGCAGGTTGCAGCGTTCCCGCCGATGGTTACCCGTGGGATCCGGAGCAACCCCTGGATATGGGTCCCGTGCGCGGCACGCTCGTCATGGCTGCAGGAACGGGTGAGGGAATTGCACCTGAATTTATCAGCGGAACGTTGCAGGTGCGGTTCCGGCAGGGAGGCGAAAAACTGCGGACCCGTGACAACGGGCGCACGAGACAGCTGAAGAATCTGCTGCAGGAGTCGGATATACCGCCGTGGATGCGCTGCCATATTCCCCTGATTTACAGCGGCGAGACTTTGCTGGCCGCGGGCGACCTTTGGGTTAATGCAGATTGCGCAGCCAGGGCTGGCCAGGCAGGCAAAACAATACACTGGAGTGACTATTCGCCTATCCGCTAGCGACAGTGCATTGTGGCTGGGCAGGCTATCTGGTAATTTGTAATACCAACCTGGGTATACGTATTGAGTGTTCCTTTGGCCGGAGCGCGCTTTTTCCCCGGGCCCCGTAGCAGGTGGTTCAGGTTTAAGTGCCTCCGGCTTGTGTATTTGTAGCCATACCAGCCAGGCTGGCAGGGCTTAGAGGGTTGAGACGGAAAAATATGCCGCGATTCGTGTTTGTAACAGGCGGTGTGGTGTCTTCCCTGGGGAAGGGGATCACGGCCGCGTCATTAGGTGCCATCCTCGAGGCGCGCGGGTTGTCCGTCAGCATGATGAAGCTCGACCCGTACCTGAATGTCGATCCGGGTACGATGAGTCCGTTCCAGCACGGCGAGGTCTTCGTAACCGATGACGGCACCGAAACCGATCTCGACCTCGGTCACTACGAACGTTTTGTCAACACCACGACCGGCCGCAACAGCAATTTCACCACCGGACGTATCTACGGCAGCGTAATTGCGAAAGAACGGCGCGGTGACTACCTTGGCGCAACCGTTCAGGTCATTCCGCACGTTACCGACGAGATCAAGATGGGCGTCGAGAAGGGCGCGGGCGATGCGGATGTCTGTATCGTCGAAATCGGCGGCACGGTTGGCGATATCGAATCGCTGCCGTTTTTGGAGGCCATACGCCAGCTGGGCGTGGACCTGGGCCCGGGAAATGTCGTCTATGTTCACCTGACGCTGGTTCCGTATATTGCCACCTCGGCAGAAATAAAAACCAAGCCGACGCAGCACTCGGTAAAGGAGCTGCGTTCAATCGGTATACAGCCCGACATCCTCGTCTGCCGCTCCGAGCACACGATACCCGACGAACAGCGGCGCAAGATTGCACTCTTTACTAACGTAGCCGAGCCCGCGGTAATTTCCGCATTTGATGTGGACGATATTTATCGCCTGCCGATGGTATTTAGCGAACAGGGTTTCGACGACATCGTTGTCAACAAGCTCGGCCTCGACGTGCAGCCCGCCGACCTCAGCAAGTGGGAAGCAGTCGTCGCCGCCCGGCAATCCCCGGAAGGCGAGGTTGTGGTCGCCATGGTCGGCAAGTACATCGACCTGAAAGATTCATATATATCGTTGAACGAAGCGCTCAAGCATGCCGGTATCAGGAATCGTACGCGTGTAACGATTCGCTATTTCGATTCCGAGTCTTTCGATACGGGTGATCTGGAAGCGCTGGAGGGCGTTGATGCCGTCCTCGTTCCCGGCGGCTTTGGCGACCGGGGTATCGAGGGCAAAGTAAACGCTGTGCGCTATGCGCGTGAGCGCGGTATTCCCTTCCTCGGAATCTGCCTCGGCTTGCAGGTAGCGGTGATCGAGTATGCACGCACGGTGGCCGGCCTCCAGGGTGCGCATAGCACCGAGTTTGAGCCGGGCACCGCCCATCCCGTGCTTGGCCTGATAACCGAGTGGCGCGACCTGGACGGAACCGTGCAGGAACGCGGCGCCGAGTCGAATCTCGGCGGTTCGATGCGGCTTGGCGCGCAGGAGTGCAACCTCGTCGCAGGAACCCGCGCGCACGATATGTACGGAGCCGACACCATCCGGGAGCGGCACCGGCACCGCTATGAGTTCAACAACCATTACCTGGAGCAAATGCAGGACTCCGGGCTCGTATTTGCGGGCTTTTCCAATGAGAACCTCGTGGAGATGATCGAACTGCCGCTCAGCAATCATCCCTGGTTTGTCGCCTGCCAGTTCCACCCCGAGTTCACCTCGACGCCGCGGGACGGGCATCCGCTCTTTACCGGTTTTATCGCGGCCGCTCGCGAGTATCACGCTCACGAGGCGCCTAAAGCTGCCAGCGCGTAGGCAGGGCATGAAACTACTGGATTTCAACGTAGGCGCGGATCAGCCGTTCTTCCTGATAGCGGGCCCCTGTGTCATCGAAAGCGAGGCCCTGGCGCTCGAGACGGCCGGCTACCTAAAAGAGCTGACTGCAAAGCTTGGTATTCCTTTTATATACAAGTCATCCTTCGACAAGGCGA
The DNA here is from genome assembly GCA_030746435.1 of Gammaproteobacteria bacterium. Taxonomy (GTDB): domain Bacteria; phylum Pseudomonadota; class Gammaproteobacteria; order Steroidobacterales. The sequence goes on along the minus strand of JASLMV010000014.1, from coordinate 4,878 downwards.
ACCGGTCTTCCGGGACGAGCTTCAGGGGTCCGGGGCTGGAAGAGGGCCTCCGGATTCTTGCCGAGGTTAAAAGCCAGGTCGGCGTGCCGGTCCTGACCGACGTACACGAAGATACGCCGCTGGATGAAGTTGCAGCGGTAGTCGACGTGCTGCAGACACCCGCATTTTTGTGCCGGCAAACAAATTTCATCGTGAACGTGGCGAGCCAGGGCAAACCGGTCAACATCAAGAAAGGGCAGTTCCTGTCCCCGTGGGAAATGACGAATGTGGCCGACAAGGCACGTTCGACCGGAAACCGGCAAATCATGGTGTGTGAACGCGGCACGTCCTTCGGTTACAACAACCTGGTCTCCGACATGCGCTCGCTCGCAATCATGCGGGCAACCGGTTGTCCGGTGGTGTTCGATGCTACCCATTCGGTGCAGTTACCGGGCCAGCAAGGTGATGCATCGGGCGGGCAGCGGGAGTTCGTCCCGGTGCTCTGCCGCGCTGCCGTTGCGGCCGGGGTTGCCGGATTGTTCATGGAGACCCATCCGGATCCGGACAAGGCATTGAGCGACGGCCCGAACGCCTGGCCCATGCCTGATCTTGAGCCCCTGCTGGCGACCCTGCAGGCTATAGATACAGAGGTAAAAAATAAGGGTAATCAGTAAGATAGCCTTAATACCTAGAATCTACAAAAATGGAGTTTTTTAAAGGATGAGCAGGATTGTGGGGCTGCGTGGCAGGGAAATAGTCGATTCGCGCGGCAACCCGACCGTGGAGGCGGACGTGCGGCTCGACAGCGGTGCGTTCGGGCGGGCAGCTGTGCCGTCCGGCGCCTCGACAGGCAGCCGGGAGGCGGTTGAGTTACGTGATGGTGGCGCTCGCTACCTGGGTAAAGGGGTGCAGCAGGCGGTAGCGAATCTCAACGGAGAAATTAGCGCCGCGCTGGCAGACCTTGGGGACACCGATCAGCAGACCGTCGATCGGTGCATGATCGACCTGGACGGTACGGACAACAAGGGCCGGCTCGGCGCCAATGCGACCCTGGCGGCGTCCCTGGCCTTCGCCCAGGCAAATGCAGCCGAAAGACAGCAACCGCTGTTTCGCGTCCTCGGTGGTACCTCTGCGAACGAGATGCCGGTCCCCATGATGAATATCATCAATGGTGGCGCGCATGCCGACAACAGCGTCGATATCCAGGAGTTTATGATCCTGCCAGTCGCCGCGCCCACGTTCGCCGAGGCCCTGCGTTATGGCGTGGAGGTATTCCACGCGCTGCGCTCGGTGCTCAAGAAGGCGGGGCTGAATACCGCGGTAGGGGACGAAGGGGGCTTTGCACCCGATCTGCCGTCCAATACGGCGGCGCTTGAAACCATCATGCAGGCGATAGAAAAGGCGGGGTTCAGGGCGGGCGAGGATATCTGTCTCGGGCTGGACGTCGCGAGTTCCGAGTTTTACGCGGACGGCACCTACAGCCTCGAATCTGAGGGCAAACGTTTCGATGCCGCCGGGTTTACCGACTTCCTGGAAGAAATAGTCGACACATTTCCGGTTATCTCTATTGAGGACGGCATGGACGAAAGTGACTGGGACGGCTGGGCGGAGCTGAGCACGAGGTTGCGCGACCGGATCCAATTGGTCGGTGACGACCTGTTCGTGACGAATACGAGCATCCTGTCTGAAGGTATCGGGAAGAATATCGCCAACTCCATACTCATAAAGCCCAACCAGATCGGTACCCTGACGGAGACTCTGAACGCTATTACAATGGCGGTCGATGCCGGTTATTCGGCCGTGGTCTCACACCGTTCCGGCGAGACGGAAGATGCGACTATTGCTGATATAGTGGTTGGCACGGCGGCGACCCAGATCAAGACGGGCTCGCTGTGCCGTTCGGATCGTATGGCGAAATACAACCAGTTACTGCGTATTGAAGAGACACTCGGCACTGCTGCCGTGTACGCAGGACGAAAAGGATTTCCGGTGGATGTCTAAGGTTGCACAAAACCATCAGCTGCGGGTACGGGTAATTGTGCTTGCCCTTACCGGACTGCTGCTGGTTTTGCAGGGACGCCTCTGGCTTTCCGATGAAGGCTGGCCCGAGGTTGTCCGCCTGCGTTCCGGGGTCGCTGAACAGCAGGCAGAAAATGAGCAGCTCGCCGAACGTAATGCACGGCTCCAGGCAGAGGTTAGTGACCTGAAAGATGGCTTCGCGGCACTGGAAGAAAGGGCGCGGGCAGATCTGGGCATGGTCGGCGAGGGCGAGAGTTTTTACCTGTTTATTCCCGGCGACAGCGCAGTAGAAGCGGAAGAATAGCAATACGATCAACCAACTAAAAAAGGGTGTCAGACACCTCGTTCAGCTGCAATCGCTTGGTGTCTGACACCGCGTGCCGACAGGTCTGGCGGACTCCAGTGACAATCTCCGCCAAAGAGCGCACGTTGCTTGACGACTGTGCGTACCTCCCGGCTTTGCCGCGCGCATACGGTGATCTGTGCGGCAGCGGGACGATACGCTGCGTCCCCGGCGATTTTCATGTAACGGAATTCAGCGGCATAGAACCTGCGGGGGAAGGTGAACATCTGTGGATACGCGTGCGCAAGACCGGGCAGAACACCCGCTGGGTGGCCCGGGCTTTAGCCGAATACCTGGATCTGCCTTACAAAGCCGTCAGTTTTGCAGGGATGAAAGACCGCCATGCCGTCACCGAACAATGGCTAAGCGCCCATATGCCCGGTAAACCGGACCCGGACCTTAGCGCTCACGGCATCGACGGCGTGGAGGTGCTCGCAAGCTCCCGGCATAACCACAAACTCCGACCAGGCCAGCTAAGTTACAACCGCTTCAGGATCGTGTTGCGCAATTGCCGAGCTATCAATCTTGCCGATCTGGAGAGGCGCGCAAGCCGCATCGCGGAGAACGGCATTCCAAATTATTTTGGAACCCAGCGTTTTGGTCGTGACCGCGCAAACCTGGGGTTGGCACGGGATATCGAGGAGTTCCGCAGTCTCGGCCGTGAGGCGCGCGGGTTTTTCCTGTCGGCGTTCCGGGGAGCGTTGTTTAATGGCTATCTTGCCGAGCGGGTCAGGGATGAATGCTGGGACACCATGCTTGAAGGCGAGGCGGAACTTTCCGACCGGCCCCGCGGGGCAGCCGAGAGTGACCGGACGGTGTTCCGGACACGGCGCCAGCCCAGCGGATTGTTGTGGGGCAGGGGCAGGAATTCGGCCGTAGGCGATGCCCATGAGCGTGATATGCGGTTCTTTGCCGGCTTCCCCGGCGCTACCGCGTTACTCGAAGCAGCCGGTTCACGTTTATCGCGACGTGTTTTACGCGCCCAGGTTGCCGATTTCAGCGTTGCACAGCATGATGACAGTATTGAACTGGAATTCGCGCTCGGTCCCGGGGTATTTGCAACCATTGTATTGCGCGAATTGTTCGATTTCGATGACCGGACACAGGGCAAGAATCCGGAATAACGGGAGCGCGACACCATGCTTGATGTGAAAGAACACGAAAAAATCGTCGAGTTGTCAATGAACAGGCCGCCGGTTAATGCGATGAACCAGGAATTCGTCGACACGATAACCGATCATATTCACCATTACGTCAGGGAAGGGGCTGATGGGCTGGTCCTGTCCGGCCGGGAGGGTCTGTTCAGCGCCGGGCTCGACGTTCCGGAACTTCTGGAACAGGATCGTGAAGCCGTCAACGAGTTCTGGACGCGCTTCTTTGTGCTGATGAACACCGTTGCGGGTTGCCAGGTACCGGTCGTCGCTGCAATAACCGGGCATTCCCCGGCCGGCGGCGCCGTGCTCGCGTTGCACTGTGATTACCGGGTCGCGACCCGCGGCGAGTTCAACATCGGGATGAACGAGGTGCAGGTGGGGTTGCCGGTACCACGCAATCTTGTTGCGGCGCTTGAATACGTGGTGGGCCGGCGTCAGGCAGCCCTGCTGTCGTCGTCCGGCGCCCTTGTCCGTCCGGACAAGGCCATGGAGATCGGCCTCGTTGATGAGCTGGCCGATCCCGGGGAAGCTGTCACCTCCGCGTTGGCCTGGCTGAACGAGATGCTCGCGCTGCCGCCGGTCGCGATGAACAAGACACGGCTGGCAGCGAAATCGGCATTACTCGATCGCGCCCAGGAAAATACCGCGTATGCGCGTGTGGCGACGGACTACTGGTTCAGCGATGAAACCCAGGCGACGATGAAGCAGCTGGTCGCCAGCCTGTCCAAGAAAAACTAGGTCATTTTGAGCAGCACGTACACTGCGCCGGTGCCACCGTCTGACCGTTGGGCTGAACAAAATGCGCGCACTTCGGCGCGGGCCCGCAGATAATCGTTTACCAGTGCTTTCAGTATCGGACCGCGCGAACCGGACCGTAACCCCTTACCGTGCACTATGCGTACGCAGCCGAAATTAAGGGCGATACATTCATTAATAAAGTCATCGAGGATTTTCCTGGCTTCCGTACCGGTCAGGCCATGCAGGTCGAGTTCATCGCGGATACGCATCTTGCCGCGACGAAGTTCACGCAGTGTGCTGCGCTTCAGGGATCCTCTCACGAAGGACAGTTCTTCACCGGGTTCGATACTCGCCACCGCGGGCTCGCTGTCGACAGTGTTGCTGTCACCCGGTCGTGTAGCAGCCCGCTTGCCGGCTTTCCCGGTATCCAGTGGGTGACGGTCGGGTGAGTTCAGCGGCCGGACGTCACCGGCCGCTTTCCGGAATAGCGCACCGTCGTCCGAATTGTTATGTTTGCCCTCTTTCTTGCCCATTTGAACCCGAATGAAAGTCCTGCTTAGTAACGACGACGGCTATCATGCTGACGGCCTGGCGGCACTTGCTGCTGCGACCAGCGAATTCGCCGATGTCATTATCGTTGCGCCC
>JASLMV010000013.1 GCA_030746435.1 Gammaproteobacteria bacterium | reverse complement strand
CCTACCTCGTAGCACTGGTACTCAAACTTCGTTACAGCCCCAAAGTTACCGCCACCACCACGCAGCCCCCAGAACAGGTCCGAGTTTTCGTTAACCGTTGCGTGCCGCTGTACACCATCGGGCGTAACGAGATCGATTGCGGTCACGCTGTCGCACGTCAGGCCAAGGCGGCGGCTCAACTTGCCGAAACCGCCCCCCAGTGTCAGGCCGGCAGCACCGGTATGGGAAACAACACCGGCCGGGGTGGCCAGGTCGTAAGGCTGTGTCCCCCGGTCGACTGCGCCGAGCAGCACACCTGGCTCCGCGGTCGCCCTGCGGAAAAGAGGATCACAGGTAACTTTGTTCATACGCGAACAATCGATCGCGATACCGCCCTCACACATGCCCTTGCCTGCGACGTTATGACCGCCGCCCCTAAGGGATGTGAGCGCACGGTATTCACGTGCAACGTTAATGGCATTCTGTATATCGGTTGCATTTGTAACCTGCACAATCACGGCCGGCTTGTGGTCGATCATGCCATTCCAGACTTTGCGGGCGCTCTCATAGCCCTCGGTGGTTGGCAGTAACAGGTTACCCGCAAGGGATGACTGCAGCTCTTTCAGCACCGCTTTTTCCACGACCTTGGTGCCGCCATCCAGCGTCACAATCTCGATGTCGCTCAGTACGGCAGAACCGACAGGTTGCGGGGTACAGTTTATGTGGTTCCCACAAAACTTATCTCCTGCCTGTTGCAAAAAATGCTCATTTGCAAATGCACTGCCTGGTAATGCGGCCGATACAGCGGCGGCTAACGATGAATTGACAAATGCTCTTCTTTTCATGCTCTGCACTCCTGGAAAAAACTATTGTTCTGGCGTTGCCGGCTCTGCCCGCACGTAGTTAACACGTAACGTATACCGTGATCCCAAAGCTCAGGCTATACGTATTGGCCACATTCAATCCACTGAGTGGTACTGGCCGGTTACAAAGTATTTCGGGGCGTTATACGCCTTTATTTATTCTGCAAATTAGTAAGTGTGCCGAACTCTCGAATCGATACATATTTGATTGATTTAACTAAGATGCTGTCCGATGGGTAAACGGCGTATTCGTTTACCGGTTGCCGCAAATATTGCGTTGGCGATAGCGGGGGCAACGCCGGGCACGGCGGTTTCGCCAACGCCGGCAGGCCGGCCACCGTACGGCAGCAGGTGCACCTCGATCTCCGGCAATTCAGCGATCGGCAATTCCCGGTAATTGTGAAAATTACTCTGCTGAACCATGCCATCCTGCAGGGTAATTTCGCCAAACAGGGCTGCGTTGACACCGAAGATGATGCCGCCCTCCATCATTGCGATACAGGTGTCCGGATGAAACACTTGCCCTGAATCCATGACGCAAACGATCCGGTCCACGGTAAAAGTCCGGTCGTCGCTCACGGTGATTTCGGCAACCTGGCCGATCACGTTCCCGGCCTTCTCGAACAATGCCACACCCCGATAGCGATTAGCAGCCATGGGCTGTCCCCAGCCGGCTTTATCTGCGACCGCCCTTAAAACAGGATCCTGGCGCGAACCAGTCGGCAGATTAGCCAGCCTGAATTCGACAGGATCCATCTGCGCGTGATGCGCCAGCTCGTCGATAAAACTTTCCACGCAGAATGCACCGTACGAGGTGCTGGTACTGCGCCAGTAACCGGCAGGCACGTGGGGGTCCTGTGGATAAAACGCGAGGCGCATGTTCGGCAGCGTGTAAAAAAGGTTATATATGCCGGTCGAAACAGTCTTGTCGCTTGCGGCATTACTCGGCCGCGGCGATTTCGTACGCGTTGCATAGCTAGCCACCACCGATTGCGTGGCCAGCTCAAAATCAATTGCAGAGATAGCCCCGTCATCGCCAACACGGCCCCTTACACGAGCAACCCCGGCGGGCCGGTACATGTCGTTCTGCATATCCTCTTCACGGCTGTAGATAACTTTTATGGGGCGTCCGGGTAACTGCACCGCTGTCGCAACCGCGTGTTCCACAAAATCCATTTCGGCGCGGCGGCCAAAACCGCCGCCCAGCAGCATGCGGTGCATCGTGACCTGGCTTTTTTCCAGTCCGGCGACACCCGCCGCAACTTCCTGGGCAACTGAAAGCGCCTGGCTGCCCACCCAGACCTGCAGCTTGTCGCCTTCGTATAACGCCGTGCAGTTCATGGGTTCCATGCAGGCATGGGCCAGGTAAGGCCATTGATAGACCGCCTCCACATCCGTACCTTCAGCCTGCAACACAGCCAGTGCATCGCCATCTTCGCGAAACAATGACGGATCGGGTCCACCCAGCGCCTCAAGGTAGCCACCGACCAGCGTATCCGTGTTAACGGCTGCATCGACGGGGGCTGTTTCAACGCGAATCCGTTTCGCAGCGTTTAACGCTGTCCAGGTATTATCCGCAACCACTGCCAGGGCTTTGTTGCCTAACTCAAGTACGGCCTCGACTCCCGGGACCTGCTCCGCCTCGCTCGCATCAAAAGAGCCGATTGCCCCCCCGGCAACAGGACTGTGCACGACGGTCGCGTATAGCATATCGGGCAGCACAACATCCGAACCGAACATCGCGGCACCCGTAACTTTGTCAGGCACATCAAGCCGCGGCAGGCTCCGCCCGAGCAGCGTGTAGTCTTCACGGTTCTTTAAAGGCGGATCGGACGGAGGTTCCAGGAGCGCAGCATCTTCCGCAAGTTCGCCGTAACCGAAAGATTTCTTTGTCGTCGGGTCGATGACCCGGCTGGCCCGGGTAATCAGGCGTTCAGCCGGAACACCCCAGCGGTTTGCCGCGGCCGCTACCAGCATCGCCCTCGCGGCTGCACCTGCAGGCCGCAGGGTATCGTAGGCATCGATAATGCTCGTGCTACTTAAGGTGAGTTGCATGCCCTGGGCGTGGAATACCCGGCGCAGTAAATTAGTACCCAGCTCCGCAAAAAATCGTCCTTCGGTTTCACCAAAGGGCCTGCCCCGGGCCATAACGCCGAAGTTGTAATAGTCTTTATCGACAGGTCCGAATTCGTAATCGATGCGGCTCCAGTCAGCATCCATCTCTTCGGCCAGCAACATCGGCAGCGAGGTGGTTATTCCCTGCCCCATTTCGGCACGATGGACGGCGAATATCACGCGGCCGTCGGGTGCGACCTTTACCCAGGCGTTCAGCGGGTGACTGTCGGGAGTCGTGGCACCGAACTTGAGCCGGGCATCACCGTCCCCACCCGTGTCCAGTACTCTTGAGCCGCTGTAGACAATCAGGCCGCCACCCACCGCGAGGCCACCATAGATAAACCGTCTACGCGTTGTTCCCATCAGCCCTCCTCGCTTAAGTCCACCCAGGCCGCAATTTCTATCGTTTATATATTCAAAGTCAGCGGAGAGTATAACCAGTGCGAAGCAGCATCGGCATCTTAGTAGCGGCGAGTCCACCCGATGACCAGCCGGCGCTTCAGAGCGTCACGGCAAGACTACGCCAATCGTACTTGCAGGCAAAAAAAGTGCCCCGTTTAAGGATGCCTTATATCGAACTGGAAGCCGCTCTCACGGCTACTTACATTTGCGGGTATTCGGATGCGCAAATTTATAGGCACGAAGCGCCTTATTAGCAAGCTTCGAACTGGCGGAGAAGGGAATTTGCGTGTATTCGGACACGTAAAAAAAATAGGCGCGAAGCGCCTCTATAGCAATCATCAAACTGGCGGAGAAGGTGGGATTCGAACCCACGATACGCTATTAACGCATACACGAATTCCAATCGTGCGCCTTCAACCACTCGGCCACTTCTCCGTACTTAACCGTCAATACCCTCAAGTGCTTTCCTGTGTTCAAGCACAGGATTGACTCGCTCGTTAACACTCGCTTCGCCCCTTCCGGGGTCGCTCGCTTTGCTGCGCGTTCCTCTCGCCCGTCTGCCCGACAGCTACGCTATCCGTCAGCCGTGCTCGGGTCGAACCCACGATACGCTTAGCGCATACACACATAATTTACGCCTTTGCCCTGAGCTCGACCGGTGGTCGAGCGAAGAAATAGTCTTGGGCTGCAACCACTCGGCCACTTCTCCGTTAATCTTCCGATGCTCGTCTTGCAAATATTGGCTGCCCGCGGGGTTGCGAAGGTTAGCGCAGTGCCCGGACAGGTTCAATTTGGACTGCGGTCTTCGTAGGAAGGCGGTTCGACCAGGCACGGTACATCGAACGGGGTAGACTCTGTGTTGATTTCGCCATAGGGGATTTCGAGCCGGGCCTCGTGCGGTAAGGATTCGAGGTCGTCCGGAACCCGCAACCGGGGGCCTGGCGTGGCGTCCTGATACTCGCTTCTTTCATGACATTTTCCAGCGTCGCCGCCGAACACACCACACCCTTGCGCCACTGCCGCCAACGCTAACAGGCAAATCATCCGGACTTTCATGTCAACAACCCGGCTCGTTGCAGTGCCGCCTCGACGACCGGCTCGTTTGATACATCCATGCGAACCAGCGGCAGTCGTATACCTGCCTCGGCCAGGCCAAGACGCTCCAGCGCCCATTTAACGGGTATCGGATTCGATTCCACGAACAGATTATGATGCAGATCGGCCAAAGCATCATCAATCTCTGCTGCCAACCCTGCGTCCCCGCCGAGCGCGGCCTTGCACATGGCAGCCATCCCGGCTGGGGCAACATTCGCCGTCACCGAAACCACGCCGTTACCACCCGCCAGCATGAACTCACGGGCAGTCGGGTCATCACCACTGTAGAGGTAAAAATCATCACCGCAAAGCTCGCGCAACTGACCAACACGCTTTACCTCGCCGGCCGCCTCCTTGATACCAAAAATACGCGGGTGATCACACAAGCGGGCAACCGTTTCGGGCAATAAATCGACACCGGTTCTGCCCGGAACGTTGTAGAGCATGACGGGCTTGGTCACAGCATCGGCAACCGCACTAAAGTGTTCCACAAGGCCCTGTTGCGGAGGCTTATTATAATAAGGAGTAACGACTAGGTAAGCATCGACTTCCAGCAAGTCCACGCGCTCCGATAACTCGATGGTCTGGGCCGTGGAATTTGATCCCGTGCCCGCAATGACTGGCAACCTGCCCCGCGCAAACTCGACCGCGGCTTCAATCACTGCGACGTGCTCGGTTTTGCTCAAAGTGGCGGATTCACCCGTCGTGCCCGCAACGACGAGACCGTCGGTACCAGCGTCCACGTGCATATCGATCAGCCGTCCAAGGCCATCGAAATCCACTGCGCCGTCCGCAGTCATCGGTGTAATTATTGCTACCAGGCTTCCGGTAAACATGGCTCCAGCCCCGCTCACGAACCGGCGATGGTACGTGTGGGGTGCCGCCTAAGCAAGCGCGGCCGGACTATTGGGCTTCCTGTTAATAGCCGGCACCTTCTTGAAGCGCCCCTGTTTCCCGGTACACTGCTCCAACAAACACAATCCACCGAATATCTATGGAACAACTACTTGCCGTAACGGCCATCGGAGCTGACCGCACTGGTCTCGTACACGAACTGAGCCAGGCCATCAGCTCAGCGGGTGGCAGCATCCTGCAGAGCCGCATGACCACCCTTGGCCAGGAATTTGCGATGCTGGTGCTGGTTTCGGCAAACTGGCATGCAATAAAGAAAGTTGAGGAAGACCTGGAGGTACTCGGGAAAAAATCAGAACTGACTATTACATTTCGTCAAACCAGCGAACGCGAAAAAGATGTTCCGGCCGCACCTTATAATGTTGATATCGTGGCACTGGATCAGGAAGGCATCATTGCCGGGCTGGCCGGTTTTTTTGCAGCCCAGAATATAGAAATTGCAGACCTCAGCACCCGGCAGTACAACGCGCCACACACAGGTGCGGCCATGTTTTCGGTACAAATGGTTATTAATGTGCCGGCAAGCCTGCACCTGGCTGCGCTTCGTGAAGAATTCCATGTTTACTGTGATGAGCAGAACCTGGATGCTCTTATAGAACCCATTCAGCGATAAGCTCTAACCATAAAGAAGTGCTGGAAGCCCTGAAGGAGTTATGAAGCTTTTTGCCCACTTTGCCCGACGCATACCATCTCAATACCTGCTGGTAGTGATTACTGCGATCGGCACTGTTACGGCGGTGGCCGAGGTCGACGACCTGCCGGACATAGGCAGCCCCTCGGATGCAATTCTGTCCCAAAAACTGGAGGCCCAGATTGGCCGCCAGATTTACAACAGTCTGCTGGCTTCGGGCGGAGTAATCACCGACCCCGAAATCCAGGAATATATCCAGGATATCGGCATGCGCCTTGTGGCCGAAGCTGGTGTCGACGGTCAGCACTTTCAGTTTTTTGTTATGGATGACCCGGTTATCAATGCCTTCGCCCTACCCGGTGGATACGTGGGCATCCACTCCGGATTACTGCTTGCGACAAAAACCGAGAGCGAGCTGGCAGGTGTCCTGGCGCATGAAGTCAGCCACGTTACCCAACGCCATATATCCAGGGCCGTGTTCGCCAACCAACGTGCCAGTACGCTTTCCATGGCCGCTATGCTGGGTGCAATACTGATCGGTGTCGCCACAGGCGCCGACCCGGGACTGATGCAGGGTGCGATCGGAGCCGCCCAGAGCCTGACGATAGAGAACCAGATTAGTTTTACCCGCAACAACGAGTACGAAGCCGATCGGGTGGGCATCGGTTTCCTGGCCTCAGCTGGTTTTGACCCGAACGGTATGACCAACTTCTTCGAAACCATGGGCCGGGCGGAAAGTTCGCTAAGTAACCTGGCGCCGGAATTCTTGCGGACCCATCCGGTTTCGACGGACCGAATGGCTGAATCGAGGGCGCGCGCCAGAAAATACCCCAGGGTTGATGCTGTCGATTCCAGCAGTTATCACCTTGCTCGGGCGAGGGCTCGGCTCGCCACAAGTGGCAGACCGGAGAGCGCATTGGAGTATTTTCGCGCGGAGCAGGACAACCCCGAAACCGTAGGCAGCCTGGAAATCGAATACGGTATCGCCTTAACCCTTGCAAGAATGGGTGATTACAAGGAAGCGGAAGAACTGTTTGCCGGGTTACTGGCAACAAATGAAGAACTCATTCCTCTTTATTCGGGGCTCGCACAAACCAGGGCCCGGCTGGGCGACAGGGAAGGAGCCCTGGGCACATTCAGGCAGGCACTGGCCCTCTTTCCGCGTAATGTGCCTCTGACGGTGCGGTATGCGGAAACGCTGATTGAGTATGGCAATCCCAAAGAGGCGCACCGCATACTACTGGACCTTTTAAACCAGGTCCCTCCGACACTGGAGCAAATTCGCCTGATTGCGATCGCTGCCAATAACGCGGGCGATATTGCTGATGCGCACTACTATATGGCTGAATACCACGCAATGAGCGGCAATTTACGTCTGGCCATTGAACAGCTACGACTTGCATTGACCACACCCAAACTGGATAGTGTGCAGCGTGCGCGCTTCAGGGCAAGGATGGAACAATTCCAGGAATTCCTGCCCGGCGAAGACAAAGAGCCATCACGCCGTAAAAGGAACCGGGATAAATGACTAGTTGGCATGCAGGTATAAATGAGAAGCACTGGAAAAAACCTGCCTTAATCCTTTTTTTTACCTTTGCCCTGATGCTGCAGGGATGTGCGACAACCAAGGAAGGGCAGCCCAACGTGGATCCCTTTGAGCCGGTTAACCGGGGAATCTATAAATTTAACGATGCCGCTGACCGATATTTTTTTAAGCCACTTGCCACGGGCTATCAGAAAATTACTCCTGATGTTGTGGAAACCGGTATCGGCAACTTTTTTGACAACATCACCTACCCCGTCACGATTATTAACGACTTGCTGCAGGGAAAGTTTGCACAGGCAGGCTCCGATACGTTGAGATTAGTGGTAAACACAACTATTGGCGTATTTGGCTTTCTTGATGTGGCCTCCAAAATCGGGCTGGAGCGCCACGAGGAGGACTTCGGCCAGACCTTTGCCAGATGGGGCATTCCGCAGGGACCCTATATTATGGTTCCCCTGCTCGGACCGCGCACTGTGCGCAGCGGCATAGGCACTATCGGTGACTTCGCGGTAAATCCGCTGGTTCAGTACCATGACACCGGCGTGCGCGACAAAATGATGCTCCTCTGGACCGTGGAAGGCCGCGCCGCACTAATCGGGCCCGACGAACTGGTCGATGAAGCATTTGATTCTTATCTGTTCATGCGTGACGCTTACTTTCAGAACCGGGAGTTCCTCAATAACGACGGCGTAACCGACGAGGATGAGTTCTTCGAAGAGGAATTTGAAGACTTCTGATATGTGATCAGGTTTCCGCTGCTTCGGATTCGACAGGCAGTTCATCAGGAACAGCTTCAGCAGCCACGGCATCGGCTTCCAGCCGGACTATAACCGCCTCAATACCCAGGGCAGTTATCTCAGCATTGAACTGGTTCCGGTAATTCTGGATATACGAAACGCCGTCTATGCGGACATCATATATTTTCCAACCATTATCTGTGATTCGTGCAGCATAGTTAATCTTGACGTTATCCCCCGACTGAATAATAAGTTCGGTACGGATCAGCGCTTTTCTTTTGTCCTTGGAATAACTCGGTTCCTGATGCACAACAAGCTTGTCCTGATCAAACTCGAGAATACCCTTGGCATAGGTTTTAATCAGAAAGGAATAGAACGCGCCTACGAATCGATCACGCTGATCCTCCGTCGAGGAAACCCAGTGCGTCTTGCCCAGCACCTGCTTGCCGGTATACAGAACATCGAAATTGGGCAACAGAATGCGATCGATCAACTCGTAAAGTTCCGCGGAGTTCTGTGCGTAATACTCCTGCTTGCCGGTCAGTTCTTTCTGCAGGCCCTCGGCCGCTTGTTCGATGACGATAGTCGGCGAAGCATCGGTCAGATCGTCTGCTGCAAATACAGGAACGCTAAGAAATGACAGCAATGCACCGACGGCAACTGGCAAACAAAAAGAACGATCACAGTAGTTGTTCATGGGGCTTCTTCCACAGCTGAGGGCTTTCTTTGTTGTTAGACACTGCCAGCGCATTTTTGTTGCTGCATGGCAGAAATCAGGTTGAATCAAGCATATCAAATCCAGAAAAGCCGCACGTTGGCTTGCTTATATTCAATATTGGACTAAAATAGTCCCATATTGCTTCCGCTGCATGGCGGCAGAATCCAATGCTCAGAATCAGCAAACTTACAGATTACAGTACGCTCGTGCTGGTCCACCTGGCCGGCTACGAAAAAGGACGCCTGTGTCCGGCATCGGACGTAGCGACAGGTACCCGTATTGCCCTGCCCACAGCCAGGAAAGTCCTGAAAATACTGGCCAGGGGCGGACTGGTCGAATCGGCCCGCGGCACAGACGGTGGCTACCGGCTGGCCCGCCTGCCCGAGCAGATTTCCGCAGCCGAGATACTAGACGCCCTGGAAGGTCCGGTAGCGCTGACGGAGTGCAGCCATACGGACAGCCATTGTGAACTCGAAGCTAACTGCCAGGTCGGCAGTGCATGGCGAAAAATAAGCCGGGCAATTCGCACGGCAATGAATGACATAACACTTGAGGATCTGCGCACTCCCCCTACCGAGTTTCCGCTGCGCTACACAATACTCCGTGAAAGCGGTCATACGAACCGGCAACCAAAATAAGCTTTTTGAACACCCATGGCATCCAAGCAAGATAACGTCAAAGATATCGTCGACCGCAAATATGAGCACGGTTTCTTCACTGATATTGAAGCGGACACCGTTGCCCCCGGACTCGACGAGGAAGTGATCCGGCTGATCTCGAAGAAAAAGGGTGAGCCTGCTTTCATGCTGGACTGGCGCCTCAAAGCTTTCGCCTATTGGCAATCGATGCAGGAACCTGACTGGGCCAAACTCAAACGCGATGCGATCGACTACCAGGCTATCTCTTATTATTCGGCGCCGAAGAGCAAAGCCGATGCCCCGAAGAGCCTGGACGAGGTCGACCCGAAGCTCTTAGAGACTTACGATAAGCTCGGTATACCGCTCCATGAGCGGGCTCGCCTTGCTGGCGTGGCGGTCGACGCGGTATTCGACAGCGTGTCAGTCGCAACCACCTTCAAGCAAAAACTTGCCGAAGCGGGTGTCCTGTTCTGCTCATTTTCCGAGGCTGTGAAGGATCATCCGGAACTTGTCGAACGTTACCTGGGCACGGTCGTTCCCCAACGCGATAACTTTTTCGCTGCTCTGAACTCGGCAGTTTTCACGGACGGCTCGTTCGTCTACATACCCAGGGGCGTCCGGTGTCCGATGGAACTGTCCACTTATTTCCGGATAAATGCCGCGAATACGGGCCAGTTTGAACGCACGCTCATCATCGCCGACGAGGGTAGCTATGTCAGTTACCTGGAAGGTTGCACGGCACCTCAGCGCGACGAAAACCAGTTGCATGCCGCGGTGGTCGAACTGATTGCAGAGAAAGATGCCGAGATCAAGTACTCGACGGTCCAGAACTGGTATCCGGGCGACGAGGAAGGCCGCGGGGGTATCTACAATTTTGTCACCAAGCGCGGTGATTGCCGTGGAAACCGGTCCAAGATTTCATGGACCCAGGTTGAAGCCGGCTCGGCGATCACCTGGAAATACCCAAGCTGCGTATTGCGCGGTAACGATTCCATTGGCGAGTTCTATTCGGTAGCTGTGACAAACAACCTGCAGCAGGCGGATACGGGGACCAAGATGATTCACATAGGGAAGAATACCCGCAGCACCATTATTTCGAAGGGTATTTCCGCCGGTCGCGCCCAGAATGCCTACCGTGGGCTCGTGAAGATGTTTCCCACAGCCGAAAACGCACGCAACTACAGCCAGTGCGATTCATTGCTGATGGGAAACCGGTGCGGCGCCCACACTTTCCCGTATATGGAAATCAAGAACCCAACCGCGAAGGTCGAACACGAGGCAACGACCTCAAAGATCGCCGATGACCAGCTTTTTTACTGCCGGCAGCGCGGCCTCAGCGAAGAGGATGCAGTCAACATGATCGTGAATGGCTTTTGCAAGGAAGTGTTCCGTGAACTGCCCATGGAATTTGCCGTAGAGGCACAGGCTTTAATGAACGTAAGCCTTGAAGGCGCCGTCGGATAGGCGACCGCGAGGCGCCAGAGATAAACAAAGTAATGCTATTAGAAATAAACAACCTGCACGCGTCGGTAAATGACGTGGAAATTATCAAGGGACTCAACCTCACGATTGCTCCGGGCGAAGTGCATGCAATCATGGGTCCAAACGGCTCCGGCAAGAGCACCCTGGCACAGGCCCTTGCCGGCCGCGAAGACTATTTGGTTACCGACGGCAGCGTTTCTTACAAAGGCCGTGACCTTTTGGATATGGAACCGGATGCCCGCGCGCGTGCCGGAGTCTTTCTGGGCTTTCAGTACCCGGTTGAGATACCGGGGGTCAGCAACGTATACCTGCTCAAGGCCGCCCTCAACGCACGCCGGAAGGAAAAAGGTGAGCCAGAGATTGATGCCATCGAGTTTATGCGCTTCATTAAGGACAAGGCGAAACTGATGGAACTCGACGAAAAATTCCTGTCGCGCGGGGTGAACGAGGGTTTCTCCGGCGGGGAAAAGAAACGCAACGAGATTTTCCAGATGGCAGTTCTCGAACCCGACCTCGCCATACTCGACGAAACCGACTCAGGTCTCGATATCGATGCGCTCAAGGTCGTCGCCAATGGCGTAAACAAACAGCGCGACGGGCAGCGGTCGTTCCTGCTGATAACCCATTACCAACGACTACTGGACTATATCGAGCCTGATCACGTACACGTGCTCGCCAATGGCCGGATCATTCAGTCGGGGAGCAAGGAACTGGCCCTGGAGCTTGAAGAACATGGTTACGACAAAATCCTGGCGGCTGCATCCTGATACCAGTCACACAACGATATGAATACAGCAACGCCGGATCCGGCAACCATAGAAGTGATGCGCAAGACCTGGCAGGAACGCCCCCCTGCCGATAACCTGCGCCTGCACGACCGGAGGACCCGCGCGCTGGAATCATTTGCACAAAACGGGTTCCCGACTACACACCAGGAAAACTGGAAATACACGGATGTCCGCAAACTTGCTGCCAGCTACCCAGAATGTCTGCGCACGGTACCGGATGGAACAGCAACCCCCGACCTTGTACCACTCATTGATAAGGATGCGCTTCGAATCACTTTTATCGATGGCATCTACAGGCCGGACCTTTCGACCGTTGGAGATTTACCGCCGGGAGTCTTCGCCGGAAGTGTCAGCGAACTACTGACAGCCGTGCCTGGGTTCGAAGCGCATTTCGGTGCCCTCGCCCACGATTCCGACTCTGCATTCGTCGCGCTAAACACGGCGTTCGCGGGCGATGCGCTCGCTATCGTGCTACCTGACAATATGGAATTAGGTCAACCGGTTTATGTGCGCTTCCATGCGTCCACGCCGCAACTGGGAACGCAACCCAGGGTAATGGCGAAACTGGGCGCGAACAGCCGGGCCACCCTGATCGAGCATTACACGAGCAGCCACCAGGCTATCGTCAACAGCGTTACAGAGGTCAGCTGCGAAACAGGGGCGGCGCTGAACTACTACAAAGTTCAGGAAGAGCACAGGGAGGCCTGGCATACCGCCGTCCAGTATATCGACCTGGCCCGGGATGCCCGGCTCGTCAGTATGCATCTCGATACCGGCGCGGGACTGGCGCGGAACGAACTGCAGGTGAGGTTGACCGGCAAGGGCGCGGCCGCCGACTGCAAGGGCTTATTTATGGGCAGCAATAACCAACACGTTGAGTGCCGGATAAATGTCGAGCATGCGGCTGCTGATACGCAAAGCCGGGAACGCTTTCGCGGCATCCTGGCCGACAAGGCGTGCGGGGTCTTCAACGGTCGCATTTACGTAGAGCCGGAAGCGCAGAAAACGGCAGCGGAACTGACGAACCGGAACCTGCTACTGAGCAAAGGTGCGGAAATTAACACCAAACCAGAACTTGAAATCTATGCCGACGATGTGAAATGTGTGCATGGGTCTACAACCGGCCAGCTTGACGAACAATCGCTCTTCTACCTGATGAGCCGGGGCATCGACCACGACGAAGCACGCAACATGCTGGTGGAGGCATTTGCGGGCGAACTGCTTGCCGGCACCGGGATCGAGGCAATTAAACAAAAGGCACAACAGGCATTGCGTGCACTGAGGACGGCGGGACAATGAACAGTTCTGCGCCGGACAACATCACGAACATTCTGGACGTCGAGTCCATACGCGCCGACTTTCCGATCCTGCAGCAGGAAGTGCACGGCTGCCGGCTGGCTTTTCTGGATAACGCGGCATCCTCACAACGTCCTCGCGCCGTTATCGATGCGGTCAGCCATTATTACGAGCACGACCATGCCAATGTACACCGAGGGGTACACAGCCTGAGCCACCGCGCGACCGATGCCTATGAGGGCGCCCGCGAGAAAGTTCGTACCTTTATTAATGCGAAGTCAGCGAGTGAGATCGTGTTTACCGGCGGTACAACCGAATCCATAAACCTCGTTGCCGCCTCGCTTGGCCTGAACATGGGCCCCGGAGACGAAATCCTGATCAGCCATATGGAGCACCACTCAAATATCGTGCCATGGAAGCTGTTGTGCGAACGCAGCGGCGCGACCCTGCATGTTGCGCCAATTAATCACCGTGGTGAGCTCATCCTGGACGAGATGCTCGCAATGCTGGGGCCAAGTACAAAAATTGTCGCCCTGACCCATGCTTCGAATGCGCTGGGTACGGTAAACCCGGTAAGTGAAGTCATTGAGGCTGCGCATGCACTGGACATACCGGTGCTGATCGATGGTGCGCAGGCTGTACCCCACTCGACCATCGATGTGCAAAAACTGGGATGTGAGTTCTACGCCTTCTCGGGTCATAAGATGTGCGGGCCCACCGGAATCGGCGTGCTTTATGGCCGCGAAGACATGCTCGAACGCCTGCCTCCGTGGCAGGGTGGCGGTGAAATGATCCTGAGCGTCAGTTTCGAGGAAACGGTTTACAACAAGCTACCGTACAAATTTGAGGCGGGAACGCCCCACATTGCGGGCGCGATTGGCCTGGGCGCAGCAATCGACTACCTGAACGGGATCGGCATGGAAAGCATCGCTGCCTATGAATCGCACCTGAGTGCTTACGCGGGACAGCAACTCGCCGCGATCGATGGGCTGCGGATCATCGGCGAGGCAGACAACAAGGTGAGCGTGCATTCCTTTGTCATCGACGGCATCCATCCGCACGACCTGGGCACCGTGCTGGACCATAAAGGGGTCGCCATACGGACCGGCCACCACTGCGCCATGCCGGTAATGGATTTTTTTGGCGTGGCGGGGACGGCTCGGGCTTCAATGGCGTTTTACAACAATGCCGAAGACATCGATCAGCTCATCGATGCCCTGGCGGTCGCGAAGGAAATGTTCGCATGAGCACACAGGAACAGGACCTGCAGGATATTTACCGGCATCGCGTGCTGGAACATAGCCGCGACCCGCATAATTTTCACAGACCTGCCGACGCCAACCGCGAAGCACTGGGGTTCAACCCGTTGTGTGGAGACAAGCTAAACGTCTACCTGAAAATCGAAGATGACCATGTGACTGATATTGGTTTTGACGGTACTGGCTGTGCGATTTCAGTAGCATCCGCATCGATGATGACTGACACGATTGCCGGCCAATCACTCGATGATGCCAAAAAAATGATTCATGAAATCCAGGACATGCTGGCCGAGGGCGGTTCGCTGGAGAACCCCAGATTGAAGGATCTGGCAGCACTTGAGGGTGTGCGGAATTATCCGTCGCGGATAAAGTGTGCCACGCTCGCCTGGTCAACCCTGGATGCAGCACTTAATCAGACCGCATCTGAAGTTACAACAGAATAGGGAATACGATGTTTTCGCAAAACAGTGAACCGGTTGTTTTAAAACGTGACGTAAAAGCGATCGTTGTGCCGGCCGGCATGGAGGTTGACCTGCTCAAGGACTCGCTGGTCTATATCACCCAGGCCATGGGCGGCAGCTTTACGATTTATCACGAGGGCAACCTGTTCCGCATCGCCGGCGTGGATGCCGATGCACTCGGTAAAGACCCTATTAAACCGCCCCCGCTGCCCGAAAATACCTCCGACGAGGATTTCAAGTCAATCGTGTGGGACCAGATCCGTACATGTTACGACCCGGAAATTCCTGTCAATATCGTTGACCTCGGCCTGATCTATGACTGTGAGATCAGCCGCAATGGCGAGGGAAAACGCATGGTCACCGTTGTCATGACACTTACCGCACCTGGTTGCGGAATGGGTGAGATCCTGGTCGAGGATGTCCGCGAAAAGGTATCGATTATTCCCACGGTGGCTGAAACCGAAATCGAGCTGGTATTCGATCCCCCGTGGAACCGCGAAATGATGAGTGAAACGGCACGTGTTGAACTGGGCATAATGTAGTAGCGGAGATGAGTAAACGCCTGATCTTGGTCCGACACGCAAAATCCAGCTGGGATGACACATCTCTTGATGACCATCAAAGGCCTCTCGATGAGCGCGGTTCACGCGACGCGGTAACGATGGGGAAACGTATTGCGGCAAAAAATATCCAGCCCAAGCTGATTATCAGCAGCGATGCGGAGCGCGCATTTTCTACTGCCCGGATGATAGGACAGGCACTGGGTTACCCAACGGATTCGATAGTTCAGGAGCCGAAGCTTTACCTGGCCCCGGCACAAGGCATTCTCGAAGTACTTTCCGCGCGGTGCAATACGCATGATGAGATCCTTGTAGTAGGCCACAACCCCGGTATTAGCGAACTTGCGAACCAGGTCGGCGATCAACGCATACAGAATCTGCCCACCGGTGGTGTGTACAGCGTGGAAGCCGAGGTCGATAACTGGCTGGAACTCCCCGCGCAACCGGGCAGGTTGCTGTGGTTCGACTACCCGAAGAACGTCACAGAAAGCTAGCAGCCTGGTGAAAAACCAAAGGCGATGGCCAGCCGACTCTTAACGCCGGATCACGCCGGCTGGGAATTTTCAGCTGCTGACTAACAGCCGGCTGAAGGTTTCCCAGGCGAGTGCGAACCAAGGCAAGTATCGGCGAACAAGCGGAGTGTACACACCAGTACATGAGCATTGTGAGCCGATACTTAACGCCGGATCGTGTCGGCTGGGGAAGTTTCAGCTGCTGTTAGCGGATTTCGCAGAGGCAGTGGTAATAAATCCCGCGAGGGTCGTTCCAGCTATCGAGGACCTGCAATTCCTGATCGAGCGAGTGCAAGAGCTTCCTCATGCTGTCTGACAACCCGCCCAGACCAGTGTCCTCAAAGGAAAACAGTAAGCCGAACAAGCGTGCATATTGCAGCAGGATCTGTTCCGCGACACTAAGCTCACGCTCGATGTAAGAAACATCGTATGCGCCTGCTTCCAGGCCTGCCATATCTGCGGCGGAAGCAATGGCTTCATCGATGCCGCCGATCTGATCGACCAGCCCTATCTCGAATGCATCGTCACCTATCCAGACCCGACCCTGTGCAATCCCTTCGATTCGGCTGCGATCCATTTCACGTGATTCGGCAACCTTATCTATAAAGACGTCATAAGCTGACTTGACACTTACATCGAGCAGTTTGCGCGCGTCTTCACCCAACTCACGAACCTGGCTGAGTTCGCCCGTGAGCGGCGTGGTGCCAAACCCATCCACATGGACACCGATCGCATCCAGGCTGCGCTGGAAAGTTGGATAGGTAGCCCCGACCCCTATCGAACCCGATATGGTCGTTTCCGCTGCCCAGATTTCGTCAGCCACCATCGAAATATAGTAACCACCCGATGCCGCTACACTGCCCATCGAGGCAACCAGCGGCTTACCTCTTTCTTTCAGCACCTGTAACTGATCGACGAGTATCTCCGAAGCAAACATGCTGCCGCCGGGGCTGTCTACCCTCAATACAACAGCGGCTATATTTTCGTCGTTGGCAGCCTGCCGGATAAGCCTAGCCATTGTCGCACTGCCAATCGTTCCGGGTGTTGCCTCACCGTCAACGATCGCGCCAGAGGCAATTATGACGGCAACATTACCGCCGTTGGATCCGGTTTCTTCCCCCGCCATTCCGGTTGCTGTCAGATAAGTGCGATAGTCAATGCGCTCAAAGGTGTCGGGCTCATCCTCGTTGGCACCGACGATATCGATCACATAATCCCGGAATTGCTGGTGGGTCATCAACCCGTCTACCAGCCCCATGTCGATCGCGGCCTGACCCGCATCCCCGTTAGCCCCTTCCAGAACCTCCGCAAGGTTGTTGACGTAGCGGTCAAAGTCATCCGGTACGATTCCCCGTGCCTCGGTGACATCTTCCTTGTACGCAAGCCAAAGTGCTTCAAGCCATTTGCGGGAAACCTCTTTGTCCTCCCTGGACATATCATTGCGTAAAAACGGTTCGACGAATGACTTGTATTCGCCGACACGAAATACGTTCATATCGATTTTCAGTTTTTCGATAGCATCGGCGAAGTAGGTCTTGAAGTAGCCGAAACCCTCGATCAGCACGAGCCCGAAATCGTGCATGTAGACCTCGTCGGCATGGGCAGCCAGGTAATACTGTTCCTGGCTGTAACCGTCGGCCATCGCGAGCACCGGCTTACCGCTTGCACGAAATTCCACCAGCGCATCGCCTATCGCCTGATGTTTGCTGAGCCCCCCACCCTGCAGGTTGCCAGGCAATAACACAACCGCCTTAATGCGCTCGTCGTCAGCAGCCGCCCGCAGACTGTCGATGACTTCTCTGACGATTGTCTGGATATCGCCGTTCTGCAACTCCAGTAATGCCTGATCGAGCGGATCACCGCCTGCCTGCTCCTGGAGCAGCCCGGTAGGCGCAATGAGTAATGCCGCAGATTCAGGGATTTTGATTCCCTGACCCGACATGTTCGACAGGGCTGAGAAAAGCAAAACGATGACAAACAGGAAAATCAGTACCTGCAATACTTTCGTCAGGCGCTCTATTACCCGCCATATGAAGCCGAAGAATCGAACTATGGGGCCTTTCTCACTCATGGGCTGCGCCGTACCTGCTCCTGTTAGTCAGCTGAGTAGCTTATACGGTAAATTGCACCGCGTCTGTCATCACTTACCAATAACGAGCCGTCCGGAATAACGGTTACCGCCACCGGGCGCCCCAGAATCTCGCCGTCCTGCAACCAGCCCTCCGCAAAGGTCTCATAGCTTGCCACGGTATCCGGATCCGAAAACCTGACGAGGCTCACACGGTAGCCAATTCGCTCGCTGCGGTTCCATGAACCATGTTCCGCTATGAAGGCCTGGTTGCGATATTCGGCAGGAAACATATCGCCCGTATAGAACACGATACCCAGCGCCGCTACATGTGGCCCGAGTTCCAGTGCAGGCGCCCGTGACGTGGCGCAGCTGCCGAGGCTCGCTAATTCTGCGGACGGCTCCACTACATTTGTCGCATGGCAAAACGGAAACCCAAAATGCAGGCCCTTTTCAGGCGCACTATTCAGCTCGTCTTTGGGCACGTCGTCACCCATGCCGTCTCTGCCGTTCTCGGTAAACCAAAGCGTGCCGGTATCCGGATGCCAGTCGAAACCCACCGAGTTGCGAATCCCCTCGGCATAGACTTCGCGCCCCGAGCCGTCGGGTCGCATACGCAGTATCAGCGCCGTACCCGGCTCGTTACACACGTTACACGGGGCACCGACGGTGACGTACAACAAACCGTCAGGCCCGAAATCTATATATTTCCAACCGTGCAGTTTGCCGCCGGGAATGTTGTCTGCGATCAGCTGCGGCTCGCCCGGCGCGTCCAGCTTTGCCTCTATATCTGTATACCTGAAGATGCGGGTGGATTCGGCAACGTACAGGTCACCGTCACGGTAAGCGATACCGGTTGGCATCGAAAGCTTTTCTGCGAGCACCCGGACCTGCGGGTCGGCGCCGAGGAAGTCGGTAACGGCATACACGTTTCCGGGTACCATCGCCGATACGAACAGCGTGCCACCTTCACCCAGCACCATGGCGCGAGCGTTGCGTACCTCGGCAATCTGTTCAATCCGGAACCCGTCGGGCAGCCTCACCTGATCGTCAAGGTTGGCAGTAGTAAGTTCGGCCGCCGGTGCAATGCCCAATACAAAGTTACCGGCAAGCGCTAACACCGCCAGGAAAATCTTTGGTTTTGTCTTCATTAACATATACAGCGCCCCCCGTGACTTAATCCAAAAGTACCAGCGACAGCCCCGGCCAGAACGTTATCACCAGCACAGCTGCCAGCAGTATCAGCAGGAACGGAAAGGTCGCCAGGTAAACCGTCACGATCGACTTCTGAAAGCGGTAACTCGCAATAAACAGGTTCAACCCGACCGGTGGTGTCAAATAACCGAGTTGCATCGTCGCCAGAAAGATCATACCCAGATGGACCGGTTCCACGCCAAATTGCGCAGCGACGGGCAGTATCAGCGGCACAACGAGCACCAGCGCCGAGAATATGTCCAGGAATGCCCCCAGGATCAACAAGAAAATCAGCAACAGGAACAGGAAGCTGATGCGACCGTCGACGTATTCCGTAACGACACCTATCAGCTGTTGCGGAATCTCCGCGTCGATGACGTAGTTCGTTGAAGCAAGTGATGCGCCGAGGATGAGCAGGATGCCGCCCACGAGGACCATCGATTCGCGCATGATATCCGGCAATTTCAGGAGGGGAATCTCACGCCGGATCACAACTTCCACCAGGAACACGTAAACGGCGGTTACCGCCGCTGCTTCGGATACCGCCAGCAGGCCCGAATAAATACCCCCCAGTACCACGATGGGCAACGGTAACTCCCAGATCGAATCAATAATGGCACTGCCAACTTCCCGCCAGGAAAAGTGTGCGAGTGGTATCCGGGTATGGCGGTTAACCCACAACGAGTAAACCGACAACGCTGCCAGCATCAACATGCCGGGCAGTACGCCCGCAACGAACAGGCTGTCGATGTTTACCTCGGCGACGACGCCGTAAAGTATGAGTGGCAGTGACGGTGCAAACAGAAGCCCCAGGCTGCCGCCCGCGGTAACCAGCCCGAGATTAAACTTGTCGTGATAACCGGATTGCGCAAGTGCCGGATAGAGAATCGCGCCCAGCGCAATAATCGTAACGCCGGAGGCGCCCGTGAACGCAGTAAAAAAGGCGCTCGCACCTATACAAACAATCGCAAGCCCACCTGGCATCCACCCGAGCACCGCGCGCGTCAGGCGCACCAGCCGACCCGGTGCCTGACTTTCGCTCAGTATGTAACCGGCGAAGGTAAACAAGGGGATCGCCAGCAGAATCGGCATCTCGGCGATGCTGAAAATTTCGATCGGGACCACTACGCCCTGCGACAGGTCTTGTGCGGTAAAACTGATCAGGGCCCCCGCCGCAATGATTGCGAACAGCGGAGCCCCCAACAGCGCAAGTATGATGAGGACGATGCCGAGCAACATCAGCTATCTTCCCCTTGGACTAGTACGCGCAGTCGCCGCATTGTCCAGATCACGTAACGGTAGGCGATCAGCAGGAACGCCACCGGAATAACAGCCTGAAAGGGCCAGGCCGGCAATCTGTCCAGCAATACGTCATCAAACTTGAAGGCGAGCGCGACCATCTCATAGCCGTACCAGGCCAGCGCGAGGCATACCGCCACTGTAAACAGGTCGACGACAACGGCTGCTATCGCCCTGCCCTTGGCGGACAAGAACCGTGGCAGGACCTCGATGGAGATGTGCCGGTCTTCGCGAGCCGATGCGATGCCAGCGATCATTGCGATCCAGAGGACCATAAGGCGCACCGCCTCGTCGCCCCAGGCAAGGCTGCCGGAACCGCTCCAGCGCAGCAGTATTTGTGTCGATGCCAGCCCGATCATGCCGAGCAGCAGGACACTTAACAGCAGATTCTCAAGCAGCCGGCCGAGCGTACTCGCTTTTTGCAGCCAAGACCTTGCGTCTTTGGCCGGCGTCACATGCCCGCATCCACAACCGATTCGCGCTTAGTTTGGCCTGCTCGATACACTTGTAAGGATTCCATCAACCGATCGTACAGCTGTGGATTATTTGCACGTTCATGCCAGATACGGGAATTAACCTCGTCTGCAACTGAACGCCAGTAAGGCACGTCATCCTGGCTGACGTCGACAATTTCCAGACCGTTTGCGAGCAACGCCTCCTGCGCTTCCTCGTTATCCAACCGGTTGATCAGGTCCAAACGCTCGTAGGTATCGGTCAGAACTTCCGCAACAACCGCCTGGTCCGCTTCGCTGAGCCGCCCAAAGGCGCGCTCATCGACAGCCATCAGACCCATCGTGTAAGCGACGGGTAAACGGGAAATATATTTCACCTTCGTGTACCACTGCAGCAGTAAAGCTGCCGACGGTGGCGTGACGATGACATCCAGCAAGCCTGTCTGCAAACCGGTCAGCACATCCGATAATGGCAGCACCACCGGCGACAGGTTCATTTTTTCCATCGCGGCAAAGCTATTGGCATCCCCTGCCGGGATCCAGATTTTCTTACCCTGAAGATTTTCGTGGGTGCGCACCGGCTGGCCGCTCATAAAGTTCGCAAAGCCACCGCCGGCAAAGCCGAAACTGACGAAACCCGCTTCCCGCAATCCGGCAATCAGTTCCCCGTCGAACTGGCTGCGCACGTAATCGACTTCCTCCTGCGACCGGAAAACGAAAGGCATGCCGTATAAAACGATATCGGGATAGCGTTCGATTAAACCACTTGTGCTGAATGCCGCCCCCTGCAGTTGCCCGATACGAATCTTGCGCAGGACTTTCTTGTAGTTACCCATTACGCCGCCGCCATAAAACTTCAGGACGACCCTGCCTTCCGTGCGCTCCTTGATCGCGCTCGCGGCCCGGCGATGTTCCTCCATCCACTGGGAACCTTCCGGTGCAATCGTGGCGATCTTTAAAACGGCGGCACTTACCGGCCCCGTCAAGATTATTCCGGTCACGGCCAGCAGGCTTAACAGTCGGTACTTACGCATTGTCTTTACTTATGCTGTATCACTAAAAATATTCATCTGCACTTTCAAGTAACTTGGCCGCCTGTTCCTGGGCCAGCATATTAAAGAGTGTCAGGTCTGATTGTTTGACATCGGCCGCCAATACTTCGTTCAACAAGCGATCGTGCAGTTCCCGGTTATATATAAGGCGCCCGTAACCACGCGCGTATTCGACCTTGATACTGAGATCATTACCGTCGGATAACCGGATACCGCGCTCGAACCACATTCGACCGATATCCGGTTCCCCGCCGAGTGCCGCCGGCCGCAGGGTATTCAGGATGCCGAGGTACATGCAGGTACTGGCAGCGAGTTCCCCGGGACGCAGCTCCATAATGTGTTCCAGGGAAGCCTCTACCTTCGGCAAGCCGGCCAGGGCGCCATAGTCATGGGAGTTTGCGCGTATCCACGCAAGGTTTGCGAGGCTATAACTGTAGAGCGCCTCGACATCGTCGCCGTCAATCGAATGAATGATCTCGAGGTAGCTGTCGAAATCCAGACCGCCCAGCTCGCAGGCATTCTCCTCGGCCGAACATAGCGCCCGCTCCCCGTATTCACGTGCCCTGCTCGTCAGGACAGCGGCCCGATGCGGCTCGTTTACCAGTGCCGCCCCGTAAACCGCATATAGTTTGGCGCCCGCCGACAGGGTATCGACGTCATCGGGGTAAGAATCGATCATGCTATCGAGCAATAGCATGTAGGCCGGCAGCGCCTCGCGGACCAGTTCGGGGTCCTCCTGGTTGAGCATGGCCGACGAAAGGCTGGCAGAAAAATCCTCAGAGACACTGGAGACGACCGAACTGCAACCGGTCAGAAAAATAACGGTCAAAACTACCCCGAGCGCAGGGGTCTGCCAACTCCTGGAATATGCGCAGTCTGCCTTACAGATGACCATTATGACGACCCGTGCCGGCCAAACCGGGTCAGATTTTCTCGCGGATACGGGCAGATTTGCCGCTGCGGTCGCGCAAATAGTAAAGCTTGGCGCGCCTTACGTCGCCGCGGCGCTTCACCTCGATGCTGGCAACAGCCGGACTGTAAGTCTGGAACACGCGTTCGACACCTTCACCATGAGAAATTTTCCGTACGGTGAATGCAGAATTCAGTCCGCGGTTACGCTTGGCAATGACCACACCTTCGTATGCCTGCAAACGCTCGCGGCTGCCTTCACGAACCCGCACCTGAACAACCACCGTATCGCCCGGGCCAAACTCCGGAACCTCGCGCTGCATCTGCGCCTGTTCAAGTTCTTCAATGATCTTGCTCATTTTCCTGTCACCTGTTTTTTAGCACCGAACCCCGTTCGACACATCTGTTACTGGGTATCCGCCTTGTCATTTCGAGCTTTGAACTCTGCGACATACTCCTGCAAAAGTATCTGTTCATCCTCGGTCAGTTGCCGTTGTTCCAATAACTCCGGTCTTCTTGACCATGTTCTGCCGAGGGCCTGTTTCAGGCGCCACCTGCGTATCGCCTCGTGGTTACCCTGCACGAGCACACTCGGCACTTCCATGCCATCCACAACCTCCGGCCGCGTGTAATGCGGACAATCCAGCAACTGATCCGAAAACGAATCCTGGGCCGCCGATTCGTCATCACCCAACACGCCGGGTAATAACCGAACTACCGCATCCATAATGACCAGCGCCGCCGTTTCACCGCCGCTGACTATAAAATCACCCAGCGATAATTCATCATCGGCCTGACGCTCGATCAATCGTTCGTCAAAGCCTTCATAGCGCCCGGCAACCAGCATAAAGCCGGGCAATTCGGCCATTTCACGGGCCACTTCCTGGTTGAAGACCCTGCCCTGCGGGCTCAGAAAAACAACCCGGCTGCCCGCAGGCAGACCTTTTTTTGCATCCTCTATGGCCGCCGTCATAGGCTCCACTTTGAGCACCATGCCCGGCCCCCCGCCATAAGGGCGGTCATCTACCGTCTGGTAAGCATCCGTCGCGTAGTCTCGCGGCGATGTGCATTCCAGGCTCACCAAAGCTTTATCGAGCGCCCTGCCACCCACGCCGTAACGTGAGGCGTCCCGGATCAATTCCGGGAACAGGCTGATGACGTGTATTTTCATCCAGCCTGTCCTGTGCTCAGTCGTCCTGCCTGTCAGCGTCCCAATTTACCCGGATA
This sequence comes from Gammaproteobacteria bacterium, assembly GCA_030746435.1. Taxonomy (GTDB): domain Bacteria; phylum Pseudomonadota; class Gammaproteobacteria; order Steroidobacterales. The sequence continues at coordinate 63,444 of JASLMV010000013.1, read as the reverse complement.
CAGCCGGTCGCAAGGTCAACGCTTAATACGGTATCGTCTAGCACAAACGGGATGAGGTGCCGTTCGTCGCCCGTTACCACCATCACATCTGCCGCGCCCGCTTCCATAAGGTGATCTACATAACCCAGTTGCCTGCCGTCACCCGTCTCCACCTGCAGACCTTCAAGGTCAGTCCAGTAGTAATGGCCTTCTGCGGGCGTTGGCAACTGACTGCGTTCCACCACAATCTCCATGCCTTTAAGCCGTTCCGCTTTGTCTCGGTCATCGACGCCGTCGAGCTGGACGACCAATCCTTTGCTGTGCGTCTTACCGGCCAGCAACTCCACCTTGCGTGTCGAATCCCGACTCCGCAGTTGCCATGGCTTGTAGCCAAAAATATTTTCGGGCGGCTCCGTAAAAGAACTGACTTTTAGCCAGCCTTTAACGCCATACGCTCCGGTAATTTTGCCAACCAGCACTGCAGACTTGTTCTGCTCCATGGGCAGGGTCCTGCCTGGTCTTAGTGTCAGGCGTCCGTCGCGGCGTCCGGGGCTGCATCCATGCCCTGCCCTTTTCTGTAACCCTTGAGTAACGTGCTGACACGATCAGAAGGCTGCGCACCCTGCCCGATCCAGTAATCAACACGCGGAATATCAATACGAATCTGATCCTTGCCATCGACAGCAATCGGGTTGAAATACCCGAGTCGCTCGATGTAACGGCCGTCGCGGCGGTTTCTCTGATCCGTCACAACGATGTGATAGAACGGCCGCTTCTTGGCTCCGCCCCGTGATAAACGGATGGTAACCATCTGTTCCTGCTCCTAAACCTGTCCTGATAAATACGAGACACTAAAAAAACTCGGCGGAACGCCTGCTCCGCCGATCTGTAACCGCGCAATTCTACTGGAAATTTGCCGGATGTGAACCCGCCAGAGGCTTTTCTGTGCCTGATTCTTTGGCCTTTTCGGGCCTTTTTCGGGCCCCGGGCCGAATCCGGGGCTCCCGCCCTGCAGCACCCCCCCTATTTCGATCAGCGGGGCGGGGGCAGTCCGCCGCCGCCGCGGAGCATTTTCTGCATGCCGCCCTTGCCCATCTTCTTCATGGTTTTCTGCATCTGAGTGTGCTGCTTGATCAGCCGATTCACGTCCTGGATCTGCAAGCCTGCGCCGTTCGCGATCCGTTTCTTCCGCGAACCGTTGATAATCTTCGGGAAACGGCGCTCGCCCGGGGTCATGGAGTTGATGATGGCAATCTGGCGGCGGAGCATACGGGTATCGATGCCTTTCGCCAAAGCAGCGGCATCGACGTTGCCCGGCAGGGGCAGTTTCTCGAGCACGCCCTGCATATCGCCCATCTCAAGCATCTGGGTAAGCTGGTCACGCATATCGCTCAGATCAAAGCCTTTGCCCTTCCTGAGCTTGCCTGCAAGTTTTTCCGCTTTTTCACGGTCGACCTTCTGCTCGACTTCCTCGACCAGCCCCAGTACATCACCCATCCCGAGGATGCGTCCCGCCATCCGCTCCGGGTGGAACACTTCGAGTGCATCGATATCCTCACCCGTGCCCATGAACTTGATCGGTTTGCCGGTAACGGTCTTGACCGACAGCGCCGCTCCGCCGCGGGCATCGCCATCCGTTTTGGTCAAAATGACGCCGGTCAGGTCGAGCGCTTCGCCGAATGCCTGCGCAGCGTTCACGGCGTCCTGGCCTGCCATGCTGTCGACGACGAACAACGTTTCCACAGGCCGGGTCGCCGCATGGATATCCCGCAATTCATCCAGCAAATCGGTCTCGAGCTGGGTACGTCCCGCGGTATCCAGGATAAGCACATCGATCATGCCCTTACGTGCCGCGTCGAGGGCCGCAAGCGCGATGTCTACAGGTTGGTCCCCCTGCACGAAGGGCACAAACGGCGCATCTATGCGCTCGGCCAGTTGCTGTAACTGCAGCATCGCTGCCGGGCGTCTTGTGTCGAGGCTGGCGAGCATCGCCCGTTTGTTCAGCGTGCCCCCGAGGTACGCAGCAAGTTTGGCGGCGGTCGTGGTTTTGCCGGCGCCCTGCAGGCCGGCCAGTAAAATAATAGCGGGGGGCTGCTGGCGTAACTCGAGCGCAGCCATGTCGCCACCCAGCGTTTGGGTTAATTCCTGGTTTAGAATTTTTATAAAGACCTGGCCGGGGCTCAGGCTACGGGTGACCTCGGCGCCAACGGCGCGTTCCTGCACCCGGGTGACAAAACTTTTTACGACAGGCAAGGCGACGTCAGCCTCCAGGAGCGCCATACGCACGTCGCGTACCGCATCCTTGACGTTGTCTTCGGTGAGGCGACCGCGCCCGCGGAGCTTTCCCGAAACCTGCCTTAATCGTGAGCTTAAACCCGAAAACATCAATAACTCCCGTGCAACAATGGCCTGTCAAACAGGCCGGGGCCACCGCATTGTAACCGCTGTCCCGGTCTGCGAAAGCCCCGCCGACAAAGCCTTGCAACCCGCGAACTGCATCCTTGACAGACCGGGGCAAGGTTAGGCAAATTGGGCATGTGTAAGGTCATAGAGGAGCGGCGCTCTCTTGAGTGACGATGTCCCCCTAGGGTTTTTAATCGGAACCCTGTTTTTACTTCTAACTTTATCGGCTTTTTTCTCGGGCACAGAAACAGCCCTGGTCGCCCTCAACCGCTACCGCCTAAGGCACAAAGCGCGGTCGGGTCACCGCGGCGCGCGCTTCGCCGAGCAGCTCCTTAAACGCCCTGACCGCCTTATTACGCTTATCCTGTTTGGCAATAACCTTGTCAACTTCACAGCGGCAATGATTGCCGGTGCCATTGCCCTGAAGTTGTTCGGACCCTCGGCATGGGTATCTGCGGCCGCGACCGTCGTGTTCACGCTTGTGGTCCTGGTGTTCGCAGAAGTTATGCCGAAAACGCTGGCCGCCCTGCAACCGGAACGTCTGGCGCTGCCGGCGAGTTATATCTATTACCCGCTGCAGAAACTTGCGTTCCCATTGATTTGGGCTATCAACCTGGTCTCAAACACACTTTTGAAACTGATAGGCGTCAGCCCTGACGACGTGGACCAGCAGAACCTGACCATTGACGAACTCAGGGTCATCGTTAACGAGGCCGGCGCGCTGTTACCGCGGAAACGACACCGCATGCTACAGGGCATCCTGGAACTTGAGGAAATGACAGTCGATGACGTGATGGTGCCGCATAACGAAATTATAGGGCTCGATCTCGACGACGACTGGAACGATATCATCGGCCAGATCCGCGACAGCATGTATTCCCGGCTGCCGATATACCAGGACAGTATCGACAACATTCTTGGAATCCTGGACCTGCGGCGCCTGATCGGCACTGACCACCTGGACAGCCTCGATGCCCGCAAGCTGCGGCAGATCATGGCAGACCCGTATTTCATTCCGGAAGGCACGGCATTGCACAGGCAACTGGTCCAGTTTCAACACAACCGGCGGCGCACTGCACTGGTCGTCGACGAGTACGGTGATATCCAGGGACTGGTGACACTGGAAGACATACTGGAAGAAATTGTCGGCGAGTTTGCGAGTGACGGTATGCCATCGCACGCCGACGTCAAACCAGACACAGACTCCAGCAGTTTCCTGGTCGATGCAGGCGCGAACATCCGTTCCCTGAACCGGATGATGAACTGGCATCTGCCGACCGACGGCGCGAAAACACTCAACGGTCTGATCCTGGAACAACTCGAAACAATCCCTGCACAGGGGACCGGACTAAAACTGGGCGATTACCCTGTTGAGATCCTGCAAACGAGCGAAAATATCATCAACTTGGTTCGAATCGGAAACCCCAATCCGACGAGTCCACCCAAAGCCGCCTGACCCGGTCAGAAACCGAGCGCTTCCAGCGCGCCACGAAGATAGTCCACCCCCGTCAACTGAATGCCCTTGACAGGTTTCTTGGGCAGGTTGGACCGTGGCACGACTGCATGGGTGAAGCCGCGTTTTACCGCCTCCCGAAGCCGTTCTTCGCCGTAGGCGACCGGCCGGATTTCCCCCGCAAGGCCGACTTCGCCAAACACGACAGTCCCTTCCGGAACAGGCCGGTCCCGTAAACTCGATACCGTCGCGACGAGCGCAGCCAGGTCTGCTGACGTTTCAGAAATCCGCACACCACCGACGACGTTGACAAAAATATCGTGGTCATAGGCTGATACATTTGCATGCCGGTTCAGTGTTGCGAGCAACATGGACAACCGGTTCTGGTCCATGCCGAGCGCCAGTCTCCGCGGCATGGCGCCTCCCGACTGATCAGCCAACGCCTGCACCTCTATCAGCAACGGCCGGCTACCCTCGCGCGAGACTGTAACCACGCAGCCCGCTACCGGCTCCGGATGCTGTGAGAGAAAAATGGCCGACGGGTTACGGACTTCTCTCATACCCGCTTCTGTCATCGCGAAGATACCCAATTCGTTAGCTGCGCCAAACCGGTTTTTTACCGCCCGCAAAATCCGGAAACGGCTGTCTGATTCGCTTTCAAAATATAAAACTGCATCGACCATATGTTCGAGAACCCGGGGACCTGCAATTACGCCCTCCTTGGTTACATGGCCCACGAGCAAAACAGTTGTCCCCGTGGTTTTAGCCAGCCGCACTAGTTGCGCGGCTGATTCGCGCAGTTGCGTTACAGAACCCGGTGCTGATGCAATGTCTTCGCTGTACATGGTCTGAATAGAATCGATAACAATGCAACTCGCAGGCGATTCACTTGCGGCCTGTACAAGGTGTTCGACGCAGGTCTCCGCCAGCACTGCCAGGTTGTCGGTATCTACTTCCAGCCGGTGAGCGCGCATGGCAATTTGTTGCAGGGATTCTTCACCGGTAACGTACAGCACCGGGCAGCCTGCCGGCAGCCTGCCGGCAGCCTGGAGCAGCAAGGTCGATTTGCCGATGCCCGGATCACCGCCGATAAGCACGACGGATCCACTGACGAGACCACCCCCCAGGACACGATCCAATTCAGTAATCCCGGTGGGTATGCGTTCCGTTTCCGGTTGCTGAACCTCGGCAAGTTTCAGGCCCTTGATTTCGCCGGCATATCCGGACCGTTTTGCCGGCCTTGGTGCCGCCGTTTCGAGCGTATTCCAGGCACCGCAGGCAGGGCACTGACCCTGCCATTTCAGGGTATGTCCGCCGCACTCATTACAGACGTAAGAAAGGGTCGCTTTACTCATCGATTTAAAAATGTGATCACGGTCTCAACCCGGTGGCCAAAAAATTGCTGTAGCCCGCATGGGCACTGGAAAAACGCCACTTGGTTCTCATCCTGACACCGGCCAATCCCGATACTATGTCGAAATGAAAGCCCGAGCCTCAAAATCCTCTTTCCGGCACAGCCGACTGTGGCCGGCTGCCGCCCTTATATTAATCGCATTATTGGTTAGCACAATCAGCCGAATTAACGGCCTTGAAACCTGGGTTTACGACTTTTTCCAGCGCTACCAGTATAAGACGGCCAGCGATGAAATCGTGCTGGTTACGTTAGATTCCCGCGCGGAACAATACAAAGACGTCTGGAGCGGGTCCCGCTTCAGCCAACTCACATCACTGTTTAACGACTATGGCGCAAAGCTCGTAGTTGCCACCCAGCCCTTGACCATTTTGGACGCTCAAGCCGAAAGCCAGATTCTTGCGCTAGCGAAACTGCAGAAATTAGCCAATAGTGTTGAATCGGTGTCCGGGGAGTTTGTGCCACTCGCCGGGCAAATTGAAGAGTTACAGCGTAACTACGACGCGCGCAATGATTTTATAGGACAAATGGCGAAGTCGGACAATATTCTGTTATCCGGGTATGTTACCAATATCAACATCGAAGGTAGTTCCTCGGCAAACTGTGCAAACCACGCTGTAAACCTCAAAGGGACCGAACCAGAATCGATGCGCAAAAGTCGTCGTATACGCCACATTTCTGTGCCCCCTGAGGATGTCTGTAAAGCAGTTCGAGCAATAGGGTTTACCAACTACTGGCCCGATCCGGACGGAATAACGAGATGGGCGGAACTGGTCGTTAATGCGGATGGCATTTATTTGCCGTCACTCGCCCTCGCCGCAAAATCAGCTATGAGCAGTGATAATAATGGCATCATTATTGCAGCCCCCAACGCTGTCTACCTTCAAGACACAATTACTTACACTGATAACGGATTTCGGCTGCTGAACCGTTACTATAATGGCACTCTGGAAGATCCTGCGTTTCAGAAAGTAACGCTTAGCTCGGTTCATTCGGGTCAGGTCGACCAAGCAATTTTTCGCGACCGTATCGTGCTTATCGGCGAATCGGATGTGGCGTCGATGCCGGGGCTGGCAACACCTGTCAATGCAAATATGTCCCCGCTCGAGGTCACGGCAACCAGCCTTTCAAACCTGATCGAGTCCGACTTCCTGCTTCGGCCTGAATGGCTGTCCAATTTCGAAATCGGTACCTTGCTGGCTATCTGGTTCCTGATCCTGTTATGGATGCCCAATATGCCGACCATCGGCGCAGCATTAACCGGCCTGGTACTTGCAACGCTGCTGCTCATGATCGAAGCATGGTTCCTGGTATCCGAGGGTATCTGGGTGCAATTTGCTTCGGCCGGTGTCTTTGCAGCGGTCGCGGTCTGGACCATGCATATCTGGAATATGGCGACAATCCGCCAACAGCGGGCGGTAAAACAACCCTTACGTCCGGTCAGGGCTGTCACTACGAAAAAGGAAAGCCAGCTTGACCTGGAGTTCTCCGTACTTCGCCAGCAGGCGCCAACGGATCAAACCAAGGGAAGGCTTTACAAGATCGCACAGATGCATGGTCGGGCCAGGGAATTTGCCCGTGCCGAACAGGTCCTCATGCATATCAACAGGCTGGACTCTAACTACAAAGACGTGCAACAGCTCCTCGAGAAACTGTCGGGAGCCCGTCAGCGGAAGCCGAAACGTCGCAAGACCCCGGCCACGTCCGGGACACTTGACCGGCGCAAGCTGGGCCGTTACGAAATCGACCGGGTTATAGGTCGTGGCGCGATGGCCACCGTTTATCTTGGCCAGGATCCGGCAATCAATCGCAAGGTAGCCATTAAGGCCGTAGCACTGGCTCGTGAATTCGACGAGGACGCTCTGGAGAATGCCCGCCTGCAGTTCCGGCGCGAAGCGGAATCCGCAGGTCGGCTGAACCATCCCAATATCATCACAATTTACGATGCCGGCGAAGATGACGACATGTCTTACCTTGCAATGGAGTTTTTTGAAGGCGAATCCCTTTTAGAGCGCGCTCAGCCTGACAACCTCCTGCCCGCCAAACGGGTGCTTGAACTTGGCGCCCGTGCCGCAGACGCACTGCACTATGCACACAACCAGAAGGTCGTACACCGCGATATTAAACCGGCCAACGTGCTTTATCATGCGGGGACCGACACCCTGAAACTGACAGACTTCGGAATCGCACGATTAACCGATAACAGCCGCACCAAGACAGGCGTAATCCTGGGAACGCCGTCATTTATGTCGCCCGAGCAGCTTTCGGCAGCTGCTATAACCGGCCAGACTGACCTGTACTCACTGGGTGTAACCATTTACCAGTTGCTGACCGGCAACGCGCCGTTCAGAGCCGATTCCATCCCGAAACTGATGGACAAAATTGTTAATGAGGACCACATTCCAGTCTGCCAGGTACGCAAGGACGTGCCGGAATGTGTGGACACCATTCTCAACAAAGCCCTGGCCAAGGCCCCCGAAGACCGGTTCGCAACGGGACATGAGATGGCGGTCGCGTTGCGCGAGTGCGCCAAAAACTTTTTGGACTAGTTATGCCGACGAGTCTGAAATCAAAATTTTACTCTGTGGAACTTTCCGACACCGGCAAGGTGCGGGACCACAACGAAGACGCTATCGGGAGTAACCTTGATGCGGGCCTGTACGTGCTCGCCGACGGCATGGGCGGTTACAACGCGGGTGAAGTTGCAAGCAGCATCGCCGTAAAAACAGTCATCGAGCTGGCCACCGAAGCCTGCCTGCGTGAAGACCGGGCGTCGCTCGAGGCAGACACCGGCATGATGAGGCAAACTATTGTTTTACGGGATGCGATTTCACGTGCCAACAAAATCATCCATCAGACCGCACAGAGCCAGGCCAGCTGCGAAGGCATGGGCACCACTATCGTAGCGTGTCTTTTCTACGACAACCGCATGTCGATTGCGCACGTCGGGGATTCACGCCTGTACCGCATGCGCAAAAACCGGCTGGAGCAAATTACGATGGACCATTCCCTGCTCCAGGAACTGGTAGACAGGGGCTTTTACTCCCGCGAGGAGGCTGAACGCTCCACTAACCGTAACTACGTGACCCGGGCTCTTGGCGTCGAAGCAGCTGTACAGGTTGAGCTTCAGGAGATCCCGGTGGAGCCGGAGGACGTATTCCTGCTGTGTTCGGACGGTCTTCAGGACATGGTCGACGATGAAGACATTCACTTAACTATCAGCACTTTTAGTGCTAACCTTGAAACGGTAGGTCAGCAACTCATTCAGCTCAGCAATGACCACGGTGGAAAGGATAACGTGTCGGTAATACTCGCGCGGGCGCTGGAAGCCTTTCCGGCCAAAGTCAGCCTGCTGAGCAAACTCAAGAAGCTTTTAGGTATGAGGTAGGTCGCGCATGGCACGATTGATACTAAGCCTTGGGGGTCAGGTTCTGGCCGAATTCAACATGACCAAGGAACGCTACACGATCGGACGCCTGCCCGATAACGATGTGCGTATAGATAATCCCGCGGTCAGCGGTCACCACTCACTGATCATCAACATTCTCAACGATTCTTTCCTCGAGGATTTAAGCAGCACCAACGGGACGTACGTGAACGGCAAGCTGATCAAGAAGCATGCCCTGCAACACGGTGACGTAGTCACGATCGGGCACCACCAGCTCCGCTTTGTGGAAACTGTCGCCGAAGAAGAGGAACAGGACGACGAATTCGCCCGCACGATGATCATCGACAGCTCACAGGAAGCCGTGCAGCAGGCTGCGATGGAGTCTGCCGCCGCGGCCGAAGCGCCCGCTGCGGGGGCTGCTGTCCACACCGGCGAGACGACGCAGGCGCCGTCCATTACCAGCCGTGCACCATCCTCGAACAACCGCACCCAGGTCGGTTACCGGCCGGTGCCAAATGCGAAGGTGCAGGTACTGAACGGCAAGTTTGCCGGGCGTGAGGTCGAACTCAACAAAGCGCTGACCACGCTCGGCAGCCCCGGCGTACAGGTCATCGCGATCACCAAGCGCAGCGAAGGCTATTACATCGTCCTCGTCGAGAACAAAAAACCAGAGGACCCGCCGAAGGTCAATGGCACCGGACTCGGCGAACAGGCGGTGAAGCTCAGTGACAACGATGTCATCGAGCTGATCGGCATCAAAATGGGGTTCTTCGCTACCTGACGTCCAGCGACTGTTCTTCCGAACCTGCTGAATCGACAGATTCCAACCGGTGCGCCACGCGCTGGCTCAGCCCGCACATGAGTTCATAAGGGATTGTACCGGCCCGAGCCGCAATCTCCTCGATCGGTAAATGGTGGCCCCAGAGCACGACCGGGTCACCGACCGAGGCAACGGGGACATCGGTCAGGTCGACATTGATCATATCCATGGATACGCGGCCGATCAGCGCGACCCTGCGGTCGTTGACCAGCACGGGTGTGCCGGACTGCAGGTGCCGCGGATAACCATCCCCGTAACCGACCGCCGCAACCCCAACCACCGTGTCGCGTCGCGCGCGCCACACACTACCGTAACCCACACCGGTACCGCGCTTAACCGTTTTTACTGCAATCAACCGTGACTCAAAACTCATGACGGACTCAAGCCCCATCTCGCGCGCACTCTTACCGGTTACCGGTGACGCACCGAACAGGGCAAGCCCCGGCCGCACCCAGTTTTCACCTTTGTAGTCCAGTGACAACGAGGGCTCCAGTGTCTGTGGCCAGAGCAGTGCCCCCGCCGAATTCGCGATACTGATATCGCCGGTAAAGCGCCCGATTGCTTCGCCGAAACGGCGCACCTGCTCAAGCGTTAGCGGGTTATCCGGATCATCGGCTGAAGCCAGGTGGGTCATCACGCGCGGCAAGGGCCGCACGCAGGAAATACCTTCGATACGCTTGCGCACATCAGCCAGGTCGGCGGGATCAAAACCCAGGCGCCCCATACCAGTATCGATTTTTATCCAGATGTCGAGCATGTTCTGCTCGATAGCTGCATCCAGAAGCGCAAAATGTGACTGATCGTGAACCACAATCTCGAACTGATGCGCAATAGCAGCACTTAATTCTTCTGCCTCGCTGCACCCCTCCAGCACAACGATACGTTTGCGGATCCCCGCTTCGCGCAGGCGTATGCCTTCGCACACCCGAGCAACGGCCAGTGCATCCACGTCATCGAGCAGCCTTGCTGTGCGTTCCAGCCCGTGGCCATAGCCGTTTGCCTTGATCACGGCCATGATGCGGCAGCCCGCTGTAGCGCTACGCAAGCGCTGCAGGTTGTGGGCTAAGGCCTCCGGCCTGATGATCGCGACCGCTGTTTCGGTCACTAAAACCCACCTTCGGGGGGCAACTCAAATTCGGGCACATAGTTTTCGAAACGCGAAAAGCGCCCACGGAAAGTCAGTGAGAAATCGCCGATTTCACCATTACGGTGTTTGGCAACAATGATATCGGCCTGACCTTTTTTCGAAGAGTCGTCATGATAGACCTCGTCGCGGTATATGAAGGTGATGAGGTCGGCGTCCTGCTCGATTGCGCCCGACTCGCGCAAATCGGACATGACGGGACGCTTATCCGGGCGTTGCTCGACACTCCGGTTCAACTGCGACAGTACGATAACGGGGATTTCCAGCTCTCGGGCCAGCGCTTTAAGGTTCCGCGATATTTCCGATATCTCGGTCGCTCGATTTTCGGTACCACCGCCGGAATTCATGAGCTGCAGGTAGTCAATTACGATCAGCCCGATGTCATGCTGGCGTTTCAGGCGCCGGGCACGGGCGCGTACGTCACCGGGAGTGAGCGCCGGTGTATCGTCAATATACAGAGGCGCTTCCGACATCTGCTGAATGGCACTGGTTATCTTCGGCCAGTCGGCATCGGTAAAGCGACCATTACGCAGGTGGCCTTGGCTGACCTGACCCAGCGACGACACGAACCTGAGCGCGAGTTGTTCCGCGCCCATTTCCATACTGAAAACGGCAACGGGCACGGGCTCGGTGGGATTGAAGGCGGCATACTCCGCGATATTCAATGCGAGTGTAGTCTTACCCATGGATGGCCGGCCGGCGAGTATGACAAGGTCGCCCTTCTGCAGCCCCTGGGTGAGCTCGTCGAAGCGCTTGTAGCCCGTCGAAAGCCCGGTAATTTCCTTACCCTCGCTGTGGCGACGGTCCAGTTCGTCTACGAGGTCCTTACAGAATTCTTTCAGGGATTTGAAATCCTGCTTGCCACGCGTGCCCTTCTCGGCAATTTCGAATACCCGCCGCTCGGCTGCATCCACCACTTCCTTGGCGGGGCGTCCCTCGGGCCGGAATGCACTGGCCGCAATATCGTTGCCTGCCTCGATTAATTCGCGCAACAGCGCCCGCTCCCTGACGATATCTGCATACGCGGCAATATTTGCGGCACTGGGCGTGTCCTTGACGAGCGCCCCGAGGTAACCGAGGCCACCAGCATCGGCCAGTTCATCACGGCCTTCGAGAAATTCGGACAGGGTTACAGCATCACGCGGACTGTCGCGTTCTGCGAGTTTTTTGATGGCAAGGAAAATCAGCCGGTGGTCGGAACGGTAAAAGTCACTTTCGGAAACGCGGCCGGCGATCTTGTCCCACGAATGGTTATCGAGCATCAGGCCACCCAGCAGGGCCTGCTCGGCTTCAACCGAAGCAGGCGGTGTGTTGACCTGTTCGGTTAAAGACATGCCATGGTCCGAATGCCTGACCGGTTGCGCCATAAAAATGTCCTTATTCAGTATCTTCCGACGGCTTGTCCGCAGCGGCGTCAGTTGTTTCGTCTGCCTGCTCTTCCTGCTCTTCGCCAACCAGTTCCTGGATCAGTTCGGCATCCGCATCGTCACCTACTACATTGACCTTGATCGTGACATTGAGTTCGCTGTGGAGATGGATCTCAACTTCATGCCGACCAACCAATTTTAACGGGCCATCGGGCAGTCGCACTTCGCTACGCTGAACCTCAACACCCGCCTCGCTACAGGCTTCCGCGATATCGATCGTACCGAGCGAACCGAACAATTTGCCCTCCACGCCGACTTTCGCCGTGATGGACAGTTCCATGTTTTCGAGCTTGTCGGCACGCGCCTGGGCCGCAGCCATTTCCCCGGCTTCCTTGGCTTCCAACTCGGCACGCCGTGCCTCAAAAATAGCGACGTTCTCAGGTGTGGCAAGCGTCGCCTTGCCCTGGGGCAATAAAAAATTGCGACCGTAGCCTGATTTCACGCGAACCTGATCGCCGATATTGCCCAGGTTTTCCACCTTTTCGAGCAGTATCACTTCCATTCTTGTTCTCCTTCTGCCGGCCGGTACCGGCGTCTTCAATTAAACCACAATGGCCATATGCAGACTTGGTCTAAGTTCGGTCAAAGGACCGGCGCAGGCCATACCAGTTATCGATAAAACCAATGGCGGCAAACAAGACGCCTATCACTACAGCCAAATCCACCAGCAGGGCCGGCAGTATACACAGACCAACCCACCAGCCCCGCGGCCAATTACGCCTGTGACTCCACCAGGCCGTAACCGCCATACCCTGAAACATGAAGGCTGCACCAAATACCAACAGCAGCCCCGACAGTTGCAGACCAAATATGCTGGCCAGACCTGCGAGCGCCGCCAGTCCGCCAATAAAGTAGCCCAGCCGCAGCGATCGAAACTGCTCGCCGTAGCTTCCACCCTGCACGGCGCTGGCCCACGAGCTGCCCAGCAACAGGGCAACAATCGAGCTGGTCAGGCTCCCGGCAACGACTACCCCGCTCATCAGCGCCGCCTGGGCAGCAACGTCTACTTCACCCGACACGTCGAAACCCTGCTCGGCAAAGTTCGCGTACGCAGTCTCCAGCATTTCCGACCAGTAAGCGACCGGGTCATCGACCAGTCCTATAAACACGGCCATCCCCACGAGCGCCAGCAGCACTGCCGCCTGTACGGCAAGCGTCAGCGAGCCGGCGCGGCCCGCGAGGCTACCAAGCAGCAACCAAAGCAACCAGCTCAGCGCCGCACTGACCCCCAGTAACATCACATCCGAACCTGTCAGCAGGGCAATCCCCGCCAGTATCGCCAGGGCCATCAGGCAATCCTGCGCGGTATCGCGAGGCCCCCGCAGTTGGGCATCCATAACCACGGTCGCCGCGCTCAGCAGCCCCAGGCCGATAATCGGGAAGAATGCAGCGATGAAGACAACCCTGCGGAGACGATTAGCGGCCAACCATGTTGCAAACCTGGCCACGATTCCCAACTGATCCATTAATCTGGCAACAAGACCAGACGTACCGACATCTAGTGCTTGTCGGTGTAGGGCAGCAACGCGAGGAACCGGGCGCGCTTTACCGCGGTTGCAAGCTGCCGCTGGTAGTGCGATTTCGTCCCCGTAATGCGGCTGGGGACAATCTTGCCGGTTTCGGTTATGTAGTTGCGTAAAGTGTCGAGGTCCTTGTAGTCGATCTCCTTGACACCCTCTGCGGTGAACCGGCAGTACCGGCGACGTCTGAAAAATCTGCTCATCTTTTACTCTCTGAATTCTTTATATAGGGGTGAATACAACCTAACCGGTTGCTTCGCGCGCGGGATCGATTTCACCCTCTGCCGGATCCGTTTCTGCCGGAATATCGTTCGCACTATCTTCAATCGGCATTTCATCGGCAGGCTGTTCATCGACCGGCATATCCGTACCGAGCTCATCGATGTCGGGTTCGGGCTTGCGCTCCTGATCATCAGGTTCCGATTCACCGGATTTGGCCAGCGCCGACGCTTCCGTAATCGCTTCATCACGGCGAATGACAAGGTGACGCAGGATGGCATCGTTGAATTTGAATGCGTTCAGGATTTCATCGAGCACCGACTGATCGCACTCTATATTTAAGAGTACGTAATGGGCCTTGTGAACCTTGTTAATGATATGGGACAGCTGACGGCGGCCCCAGTCTTCGAAACGGTGGACCTGGCCACCGCTTGAGGTGATCATGCCCTGGTAACGTTCGACCATGGCAGGCACCTGCTCACTCTGGTCCGGGTGGACCAGGAATACCACTTCATAATGTCTCATTGTCGCTCCTTACGGGTTACTGCCACCCGGCTGTCCGGTGCGGCAAGGAGTCCCTCGCGGCCCGCTGGCCGCAAAAGGGCTGGGAATGCTACCGGAGGGAGCCCTGCGGTGCAAGGTCTTGGTCCTCTGGATGTCTATGAAAATGAAGGGGTTCAAGGAATTAACTGCTGCAGGAGTGGCTTTAAGTGACGCCGGGATTCGAGGACGCGCGCAGCAAGTACTCGAATGCCAAAAGGAGGAACTTATGTCGGTAAAGCATGACTTTACCGACTTCTGTCTTCGACGGAAGTCGCTTCGCGGCTAAAGCCGCTCCTACAGGGTGCGGTGGGTTCACGATTATTTGGTATCAGACACCACTAGCGCAGCGATCATTTGGTGTCTGACACCACCGGTTTCGCTCTCCTGCAGGGTAAAGAACGCCACCGGTTTTCACATTCGTTGGCGTAACGCCTCGTACAGGCAAACACCCGCAGCGACTGACAAATTCAGGGATTCCACCGCCCCACGCATAGGCAGACTAACTAAGGTATCGCAGTGCTCGCGGGTCAGGCGGCGTAACCCTTTGCCTTCAGCGCCCAAAACGAGGGCCAGCGGGCCGGTCAGGTTGGCCTCGAAGAGACCGGTACCGCCCCGCTCGTCTGCACCCACAATCCAGATGTTGAGGTCACACAGCGCCTTCAGAAAGCGAGCGATATTGGCGACGCGGGCCACCGCCTGGGTCTCGGCCGCACCCGATGCGACCTTACTGACCACCGGCGTCATCGCAACCCCGCGACTGCGGCCGACCACAACCAGGTCCACGCCGGCTGCGTCGGCGGTACGCAGGCAGGCGCCGTAATTCCGCGGGTCTTCAACACCGTCCAGCACCAGTATGAGGGGATCCGTTAAGTCACGCAGGAAGTCCAGCGCCGCGTGGTCATCGAGCGGTCCGTCAGCTACCAGCGCGGCGGCGACACCCTGGTGCTTATCGGTACCGGTCAATTGTTCGAGTTCGTCGGCACTTTTGTTTTCGACGACGACTGTCTGGCTGCGTATTTCATCCGCCAGGCGTGCGAGGCGTTTCTGGCCCAAGTCGTTCTGCAAATAAATTCGCAGCAACTGCGCACTCGATTTACCAAGCGCCTGTCGCACCGTATTGATGCCGTATATTATTCTTTCAGTCATAAAGTTTATACGCACTTATCGACGGCGGGATTTTTTACCACGCTTACGGCCACCGCCCGTTGCGGGGGGCTCAGCGTCGACCAGTTGCAGGTCGATGCGTGCTTCCTCCACGTCAACCCGTGTTACACGCACACGTAGCTGGTCGCCCAGTCCGTAACTGGCCCCGCTGCGCTCGCCGGTCAGGCGCAGGCCACCGTGCTCGGCATGGTAATAGTCATTCGACAGGTTGGTCACGTGCACCAGGCCTTCGACGAACAGGTCCTCGAGCATGATGAACAGCCCGAAATGCGTAACGCCGGTGACGACGCCATCGAATTCGCTGCCGACATGCTCTTTTATATAGATGCATTTGTAGCGCGACTCGACATGCCGGCTGGCTGCCTCCGCCTGCCGCTCGAGTTCCGAGCAATTCTTGCCCAGCAACTCCATCGCCGGCAGTTTGTATCCGAATGCGCCCGGCTTGCCGCCATCGAGTATGTGCGTGATCCCCCGGTGCACCAGCAGGTCCGGGTAACGCCGGATCGGCGAGGTAAAATGTGTATAAGCGTCGAGCGCCAGCCCGAAGTGCCCCTCGTTCGCCGGTTGATATACCGCCTGTGACATGCTCCGGAGCACTGCCGTAGCGAGCATCGGGAAGTCCGGCCGGTTACTGAGCGCTGCAAGAATCTTGTTAAGCGCACGCGGCTGCTTCCGGGCTTCGGCAGCAACCTTGAATCCTAGTTCCTGCAACATCAGCCGCAGCTCCTCAAAACGGTCTTCTTCCGGGCCCGGGTGCACCCGGTAGAGCGTTGCCAGCCGGTGGCGGCGTAAAAACTTGGCCGCCTGCACGTTGGCGGTAATCATGCATTCTTCTATAACCCGTTGCGCGTCATTACGATGCCGGGGCGCAACGCTTTCGATGTGATGGTCTGCATCCAGGGTGATCCGCACCTCAGGTAATTCGAGGTCGAGTGCGCCACGTCGCTTGCGGGCGCGGGCGAACCCCCGGTAAACCTCGTACAGGTTTTCGAGTTGCGGCAGCACATGCGCAAGCCGTTTGCGCTCTTTCGCATCGCGCTGCTCCATGACGGCAGCAACTTCCGAGTAAGTCAGGCGCTCGTGCGAACGCATGACCGCTTTGTAGAATTTTGACTTGCTGACCTTGCAGCCGGAAGTCAGTTGCATGTCGCAGACCAGGCACAGGCGGTCGACCCTGGGGTTCAGCGAGCAAAGGCCGTTCGACAAAGCCTCTGGCAACATCGGTACCACCTGGTCCGGGAAATAAGTCGAGGTGCCGCGTTTGTGTGCTTCGTTATCGATTGCGTCAGCGGACTGCACGTAGTGCGAGACATCGGCGATTGCTACTACCAGCCGCCAGCCGTCGCCTGAAGGTTCGGCAAAGACCGCATCATCGAAATCGCGCGCATCCGCGCCGTCGATCGTGACAAGCGGTGTGTCGCGCAGATCGACACGGCCTTTGATGTGCGACTCACGCACCGACGTGCCGAGTTGGTCTGCGGCCTTGTTTACGGCACGCGACCAACCGGTGCGCAGGCCGAAACTCTCGATCGCCAGGGTTGTGAGCATGCCGGGATCGTCAGGAGCGCCGAGCACACTGATAACTTTTCCCTGTGCCTCGCGCCGCTCACTCGGGTACTCGATGATTTCGAGTTTCACCATCTGGCCATTCTCGGCACCACCGGCCTCGCCGCGCGCTACCATGAAATGATGCGGCGAACGTGCGGCTGCCTCGACAACATAGGCGACCCCGTGCTCACGACGGAATTGACCCACCACCGTTGTTTTGCCGCGCTCGAGGATTTCGACAACCGCGCCCTTGCGCCGACCGTTCCGCCCCCTGCCCGAAAGACGTACCGCGACCCGGTCGCCATCCAGCAAAGCCCGCATCTCGTGGAACGGCAGGTAGATGTCTTCGCCGCCGTCATCCGGCACCAGGAAACCGAAACCATCGGGATGGCCGGACACTTTGCCGGTCAGCGCATCCAGTTTGGCCAGCAGGCAGTATTCGTCACGGCGGTTTTTCAGCAATTGGCCTGCGGCCAGCATTTTTTTAAGCTGGCGCTGCAGAGCTTTGCGATCCTGCTCGTCACGCAGTTCGAAGGTCTTGGCCAGCGCCGCCAGGCTCAACGGCACGCCCCTGTCCTGCAGCACTTCGAGTATGCCGTTAGCGTCAGGAACCGGGTGTTTGTAGGGCTGTTTCTTCTTTCGGCTGGCGCCGGAAGAGGGCTTGCGGGCGCCAGACTTGCCCCGCGCTCGTTTAGCCACAGGCAGGCACCGTGGTATTTAAGTAAGTCATTGAACTGCAAGCATAGCGCGTTGACAAGCATAAAGCCTGTCTGTAGATTCTCGGCCTCCTTCGATCACGACACCTGCCCAGGTGGCGGAATTGGTAGACGCGCTGGCTTCAGGTGCCAGTGGGGGCAACCCCGTGGAGGTTCAAGTCCTCTCCTGGGCACCAGGACAACAAAAAAGGCCGCCCGCATGGGCGGCTTTTTTGTTGTCCTGGTGACTTGGGGAGGACGGCCTCCATGGTGGGTGTCGGTCAGGAAAGTAGCCTCTACATGACAGGAATCGGTTACCGGTATCTAACAAGCCAGCCCCTGTATCAGATCCCCTGCTAAACCGATCCGGCCGGTTATGCTCTTTAATGGGTTCAAGTCCTCGATTATCTTACCGGTCGCGAAGCGACCGGAGTTCACTGGTTATGAATGTTCGCGACGAGAGGCGCCAGCCGGGTCGTCGCGTTATTAATCGCCCAAGGGCCAAACAGATACGGCGCGCTTTGCGCGGCTTATCTGTTTACCCCCCGGGAAAGGACCGTGTCTTCCCTATTAAAAAAGAGGCGCCCCGGCTGGCGCCTCTCGCCTCGGGACACTACAAATAAAGCCCATCTCAAAGCGGCTGAGGTTTTTTTTATTTGGCATGTCCTGGAGCAGGGCTTTAACCGACTGGAGGTTCACAAATCGGCAGGAAAGCACCCAATAACAAGAAGGCGACGGCGTCGCCTTGCTGAAACCGCTTAGCAAACACTAGATAATTCTGGAACATAAAATTAAGCGCGAGCAGCTTATTCTCGGTGAGCTGCCAGAACTATCCGTCAAATACCGGGTATATTATTATTCAAAATCTCATGCACATGCGATGCGGGTGTCATGAGTGCTACCTCAACAAACTGTTAGCCCGTATAAAGTAATGATGACCGAAGCTATAACCATTGGCGAACTGGCCAAGCGAGTCAACGTAGCTACATCGTTGCTGAGATTCTATGAAAGAGAAAAGATTCTCCTGCCCGTCGGGCGCACGGACTCCGGATACCGGCTGTATCGCCCGGAAGCTGAGCACACACTTCGCTTTGTTCGTAGCGCCCAGCGGTGTGGGTTCTCCCTTAAAGATATTAAACTGATTCTTAGCGCAACCGGAGAAATGTCCAGAGAATACGCAGATCTTCGCAAGCTAACCGAACAACGGTTCCTGGATATCGAGCAACGGACAACCGAAATGCTCGTATTGCGACACGAGCTGGAGCTGTTCCGGGATGACCTGATCAAGCATCTTAACCGCCCGGCAGGCGAACCTACCGGTGAGCAGTTCCGCGACCTGATCGAGCGTGCGTGCGGGCACAGCCAGTCGTTAGGCCGCCCATCATTTACCAAACTGTTTGAGTGCGTTGGCTGCAAGCTGGCCGATGACGATTCCCGCAGCCTCCTGTCCGAGTTCCGTGGCCGGCATGTTCATATATGGTGGGATGACGACGGCTATTCAATTCTGTTCGCTGAACCCGATGCGAAACTGGAACAGGCACTTAAACGGCTTGTGCAATTCGAAGCCGATTGCAAAGCCCACCCTGTACTCAAGGTGTCGTCCGATAAGGGAGGCCTGCTGCTTCACGTCGGCGGGCCAAACGCGTTTATTTTCGGTCAAATCTTTCTGTTGCTCGAATTTGTAAAGACCTGATCCTGTCTGCCGCGGCATTGGCGGGGCCGCTGCCAATGCCGCTCAACGCCACCCACGCACACATGACTATTGCTGCCCGCTAAATCGGCGCAAAACCCGTCAATTCAGGGTTCCTTGACATTGAACCATGTTAAAGCTTCATCGTCCGGCTATCGCACTGTCCGGATTACATCTGCCTGACAGAACGTAAACCAGGCCGCGATTGCAACCGCCGCTTAATCAGTAAGGAAATCCAAGATGGTTTTAAGGAGCAGACTGATGCGTACATCACCCCGAACCTCGGCTCTCATATTATTGATTCTGGCTATGCAGGCCTTCGGCAGCTACGCCCTTGCGGCCGGCCCGCTGCCCGGACAACAGACCACTGTGAGTGGTCATCTCAACGGTACACAGGAGAACGCATGCATTCATATGACGCCATTCGTGTTCGGCGCTGATTGTACCTACGCACGCTCGTTGCCGGAACTTGCTGGTGTGGAGCTGCCCTGGGTCGGCCCTACGGTGAATCCGGTTTATTTCGCCAGGGACAGCAAACATGCCAACCCGGACTACATTCCAAAGCCGGGCGATGATCGAATCGCACCCACACTCGATGGAGTGATTGCCGTAGATGACCGTGGCACACCGGATCCTCTTGATGATCAATTGAGCGCCAGGCTGGTTGTCGGGCCGGCGGCACGTTCCGTTGTTACCAATGTGAACGAGTTGCGTGGCGGTGTCGCGGGTGCGCCGCCTCGTGCGGTTCAGAAGTGGGACAGCCTCACGCATACGGTCGCGCCGGTCACGGTGAACTTCGCCGAGCCAAATGAGCACGGCGGATTCGACTATGTGGTCGGAGAGCAGGGATTTCCAACCTTAATCTGTATGAAAAACGACCCTGAAGATTGCTTTACCAGTGAAAACGCACCAACCACCGTTGGCGGCATGGGCCACGCGGGGCGATGGAAGGAGCCCGGGTCGCTGCCGAATGTGCGGAACGAAGCGCTGGGCGGCATACACGGCGGGAACCCCGGCACAGTCAGCATCGGCGAGTTCAAAGGGATGACCTGCGAGGATAACCGTGGCGGCGCGGCGTGCAAGGACGGGATTGTTGTCTGGGACACCGAGGGTAAGGGTGAGGATTCCAGCTGGGACAACCTGTTGTTAAAAGTATCAACAGATAGCGAGGCAAAGGTAGTCGAGGCTGCAGGCTTTTGGACCAATGAGTATTACATCCCGGGAGTCCCAGCCAACTTCGAACTTTCAGAGCAGGAACACAATAACTCGTGGCAGGGAGGTTACCTGACCGTCAAGGGAGTGGCGAAATGAAAATTTCCATACGCCTACCTATTGCAGGGCTTTTGCTGCTGGCCGCAGCCGTGGCGAGCGCCGGTGACCGGGGTCCTCGCACCGGATACAACCAGCTGTTCGAGGCCGTCGACCTGAATCCCGATCCCGATGTCGTCGAAATCGATCTCGTGGCGGCTGTCAAATCGGTGGACCTGTCCGGCGACGGCCTGATGGCGAATGCATGGACGTTCAACGGCGGCACACCCGGTCCGCTGATCCGGTTGCGTGTTGGACAGCGTCTTATCGTGCACTTTCGTAACGAACTGCCCAAACCGAATGTTGTGCACTGGCACGGTATCGAACTGGACAATGCAAACGATGGTACCGAGGTGACTCAGAACCCTGTGCCACCGGGTGAGACGTTCACCTACGATTTCGTCGTGCCTCGCCCCGGTGTGTTTTTCTACCACCCGCATTCGATGCCTTCCAATGACGAATTCAAGGGTTTGTATGGTCCGATAATCGTCACCAGTACCGCAGACGAGAAGCTCGGTGAGATAGGCATCGTGCCGCCGGCAAGCGATGCGCATGTTCTCGTGCTCGCCGATACGACGGTATGCAAAGAACCGGGCCAGAACGACGAAGTGACCTATAAACCGGGCGCGGATGTGTCGTGGGTGCATCAAGCCGAACTGGGGGATTTTCCGGGCCTGGTGGCATGGCCATCGCCGCGCGATCTGTGTGAAACACCTCGCGATGATATGGGAAACCCCCTCGACGGCGCCCTCGCGAAAGGTGATATTCCGAATATAAAACCTTCCCTGAAATGTGCATTCGGTGATCACTGCCGAGTCAACGAAGGGCAGCTGGTGCTGACGAACGGCCGCATGGCCGCGGGTCGCCTTGGCACACCCGAGAAACCCGGCGCGCTGATTGACGAGACGGCGGAAGTGGTCGATATCGAGAGCGGCGGGCCGGTGCGCCTGCAACTCATCAATGCCGCGGTGAATCGATATTTCTGGTTGCGCCTTACCGACAGTGCCGGTAATGATATTCCGTTGCTGCGCATTGGTGGCGAGGGCGGTTTGCTCGATCGCGTGAGGATCGAGGGCGGCATGATGGGCAAACTCGACACCAAGTATCGGCAAGGTGAAATTCTGCTCGCCAATGCAAATCGTGCAGACATTGTGTTCAACGTGCCGGACCTCGAGCCCGGCGAAGTGTTGACCCTCTGGACGCAGGATTACCAGCGCTATGGCACACAGACTTATCCGTACGGTTACGGCGGCCTGCCCACGGTTCCCGTTGCGCATTTTCGCGTCAGGGGTGCCGCCGGTCGGGAAACGCGCACGCTCGCTGAGGGTGACCCTTTGCGCATTCACCGTAAGGTCGGCTCACCGGTAGCCAGCATCAAGGACCACAGTGCGCTGGCTACATTTCTGGATCCGGCAGAAATGGAGCCGCCACGACCCGGCATGTCGAGTAATGTCTTTCAACTCAACGTCATTCAGATGCGCGAAGCCATGGATGGCTATCACGCCACCATCCCTCCCGACGAAACAGGCGACCGGGACCATCGCGATATTCCTTACCTGAACTCCAGTCGTTTCGCAGAGGTCGGTGGCATGCTGGAAATCGAGATTGCCAACCTCTCACAAGCGCATCATCCGATGCACCTGCACGGATTTTCATTTCAGCCGGTGCGTATCGTGTTCAACAATTCCTTCCAGGGGGAGACGGAAACGGTTTACGAGCACTCATACAACGAATTTGTGGATACCATCGACATACCGCCATTTCATACGGCCGTGGTGCGAGTGCCGCTGGAGGACCGGCCGAAGTCTGATGGCTCGCCTGGTGGCGCGCTGGGACGCTGGCTATTCCATTGTCATATCTTCCACCATGCCGCTGTCGGCATGCTGACGGAAATCGTCGTGGTTGATGGACCTTCCGAAGAACCGCTGGCTTCGACACAAACTGACGACGATGCGGTTGCCTTGAGCAAATAATCTATAAAGCCAGGCTGTCTAGATATCTGCTCATGGACATACCCACTAACCATGCACTTCGACACGCGAACATCTTGTCACGGTGGGGCGCCCCTCGATGAAAATCGACGTCATACTAGAATCGAACAATTCGCCTGCAACCGTACGACGACTCGGCAAACTTGCCGAGGAATGCGGCCTCGGTGGCGTCTGGGTATCGAACATGAGTGACGCACGCGACCCGTTCATGAACTTCGCACAGCTCGGTCTTGCTACGCAGCGTATTCGGGTCGGGCCGATTGCCGTAAGTCCGTTTGAACTGCATCCTCTCAAGATGACCAGTTCGCTGCTGACGTTAAACGAACTGACCCATGGCCGCGCGCAGATCGTGGTCGGCGCGGGTGACGGTACGGCTCAGGCAATAGGTGTCAAGCCGCACCGCGTCGTCCGCGCAGTACGCGAATGTTTCGAGATTATCAAGGCCGGAGCGACGGGTAAGCCGGTGCAATACGAGGGCGAACTCTTCAAGGTAGGCTGGTACAACGCTACCTGGGCGAAGAGCCCGCCTCCAATCGTCTATATCGGTGCGAACGGTCCGCAAATGCTGCGCGCGGCGGCACGTTACGCCGACGGTATCATGGTCAGCGATTTCGTCATTAACCGTGTACGCTGGGCGCGGGAGATCATCGATGAATCACAGAAAGCATGCGGGCGCGATCCGACCGATTTTCGGATAAATAATTTCTGGGCCTGGCATGTCAAGGACAGCGCTGAAGAAGCATTGCGCGAGGCGCGTACGTGGCTTGCCTTGCGCGGTACGATTTACGATCACTACCTCGACGATATTCTCGAAGGTGAGGAGAAGCAACTCGTCAAGGAGAATATCAATGCGTTTATTCGCGCCTATCAGAAAAAGTCCCCGGATATCGATGGCGTTCCGGACGATATCGTCGATAAGATCGCACGACGATGTACATCCGCATCGCCGGCGACGGAAATAGATTATGAAATCGATCGCCTGCGGCAATTTCGCGACGCGGGACTTACCAATATTGCACTACGCATCTACAACGAACCGGACAAGTCGATCCGGCTGATTGGCGAAAAAGTAGTGCCAGTGCTGGCAAAGCTATAAATTTCAAATCCTATATTGAAGGAAAAAGTTAAGGCTGGATGCATATAGGTCTAAAAAAATGAGGTGATGAGCGGGCTTATTGCAAGCCTCAAAGGATATTTGATCGGGGGAGATTATGCGACATTTCATTAGTTTCGGGCAACATGCCCTGTTTGCAGCAACCTGCCTGGCAATTTCATCATTTGCGCTGGCGGAGGAAGATGCTGCAGAACCGCCCAGCAGCACCACTTTATCAGGTGTAGAAGAACTAACCGTTACCGCCCGCCGGCGGGAAGAAGACTTGCAATCGGTACCTATCTCGATCACCGCCCTCACTTTTGAAGACCTGAGGATTCGGGATGTCTACAACCTCGAACGTTTGGCACAACAGACACCCGGGGTAAGCTTCGGGACGACGGGTTCAGTTTCAGGTACCCGAGTTATTATCCGTGGTCTGGCGCAGCAGACCCGCGTCGGTGATGAACCCAACGTGGCGAATTTCATTGACGGGGTCTACACGCCAGGATTTAGCGGATCCGAGTTTTTTGGCTTCGAGTCGCTCGAACGCATTGAGGTCTTGAAAGGCCCGCAGAGTGCATTGTACGGACGCAACAGTTTTGCCGGTGCCATCAACTATGTCACGAAGAAACCGACATACGAGTTTGAATACGGCGGGCGGGTTACGCTGGGCCAGGATGATCGCGAAGGCCTGTCGGCATTTGTCTCCGGGCCTCTTATTGACGATACGCTGGCGATGCGTATTGATACAGGCTACAACCAGACCGGCGGAACCCACGAAAACACGGCCAACGGCGATCAGCTGAACAGCACAGAGACCAGGTTTGTACGCTGGGGGACTTTATGGGATGCCAATGATCGGCTGCGCTTCAACCTGGCGCTGTCTTACCAGGAAGACGACTCCAATCCTGCGGCCGTAACCATGGTTGCCGATGACGACCCCCAAAGGGTAGGCCAGTGGTTTCTGGCAAGTCCGTTTGAATTTGCAGCAGGCGGTGGTGGTACGATTCCGCAGTTGATGGACGGAGCTATTCGTAACACCAGCGATCGATATTGGGTCGACCCCCGATCTTATGCAGGCGATAGAGAAATCTGGCGCGTTAGCCTCAAGTTTGAGCTCGATTTCGAAAACTTTCAGCTGATTGGCTTGACCGGTTATCAGGATCGTGAGTTCGACTATCTCCGGGATTTCAGCACCTGCAGGCGAGACGTGCGGGCCGCTGTGTGCGATACCGTCAGCCCGACTGCATACGGTACATTTTTTGGCGGCCCTCTGGCCCAGGCCCCGATTATTGGCACAATACTTACAGGAGCGGCCGAGGATCGGGATGAGTTCAGCCAGGATCTCCGGTTGCAATCCACCGGCGATGGTCGCCTGCAGTGGTCTACGGGCATTTACTACAGCACAGAGGACTTCGAGGATCAGAGACAACGGCTCAGCGACATTACACTATCAAATAGGGATGGAACCAAGTTCTATGCGCTCGCTGACCCATATAATGTTCAGGTCGATTCCACGATCGATTTCCGGAATGATTTTTTCTCGGTTTATGGTTCGCTGGGTTACGACATCAGTGACACCTGGAATGTGGTGGCCGAAACTCGCTACACGCGTGAAGAAAAGGAAGCAGATCAATTTGAAAACAACTTTCCTACCGGCGTACCGCCAACCGGTAAGCAGGAAGAAGATTTTGATTTTTTGACCCCCCGCTTTATTCTGAATTACACCCCGACAGACGACCTGTTGGTCTACGGGTCTGTCGCAAAGGGCGTGAAATCGGGCGGCTTTAATCCGGGCTCAATGGCCGAGCCTGTCTTCGATGAGGAAAAGAACTGGACCTATGAACTGGGTTCGAAGTGGACCTTTCTCGACGGGAAAGCGCGTGTGAACGGTGCGGTCTACTACATAGACTGGGAGGATCAGCAGGTTACAACGATTGATCCTGACAATGCTCAATTACCGATCACGGTAAACGTGGCAGAGTCAGAAATCTGGGGAGCCGAACTGGAGGGCTTCTATGCGCCCACAGAATGGCTGGATCTGAATATCGGTGCCGCAATCATCGATGCCGAATACAAAGACGGTGAAAGCGCAACCATTAGTGCTATGAAGGATTGCGAGAACCTGGTCATTCCCTGTGACGCAATATTTGGGCCACTTTCGCTTACCAGTGGCTCGCTGGATGGCCAGAATATCGTCGGCACCCCTGAGAAAATGTTTAACGCAGGTATCCAAGTCAACTGGCCGCTATTCGAAACTCAGTGGGATTTTATGGGCCGCCTCGACTATTCCTGGAATGACAAAGTCTACATTGACATGGCGAACCAGGGTTACGTGCCCTCCCGCGAAACGGTCAACCTGCGCCTGGGCATTCGCAACGACAACTGGATTGTCGAGGGCTTTTGCAACAACCTGACGGATGACGACACGCCGTTATTCGCGCTACCGCCGCGCGATATTATGGGCGTGCCGCATTATGCGGTAGTCAATCGCAATGAACGCCTTTGTGGAATACAGATTTCGTATAGAAACTAGTGCGATGAGTGGAGCGGATGGAAGGCGCCTGCAATCCATCTATCCATTTGTTCCTGACTATAAAACTGAATAGTCCCCCTTTACTAGACGTATTTCAGCCATACAAAATGGCCAGGAGAAGTGGATATGAGCAGGAAGTTGCCGACTATGCCGCAGTCATGGAAACAGTATTTGAGCAAGCGAACGATATTCCGCTGACAGTTAATTACATCAAACAGCTTCACACCCAGCTCCTTCAATATTCAGAAAAAGATGCACAGCATCTTGGGGAATACAAAACCTTGTCCGACAGCATTGAGGCCTTTACTCCCGAAGGTGAAAGCATCGGAACTATATTTCAGACAGCCAGCCCCTTTGACACCCCTCGCCTGATGGACGAACTTATAGCCTAGACCAACATCACTTTGAGCGAAAAGATTCTCCATTCCCTACTCGTCATCGCAAAATTTACAGTGGTTTTCCTGGAAATTTACCCTTTTCAGGATGGCAACGGCAGACTCTCACAGATACTGAACACGTTGCTGCTGTTGCAGTCGGGATATGCCTATGTTCCATGCAGCTCGTTGGAAAGCGTGATCGAAGCAAACAAGAAGAACTGCCTCGCGTTGCGCCGAACACAAGGCACCATCAGGACAGAAACCCCTGACTGGCAACCCTGGTAAACGTTCTTCCTGGAAGCGCTGAGCAAACAAAAGAAAATGACTGGAAAGCAAAATCAAACGTGAGCGGCTAATTCCCGGTGACCTGCCGGAACTATCCGTGAAAATTCTGGAGATTGCCCGCGAACACGGCCGAGTGACCGTTAATGATGCCGCAATAACGACCGGCAGCAGCAGGAACACCATTAAGGATCACATTAAGAACCTGCATAAAAACGGGCACCTTGAGCGGCATGGCGCCGGACGGGGAACATGGTACTCTCTGGCATGATGTCAAGATTCGAGGCAACGTCACCAGAGTGGTACACTTTGCCAAGTTCTTAAACCGTAAAGGATTTTTTATATTTTATTTTTCAACAACTTAGGCGCAGGCTGCGCAAGTGTTGGAATTGTGGTCCCAATCCTCTCCTGGGCACCAATAATAAGGGGACAGTGACCATATCTCCGCGGAGATATGGTCACTGTCCCCTTATTATTGCATTACCTGACTTTAAATCTTTGGGTACTTGGTTGGACGGTGGGTATTACATGATCAACCACAGTTACTGGTCACCAACATGCCAGCCCCCGTATCCCGTATCAGGTTCCCCGCTAATCCAACTCGACTAGCTATATCCTTATAGTCAGTTTTGGAAGTGCGTACTTGTATATACTTCTGCTTTACTAATAGTTAGGCCTTAGCCTCAACCAAAGTAAACTGACAATATTATAGGTTATGTATAGCACATCACATAGTTCGAGCCTTACATGTATAAATATTAGTGCAAGTTGTGATGAAAATTATGCCCAGCACCTGGGCATAATGTTTTTATCGGTACTTCGTAATTCGCATAACACAAGATTACTTCAGTTTTTCCTAATAGATAATGGAATATCCCACGTCAGCATAACGGAGATCAAAAATCTAGTGGAATCATTTGGTGCCAAAATCACCATAATCGAGGCCCAGGAAAAACCTTTCGAGCATATCGAGACGGGCCGATACGGTGCAGCGGCATCTCAGCGTTTGATCATGGCTGAAATCTTGCCAGCTAATATTGGACAGGTTGTATATCTGGATTCTGACTTAATCGTAATTGACGATATCTATAAATTGGCAGTTATGGCAGGAGATGCTCCGCTAGCCGCTATTGAAAACCTCTCCCCAAAAGCGTGCCTGAGTATAGGTTTGAGAAGAAACTCATATTTTAATTCGGGTGTTCTCGTCGCTAATTTGGATTACTGGCGCACCCATTCCATTCAGTCAAAGCTTTTAAGCTATTTACACGATAACAAGGATACGATCGGATATATAGACCAATGTGCTTTGAACGGGGTTTTCGAGGACAAGTGGGCTAGAATTCCACAGCGCTGGAACCTGCAAGCTGATGCCTTTGGCGTCCTGAAGAAATACTATGACAATAACTGCGGATACTCGAAACAGGAACTAACAGAAGCTATAGCCTCCCCAGCAATCATTCATTTCATTGGCCCTAAAAAACCCTGGTTATGGAAGTGCCATTCCGAATATAAAGTGTTTTATGATCACTATAAAAGTTTGTCACCATGGAAAGACTGCCCCAGACAAGATTCATCGTTAGGAAACACTTTAAAAAGCAGTCTGGCCTTACGAAAAAGATACAGGCAATGGAGTCGCTATCGAAACCTTAATATTCACCCCAACAACATTGGTTGATCAGATCCTGTATTTCCAGGCAAATAAAATTTCCGTATGAACAACTCAATTGCTACTGCAGGTCAGGATAAGATTGTGGTTGTCGCTAGCAGTGATGCCAACTATGTAATTCCAATGCATGTAATGTTTGTCTCTCTGCTGGAAAATGCTGCTCGACCAGATCGGTTTGAACTGTTTGCAATAGATGGCGGAATCCCGGAGAAACAAAAGAATAGTCTGAAAAACGATGTAACTGTACGTGGTGGTAATGTTACATTTCTGGAAGTAGATGACAGGATCTATGCAAACTTCCCTACTCGCAAACATATATCTGCGCCCGCTTACTACAGAATATCTATACCAGAATTATTTGACGCTTCTGTCAAACGAGCGATCTATCTGGACTGCGACCTGATCATTAAGGCTGATCTGGAAAAATTATGGAACCAGAATCTCGGACCTTACTCTATTGCTGCAGTAGAAAATATCGCTGGCAGCACCTATTTAAAGTCAGGATTAGCACAAAGCGACTATTTCAACTCGGGCGTAATGATTATAGATCTGGTTAAATGGCGTGAGCAGAAAATACCTGAAAAAGTTCGTACTTTTAAGATTGAATATCCAGAACTGATTTCAACTAATGATCAGTGTGCATTCAATGGGGTTTTCAAGGGCGAATGGTTACGGCTGCCTGTCCACTGGAATATGCAATCAGGGCTGTACAGGAATACGCGCCAGGTAAATCGCATCAAGCAAGAAGGGTTTTTCGAAAAAGCCGTCTGGGAACCATCGATCATTCACTATGTAGGTTGGTCAAAGCCTTGGGTCAAGCCATGCTTTCATCCCTTAGAAGGCGAATACAGACGTTATCTGGACTTGAGTGTATATAGCGATACGCCAGTAAAAGAGGTAGGAATTCCACAAGAATATACAATAATTAAGGTGCTTAAGAAAAACTTTCGCAAGAAGCTTTGGCAGAGAAAATACAGGTCGAGGGGAATAGCTCTTCATCCATAAATAATAAGGGGACAGTGACCATATTTCATGCGGAAGAGGAAAAGTTTTATATTTCCGTGAAGAATATGGTCACTGTCCCTCAGGCAACGCGAACGCGGTTACCCAGTCGCCCGGATCCTGGTCGATGAAGGGATGGCCGCCCGTAACGATCACGACGTATTGTTTGCCGTCTATTGAATAGGTCATCGGGTGCGCGAAGCTGCTGGTCGGCAGTTTCACGGTCCACAACTCGTCACCGTCTTTGATGTCGAACGCGCGGAAGCGGTTGTCTACGGTAGCCCCTATAAAGAAGAGCCCGCCTGCCGTAACGATGCCCCCCGAAAAAGTCGGCGTGCCCCACTTAAACGGAATGGGTATGGGTGACAGTTTGTCGGCAGTGCCCAACGGCGCTTCCCATTTAATAGTGCCTTTCTGGAGATCGACCGCCACGACCATGGCCCACGGCGGCTTACTACACGGCAGGAAGCGTGGCGACATAAAAGGCCCCTGCCTGAGGTGATACGGTGTTCCGTGCATGGGATTAAGCGAGTTCATGTCGTTGGGCCCCGCATCCGGTCGGGGCTCGGTTACCTCGCTGTTGGGAACGAGCTGTGCGAAGTGCGGCATGTTGAGTACGTTGGTCACGAGCGTGTTTGACGGCTCGTGGATCGCAACCGAACCCCAGTTGACGCCCCCCGCGGTTGACGGCACCACAACCGTACCCTCCAGGCTCGGCGGCGTGAAGATCGGCCCGATGCGGGCATCGGCAAAAAACTCTTTACAGGCTCCGAAGGTCAGCCACCATTCGTCGTCCCAGTCAAAATCATGCGGCACGAGTGGCGGTGGCGCTACCGGGAAGGGCTGCGTCGGCGACAGTTGTTCACCCGCGACGCCGTTAGTCGGTACCGGCCGTTCCTCGATTGCGAAAAAGGGCTCGCCCGTTTCGCGATGGAAAATATAGAGCATGCCGGTCTTGGTCGCCTGGATGACGGCGGGAAACGGCTTGTTGTTTTTGACGAGATCGATGAGCACCGGCTGCGCCGCATTGTCGTAGTCCCAGACATTGTGATGTACCGTCTGGAAATGCCAGACGTATTCGCCGGTCGATGCCCTCAGCGCCACGATCGAGTCGGCGTATTCGTTGTTGCCGGGTCGTGTACCGCCGTAGAAATCGGGCGACGGGCTGGAGGTCGGCAGGAACAGCAGGTCACGTTCCTCGTCCACACTGAGCATGCCCCAGGCCTGCCCGCCACCGGTTTCGCGTGCAGCATCCTTATCCCAGATCTTGTGCATCGGGTCGTTCGCATCGCGCGGCACCGGATCCCATTGCCACACCAGCGCACCCGTGCGAACCGAAAAGGCCCGGAGCGTCCCCGCCGGTGCATTCCAGCGGTGGTTGTCACGTACCTTTGTTGTCAGAATCATCAGGTCACCGGCAACCACCGGCGGATTGTAGAAACGAACCTCGTGCTTCCAGACAGGTTTCTTATCCATGTAGAACGGTTCGGCGTCGACTTCGCCATCTTTACCGAAGCCTTTGCACAACTCACCCGTCCGCGCATCCAGCGCGAACAGTCTGAGGTCATTTGTGGCGAGCAAAATACGGCTGGTACACGCGGCGGCATTGTCTGTCGACTGATCGTCCTGCCAGAACGCGACGCCACGACACTTCAGGAAAGCGGTTGCATTCTCTCCGTCGGGATCGGCGTCGCTGCCGTTGCCTCCAAGATCGATATGCGGATCAAAACTCCAGCGCACTTCTCCGGTCGCCGGGTCGAGTGCCAACACCTCGTTAAACGGCGTGCACAGGACCAGCGACCGGCCGGCTGCCGGCGGTGTGAGGATTGGATTAGCCTGGAAGCCGACGGTCTTGCTGAGCTCGACGCCATACTTATCTAACGAGCCCGTTCTGATCTGCCAGGCGATTTCAAGGTCGTCGACGTTGTCCGCATTGACTTGGTCCAGCGCGCTGTATCTTGTGCCCTCCGGGTTTCCGCCCCACACCGGCCATTCCTGCGCATGTAATGCGCAAGGGAATAATAAGAGCAACAAGAGCAACCTGATCATGCGTTTTCCTCGTTTATAGTTTTTCTATTTCCCGATCATAAGGCTTTCTCGCATGTGGGGCTGCTTTGAATTAGAATTCCGGGCACTGTGCGCGTATTTTCCCCAAGATATTTCATCGTTCTAGTCGCTGTTCTGCTTGTAGCGGGATGCGACAACACGCCGCAGTTAGAGCGGTCCCCGATTGAAACCAGGCGACCGAATCTCGACATACTGACGGTTGCACATCGCGGGGCCGAGAAGTTCGCCCCCGAAAACACTCTGCCCGGCATTGAGAAAGCCATCGAATTCGGTTTCGACTACGTGGAACTGGACGTGCGTTATACAAGTGACCGCGTGCCCGTTCTTATGCATGACGCCGTAGTTGATCGCACCACCGATGGCACAGGATCATTGTCAGAGTTGTCCTTCGACGAAGTCAGACAGCTCGATGCCGGCAGCTGGTTCGGCAAAGAATATGCCGGGACCCGGGTGCCGTTGCTCGAAGAAGCCCTGGCAATAATGCAGGGAAAGGTATGCGTTTACTGGGATACCAAGGACCTCCCGGATGAACAAACCCTGCGCCTGTTTGAGAAATATGGTTTCGAACGCGACTGCATATTTATCAGTTTCGGTGGCCTGGGGGGCTACAGGGAACGGCTCGAGATTCCGGAATGGTTGGTCGAGCACTGGCCGACAGCGCCCCTCTTACCTCTCGCACGGAAACCCGAAGATATAGCGAAAGTTCTGGAGGATTACCCTAACGTCCGGGGCGTTCACGTAATGCGCTGGCTGCTTTCGGAAGAATTGATTGATGAAGCGCACGCTTACGGTCTGCTTGTTTTTTCCTCTACGACGAACAAGGCGGACGGGCCGGAATCCTATGCACGCATGGCCGCGCTGGGGCTGGATGTCCTCATGCTGAACAACATCGATCTGTATAAAAATTACTTCAACGAGGTCAAACAGAACCTGGTTCCCGCAGACGAGTAAGCGAACTTGGCCGGCCGTGTTCCGGCAACCTCCCGGTATCATACAAGTGACTGTTTTAATTGAGCATTTATCGCTATCCGAGTGCCGGTAGACAGCCCCACTAGCAACGGCATGACCGGTTGCACTATGCAAAGCTGTTAACCAGCATGTGTCGCTAAATGTGTAAAGAAACCAACGTACACCGGGGGACAGATCGTTGAAACGAGCATACCCAAAAGACGCGGTTGCCAACCCTACAACAACAATCAACCGCAGGCAGCTGCTTGCCGGTAGCCTGGGCCTGGTCGGCGCAGCGATGCCTTTAATGACGCACGCAGGCGCGCACAGTGCAACGATGCCCATCGTTGCACCCCCGATTCCCAGGCCCGGGGCGGATGCTCTCGTTATCGAATCGATCGAGCTCTTCTGGTTGCACGACGGAACGAAAATGGGTGCTGCCTTCCCCCGTTTGTTCGTGCGCATCTACACGAAAGAAGGCGTCGTTGGCGAGGCCTACACTTTCTTCTGGCATAGCTGGGACAAAGTTATTGAGATTATTCGCGACGGCATCGAACCCCTGCTGATCGGCATGGACGCGCTGCAGATCGAAGCCTGCTGGCAACGCGCCTGGTACGTGCTCGATCGCGAGTTCGGTCGCGGGACCGGTAATTCGGTCCTCCCGCAGTTCACGCGCGCACTCGCCGCAGTTGATAATGCGCTCTGGGATACAGTCGGCAAGGCATACGGTGCACCCTGTTACAAGATGTGGGGTGCTCACACGAATGTATTGCCGGCGATCTCCTTCGATCAGCGTTACCGTCATCCCGGCGCCAATTACGATGCCAAAAAATTCGGCGCGCACATGGCCGAACTCATCGATATGGGCTTCGGCGGCGTGAAACTCAAACCTGCCCGTCCGCCGTTCACGCCGGCCGAGGATGCGGAGTGGGTGCGCATCGTTCGTGAGGCCGTCGGCCCCGATTTTCTGCTCCAGGCCGACGCAAACCAGCGCTGGGACGTAGACCAGGCCATCGATTTCGGTCGGCGCGTACAGGACCTGGACCTGCGCTGGTTCGAAGAGCCCTGCCGCCGACGTTTGGATATGGCCCGGGTGCGCTCGGCCACGGGTCTGCCCATTTGTGCCGGCCAGTCAGAACTCACTATCGACGGCGCGCGTTACCTGATGACTGACAACGCAATCGACGTTTGCAACTACGACCCGGGTTATGCCTGCGGCCCAACTGCATGGCGCAAAGTCTACGGGCTGGCGCAGGCCTTCGGGGTGGAGATGTCGGTGCACCAGCAGCCGCAGATGGCCGCGCACCTGATGGCGGCAACGCCCGACGGGGTTAAACACGGCGTGGAAGTTTACATACCCGACATGGACCCGTTCTTCTGGCAGATGATCGAAAACCAGAACAAGGTGAAAGACGGTGTGTACGAACTACCGGAGGGCCCGGGTTACGGTTACGTCTACGACGAGAAGATCTTCGCTAAATATGGGTACAGGGCCTAGCAGGCCTGTTATCCGGTAATGGCTGGCAAGACTTAATTTCAGCCGACGCCTTCCAAAAACTCAAGCACGTCCTGCTTGAGCTGCGGCGTTTGCTCATGGTTATAGTTGAAAAAGCCGTGCGGTGCGCCGGGATAGATTTTGTGCGTAAAGGCAATATTTCTCTGCCCGAGTTCCGTCGCATAACGTGCCGACGACTCAACCAGGAAATCGATATCGCCGACACCAAGAAAACACGGCGGATGATTCGCCCACTTGAGATCCATCGGCGTGATGGCGCCCGAAGGCACAATCGGGCCGGGCTTTAAGGTCTCGACGCCACCGTAACCTTGCATAAACAGCCTGGGCACGGCGCCGATCTCGTCAGGGTTGTCGCCCAGCAGCGTTTCGCGGTCCAGCAGCCCGTACATGGAAACGACGCTCGCGGGCTCCGGCAATTCGTCTTTCCCGAACTCACCGGCCAGGGGCGGCATCAGCTCCGGGTTGGCCCACAGCACCGCATACATCGCGGACAGGTTCGCGCCCGCAGAATCGCCCATCATGTGCACACTTTTGAATTCCGGGTATTCCTGCTTTATCCATGCGGCAGCGCGCAATATTGACTGCAGCAGCAGTGGATTCGGATGCTCCGGCGCCAGTGGATACTCGACATTGAATACCGTAAACCCTGCATCGCACAGAAACTGCAGGTCGGCCGGATAGTACTTCTTGCCACAAGCTATCCAGCCACCGCCATGCATATAAATGATCGCGGTGTCCCTGGCCGGGGTACCTTCACGCGGTCGCTGTAAATCCAGCCGCTCGTCGCGGTGCTCACCGTAATGAAATTCCTGGCGGTCGACCTGTATGCCGCGCTTCTTAAATGCCAGGTAACCAAACACCGAAGCAGAAACAATCCGGATAAGCCGGACTCCGATCTTCTGTTTGAGAGACAACCCTTGCATTGATTTAATGCATCAGCGTTGCAACTCAGCCTCGATTTCCCGCAAGGTCAGCCCTGATCGCCGCTTCCATATGACATACAGGTATACAAGTATCTCGCGCCAGCGCGGCCAGTAACTCTTGAAAGTCCGCCAGGAAAACAGCTGCGACAACGGTATCGCGTCATATTCAGACGCCGCCAGCAAAACTTTCCACTGTGCCAGGTAAGGCGCATCAGCCTTGCGGCAGCGATAAATAACCCGCTTGCTGATGCCCGCGTGGCTAAACATGTTGGCCGCCAGCACATGCTTCAGGATCGCCGCCGGCGCTTCGTAAACGATTACGTGCTCCGGCAAGCTGTCTGCATCAATCTCGCTGACGCATTCTTCTGCCATGTCTACGAGAAACCATTTTCGGCTGCTGCTCGTGGTTGCGCAGAAAGCCAGCGGCTTATCGCGAAGCGCCCGCTTGCGGAACCCGGGCACCGCTGCAAAAAACTTACGGAAGAAGTGCTCGAAGTCCTTAAGCTGGATATCGATGCTGTCTTCTTTGGCATAGGTCTGCTCGAGCTTATCTGCAACCTGTTCCCGGTATTGCTCCAGGTGCGCTTCCCGGTCGCTGAACCAGGTGTGTTCGGCGATACTGAACCCGTCCCCGGAATCCCACGAATCGCCACTCAGCATAATCTTCAGCTCTGAAGCGACGAGCCCGCCCTGTTCGTCTATACGCTCCTTTACCAGCGAGGGCGTCATGACAAAACTGTTCAGGTTGTACACATCACGATGCAGGTGACAGCAGCTACTCGCGAAAGGAATCGCGTATTTAGGCTGCACCTTGTTCATGAACCACATGAAGGAATCTATGTATTGCGTCGGATCTTCCGTATATTCCTCATCGTCGTCCGTGTACTGTGTGCAAATCCGGTCGTTGGCAGAGCTGTGGTTGCGGAACGCAAAATCAATAGCGCCATGGCGTTTGAGGATCTGCCTCAACGGCGCACCCATAAGCTTGCTATCGTTGGCATCAAAAAGCGTGACGCCCTCCGCCTCAATTATCAGCGCACTGTCGCCCCACGGCGAGGCAAACTGATATGAAGTGATGCGGAAATCGTCGGCAAGTTTAACTCCTGCTCCGTGGTCGAGCTCCCGGATATTTTTGAAACCCAGCCGTAACAGGTCGCGCCGCACGCGGGGCGACCGTTCGTAAGGAATATAAATATGTGTATCGCGCGGGAACTTTTTCAGGGTGGGACCGTGAAAATAATCCCAGTGCACATGGCTCAGATAGATGGCGTCCGGCTGCAGGCCATCCATTAGCGCCGGGTCCACCGGCGGATAGTTCCACCATGAACGCCAGTAGCAACTGCCCAGTATCCAGGGGTCGATTAGCAACGTGGTGCCGGCTGCCCGGACCACGAGCGACGCATGTGACAGGATTTGAAAATTCATTCAGGCTGCAACTTTATAGTTGTTTTGTGCGTTCTAGTCGCAACCGCTGCCTGTGCATAGTGTGGAATACCCCGGGAGCATAAGAAGCTGAAACAGGCAAGCCGGACCGGCACGCTGGTAAACAACCTGCCGGCCCGGTCGGCCAGCGCTCTCATATCAAGCCGTTCATGTAGAGGTATATGAGATATGTAATACCCGCAGAGTTACTAATCATCACTATGTAGTAGATGAGACCACGGACAGGTTCCTTCTTGAATATTGCCGTTGTCATTTTCCTGCTCCTCGTGATTCTTGTTCTCGGTCAGGCGTACCGGCTTAAAGTTGTTTCTGCTTACCGGGGTCTGCCGGCCTGACGAACTTATCGAACGCCCGTCAGGCACCGCCACAGTGGAGAAATCAGGGTGGATTTGGCTGATGGAGAGCTTGCTTTTCCCTTATTTTTTTATTTATAGAACCCTTTATGGGTCTGGCTGCCCAGATATGGTAACTATTGGACGGTAAACAGCTCCGAGAGCCGGGCTGTGACGAAGCGTCGTTCGGACCAGACTGTGGCCAGCAGCGGGTCTGTCAGTATCAGGACCTGCGGATAGCCCATCCGCAATGCCCGCGCCGTTGCAGCAGATGCGGCTGCTGTGTCGCCCATCTGCATGTGGACCAGTGCTGCACCGTAATGGACCCGGACATCATCCGGGGCCATCTGCAGCGCATCGGCCAGGTATCTGCCGGCGCAGAATTTATCGTCCAGCGCGGCACAATAGTAGGCAAGGTTGACTATGGTAACCGCCTCATCCGGGTTCGACTGCAGCTCTCGCTCAGCGAGCCGGCGAGCCCGGAGGAAAGCCTTAAGGGCCTCGGTAGTCGACTCGTCGCCGTCGAGTTGAGCATAGGCGGTAGCCAGCAGGCCCATTACGTAGTGATCGTCCGGCAGAAACCTCGCGGCCTGCCTGTAAATAGCGACCGCCCTGTCGAAACGCTCAAGATAGTAGTAGCTCTGCGCGATATTCTTTACCGCAATCGCACGGGTGGGATCGCGGCTGATAACCTGACGGCTTGCCTGAATCGAGGCCTCGAATTTACCCGTCATAAAGAGCGCGGTCGCAAGATAATCGTAAGCCTGCACCCTCTCCCGGTCGAGCATGACGAGCTTGCGGGCCACGTTCACTGCATCCGCGTAGTGACCCTCGGCCAGCAGGAACGCAACATACGCTTCCTGTATATCCGTGTTATCGGGCTGAACCCCGAGACCGGTCTGATAGGCGCGCTCTGCATCTACGGGCAGCGCCAGAGATTCGAACACCCTGGCCATGCCCAGCCACGCATCGACGTTATCCGGACTCTTGTCGGTAACCCACTCGTATTCCTTAACGGCCTGCTTGGGGTGGCCCGTAACAAAGTAGAAATCACCCAGCGCAAGGTGCGATGCAGGTGAGACCGGACTTTGCAACAGGGCTTCTGCACAGGCACTGTTCGCCGCGCCATAAACCTGATCGGATCCGCCCAGCTCCAGTTCCCTTACGTACGCCCGGCAAAGGCCATTCCGTGCCATCGGCATGCGGGCATCTGCTGCGAGTGCGTGCCGGAAAAACTGGGCGGCCAGGGAGGCACGCGCAACACTGTCTGCTTTGCGCAATTGATTGAGGCCGCGAAGGTAGCTGTCGTAAGCCGCAACATCGATACGCGGATTGCCCATCGCATCCGAGGCCTGTCGCGGTGAATCGCTAAGACCGAGTGACACCACAACGCGCCGGCTTATTTCCTGCTGGAGGTCGAACAAACGGGATGCGTCGCGGTTAAATGATTCCGACCAGATTTCAAAACCGGTCACCGTATCCAGCAAACGGGCATTAACGCGAATAGTGTTGTGGTCGCCAAAACCGGGGCCATCCAGAGTCCCGATTACCCACCCCTGCAGCAGGTACTGGACACCGAGTTCCTTGCCTATTTGCTGCGCATCGAGTTGCTGCAGCGAATCCCGAAATGAAGCGGTGCGGCTGCTCACATCAAGGTATTCGTAGGAATCCAGACGGCTGCGCAGGTCATCGGCGAAACCCTCGCCGAGCCAGTTATCCTCGGCCGGTTCCTGACCGCTGTCGAAGGGGACCACGGCAATACTGTATGTCGCGAATCCGTTCGCCCGGCCTACACTCGGTGGCACGATATCGAAGGCCATCCCCGCCAGAACCGAGATAACCAGCGTTACCAGCACCAGGTCGACTCCGCGTCGCGACCACAGTAATGAAAACATGCCCGGGATACTACGACCAACCGGTCCGTCTGCATCGAACTTGAGTTGTTTGACCCACGCGAAGAAAACCGCAACCGGGAAACCAAGCAACAACGTGATGACCAGTGCAGGCATCAACCAGGCGGGCGGCAACTGGTCGACACTTGCGATCTCTTCTGCATAGCGGGCCAATTGCACGAAAACCCATGCAAGCACCGCATACACCGCCCCGACCCACAGGACTCGCTGGCGGGTAACCTGCCAGAAAAGGTTGACGGGTGGTTCGGGTGGAATGGTCGCCGGATTGCGCGTGGCATCGAGTTCCTCGACCGGAACCAGCAAGCGATAGCCACGTTTCGGGATGGTCTGTATATAGGTGGGCTGCTCGCGCTGGTCATTAAGCCCGCGGCGAATTTCATGAATGCAGCGGGTCAGCGGTTCATCGGCGACGGCATTGCCGCCCCATACCCGGGCGATAAGCTCATCGCGGGTTACTACCTGGCCATTGGATGCGGCCAGGCACACGAGTACGTCTATGGTCTTGGGCTGTAGATGCCGCGCTCCCTGCGGGCCGGTAACCAAGCCCTCGATTGGTCTGATTTCCCAATCGCCCAGACGAAATCCCTTCCGTAGTGCAACGTCCAGTTCCATTTCCCGGTCACGTAAACCAAGAAGTAAGCACCATAACTCACTGATGCTGCTAGGTCTAGTCAGGGAAGTATGGACCGAAACCAGCCTTTTTACAGTGCAGCATCGCTGCGCGCCAGGCCGGCGGCGCTTTGCGGCAATCAGTCTGGTAACGCGGGATCCAGCGCTTCGATTGCCGCCAGCATCCGGGCGGCGAGCTCAGACCGCCTGAAGCTGGTTTCGACGGCGCTGCGCCCGTTCCGGCCCAGCTCCGCACAGCGGTCCGGATCATCACGTAATGCTTCGAGATGCCCAAGCAGTGCCGGTGCGTCTTCGGGTGTAAAGGCAATGCCGCTCCTGGTCTGGTTCACGACGATGTCGGCGCTCTCGCCACGCACCCCCAGCAATATTGGTTTCCTGAATTCCATCGCTTCAAAAATTTTGGATGGAATCACGGTCTCGAACAGCGGCTCATTCCGCAACAACACCAGGGATACGTCGAGAGCGCCAAGCATATTCAGTGCATCCTGGCGGGGCTGCCCGTCGATGACCGAAACGTTTTGCAATCCCTTACGCTG
Source organism: Gammaproteobacteria bacterium (assembly GCA_030746435.1). Classification (GTDB taxonomy): domain Bacteria; phylum Pseudomonadota; class Gammaproteobacteria; order Steroidobacterales. The sequence continues at coordinate 23,477 of JASLMV010000013.1, read as the reverse complement.
CGCGAGCAAATGAATTTGTTCCTTGTCGGCGCCGTCCCCCATGACTACGAAATGCAGGGTTGCGTCTTCACGCGCCAGCTCGGCGGCGTCGAGAATCGTGCTGATGCCGTGGGCCATGCCCAACGTGCCGATAAAGCCCCCGACAAATGCGTCGGCCGGTATGTTCCACTTGGCGCGCACTTCTTCGCGGGACTCGGTTAACTGGTGGCTGCCTGGTTCGATGCCGTTGGTGATAATGAGTATTTTTTCCGGCACTACGCCCTCTTGTTCCAGGATATCCGCGAATGCCTGCGTGACCGGCACCATCAGGTCGGCCTGCCGGTATAGAAAACTCACGAAGCGCTCCAGCCATCCGACCATCAAACCCTTTTCCATAGCACCCACGGCCAGGATCGATTCCGGCCAGAGGTCACGGAGTTCGAACACAAAAGGCCGACGTTTGAACTTCGAAGTTAGCCATGCCGCCACAGCTGCAAAAAGCTGGGGCGAGGTCCCGACTATGACGTCCGGCCGGGGCAGGAACACCGCTGCGATCGTCGCGCTGATCATGTAACTGACGTAATCGATAATGCGCTTCACCGACCCCTCGTTCGCCGCAATGAAGCTCCAGACGCGCACCACCCGGATGGCGTCAACCTCTTCGGTCTGATACAGGTTGTTGCTGTAACCCTCGAACACCTTGCCGGTTGGAAAATTCGGCGCGCAGGTGACGACCGTTACCTCGTGTCCGGCATTCACCCATTCCCGCGCATGCTCCAGTGTGCGTATGGCGGGCGCATTGGATTCGGGCGGAAAGTTATCGCTGAAAAATAGTATTTTCATAAGTATCAGGCGCTTGTGCCAATATTTGGGCACGCCGGAATCATAGCAAAACCATGAACCCGGCAAAGGAACCGGGTCGCTTTTCTGGCGTCAGCCCTGGCTTATGACTTCGCCGTGCTCGCGGGTCGCATGGAAACCTACGCCAGGGAAACGCTCCTGTGTGATCTGTAGCTTGTAACGGCTGGGTGCCAGATAAACGAGATTGCCATCGACATCTTCTGCCAGTGACGCAGCTTCCCGCTGCCGGAATGTCTTGCGTGTTTCCTCATCCGGAAAGCTCAACCAGCGGGCAGTATAAATATCGACCGGGTCATAAGCCGCGTCAACGTTGTATTCACCCTTCAGGCGGTGAGCAACGATATCGAACTGCAGGCGGCCGACCGCGCCCAGAAGTTTCCTGCCGAGCTCGTTGCTGAACACCTGCACTGCGCCTTCTTCGCCAAGCTCCTTTAAGCCCTTATGCAGCTGCTTGGACCTGAGCGGGTCAGCAGGCCGGGCCGACACGAACAGCTCCGGCGCAAAATAGGGAATCCCGCGAAAACTCAGTTCTTCCCCCTCAGTCAGGGTATCGCCGATCTGGAGCTGACCGTGGTTGTGTATACCGATGATGTCACCCGCTACCGATTCGTCGCTTGCTTTCCGGGAGTTCGCCAGAAAAGTCTGCGCATTAGCGATACGCATTTCCCTGCCAAGCCGCAGGTGATTCATTTTTACCCCGGGCTTGTACCTGCCTGAACAGATTCGGAAGAATGCGATTCGGTCCCGGTGTTTCGGGTCCATATTGGCCTGGATCTTGAACACAAAACCGGTCAGCGGATCCTCGGCCGGCGCGACCGACCGCTCAGCCGCCTCTCGCGATTGCGGTTCAGGGGCCCACTCTATCAATGCGTGCAGCACCTCCTGTACACCAAAATTATTAATACCCGATCCGAAAAATACGGGTGTTTGCATGCCCGCAAGGAACAACTCTTTATCAAACGGGGAACTTGCGCCGCGGATCAGGTTGACTTCCTCACGCAGGACCTCGGCTTCCTCGGGAAAGAGCTCATCCAGACGCGGATTATCGAGCCCTTCCAGAACCTCGGTATCTTTGCTCTGGCGCTCCTCCCCGGCACGGAAGCGCAGCAACCTGTCGCTCAGCAGATCGAATACGCCCCGGAAACTTTTGCCCATGCCGATGGGCCAGCTTACCGGCGCACAATCGATCTTCAGCGTATCTTCGATCTCCTCCAGTATTTCAAGCGGTCCACGGACCTCGCGGTCGAACTTGTTCACGAACGTAATGATCGGCGTATCACGCAGGCGGCACACTTCGAGCAACTTAATAGTTTGCGCTTCAACACCCTTGGCTGCATCAATGACCATAACAGCTGCATCCACCGCAGTTAGAACCCGGTAGGTATCCTCTGAAAAGTCTTCGTGGCCGGGGGTATCGAGCAGATTTATAGTGTGGCCGTCGTACTCGAACTGCATTACCGAACTGCTGACCGAGATTCCGCGCTGCTTCTCGATCTCCAGCCAGTCGGATGTCGCATGCCGGGCCGCTCGCCGCGCTTTTACCGCCCCCGCTTCCTGAATGGCGCCACCGTACATAAGCAGCTTTTCGGTCAGTGTTGTTTTACCCGCATCGGGGTGAGAAATAATCGCGAAAGTGCGGCGCCGGGAAATATCCTTTGCCAGTTCCGGGTTGTATGCAGAATTGTTCATGTTTCAAAATACGGTTCGATGGCTTCTTTCGGTGCCCCGGGCGCGCGGCATCATACCACTGCACTGCTGTCCCGGGGCCGGAGCCAAAAGAAACGGCCGCTGAATCGTCAGCGGCCGCCCTGTCTTCTACCGGCATCTAATTACGGATAACGATAAAGCCGGCGTAGTAGCGCTGCCTGGACGGTGGGTCAAACAGCGGCTGATAGTTAATCTGTTTGGGATTCAGCGCAAAGTTCCTCAGGTAGCGTATCTCCAGCGCCTCATCCGTATGGTAGTTAAACGAAAAGGCATCCTGGGGTACCTTCTCACTTTCAAGCAATCGCTGCAGGTAACTGTTAAACAATGCTTCCGCTGCCCACCCGTACATGCCGTTTGGGTTATTATTCCTGACGTCGTAACCCATGTACTCCGCATACTTCACCATGACCTGGTGATAAAACAATGAGTCATATAGAAGTATCACGGTGCCGTTCGATGCCAGATGCTTTTTGAGGCCGCGCACGATAGAAAAGCCAAGCTCGCCCGTGTCGGTCACTGCATCGTTACCGGGCGCATCCAGGTCTAGGGCGAATGGCGGGTTCGACAGGATCACATCGAACTGCTCATCGTCATTGATGACGGCATAGGCAGACATGTCCTCCGGCCCAACCAGGCGGCCCTCGACGATATCGCCGTACCCAAGCGCTTCCGCATTCATCGTAACGCTTTCGATCGCGGCCGGGTTTATATCGGTAGCCACCACCTTCACGGCACCGTGTTTGGCCGCGATCAGGCTGATTAACCCGGAACCTGTGCCGATCTCCATAACTCGCTTACCCTTAAAGAGCTCCGCATTGTTTTCCATGATCGGCCCCATGGTCCATTCACCCTCATGCGGATGAAACACACCTACCGGCACATTAATAGCAGCCTGCAAATGCTTGGATTTCCAGAGCAGTGGCTCCGTTATGAGTCCTTGCTGACTGGTGTCACCCGGGATACTCTGATCTACCTGCGGCGCAACGGTTTCACCGGTAAAGCGTGGCGCATTGTTAGCCTGGACGGGCGGCGCGGACGGCTTGAGGGCGCTCTTCAGTGCACTGACCGGAAAGATGTTGAACTGCACCATTACGGCGCCGATAACCAGACCAGCACAAACCAGTAAGATGTTTCTGATATTCATGATTTAGCAACCTGCTTTTTCTCGGGTAACCCGGAATATACATAGGCGACAGCGAGCACTGTGCCCCCTTTCTAAGGTGCCCTTATACCGATTCCTTTTACACGCGGCAACAGCACCCGCTTTCAGCCGTGACGCACCGGGAACGGCAAGGTACGTTTCCGGACCCCGGGCTTATGTTCAGCGGCGCAGCAATGCGGCCGACAGAAAGATGCCGCCGCCAGCAGCGACTGTCAGCAACGCGAGAGTAGACTCGACCGGCCGGCCCTGGAATGCCCAGTACATAGTCCAGAAACTTACCGCCAAAAAGAAAAGCGGCGGTAAGGGATAAGCCCAGACACGGAAAGGCCGCTGCATGTCCGGCCTGCGAAAACGCAGGACTATCACGCACGACACCGCAAGCGCCGACATTAATGCAAGCGTAAAGCCGGCATAGGAAAGTATTTGGTCTACGCTGCCGGACACGATGATCAGCGACGCCACGATACCCTGCAACAGCAGTGCATTGGACGGCGCGCCGGAATCATTGGTGAGCGTCAGCCTGCGAAAACGCTTGATATCCTGGCCGAGAGCAAAGTAAACACGCGGACCTGCAATGGTCATCGCCGATGCCGATGCGATCAGTGACACCACCAGCACCAGGGTGACAAGACCAGCGCCCCACTCGCCAAAAAGCTGCCGTGATGCGACCAGTCCAACCTCGACCTTGCCGGCCAGTTCTTCGACGTTGGCGCCATAGAAGTAAACGCTGTTCAACAACAGGTAGAGGACGGTGACGATCCCGGCCCCAACCAGCAAGGCTTTGGGCAAAGTTTTCTGCGGCTCGACGATTTCGCTGGCGACATAGGCGGCTGCATTCCAGCCGGAATAGCAAAACATTACAAAAATCAAGCTGGTTGCAAGTGCAGTGTAGGTCGTGGCTGAGCTTAACCCCGTATAGACATCCGAAACGTAGCTAAAATTTGCAATATTGCCGTCACCGAAAGCGGCGGCTGCCAGGATAATTGCGACAATACCGCCGACCTTAAGCAGCGTGACAAGGTCGTTGAAGCCGATGGCGCCCCGATTCCCGCGCATGTGAATCGCGACCAGCATCCACACCAGGGCGATGCCGGAAAGATCATTGACGGTTAAGCGTCCCAGTACCTCCATGTCGCCGTTCAGCGATGGGAAGTAGGCCGTAACGTAACGAACGAGACTTTTCAGCGCAGCGGCTATCGGTGCGGAAAAACCGGCGAGCAGCGACACGAATGCGCTCATAAAACCGAATGCGCGACCGTAGGTTTCGCGTAGATAAACATACTCCGCGCCCGCCGCCGGCATCGCGGCACCGAGTTCCGCGAAACACAGGGCGCCACAGTAGGCCAGCAATCCGCCAATAAACCACAGCACCAGTATCAGTGTCGGGTTGCCGAGATCCGCGGCCTGAAAACCGGTCGTCGTAAAAACGCCGGCTCCGATGACGTTCGCAATCACCAGTGCGGTCGCAGAACGGAACCGGATGTGACTAAGAAGCCCTTCGTCGGAGTTACTCACAAATGCAACCTGGTACGCGTCTTGTTTTACCGGAACCGCACTATACCTGCACTGGGCGGAAGCCAGGGTCAGCCTGTTTAATGGGATAACGCGAGAGTATAGGCCAAAGCCGCCATCAGCTATACATTAATGTCACATAAGCGCCACTGCGCTGATCGGTACGACGTCGGTTCCCGTAACGCTCAGGTTGGCATCTGTGACAACTTCATCAGGAGCTGCACATACTCGTCCAGCTCTCCCAGCATATGATCGCGCTGTTTAGGGGTGAGGGTGGCAAACAGATCCGCTATCATCACATTAAGAATCTGGCGATTCTTCTCGACAATCGCCTTGTACTCCGGGCTATGAAATTTCCGCGGATACACTAACAACGCGGTGAGTTCCTCCGTAATTTGAGGCTCGGCCGGCCGTTCAAGAAGCAATGCCTTGAACTGGTCCTGCCACACCCGCTGATAATCGATCCAGCGCTCACTCGAGTCCTCCATGCTGGCTATGCGGCTTTTAATCAACTCTTTCTGTTCATCACTAAGCCGGCCTGTGAACCCCTGAACCCCTCGAACGGCTGACCGGTCGCGGTTCTTCTCGCGTTCTTCCGCTGTCCTGCCGGAATACTCGTCGTACATCTCATCATTCATCTCGTAGAAACTTTCGACGAGCTCTTCAACCTGTTCGTCACTGAGGCTCAGGAGAAAATCTCTCGAGATGGGGACGATCCCGAGTATGATTTCTTCAAAAAACTCCATGCCCTCCTGGTAACGTCGGTCTATGTCATCGGGTGTTATATCCCCTGCTTCGATCTGCAGCATCATACTTCGAATGTTATCCGCAGCACGCGGCATTTCATCGACACGAATTTTGTCCAGATAGGCCTGCACATCTTCCTGCAGTGTTTCTTCCTGCACATCGGTCAGCGTGACTATCGACCCAACCCGCCAGACGACGAACCAGTCGAGGCGTTCATACAGGTAGTTGGTACTACAGGCAGAAACGAACACGATGCCCACAAGCACTGCAACAACCCGCGTACTAACCCTCCTTCGGTTCGAGCGGCCGTTTTGCATGTGGCACCTCAGCTAAATGGATGATTAATCGTTATCGTCTGTTCGCGATCAGGGCCGGTCGATATCAGGTCTACGGATACGCCCAGCAAATCCTCAATCCGGTCGAGATAGTCCCTGGCGGCAGCGGGTAAGTCCGCGTGCCGGGTAATGCCGACCGTGCTCTCCTCCCAGCCCGGGAGTTCTTCGTATACCGGTTCGCAGTCGGTATAGCGGTCGACCCGAACCGGCGGTACATCCAGTGTATCCCCATCGAGCTTGTACCGGATGCATATTTTCACTGTTTTCAGCCCGTCGAGAACATCCAGCTTGGTAACACACAGCCCGCTAATACCGCTGTTCAGGACTGCACGCCGCGTCACGACCGCATCGAACCAGCCGCACCGACGTGGCCTTCCCGTGGTCGCCCCGAACTCGGCGCCCACTTTTGCCAGGTGCTTGCCCATGTCGTCGAACAATTCTGTCGGGAAAGGGCCGGACCCTACCCGCGTCGTATAAGCCTTGACTATACCCAGCACGGCATCGAAATCTGCCGGGCCGATACCTGAACCTGTCGCAGCCGCACCTGCTGTTGTGTTAGACGACGTGACAAAGGGATAAGTTCCGTGGTCGACATCAAGGAGTGTGCCCTGCGCACCTTCAAACAGCAGGTTTGCACCTTCCTTGTTTAACCTGGCCAGTTCACCGGCCGTATCTACCACCAGCGGCCTTATGCGTTCTGCCATCGCCAGCCATTCTTCACGGATACCGGCCGCCGCAACGACCGGCTGACTGTAGTAATGCTCCAGCATGAAATTGTGGTACTCAAGGCTGGCATCGAGCCGTTCAGAGAAAATAGGTGCGTCGAAAAGATCGGAGATCCGCAGGCCACGTCGCGCCACTTTGTCTTCGTAGGCAGGCCCGATACCCCGGCCTGTCGTGCCGATCTTGCCGGCACCGCGCGCGGCCTCGCGTGCATGGTCCAGGGCGATATGGCTGGGTAGTATCAGCGGGCAGGCGGCGCTGATCCGCAGCCGGTGCTCGACGTCCACACCTTTGGCGATCAGCTCATCCATTTCCTCGATAAGCGAGGGCAGGTGCACAACGACGCCGTTACCGATAAAACACTCCACGCCCTCACGCAGTACACCGGAAGGTATCAAATGGAGCACGGTTTTCTCGCCGCCGATGATCAGCGTATGACCGGCGTTGTGGCCGCCCTGGAAGCGCACGACCCCGGACACTTTATCGGTCAGCAGGTCGACAATTTTCCCTTTGCCTTCGTCGCCCCACTGGGTGCCGATCACAATTACGTTTTTACCCACTAGTAGTTCCAGTCAGCCTCTTACCAACGCAAGCAGCACTGCGCCCACCAGCATACTGATCAGGCCGAATACACGTAGTTGGCGGTCGCTTAGCTGGGCAATCAATTCAATACTCTGTTTCCAGCCGCGAGGACTCGCAAATGGCAACAATCCTTCGATTATCAGGTAAATCGCGAGGGCAGCAAACAGGTCGGTCCATTCCATACCGGACATACTCGCAGCTTAACCGGGAGCTGTCTTATTTATTGCCTTTGGACTGATTCAGGTAACGCAGAAACTCGCTCTCGGGCCCCAGCACCAGGAGGTCGCCTTCGCTGCCCAGTGAGTTCCGGTAAGCCTGAATACTGCGGTGGAAGGAATAAAACTCGGGGTTTTTTGTATACGCCTTCGCATAAATATCTGCCGCCTGCGCATCCCCGTCACCGCGAATGATTTCAGACTCGCGGTAGGCCTCGGCCAGAATTACCGTACGCTCACGATCTGCCTCGGCACGGATACGTTCAGCTGTTTCGTACCCTTCCGCACGCAGTTCCGCGGCGACGCGCGAACGCTCCTCGCGCATACGCCGGAATACGGATTCGCTGACCGTGTCCGAAAACTCGATACGCTTCACCCTGACGTCGACGACCTCTACGCCAAGCTGAACAGCGTTGGCACGTGCCCGGGTAAGCATGTCTGCCATGATTTCACGGCGCTCGGCCGAGACCACTTCCGGGACCGTGCGCTTCGCGAACTCGGCGCGGATACCGTCCTTGACGATTTCGAGCAGTCGCTGAGCCGCAATCGCCGCTTCACCGCCGCTGGCGCGATAGTACTGGCCGACATCGATAATTCGCCACTTCACGAAGAAATCGACGAAGAGGTTTTTCTTTTCCTCGGTAAGGAACAGTTCCTGTGGGTTGTTAATGGTCAGCAGCCGTTTCGGATACTTGGACACACTGTTTATGAACGGCAGCTTTACGTGGATACCGGGCTCATAGTCGGCAGCGACGATTTCGCTGAACCTGAATTTAATGGCCAGTTCCCGTTCACCCACGGTGAAGAGGCTGCCGTAGGCGAGTAACGCCAACAGCGCGATGAGTGCCAGCAGCACGTTACTTGGTAGTTTCATTAGCGGATCCCCCGTGTACGCGACTCGTCGGACGAACGACGCCTGTCCGGCTGGGGAGGGTTGTCGCGAGGTGGCTCAGCGGGTGCAGCCGAGCGCCTGCCTGATTTACCCTGCTGTATCAGTTTATCGACCGGCAGATAAAGCAGGTTTCCACCACCCTCGGCATCGAGCAGGACTTTGCTGGAATTGCGGTAAACGGATTCGATGGCGTCTATGTACAGGCGGTCCCGCGTGACCGCCGGTGCTTTTTCATACTCTTTCAACAGGGCCGTAAAGCGACCGGCCTCGCCCTGCGAGTCGGCAATCACCCGGTCTTTGTAGGCCTCAGCGTCCTGCACCTGGCGCACCGCGTCACCGCGGGCTTTCGGCAGTATGTCGTTGGAATAGGAGTCGGCCTCGAATTTGAGGCGTTCCTTGTCCTCGCGGGCTTTGATGGCGTCCTGTACCGCTGCCTCGACCTGCGACGGGAAGTTCACATCCTGCAGGTTGACCTTGGTCACCGTAATGCCGGTACCGTACTCATCCACAGCAGCCTGGATGACTTCCTGGGTGCTCTCGGCGATCGGTGCGCGGCCCTCACCCAGGATGTAATCCATCTCGCCTTTACCGATAACCTCGCGAATCGCGCTTTCGCTTGCATCGGCAAGGGTACCTACCGGGTCTTCCACGTTAAACAGGAATGCCATGGGATCGGCGTGGCGGAACTGCACCACCATATCGACCAGTATGATGTTTTCATCGGAGGTCAGCATGCTGGTCGTCTGGCTGAAGCGCTCGATCGCGGAAATATTGACTTTATCGACTATTTCAATCGGCCAGGGAATGTGCCAGCGCAGACCGGGGTTCGTGGTTTCCGTGTAAGCACCGAAACGCTGCACAACACCGCGCTCGGCATCGTCGATCGTGTAAAAACCGGTGGCACCCCAACCGAGCACAACAAGTATGAGGATACCGACCAGCGGCGCGCCGCTGTCCCCAGACCTGCCGCCACCACTGCGTTTGCCACCACCGAACAGGGATGAGAGTTTCCTCTGCCAGTCGCGGATTATTTTGTCGAGATCGGGGGGACCGTCCTGTCCGCCACGATCCCATGGATTCTTGCCATTTCCAGAGTCGTTCCAGGCCATTTTCTTCTGTTCCTTAAAACCTTGGGCTTATGCCGGGTTCAATGTGATGCTGCGGAGCGCTCCACTTCCTTCTCGCTAAACCGCAGGCCTTCCTTATGCGCGAGTTGCTCGTAATCTCGTCTGTCCAACTCAACTTCGAGTAACCAGCCGCCCTCTTCCAGTTCTTTCTCGTCAAAAACCTGCGCCACACTATATATAAGTGCACGCAGTCTCGACTGCTCAACACCAAGCCTGAGTGCTCCCCGCACCCGATCCCTGAAGAGATACTCGGAGATGGCGCCCAGCAGCAGGTCGACGCCCTTCCCGGTCTCGGCCGATAACCAGACACGCCATGGCATGCCGGTCTCCGCTTTGTCCATTCTCGGCGGGACGCCAAGTATATCAGTCTTGTTGTATACGTGAATGACCGGCAACGCATCCGCTTCAATCGTTTCAAGCACCGCGTTGACTTGCCGGATACGCTCCTCGTGAGCAGGGTCAGCACAGTCAACCACGTGCAACAACAGGCGAGCGTCACGGGTTTCCTCGAGGGTCGATTTAAACGCCGCTACGAGCTCATGGGGCAGATCACGGACAAAACCAACCGTATCGGCAAGTATGACGTCACCGCGGTCGGGCAGTTCCAGGCGGCGGAGGGTCGGATCGAGGGTGGCGAACAACTGATCAGCAACCTCCACTCCGGCATTGCACAGCCGGTTAAAGAGCGTGGACTTGCCCGCATTTGTGTAGCCGACCAGGGAGATCGTCGGGATTTCCTGTTTGTGGCGCTGCTGGCGGCCCTGCTGCCGGCGTTTGGCAACCCTGTCCAGGCGCCGGTGCAGTCTTTTAATGGCCTGCCCGATCATGCGCCGGTCACTTTCCAACTGTGTCTCACCCGGTCCGCGCAACCCTATGCCACCCTTCTGCCGCTCCAGGTGGGTCCAGCCCCGGACCAGCCGGGTGGAGAGGTGCTCGAGCTGCGCGAGCTCTACCTGCAGCTTGCCTTCGAAGGTGCGCGCGCGCAGTGCGAAGATATCGAGTATAAGACCGGCCCTGTCGACCACGCGCCTGTTAAGGGAGGTCTCTAGGTTTTTTTGCTGGCGCGGGCTGAGTTCGAAATCCACCAACACCAACTCGGCGTCAGTATCGCCGACAATTGTGCCCAGTTCTTCGAGTTTGCCCTTGCCGATCAGGTAACGGGAGCTGGGTTTGGCGCGCGTGGCCTTCAGAATGCCGACAATTTCCGCACCGGCGGACTCGGCTAACGCCCGGAACTCCCGCTGGTCTTCGTCTGCAACCGGTTGCCCGATCCCAAAGTGGAGCAAAATGGTCCGTTCGCCACGCTGCGGGCGCTCAAACAATCAGGTTCTCCAACACGCTGCTGCCGTCAGCGCGTTATTGCTCTGCCGCCTGGTCAGTCTCCTCGTCTTCGTCTGTAGACAGGCGCACGGCACGGGAAGGCACAACCGTGGAAATGGCATGCTTGTACACCATTTGACTGACACTGTTATTCAACAGTACGACAAACTGGTCAAACGAATCGATCGTCCCCTGTAACTTGATACCGTTCACCAGATAAATCGATACCGGGACTTTTTCTTTACGCAGGGTATTCAGGAAAGGGTCCTGAAGGGTCTGCCCTTTGGCCATTGTAGACTCCCTAAGGTTTTTTACAGGTCTTTATTATTGTTATTGACTTTTTATTGAGCTTATTCAGTCCAGCGGTCAACGACACACCACACTTGACGGATTCTAGCGACTTATTCCGGCAGTTGCACCAATCCCAGCCATGAATCCACGATTTGCCGGACATCCTGTGAGGCATTGTCCGAAAGGCAGTCGACCACGTGCAGATCGGGCCACGATCTCAGCCACGTGAGTTGCCGTTTCGCCAGTCTGCGGGTTGCAACGACCGCCTTTTCGGTAGCATCGGGCAGGCTGGTCTCGCCCACGATATAAGGCCAGAACTGGCGATAGCCAACTGCCCGTAAAGACGGCGTGTCTGCCGAGATGCCGGGCAACTCACTCAACGCACGTAATTCATTTATAAAACCGTCATCCAGCATCGCCTGTAGCCGCTTCTCGATACGGGCGTGTAACTCACGGCGGTCGGATGGCAGCAACGCGATATTCAGGTAACTTGCCTCCAGGGACGGGGCCGTATTCCGCCGGAGGTCCGACATCGGCTCGCCGGTGATCAGGCTGACCTCGAGCGCTCGCTGTATACGCTGCGCATCGGTAGGCCGCAGCCGCGCGGCCGTGGCCGGGTCCAGTTTTTCGAGCTGCTTGTGCATAGCCGACCAGCCTTCCCTGCCCGCCTGTTCGTCAAGTTGGGCCCGCAGTTCAGGGTCAGCTTCCGGCAAATCGGCCAGGCCGTTTTGCAGGGCCTGAAAGTAGAGCATCGTGCCCCCGACAAGCAGCGGAAGTTTACCGTTGGCAACGATCTCCCCGATCGCTTCAATCGCATCACGGCAGAAAAGCCCGGCCGAATAGTGTTCCCAGGGTTCCCGAATGCTGATGAGGCGGTGCGGGACGGCATCGAGTATCTCGGGCGATGGCTTCGCTGTACCGATATCCATTTCGCGGTAGACCTGCGCAGAATCGACACTGATCAGTTCAAATTTCCCGGTCTTATAAAGGTCGAGTGCAATTTCCGTCTTGCCGGCTGCCGTCGGCCCCATGATGCAGACGGCGCGGATAGTGTCGGCAGAATTCATTTCAGCGGCCGCGCTGAAACAGCCGATCCAGGTCCTGCATGCTCAACTGTGTCCAGGTGGGCCGGCCATGGTTGCATTGGTCGCTGCGCTCGGTGCGCTCCATGTCGCGCAACAGTGCATTCATTTCATCGATGGTCAGCGCCCGGTTGGCGCGCACCGAACCGTGGCACGCCATCGTGGCCAGCAGGTCATGCATTTTGCCCTCGATACGCTCACTGTTGCCCTGCTCCGCCAGGTCACTCAGCACGTCACGCAACAAGGCCCCGGCATCCGCATCCTTTAGCAGAACGGGTATTTCGCGGATGGTCAGCGAGTCCGGTCCGCTGCGGTCGACGGCAAAACCGTAGCGCTCGAGCTGCTCGCGCCGTTGGTCCGCAAGTTCCGCCTCCGGCTCTGAAACCGCAAGCTGCAGGGGGATCAGGAGCGGTTGACGCTGCAGTCCGCCCGAGTCGCCGGCCGCAAGCGAACACTTTAGCCGCTCGTAGGTCACGCGTTCATGGGCGGCATGAGCATCGACGATCACGAGGCCGGCCGCATTACGCGCGAGTATGTACACGCCCTGAAGCTGCGCGATCGCGTATCCCAGTGGCGGGCCTTCGCCTTCCTGCTCCGGTGGATGAGCAGCTTCAGCAAGCGCTCTGTATGCCGCAGCCTGCTCTGCCACAGATCCGTGTGCATGCCGACGCCCGCCGGTGGAAAGACGCAGCGCCGATTGCGGACCGACGTCATCCACCTGCACCGATACCGGCGGCGTAAATGTACTGTTCTCATTGCCGGCGCGTGTTTCGGCCAGCACTGCCTCCACCGACCGCCGGACAAAGTCATGCACCGGACGGCTATCGCGGAAGCGTACTTCATGCTTGGCGGGGTGGGCATTTACATCGACCAGCGCCGGGTCCATTTCCAGGTACAGGACGTAGGCCGGATGCCGGCCATGGAACAAGACATCTCGATAGGCCTGACGCACGGCACTGACAATCACCTTGTCACGCACGGCACGGCCATTGAGAAAAAAATGTTGCAGGTCAGGCTGACTGCGGGAAAAAGTTGGCCGCGCGATCCAGCCATGCAAACGCATATCACCCGCCGCATGCTCGATATAAAGAGTGTGCTGCATGAATTCGCTGCCACAGAGCGCCTTGATGCGTTGCTCCTGCAATTCGTGCGTTGTCGCTGCGGGCAGATTCAATATGCCCTTGCCGTTGTGATTCAGGTGAAACGCCACACTGAAACGGCTAAGTGCTATTTGCCGGGCGACCTTGTCGGCATGCGCGTATTCCGTGCGCTCGGTTCTCAGAAATCGCCGCCGGGCCGGCGTGTTGTAAAAAAGATCACGCACTTCCACGGACGTACCCTGTGTCCCTGCCGCGGGCCCGGGCTCATCCGCATCGCCCCGAACCGACCACGCGCTGTCCGCTTTCTCATGCCTGGAAACCAGGGTCAGGCGCGAAACCGACGCGATGCTCGGCAAAGCCTCACCACGGAAACCGAGTGATGCAACGTGTTCGAGATCGTCGAGGCGGCTGATCTTGCTTGTCGCATGCCGCGACAGCGCCAGCGGCAACTCAGCCACGGGGATTCCCAAACCGTTGTCGCGCACCCGGCACAACCTGACCCCGCCCTGCTCCAGGTCGATATCGATACGGGTCGCACCAGCATCGAGGCTGTTTTCGAGTAACTCCTTGAGCACCGACGCAGGCCGTTCGACCACTTCGCCGGCGGCAATCTGGTTTATAAGCTGGGGCGGCAGATGGGCAATAGGCATGCCCGGATTTTTTCAGATATCCGCCGATAAATGAATACGAAATGCACCTGCGTCCGGTTTTGCGGTGCAGGTTGTGTGAAATCAGCCCGGCGGGATAAGCAGTACCTGGCCGATCCGGATGCGGTTGCCGCTTAGTTTATTCTTGCTCCGGATGCGTGAGACGCTTACCTGGTAGCGCTGCGCAATCTCGCTCAGGGTGTCGCCTCGGCGAATGACATGCTGGCGAACCAGCTTGCGCTCACGGGCCAGTTGCGCAATCCGGGTGCCCGTAGGTGGGTTTGCATAAAAATAGGCCTTAACCCCCTTGTGCATCGCCTGCGCAAGCCGCTGCTGGTACTGAACGCTCTTCAGGTTGCTTTCTTCCTGTGGGTTCGAGATGAATGCGGTCTCCACGAGTATGGAGGGGATATCGGGGGATTTGAGTACGCGGAAACCGGCTTTCTGCACCCGCCGCTTGCGCATCTTGCCGACTCGCGACATTTCCGTGATAAACGCATTGGCAACCTCGACACTAGCCTCGAGCGCCGCGTTCTGGCTCAGATCCACGAGCACGCTGGCAAGCATCGGGTCCTTGCCCTTGATGTCCACACCGCCGATCAGGTCCGCATCGTTCTCGCGCTTCGCAAGGAGTTCCGCCGCCTCGTCGGACGCGCCCTTCCGCGACAGTACATAAACGGTAGCCCCGCTTACCCGCCGGTCGCTGAATGCATCTGCGTGTATGGAGACAAACAGGTCCGCCCCGGCTTTCTCCGCTCGCTCGCGACGCTGGCGCAGCTTCAGGAACTGGTCCCCGTTGCGGGTCAGGATCGCGCGCATTCCGGGTTCATCGTTAATCAGGTTTGCCAGCCGCTTACTGATCTGCAGGACCGCCTTTTTCTCGACCAGCCCGCCACGACCGCGTGCGCCCGGGTCCTTGCCACCATGCCCGGGGTCGATCGCGACGATCAGGTCACGGCTTCCCGCTGCCTGCGGCGCACGCTTTACGACCTTGGGCGCAGCATCGACCGGTGTCAGGTCGACAACAATACGGTGGCCATAGTTACCGCTCGGCGCCAATGCAAAACTCTTGGGTCGGGCAGCATTGCCGAGGTCGAGCACGAGTCGTGCAGTGCCGTTATCGCGATCGGCGCCACGCATTTTGGCGACCATGCCGTCGCCCTGGGGCAGTTTGGCGCCGCCGAGTGCAAAGCTGCCGCCGGCAAGATCGACAACTACGCGGTTAGGATTGGAAAGCGTGAACAGTTTGTGATCGGCCCCGCGATCCAGGTCGAGGACAACGCGGGTGCGGTCACCCGTATGCGCAATGCGCACCTTTTTGATGTGCGCCGTCTGCGCCGCCAGCTGGGAGGCCAGCGTCAACATGCAAAGCCCTGTGACAAGTCTCAAGCCACGCATTGTTACGTTCCCTGTATCAGTGGTGGCGAGTATACGACAAAACTACAAATTTCCAAGTGATTTACCTGCAAAATTATAAAGATACGCAGTTATTCTTATATTTATGCGATAAATAAGCTGCATTCGCTTGAATTCATGCGCCTGGCGCGGCGCTTTCGACGGGCAGCCCGGCGAGCACAGATTCGCCGGCGGGGCTTAGTGCGGAAAGCTCAAGCGTGCGCCCCGGAGGATTTACCTTAAGAACTATCCCGACATCCGCAGCTGGCAGGGCTTCCGGTGCGCGACCGGGCCATTCGACCAGCAGCAGCTTACCCGGTCCGGTCATTTCACTTATCCCTAAGTATTCCAGTTCCGCACCGTCATTCAGGCGATAGAGATCCAGGTGATAAATACGGTAGTCACCACAGTCGTATGGCTCAACCAGTGTGTAGGTCGGACTCGGCACCCGGCCCGTATGCCCGAAGCCGTGGATAAAACCACGCGCAAAAGTCGTTTTACCGGCGCCCAGTTCGCCTTCGAGGTAGATACACAAAGATGCGGGCGCAGCTTTTAGTATGGACGCCGCTAAAGCCGCGCCCACTGCGACGGTCGCATCGGCAGTTTCCAGGGTCAGGGGTTGAGACACGCACGCAACTCCGTGAACAGATCCGAGGCAATAAGTCCGCGCTCACCGCTAACCGAAGCCCGGTCACCGGCCGCCGCGTGCAACCATGCAGCCAGTGCCGCAATATCCTTGTCGCCGCCCGCTGCCTGCGCGCCGAACTGCGCAAGGAGT
Source organism: Gammaproteobacteria bacterium (assembly GCA_030746435.1). Lineage (GTDB taxonomy): Bacteria > Pseudomonadota > Gammaproteobacteria > Steroidobacterales. Next base: position 7,022 of record JASLMV010000013.1, on the reverse strand, counting down.
GCGGCCATAACACCCGTTAACACATCGCCCATGCCGGCCGTCGCCATGCCGGGGTTACCGCCGCGGATCAGCCAGGGCGTCGCATCGCCGATGCTGCCGACGAGCGTGCCGTAACCTTTAAGGAGCGCTGTGCCGCCATAGGTTTCGGTTATGGTCCTGAGTGTGCCAAGCCGGTCCGACTGCACCGCGGCGCTGCTGGTATTCGTCAATCGGCCCGCCTCACCCGGGTGCGGAGTCAACACCCAGCCCTCACGCCTGGTTGGCTCGGCTGCAAGCAGGTTCAGCGCGTCGGCATCGACAACGAGCGGTTTGCCCGCTGCCAGTGCCTTCTTGTACATACTCCGGGCCCAGTCGTCCTGGCCAAGGCCGGGCCCGAGCGCGAGCACCGTTGCCTTTTCCAGCAGTTCATCGAGGTCATCAGCCACCTCGATCCCGCGGCACATCAGTTCGGGGCGCGCTTCGATGATGGCCTGTACGTTGCCCGGGCGGGTCGCAACGGTGACGAGTCCCGCACCGCTGCGCAGTGCCGCTTCACCGGCCAGGTGAACCGCGCCGCCCATGCCTTCATTACCCCCCAGCACCAACACATGCCCGTATGCACCTTTGTGTCCGCTGCGGCTACGCTGCGGCAAAAGCTGCTGCGCCTGTGCGTCGGAAAAGATTCGCAGCGTCGGCGGCACACGCTCCGTGTCGACCGGACCGATACCCAGGTCATCCAGCAGGGTTTCACCGGTCAGGTCAGGGGCCCTGCCTAGAAACAGGCCCTGTTTGTATGCGACGAAGGTAACCGTAAGCACGGCGTTGACCGCCGCGCCCATGACTTCGCCGCTTGCACCGTTCAGGCCGGACGGAATATCGACCGCAAGCACCGGCAGCCCCGAATCATTCAATGCATTGACCGCGTCGAGATAATTGCCGTCCAGTTCACGCGTAAGCCCGGTACCGAGTAACGCATCGACTGCGAGGTCCGCTACCCCGCTATCAACGGAACCCGGCCAGTCACTTACAGCGCCACCGGCGGATTCGCAGTCCTTCCATGCTGTGGCCGCATCGCCCGTCAGTTTCGCCGTGTGCGCCAGTGCGATTAACTGCACGTCGAGGCCGGCGTCGAGCGCCAGCCGCGCGATAACATAGCCATCACCGGCATTGTTGCCGCCGCCGCACAGTACAAGCCAGCGGCGTGCATCCGGGTAACGCGCAGTGGCAGCAGCAAAAAAAGCACGCGCTGCACGGTTCATCAGTTCATACCCCGGTATGCCCTGCTCTTCGATCGCAATGCGATCGAGTTCACGCACCTGTTCCGGTGTAAACACACTCTGCGACATTTCGGCCATGACGGTGATTATACTGAGCGAGGCCGCTAACCGCGTCAGTCATGACCATGCCGACAATCAACAACTCACAACTTGCCGAACAGATCCGGAGCTGGGGCCGGGAACTCGGCTTTCAACAGGTAGGCATAGCGTCCGTCGGCCTCGCTGAGGATAAAGCGCGCCTGGATCGCTGGCTGGACTCCGGTTTCCATGGCGAGATGGATTACATGTACAAACACGGCAGCAAACGCAGCCATCCGGAGCAACTGGTGCCCGGCACCGTACGCATTATTTCCGCGCGCATGGACTACCTGCCTGACGAGACCAGGGGCGCGGCAGAACTGCTCGAGCAGCCGGAGTGTGCATATGTGTCGCGCTACGCGCTCGGCCGCGACTACCACAAGGTCATCCGCAACCGGCTGCAGAAACTGGCTGACCGTATCGAAGCAGCCGCCGGCCCGTTCGGCTACCGTGCGTTTGTCGACAGCGCCCCGGTACTGGAAAAACCCCTGGCCCGGAATGCCGGCCTAGGCTGGATGGGCAAACACACCAATCTGATTAACAAGGATGCAGGTTCCTGGTTTTTCCTCGGCGAATTGCTCACCGACCTCCCGCTGCCCGTCGACAGCCCGGTTGATGAACATTGCGGCACCTGCACAGCATGTATCGAGGTGTGCCCAACCGGCGCGATTATCAGCCCCTTCGAACTGGATGCACGGCGCTGCATCTCGTACCTGACCATCGAACTGAAAGGCAGTATCCCCGAAGAACTTCGGGAACACATAGGTAACCGCATCTACGGCTGTGATGATTGCCAGTTATTCTGCCCGTGGAACAAGTTCGCCGAACCCACGGCGGAAGGTGACTTCGCCCCGCGCCACGGGCTTGCGGATGCACAACTGGTCGACCTGTTCGCCTGGACTGAAAACGAGTGGCTCGAACGTACGGAAGGCAGCGCGATTCGCCGGATCGGCTTTGAGCGCTGGTTGCGCAATATTGCGGTCGCGCTCGGCAATGCGCCGACGACGCTGCAGGTTACAGACGCGTTGAGATCAAGAGCCAACGATCCATCCGAACTGGTACAGGAACACGTAGCGCGGGCGCTGGGCCGGCACTCTAAAGCGTAACGATCAGGTTATCGATCAGCCTTACCTTGCCGAGGCGCGCAGCGGTCAATACGACCAGGTCTGTGCTGTCCGGACCCGGCTGGCTTAAGTCACCGACTTCCCGGATAGCCACATACTCAGGACTCAGGCCGGCTGCCTTTATGCTTGCTTCCGCCGCGCGTTCCAGTTCCGGATAGTCGCGTGCACCGTCGAGCAGTTCCGTCTGCGCCTGCTGCAGCGACTTGTAGATCGCCGTTGCGGTCTGCTGCTGATCATCATCGAGGTAGCCGTTCCGGGAACTCATGGCCAGCCCGTTCTGTTCACGCTCGGTCGGTTCGGCAACCAGCCGGACTGGTAACTGCAGGTCAGCTGCCATGCGCTTGAGAATTGCAAACTGCTGATAATCCTTCTGGCCGAACACGGCCACATCCGGATTGCAGATATTGAGCAGTCGACATACGACAGAAGTCACGCCTTCAAAATGTCCGGGGCGATGTTCGCCTTCCAGCACATCCGACAGTCCGGGCACGTTTACCGTAGTTGCGACGTCCGCGCCATCCGGATACATCGTTTCAACGGAGGGCGCGAATAGCAGGTCCACGCCCGCCTGCGAGAGGCGCCTTGAGTCGGCATCAAGCGAACGCGGGTAGTCCTCGTAATCTTCGTTCGGTCCGAACTGGGTTGGGTTAACGAATATGCTGACGACCACATGATCGGCTTCCCCGGCAGCGCGTGCCACCAGGCTCATATGACCTTTATGCAGGTTGCCCATTGTGGGCACGAGCGCAACAGTGCCTCCTGCCTCATGCCATTCGGCAATCAGTGCACGCACCTCATCGATGCTATCGAATCGCTTCACGCCTGCCCCCCTAACGAAAAGGCCTGTAAAAAGTACGGGTGAAACCGGAAGCACTCAGGAGAAGCAGTGCTCCGGCGCAGGATAACTCTTGTCTTTTACCGCCTGCACGTAGCTTGCGAGGGCCTCGTCGACCGAGCCCGCATCGCTCATAAAGTTACGGACAAACCGGGGTAGCCGCCCCTGAGTGATGCCCAGTACGTCATACAGCACAAGTATCTGGCCATCCACGTCCGGTCCCGCACCGATTCCGATAACAGGGACATCCAGGCTATCGGTGACCGCCTTGCCGATTTCATTGGGTACGCACTCGGCTAATACGAGGTCGGCACCCGCAGCCTGCAATGCCTGCGCGTCTTCGATCATTTGTTTGGCCTGATCCGCTTCCCGGCCCTGAACTTTAAACCCGCCGATCTTATGCACCGACTGGGGTTTGAGGCCGATGTGCGCACACACCGGTATATCGTGGCGCGCCAGGTATTCAACGACTTTTACCTGGCCGCTGCCGCCTTCGAGCTTGACCATCATGGCAGCGCCTTCCTGCATCAGCCGCACCGAGTTTTCCAGCGCCTGGTCGGGACTGGTGTAGCTCATGAATGGCATGTCGACCACGAGAAACGCACGCGCTACGCCGCGTGCGACAATTTTTGAATGGTAGATCATGTCTTCGACGGTTACCGGTACCGTGGTGTCGTAGCCCTGCACCACCATGCCGAGCGAATCACCGACCAGCACGATATCCGTGCCTGCACGATCGACCAGCAATGCAAAGCTTGCGTCATAAGCGGTCAGGCATGCGATCGGCTCTTTTTCTGCCTTCATCTTCCGCAAGGTCGAAATATTGACCGGCGGCTGCTCCATGCCACGTTGTTGGAGTTGGGTGTACATGATGTCGTTTTCTACAGGATAAGAAACTCAGGCAAACGCTGAAACCAGGGGATTAAAGAACTGCCGGCCGCTGCGGGCCATATCAATTTCTTCCATCAACATATGAAAATGCTGGTCATTATTAACCGGATCAATGGTCGCGGCATTCACTATGAGGAGTGGAGAGTCATTGTACTGATGAAAGTACTGCGAGTACGCATCGGTAATGCGCTCCAGGTAACGCCGCCTGATATCAGCCTCATAGTGAATGCCGCGACGCGCTATGCGGAACAATAACGTGTCTACAGGTGCCTGCAAATAAACCACCAGGTCCGGGACAGGCGGGTTAAAACCCAGCGTTGCAAAAACCTGCTCGTAAAGCGCCAGCTCATTTCGGTCAAGCGTCGTCTGCGCAAACAAGCGATCCTTGGCCATGACGAAATCCGATACACGAATATCGCTGAACATGTCGGCCTGTGAAAGTTGCTCGAGTTGCCGCACACGCTGAAACATGAAAAACAACTGGGCCGGTAATGCCGCACCCCGGGGATCCTGGTAGAAGCGCTCGAGAAAAGGATTGGCAGCCGCTTCCTCGAGCACGAGCTCGCCGTCCAGGTGATCGGCAAGTCTGCGTGCAAGACTTGTCTTACCCACGCCGATCGGTCCTTCAATCGCAATGTAGCGGGATGCCGCCATAGTCTGGTTATTATTGTTTATGCCCGCTGACGGGTTTGAATGTTTATTGCCTGCAAGTTCTCATCACCCAGTTGCTGTGCCAGCCTGTAAACGATCCCCTGCCCCGGCACGGTCAGTCTGGGTGCGATATCGCACAGAGGGAACAATACAAAATTTCGCTCGGAAATGCCCGGATGCGGTAAATTCAGCCCCGGCTTGTGGATGGTCCGATGGCCGAACACGAGCAGGTCAAGATCGATAATACGCGGCCCCCAGCGGTCACCCTTGATACGCGTGCGCCCCTGCCGCTCCTCGATTCCGTGCAGTGCTGCCAGCAATTCCTCGGGCGACAATATCGTGAGCAGCCCGGCGACAGCATTCACGTAGTCCGGCTGATCCCGGGGCCCCAACGGCGGATTCCGGTACAGATCCGACACCGCGACCCGCCGCGTGTCCGGCAGGTCATCGAGGCATTCTATTGCCTGCCGCACCTGGCTGGCCGGATCCTCGAGGTTGCTGCCTATGCCTACATAGGCGGGCGACCAATAATCAGGTTCAGCTGTCACGGAAAGGCTCCTGCTACGTGCGCTTGCGCGGGCGCCTGCGCCGGCGGCGAGGTTTGGCCCGGCTTTTATCGGCAGCAAATTCCAGCTTCTTCTTGTTCTCCGGCAACTCCTGCACATTTGTCCACCAGTCTGCTGCTTCCTGCTCGACTTCGCCCAAATGTACCCGCAACAGAAAAAGGTCGTAGGCTGCACGAAACCTGCGATGTTCAAGCAATGAATGCGCGCGCTTGCCACGCCGGCGCTCGAAGCGCGGTTGCATCTGCATTATTTCCCGCATCGGGTAGGAGAAACGCTTGGGCACAGCGATGCGGGCGTTCTGGGCAGCACTGAGTTCGGCCCCGGCAGCAACCAGTGACTGGACCTCGGACATTTCTTCATGCTCTTTAAAATAGTCGGCACGTTCACGGACCGGCCCCCACAGGTACACCGCCAGCAGAAACATGGGCGTTACAGGCTGATCGTCCGCAACGCGTTTGTCGGTGTTCTCCAACGCCGCCTCGATAAACCTGGAGCGCGGACCATCTACATCATCACCCAGCCATTCCGCCGTGAGGGGCAGCAGGTGTGACAACAACCCGAAATAGCGTAGCGCGCGCCAGGTATTTAAAGCATGGCCTGCCTGAAATAATTTGCCGAACTCGTCGAACAAACGGGCTGCCGGAATATTGTCGAGCAATCCGGCGAGCCGGCCGATGGGTTCGGCCGTACCCGGCTCCACCTCGAAACGCAGCTTGGCCGCAAAGCGCACGGCACGCAGCATACGCACCGGGTCTTCGCGGTACCGCTGCTCAGGGTCGCCGATCAGCCGCAACTGGCGGTTGCGTATATCTTCGACGCCACCGACATAATCGCGCACCGAGTAGTCCTTGATATCGTAGTAGAGGGCGTTACAGGTGAAATCGCGGCGCCACACGTCTTCCTCGAACGTGCCCCAGACGTTGTCGCGCAGGACCCGGCCAGATTCCTCCGCAACCTCGTGGTCGTCGTCATCATGGTTTGCCGGCGCCCTGAAGGTTGCCACCTCGATGATCTCGCGGCCGAAGCGCACGTGGACCAGGCGAAACCGCCGGCCGATCATGCGACTGTTATTGAAGAGCGCCCGCACCTGTTCCGGCGTGGCGTCAGTTGCGATATCGAAGTCCTTGGGGTGTCCTCCGAGCAGCAGGTCGCGCACGCTGCCGCCGACCAGGTAGGCCTGGTAGCCCCCGTCTTTCAGGCGATACAGCACCTTGAGCGCGGAATTCGAGATGTTCGCGCGGCTGATGTTGTGCTGGTCACGAGGGATGACCTGATTCCGGTCATCTGCTGTTTCGGAGGGACTTTCCACTGTCTCACTTGAGGGGCGAATCTGGCGGCATATGATAACAGGCGACTTGGCCCGGGCGTCGGCAATTTACCCGGGCTCACCGATCAACTAGAATCCCCCGCCCCTGGGTTAACCAAGCACGCTCCCTTCGTCTAGCGGTAAGGACGCGGCCCTCTCAAGGCTGAAACACGGGTTCGATTCCCGTAGGGAGCGCCAATCTTTTCAAAGAGATAGCAACAGCAGCACGAATCGCAATAACTCTTTCTTTAGAATTTCCTTAGAATTAGGAAAGGCCATCCTCATGATGCAGAGGTGTCAAAGGCATGCGCTGCA
>JASLMV010000012.1:7500-88404 GCA_030746435.1 Gammaproteobacteria bacterium | reverse complement strand
GCCCCATCGCAAAGCTTTCACATGCAAAGGTAATCGAATCCCCCGATGCGCCGGCGCGTGCGGTGCGGCCGATGCGATGCACATAATCTTCGGGGTCCTGCGGCACGTCGTAGTTGATGACATGGCTCACGTCCGGCACATGCAGCCCCCGTGATGCCACGTCCGTGGCGACCAGAACCGGGAGTTCGCCGCTCTGGAAGGCCTTCAGCATGCGGATGCGCTTATTTTGCGGCACATCGCCGGAAATAGCCTTGGCATCGATATCGTTGTGGCACAGGAAGCGTTCCAGCTTTTCCGCTTCACGCTTGGTGTTCACGAACACCATGGTGCGGTGCGCATCCATGCTGCGCAGCAGGCCGATCAGCAACGGGATTTTCTCCCGGTTACTCGGGAAATAAACGGCCTGCGTGACCAGGTCAACCGTCATCTTGTCGGGGTCTATTTGTACGGACTCCGGGTCATTCATGTGCTCGAACGCGAGTTCCAGCACTTTCTGGCCCAGGGTGGCCGAGAACAAGAGATTCAGCCGCTGGTCGGCCGGCGGCAGCCGCCGCAGCACGTAACGAATGTCCTTGATAAAGCCCAGGTCGAACATGCGATCGGCTTCGTCGAGCACGACAACCTCCACGCTATTGAGGTTAAAGATATTCTGTTTGAAATAATCGATAAACCGGCCCGGTGTACCGATCAGTACATCGACGCCTTCCTCGAGCCGCCGTCGCTGCTTCTCGTAATCGGCACCGCCAAATACGACCTGGAAGCGGAAATTGGTGCCACTGCCAAGCACCTTGGCGTCTTCGTTGATCTGGATGGCGAGTTCACGGGTCGGTGCCAGGATGATCGCGCGCGGATGCTGCCGGCAGTCATCGTTGCCGTCCGCATTGGCGAGCAGACGATTCAGCGTAGCCAGCAAAAAAGCCGCGGTTTTGCCGGTGCCCGTCTGTGCCTGGCCCGCAACATCCTGGCCATCTAGCGCGCGTGGCAGCGTCTGGGCCTGTATAGGCGTACACACTTCAAAACCGGCCGACTCGACCCCAGCCTGCAGTTTGGCAGGCAAATTCAGCGCATCGAAGCGTATTTCTTCAGGTTCGGACATAATTTCTCAGGGTCAAAAATCGTTTACAAACACTTGCATTATTGCTTGATACGGGTTCAAAATAGCTTTAATTCCAGCGGCAATAGCCGCGTCCGCCGACCTCCACCAGCAATTCAGATCAGGCCAGAGGATGCTAACCAAGCGCCTTGCGTGCATGCATTGAGGTCCAGCAACAACCTGGATCGGGCTCGGGGAGGAAATGAACGATCACGGCCCAATCGAGGCGGCGACCCTTTTTACTGTTTCAGCAATATTTAATCAACACATACAGACAGGATTATGAGCTTGGTTCATATTAGTGACGACAGTTTCGACGCGGAAGTTTTGCAGTCAGACACGCCTGTACTGCTCGATTTCTGGGCAGAATGGTGCGGTCCGTGCAAGGCGATCGCGCCCATACTTGAAGAGCTTGACGGCGAGTACCAGGATCGCCTGAAAATCGCAAAGCTCGATGTAGACGCCAACCCCAAGGCCCCGCAGCAGTTCGGGATCCGTAGCATTCCTACGCTGATCCTTTTCAAGAACGGCGTAGTTGAGGCCCAGCAGGTAGGCGCTGTATCGAAACAGCAGCTCAAGAAATTTCTGGACACAAAATTGTGAGAGGCTACTTGGGTAACTCAGCACGCACGCGATCTAAAACCAATAATCGCGGAAAATCAGGGAACGGTCAGTCCAACAAGAGAAAGCCGCGCAGACGGCGCCAGGACTCAGAGGAGACCGGGAATTTCACAGCCGACGATGTAGTCAGCAAAGCCGAACTGGAGAAGGGCGGCGAACTGCTCCATCTGAACGAGCTCAAGAACATGCCGGCGGCCGATCTGGTCGCAATGGCAGAGGAAGCCGGACTCGAGAACCTGGCCCGCTCGCGCAAGCAGGACATTATTTTCGAAGTCCTGAAGGCGCATGCGGCGAAAGGTGAAAGCGTTTACGGCGACGGGACCCTGGAGATTCTGCAGGATGGTTTCGGTTTCCTGCGCTCAGCCGACAGTTCGTTCCTGGCCGGCCCGGACGATATTTATGTGTCGCCCAGCCAGATACGGCGGTTTAACCTGCGCACCGGCGATACCGTTGGCGGCCTGATCAGGCCGCCTAAAGACGGCGAACGTTATTTTGCGCTGCTCAAGGTTGCCGAGATTAACCTCGACGAACCGGAGAACGCGCGCCGCAAGGTGCTGTTCGAGAACCTGACCCCGCTATTCCCGCGCGATGCGCTCAGGCTGGAGCAGGGCACCGGTAGCACCGAGGACCTGACCGGCCGCATCATCGACATGGTCGCGCCGATTGGTAAAGGCCAGCGCGGCCTTATTGTTTCGCCGCCGAAAGCCGGTAAGACGATGCTGCTGCAGCACATAGCAACGGCAATCACCGCTAATCATCCCGAAGTCGTCCTGATGGTACTGCTCATCGACGAGCGGCCCGAGGAAGTAACCGAGATGGAGCGCACGGTGCGCGGTGAAGTGGTATCGAGCACCTTCGACGAGCCGGCCAGCAGGCACGTGCAGGTGGCCGAGATGGTGATCGAAAAGGCCAAGCGCCTGGTCGAACACAAGAAAGATGTCGTAATCCTGCTGGATTCAATCACGCGCCTGGCGCGTGCCTACAACACGGTCGTGCCGTCGTCAGGTAAGGTCCTGACCGGTGGTGTGGATGCCAATGCGCTGCATCGGCCGAAGCGCTTCTTCGGCGCCGCGCGGAACATCGAGGAGGGCGGCAGCCTGACGATTATTGCTACGGCGCTCGTCGATACCGGCTCGAAGATGGATGACGTGATCTACGAGGAATTCAAGGGTACCGGCAACATGGAGATCCACCTGGATCGCCGTATTTCCGAGAAGCGTGTCTACCCGGCGATCAATATCAACCGTTCGGGTACGCGTAAGGAAGACTACCTGACCGAGCCCGAAGAGCTGCAGAAAATCTGGGTGCTGCGCAAAGTGCTGCACCCGATGGATGAGCTCGCGGCGGTCGAGTTTTTGCTGGGCAAGATGCAGGATACTAAGACCAACGAGAAATTTTTTGATGCGATGAAAAGATAATCGCGCGGCCGCGCGATTATCTTTGCAAGAAGGGCTGTAGGAGTCGGCTTTAGCCGCGAACCGAATTTGCGTGTATTCAGACACGCAGTTTTAATAGTCGCGTAGCGACACGAATTTATTCCTCAAGAACTCCCAATTTTGATAGAAGTCGACCAATGCAGTGCATTGGCGACATAAATTCCGAGAAGATCTTTCAGGGTTGGCTCTGCGAGCCCTGAAAGCTGCTCGTCATTTAAAGCCGCTCCTACAAGGGCCTGCCAGCCGCGCCTTCACAATACCCAGTCAAAACGCATCGAGTGGAAGGGCAAACCCTGTTTGAGCTTAAAGAGATGCGGCCTCGCGACGCTCCTAGAAGTTTGGCAGGTTGTTTGCCACGCGCTGCCATCATTCACTATGTTAGACGGAAAGTCTTAGGCCGTAATAGAGGTGTCCTACTTCCGTGCCGTCGAAGTCTGCGACATCCGGCATATGGCCCCACTGCTGAAAATCAAATTTTTCCAGTAGCGCAACACTGCCCGGGTTGTTATCCAGCAGTATGGCAAAGAGCGTCCTTATTCCAATTTCAGGACACTCACGGATGGCATGTTCGACCAGTGCCGAGCCGACGCTCTGGCCGCGAAAATCTTCATGCACGTAGTAACTGATCTCGGCCGTATGCCTCAGGGCAGCCCGTCCGGGCCGGTACGCGCTGATGCTGCAGTAGCCGGTGATCGTATTTTCATCTTCGGCGACGTAAACAGGGTGCATGTCCGGCGCATGTTCAGCCAGCCAGGCTTGCCTGTCCGATTCGGTGACTGGCGTTACGTGTGCGGTTGCGTTACCGAGTGCTATTGCCTGGTTGTAAATCTCGGTAATGGCCGGGACATCCGTATCCGTTGCGGTACGAATTCGATATTTCATCCTAGCTTTCTCTTGCGACGGCCCGGTAGCCGATGTCCCTGCGGGAATAAACGTTGTCCCAGCTGATCTGATCGACAAGTGAGTAGGCTTTGGCCTGTGCGTTGGCGACGTTATCACCGAGCGCCACGCAGCAGAGCACGCGGCCGCCATTAGTAACCACCTTACCGTTGTCCTGCTTCGTGCCCGCGTGGAATATTTTCAGGTCGTCCGAACCATCAGCGTCCAGACCGGTGATTTCGTCCCCCTTGTTATAGCTTCCCGGGTAGCCGCCGGCTGCGAGTACCACGCCGAGCGTCGGGCGTGGATCCCACTCGGCTTCGACCGTATCAAGCCTGCCGTCCAATGCCGCTTCGATCAGGTCTGCGAGGTCGGTTTTCAGCCGGAAGAGGATCGGCTGGGTTTCCGGGTCGCCCATGCGGCAGTTGAACTCGAGCACGCGTGGCACGCCGTCGCTACCGATCATGAGCCCCGCGTACAGGAAACCGGTGTATTGCTCGCCATCCTTCCGTAAGCCGTCGACGGTAGGACGCATGACTTCTGCCATGACCTTGTTGGCCATGGCGTTATCAATCACCGGCGCCGGCGAGTAGGCGCCCATGCCGCCTGTGTTAGGCCCTTTATCGCCTTCGTCGCGCGCCTTGTGGTCCTGCGAGGTCGCGAGCGGCAGGATGTGTTCGCCATCGACGAGCGCCATGAAGCTGGCTTCCTCGCCCTCCAGGAAATCCTCGATCACGCACACATCGCCGGCATCGCCGAAAGCCTTGTCATCCATCACCAGGTTTACGGCAGCAACGGCTTCTTCGCGCGTGTGCGCAAGGATCACACCCTTGCCTGCTGCAAGCCCGTCCGCTTTCACGACAACCGGAATTGCGCAGGACTCGACGTGTGCCAGTGCCGCATCGATGTCGGTGAAGTTTTTGTAACCGGCGGTGGGGATGTTGTGGCGCTCGAGGAATTCCTTGGTATAGGCCTTCGAGCCTTCGAGCCGCGCACCTGCGGCGGTCGGGCCGAAGCAGCGCAGACCTGCTTCGCTAAAGCGGTCGACAATACCGGTCACCAGCGGCGCTTCGGGGCCGACGACCGTCAGGTCAACGCCCTCATCCTGTGCGAGTCGTAGTAGGCCGTCGAGGTCTTCGGCACCGACCGCGATATTGCGCACCTTCGGTTCTGCAGCGGTGCCGGCGTTGCCGGGGGCGACAATGACTTCATCTACCCGCGACGAGCGTGCCAGTGCCCATGCAAGTGCGTGTTCACGTCCACCGCTGCCGACAACGAGGATTTTCACTGATCTAATGCCGAAAATGTCTTGTTTTGGTGAACATCATCGCCATGCCGTGTTCGTTCGCCGCGGCAATGACTTCTTCATCGCGTTTCGAGCCGCCCGGCTGGATCACGACCTTGATACCGAACTTTGCGGCGACATCGATGCCGTCGCGAAACGGGAAGAATGCATCCGATGCCATCGCGGCACCTTCCAGGTCGAGCTCGGCTTCAGCCGCTTTCTGGCCGGCGATCTCGGCGCTCATGATACGGCTCATCTGACCTGCGCCGATGCCGAGCGTCGCATTGTCCTTGCCGCACACAATCGCATTGGATTTCACGAATCGCACAACTTTCCACGCGAGCAGTGCGTCTGCTATTTCCTGATCGGTGGGTTGCCTGTCGGTGACGACTTCCAGGTCATCGCGCGTTATTGACGCGATGTCCTTGTCCTGTACCAGCATGCCGCCTTCGACCTGCTGCAGCACCCGGCTGCCTGTGGAGGTATTCTCCCGGTCGCCGCAGGCCAGCACCCGGACGTTGGCCTTGGCTGAGAAGGCCTCAAGCGCGTCGCTCTCGAAAGAGGGCGCAACGACGACCTCGACGAACTGGTTATCAACTATTGCCTGCGCCGCGGCCGCGCTGACCGGGCCGTTAAAGGCAATGATTCCGCCGAAGGCGGAGGTCGGGTCGCACGTGTAGGCCTTGCGGTAAGCCTGCTCCGCATCGTCACTAACCGCCACGCCGCAGGGGTTGGCGTGCTTGACTATCACACAGCCCGGCGCATCGAGAGACAGCGCACATTCGAGTGCGGCGTTGGCATCGGAGATATTGTTGAACGACAGCGGCTTGCCCTGCAGTTGTTCGGCGGCGACGAGCGTGCCCGGCCTGGCGCCCGCTGTCGTGTAAAGCGCAGCTGACTGGTGCGGGTTTTCGCCGTAGCGGAGTGTTTCCCTGAGTGTAAGTCCGACCGGCAATCGTTCCGGATATCCGGCCTGGCCATCTTGCTGTTGCAGATAACCCCAGATCGCGGCGTCGTAGGTCGAGGTGTGCGCGAAGGCCTTGGTCGCCAGTTTGCGTCTCGTGGCGTCGGAGACCGAACCTTTGTTCGCGGTGAGTTCATCCGCTACCGAGCCGTAATCGGCCGGGTCAACTACAACAGCGACATGCGCGTGGTTCTTCGAGGCCGACCTGATCATCGTCGGCCCGCCTATATCGATGTTCTCTATTGCATCGGCAAAGGTGCAGTCCGGCTTTGCGACCGTACTTTCGAAGGGATAGAGATTGACAACCAGCACATCGATCTGCTCGATGCCGTGCTCGGCCATGACATCATGGTCCTGCTTGCCACGTCCGAGCAGTCCCCCATGTACAAGAGGATGCAAAGTTTTTACCCGGCCATCCATGATTTCAGGGAAGCCGGTAATATCGGAAACGTCCTGTACCTCGACACCGGCATCACGCAGCGCTGTTGCCGTGCCGCCGGTCGAACCAATCTCCGCACCCAGTTTCCGGAGCGCGCGCGCAAACTCGACAACGCCCGTTTTATCGGAAACGCTTATCAGTGCTCTGATTGATTTCGTCATGTGAGGCCAGACCGGCGCGGTACTCTTGATGCCGTCGAGCGATGCACGAGGCGCCTAGTTGTGCAACTGGTACTGCTTCAGTTTCTTGCGCAGCGTAGCCCGGTTGATACCGAGTATCTCTGCCGCAAGTGTTTGATTTCCATCGGTATAATCCATAACCGTCTTGAAGAGAGGTGGCTCGACTTCGCCAAGCACTAGTTTATACATATCCGCGGGCTTGTGGCCATTCAGGTTGCGGAAATAAGACCCCAGCGCATCTTCAGTAAAGTTTTTCAAAAGCCGGTTGCGGCTCTGTACCTGTTTGCCGGAACCGTTAAGGCCGGGCTTCTTTGCAGGTGTTGGCGATTTTTTCTTGGACACTCTGTTTTTTCCGGACGGACGTCTTTGCGTCAGGAATCCAACCGGAATCATGACGCTGATCTAAAAATTCTGCGGTTAATCGTAACTGATCACTGGCGCTCTGCACCCGGACGATCATGTTACGAAATTTCTGGGCACCTTCGAGGTACTTGCAGTACCACGTCAGATGCTTCCTCCCCACCCGAACGCCTCGTTCTTTTCCGTACAGACCGTAGAGGTCGTTCAAGTGGGAGAGGATAGTATCACGTCGCGACTCGTTTGAGATATGTACAGAAGTATTTCGTCCGCCTGTCGCCGGATTTTCAAAAAAGTGGTTGATCCCGGAAAAAATCCACGGGCGCCCCAGCGCGCCGCGGCCGATCATGATCGCGTCCGCGCCGGTGTACTCGAGCACCTCGGCAGCCTTCTCGACAGAGTCTATATCGCCGTTTGCAAATACCGGGATGGCTACGGATGCTTTAATGGCGCGTATTGTTTCGTATTCCACCTGTCCGTCGAACCGACACGCGCGCGTCCGGCCGTGCACTGCCAGTGCCTCGATGCCTGCGTTCTCCGCAATTTTTGCTATGCGTATACCGTTACGGTTTTCAGTGTCCCAGCCGGTGCGCATTTTTAGAGTGACCGGCAGTTCGGTGGCATTGACGACAGCATCCAGGATGCGGGCGACCAGCGCTTCGTCCTTGAGCAAAGCCGAACCGGCGAGCTTCGTACAGACCTTCTTCGCGGGACAGCCCATATTGATGTCCACAATGTCGGCACCGAGCGAAGGCGCGGCTGCCGCTGCGTCGGCCATAAGGCGCGGCTCGCTGCCTGCAATCTGCAGTACTTTCAGGCCCTTGTCGCCGGCGAACTTAAGCCGGCTCGCGCTCTTGCGGGACCGCCATAGACGGGTATCCGCCGTGCTCATTTCCGACACGGCGAGCGCGGCGCCAAAACGCCGGCAGATATTGCGGAAGGCCAGGTCGCTTAAGCCCGCCATGGGCGCGAGCAGACCGCGTCCGCGAACCGTATGCGGACCGATTTTTATGGCAGCTTGTGTCACTGGAAAGGCTGGCCGGTGCAGTCGAGCCCGGTGTGGCGCCGTGGCAAACAGAGTTCGAGTTCAAAGCCCTGGGCGTCGGCGCCCGGGTCCACGATGCTCACGTGCGCGCTGATTGTCTGGTTGGGCCGGAGGAGGCCGTCGGCCGGTAACTCACCTTCTGTCATGTACTCCTCCGGAGTGAAATGTCGTGCCGCGACCGGGTTGGACCAGCGATCCCTCAACACCACGCGCAACTGCGGCAAGCCCGTCACGTTGTCGCCGACCGCGGCAATCTGGGTGCGTATATCCAGGACATCTGCACCGGACTCTCCGGCCACCGCTTCGGAGCCGCGTATTTCGTAATTGCTGATGGGCCAGTTAGGAAACGTATCGATATCCAGGTTTTCATACACAGAGCGTACCGTGCCGCCGAATGACGGATGTGCTGCCAGCTTGTCACGGTTGTAGTGCACCAGCTGGGTACTGAACCCGATAAACAGCACCACGCCAATCACGAGCCACAGACCGGTACGCGCGGGCTTGGGTTGTTCGGGTTCCGCCTCGACGCTCTCCGGTTGCCAGGGCGGCGTCGTTTCGTAATCTTCCAGTACCTTGTTAAGTTCGACCGTCTCCAGGACGATCTCTTCGGTGGCTTCGCCCGCAAACACGTCGCCGGCTGTAACGTCGCCCGGCGTCAGTGCCTCGCTCGACCAGCTGCCGGTAGTGATCTCCTCCCACTCCCGCTCACCCGTTGAGTCGTCCGGATCGGCGTCGTCGCCTTCGCCTGCTGCGGCATCCTCGTTATCGTTCTGGTTATCGCCCGACAGGGTGCCCTCGAGTTTCTCCCAGTCCGGTGGTCCGGCCGATCTGGGTGCGGGGCCGAAGAAGTTCGACCAGCTTTCCTCGGGCACGTTGAATTCGAGTTCGTCGGTGTTCGGCGGGTTTGTCGTATCGTTGAATTCATCGTTTTCGGCGCATGCGCTGACCGCTTCGCCTTCGTATTCCGGTAAATTGTCGGATTGGTCATCTGACGGTTCGTCCGGCTCATCGCCGGTGCCTTGCTCGTCGTCGTTTTCGTCTTCTGTGTAATAAGTGGCCGAGCCTACTCCGGGGATGCGTTCCCAGATGGTGTCATCGAAATCCTCGTCGTCATCTTCGGCAACTACCGAAAGACTGTCATCGTCTTCGAGCTCGAAGACTTCGGACTCTTCGGCTGTTTCCTCGTCCAGTGCTTCATCCGGCGCTTCATCGGGTTCTTCTTCGGGCTCTTCTTCCGAGTCTTCCGCGGATTCATCATCGGCAGCCTCTGCGGTTTCGTCCTCCGCATCGCTGACCTCAAAAATGCTTTCCTCCGTTTCCCCCGAGTCGATGTCGTAGCCGAACTCGTCGTCCTCTAGTTCCTCTTCCCCTTCTCCCTCTTCTCCCTCTTCTTCCACATCTGCGAGTACCAGTTCCTCTGCTTCGGCCTCGTCAGGGGTCAGCCCGTCATCGTCTGCGTATCCAAAGATTGCCACACTCTCTGCGGCGGCATCTTCCTCCTCGTACTCGCCATCGGCCGGCTCGTTCCATGCCTTCGTGGCATCGTCATCGTCTTCGTCGGTGACCAGGAGGCCTGTACCCGTGTCATCGAGTCCTGACTCCTCATCCAACCCGTAATCCTCTGTAGCATCGTCGTCCGGGCTTTCGGCAAGCTCGTCGTTGGCGGGTTCGGTGTCGAGGGAAAAAACGGTGTCATCGTTGCTGACGTCGCTTACGGCTGCTTCCGCTTCGGCAACTTCGACTTCGGTGTTTTCTTCACTCAGATACTCGAGCGCATTGAATACGTGATCACATTCACCACAGCGGACCTGGCCGCGCGCCAGGCGCAAATCATCCGCACTGAGGCGGAAAGTCGTTTCACATTCGGGACAGCATGTGTACATCAGTCGCTGCTCTTAAGTTTTGTGCCTGTCATGAGCACCCAGTTACGGCGTTGTTGGGTGACACGCATATTGGCCCAGCCGGACCAGGCTGCGGCTATGTCGTCAGCCTGGTGAGCCAGTATCCCGGCGCTTGCGAGCCTCGCTCCCGGACGCATCATGCCTTCCAGGGCCGTTCCGAGCTCTATCAATGTTCCGCTCACAATATTGGCCACCAACACGTCGAATCGCTGCGAATTATCCACTACATTGGGGTGCACAGCACGCAGCCGGTCGTCGCAGCCATTATTTATCGCATTGTTTCGGGTTGCGTCCAGTGCCTGGGTATCAATATCGACAGCGCATACCGACGCTGCCCCCAGCGCCAGCGCTGCGATAGCGAGCACACCGGAGCCACAGCCGTAGTCCAGCACCCGATCGCCTTCCCGGATATTGGCATCCAGCCACTCCAGGCACAGGGCTGTGGTTGCATGCTCCCCCGTCCCGAATGCGAGCCCGGGCTCCAGGCGGACCACGGCGGAGCCAGCCGGTGTTTGCTCATGGTCGTGTGGGACTACCCACAGCCGTTCCCCGAAACGACGGGCGGAGAGGCGTTGTTGCCAGCTTGTTTGCCAGTCGATGTCTTCTATACGGGTGTAATTGAGCTCGGAGGCATCGATGAGGTCATGCAGCGCCGCGGACAGTTTCTCCGGCTCTGCGTCGTCCGGGAACAGCGCACTTACCCGGGTACTCGACCAGAGCGGCGTTTCCCCCGGCGCCGGTTCCAGCAACGGCTCGTCGCCCGCATCGCGCAGGGTGATCGAAATCGCGCCCAGTTTTTCCAGCTCTGCTTCGAGTATGCCCGGTTCTGACTGGCCGACGCTCGTTTCGAGTTGCAGCCAGCCCACGTCTGTCCCTACAGCCCGAGCCGTTTTTCAAGGTAATGAATATCGGTGCCGCCGGTTTTGAACGCGGCGTGCTGGAGAATTTCGCGGTGCAGGAGAATATTTGTTTTGATGCCGTCGATCACCATCTCGTTCAGCGCGTTCTGCATGCGGGCGATTGCAGTATCGCGACTGTCACCCCATACGATGAGTTTGCCGATCATCGAATCGTAATAGGGCGGGACGGTATAGCCGCTGTACAGGTGGCTGTCGACCCGGACACCGGGGCCGCCGGCCGGGTGCCAGGTTTCGACCCGGCCCGGTGAGGGCGTGAAGGTCTTGGGGTCCTCGGCATTAATGCGGCACTCGATTGCGTGGCCGCGCAGTTCGATATCTTCCTGCCTGAAGCTGAGCGGCTCGCCCGCCGTAATCCGGAGTTGTTCCTTTACGATGTCTATACCGGTGATCAATTCGGTTACCGGGTGCTCCACCTGCAGGCGGGTATTCATTTCGATGAAATAGAATTCGCCGTCCTGATACAGGAATTCAAAGGTTCCCGCGCTTACGTAACCGAGTTGCCGGCAGGCTTCGGCGCAGCGCTCGCCCATCTGCGTGCGCTGTTCTGCGGTAATTCCGGGTGCGGGCGCTTCTTCTATAACTTTCTGGTGACGGCGCTGCATGGAGCAGTCACGCTCGAACAGGTGTACGGCGTTGCCTTGTGAGTCGGCGATCACCTGGAATTCGACATGGCGCGGTCGTTCGAGAAACTTCTCCATGTAAACCATGTCGTTGCCGAAGGCGGCGCCGGCTTCGGATTTCGTCAGGTTGATGGCATTGATAAGCGAGGCTTCGGTGTGTACGACCCGCATACCGCGTCCGCCACCACCACCGGCGGCCTTGATGATCACGGGGTAACCGATATCCCTTGCGATTTTCAGGCATTCGTCAGCGTTTTCCGACAACGGGCCGTCGGAACCGGGCACGGTGGGCACACCCGACTCTTTCATGGCCTTAATGGCCGAGACTTTATCGCCCATGAGTCGGATGACATCGGCAGGCGGGCCGACAAACAGATAACCGCTGGTATCGACGCGTTCCGCGAAATCCGCATTCTCGGACAGGAATCCGTAGCCGGGATGAATCGCCTGGGCATCGGTGACTTCGGCCGCCGCGATAATAGCGGGCATATTGAGGTAGCTGTCGATCGACGGACCTGGCCCGATGCATACCGTTTCTTCAGCCATCAACACATGTTTGAGTTGCGTATCGGCGGTTGAATGCACGGCTACGGTTTTAATTCCGAGCTCATGGCATGCGCGCTGGATGCGCAGCGCAATTTCGCCCCGATTTGCTATGAGAACTTTATCTAACATTGTTGTTCTTTTCGGGAGCGCTAGCCGATAACGAACAGCGTCTGACCGAATTCGATGGGCTCCCCGTTCTCAACCTCGACTGACAGCACGGTGCCCGATCTATCGGCTTCAATCTGGTTCATCATCTTCATCGCTTCGATAACGCACAGTGTGTCACCGACCTCGATCTGATCGCCGACTTTTACAAAGGGTTCGGCCTCGGGTGACGGCGAGCGGTAGAAGGTGCCGACCATCGGTGCTGCGATCTTGTGGCCGGCCGGTTCGCCAGCCGGCGCTTCGGCTGGAGCTGCGACCGGAACTGCGGCTTCAGCCGCTGCCGGAGCGGCCGGCACTGCGGCGGGAGCAGGCGCAGCCACCGGTGTCGCAACAGGCGCCGCCGCAACTGGTGCGCTGACCGGGTAGCGGCTGATACGCACCGCTTCTTCGCCTTCTGTAATTTCTATCTCCGCTATGCCGGATTCTTCCAGCAGTTCGATCAGTTTCTTAACTTTTCTGATATCCATAGCTTGAATATATTCCTGGCTGACGGACCAATTACTGTTTGCTCAGCAAATCATGTGCTGCTTCCAGCGCAAGCGTGTAGCCTTGCGGACCGACGCCGGCGATAACTCCAGCCGCCACATCGGAGAAATAGGACTGGCGGCGAAATTCTTCGCGCGCATGAATGTTGCTGATATGAATTTCGATAAACGGGATATCCACGCCGAGCAGTGCATCGCGTAATGCCACGCTCGTGTGCGTAAACGCACCCGGGTTTATCAGGATAAAGTCGGTGTTGCCGGCTGCAGCCTGCACCCGGTCCACCAGTTCTGCCTCGGCATTGCTCTGCGTGCACTCGAGTGCGTGGCCGAGTTCTGCCGCCTTCGCGGTCAGTCCGCTCTCGATATCGGCAAGCGTGGTCGCGCCGTACAGTTCGGGCTCCCGGGTACCCAGCAGGTTCAGGTTGGGACCGTTTATGAGCAGTATTGAAGCCATCATGGAATAGGATTTAGCCGCAGATGGCCGCAAGTTTACGGATTTTAGCCACCTTTTGACAGCTTTTTGCTGCTCGGGGCTTCCCGGGAGGGGGTTAAAGCGTGCGCAGGCGTTCGCGCACGGTCGCCAGATCTGTTTTGCCCCCGGCGTATTCGGTGCTGAGCCTGGCCATGGTAGCTATCTGATCGCCCACGAGTTCGCCCACGTAGACGGTGAGGATATGGCCGTCTCCGGCGGCAAGGACCGAAAACGGGAGGCCCAGGCCCTCAAGGCCGAACAGGTCGCTGACCGCCATGGCGTCTTCCTGGCCGACGAGGATCGGGTAGCTGATGCCGGACTCGGTTATATAGCTTTCGACATCAGGCAGCCGGTCGATCGCGATACCGACGACCCGGATACCGCCCTCCGGCTGCTGGTTGTGCAGTGCCTGCAGCAGGGGCATCTCGCGCCGGCAGGGCGCGCACCACGTGGCCCAGAAATTAATCAACAACGGTTTGCCGGCCCACTTGCTGATGGAAGTCGGCTCGCCCCACATGTCATTGAGTACGAACTCGGGCAGCCGTTCGGGTGCGCCGGCGACCGGGCCTGCACCGGCGGGCCGTTTGTCGGCCGTAATTTCCAGGTATATGCGCATGCCGATGACCACACAGCACAACGTTATTACCAGCAACAGAGTCTGGCGAATCCAGTAAGGCATAGGGCTATCGTAATACGTAATCGAGGTGACTGAGGAACTGGTCTGAATCCTGGTAACCGATCACGCGCTGGCCCTTAACCTCGTTACCGGAACGGTCGTAGAACACTATCGTTGGCGGGCCGAAGATACCGAAATACTTGAGCAGTTCTTTGTCCGCCGCATCGTTGGCGGTGACATCCGCTTGAATGAGCACCGTATCGGCGAGCGCAGCGTGCACGCGCTGGTCCGTGAAGGTCCACGCCTCCATTTCCTTGCATGACACACACCAGTCGGCATAGAAATCTAGCATGAGAGTCTTACCGGCTGCTGTCGCAGACAAGCGGGCTGCTTCGAAATCGTCCACCGTTTTAATACGCTCGAACCCCAGTTCGAGGTGTGCCTCCCCGTTCCTGGAAATCCGGCTGAGTGGTTGCAGCGGGTTGGTTGCACCGGTCAGCGTGCCGATGATCAGCGTGCCCCCGTAAATTAACAGAATGATGCCGGCAACTTTGCCGAAGATCACACCGGCGCTTGCGGGCCTCGGTATCGAGTAAATAGCGCCGGACCAGATGCCGGCAAACAAAAAGAGTGCAGCCCAGAGCGCCATGATTACAACACTCGGCAGTATGCGGTCGAGCATCCAGATTGCGAGACCGAGCAGCATGAACCCGAACACGCCCTTGATCGCATTCATCCATGGGCCGGCCCTGGGCAATAACTTGCCGGCCGAGGTGCCGAAAACTATCAGCGGTATGCCCATGCCAATACTTAAAGAAAATAACGCAAATGCGCCGCGCGCGACATCACCGGTTTGCGCGATCACCGCCAGTGCCGCAACCAGCGGCGGCGCGACGCAGGTGCTGACGACCAGTGCCGACACTGCGCCCATAATAGCCGTGCCGATGAAACTACCGGCTTTGCCTTTGCTGCCCAGCGCGCTGAGCCTTGTTTGCAGCGCTGCAGGCACCTGCAATTCGTAAACGCCGAACATTGCCAGCGACAGCACGATAAAGAGGATTGCAACAGCCGTGATAATCGCCGGCGTCTGCAACGCCGCCTGTATCTGACCGCCGGCCGCCCCGAATATTGCGCCGGCAATGGTGTAGGTAAATGCCATGCCGAGTACGTAACTGAGCGATAGCCAGAATGCCCGCACGGTGTTTACGTTTTCGCCCTGGCCGGCAATGATCCCGGACAGTATCGGCACCATCGGTAAACAGCAGGGTGTAAAGGCCAGCAATAAACCGAGGCCGAGGAAGACAAACATCATGGCCGGCAGGCTGGCACCGGTGACGACCCCGAACAGACGATCCTGCTCGGATACCGGGGCGGGCCGCTCCGATACCCTATCATCAGCCGTGGCACGGGGCAGGTCGATCCCTTCTGTATAGCTATCCGGCGGATAACAGATGCTGCCTTTTTTGCAGCCCTGGAAACCGAGTTCCAGTTCGATGAACAATGGTTCGGGCGTCGCGCGCGAAATCGGTACGCGCATCACAACTTCATCGTAGTAGACCTCGGTTTCACCGAACTCCACGTCCATTTCCATCACGCCCTGCGGGAGCGAAGGCGCACCAAGTTGCACTTCAGCGCCCGGGTTCCTGACCGTAAAGCTGTCGCGGTACAGGTAATATCCCGGGGCGATGGTCCAGGTCACATCGACGGTAAAGGGGTCCGGTATCGAAATATGCGCCCGGAACGCTTCGTCTATCGGGATCGGCAGATCGTCAGTAGCCGATGCCCCGAATGGGAACCCGCCACCGCCCTCACTAGCCGCCGCGGAGCTGATAAGATCCGGAAGCGGTATGTCTGCATCCCATGTCTGCGGCGGATAGCAGAGGCCGAAATCAGCGCAGCCCTGCGACTTAATATCCAGCGACAGCATCTTTGCGCCGCTGCTGATTCTTTCGAGCGGGATGCGCACATCCGCCCGGTTACGGAAAATTACCTGTTCGCCGAAAAACTCGTCCGAATGAATTTCACCGGCCGGGAATTGCGGGTCACCGAGTAGCACGCCGTCGGCCGCGGCAAAGCTCATCTTGTCGCGATACAGGTAGTAACCCGGCTCGATATCCCATGCGACGATGACGGCGCCGTTTTCGATACGGGTGTCGTAGCGGAATACTTCTTCCGGGCGTTTAACGTCCTGGGCCGCCGTCGCTACAGAGCAGGTAAGCAGCAACGCCAACCCGCTCAGCCAAACGGTCGCGTTGCCAAGATGCTTTGTCGTAAATCGTTCGTGCATTACCGGGTCGATTCCCTGATCCAGTTGAGGTACTCGTGGCTGCCCGCGGTGATCGGGACAGCGATAATTTCCGGAAGTTCATAGGGGTGCAGGCGTTTGATCTCCGCTTCGAGCCCGTCCCAGGCAGCGGCGCTGGTCTTGATCAGCAGCAACTCCTCGGCATCCTTTTCCAGTTTGTCCTGCCACTTGTAGACGGACGTGATCCCGGGCACCCGGTTTACGCAGGCGGCCAGACCTGCCTCCACCAGCCCGGTGGCGATAGCCTCGGCGACCTCCTTGTCGGGACAGGTGCAGAGCACCAGCAGGTGTTCCTCGCTCATCCGGTGTTGCTGCCCTACAGCTATATTGTGCCCAGCCCAAAAACCGAGGCCAGCATAGCGGGGGCGACTCCTGATGTCATTGGACTGGTTCACCCCTTGAAATCCAGGAATTAGCCATTATTATTAGCACTCCTTCGGGACGAGTGCTAAAAAGAAAAAGGGTAATAAACCCATAATTATCAAGCCTTTAGGCTTAAACCCATCGATTTTCAGGAGTTCCAATAATGAATATTCGACCGCTTCATGATCGGATTATCGTAAAGCGCATGGAAGAAGAGCGTATGTCGGCCGGCGGGATTGTTATCCCGGATTCGGCTACCGAGAAGCCCATCAAGGGCGAAGTTATCGCTGTCGGCAACGGCAAGCACCTCGAGAACGGCGACATCCGTGCCCTCGATGTCAAGAAAGGCGACAAGGTCCTGTTCGGCAAGTACAGCGGTACCGAGGTCAAGGTCGAGGGCGAGGATCTTCTGGTCATGAAAGAAGACGACGTCATGGCTGTCATCGAAGGCTAGATTTTTTTATTCAGGACCGGTTTGTAGCCGGTTTCTTTAGTTTATAGAGGAGAGCAGTGCAATGGCTGCCAAAGATGTGAAATTCAGCGACGACGCACGCGGCAAGATGTTTGCCGGCGTGAACTTACTCGCCAATGCAGTAAAAGTTACCCTTGGCCCCAAAGGCCGTAACGTCATTCTCGACAAGAGCTTCGGAGCGCCGACCGTTACCAAAGACGGTGTTTCGGTTGCCAAGGAAATCGAGCTCGATGACAACTTCGAGAACATGGGGGCACAGATGGTGAAGGAAGTTGCTTCCCAAACGTCTGATGTTGCCGGTGACGGCACCACGACCGCCACGGTCCTGGCCCAGGCAATTCTTCGTGAAGGACTGAAGTCTGTTGCCGCCGGCATGAACCCGATGGACCTGAAGCGTGGAATCGACAAAGGTACGATCGCCATTGTTGAAGGGCTGAAGAACCTGTCGAAGCCCTGTGAAGAGGAGAAGGCTATTGCCCAGGTTGGCACCATCTCCGCCAACTCCGACGAGGCAGTCGGCCAGATCATTGCCGACTCGATGGGTAAAGTAGGTAAGGAAGGCGTTATCACCGTTGAAGAAGGTTCCGGCCTCGACAACGAACTGGAAGTCGTGGAAGGCATGCAGTTCGACCGCGGTTACCTGTCGCCTTACTTCATCTCGGATGCCAACAGCCAGAGTGCTGAGCTCGAGAATCCTTACATACTTCTGTTCGACAAGAAGATCTCCAACATCCGCGACTTGTTGCCGCTGCTGGAAGGCGTTGCCAAATCCAGCCGCCCGTTGCTGATCATTGCCGAGGATATTGAAGGCGAAGCCCTCGCTACCCTGGTCGTGAACAACATTCGCGGTATCGTAAAGGTTTGTGGTGTTAAAGCTCCCGGCTTCGGCGACCGTCGTAAAGCCATGCTGCAGGATATCGCTGTCCTGACCGGCGGCCAGGTGATTTCCGAAGAAGTCGGCCTGAGTCTCGAGAAGGCAACCCTGGAAGACCTCGGCGAAGCCAAGAAGATCCAGGTCAGCAAAGAAAGCACCACGATTATCGACGGTGCAGGCCAGGCGTCCGACATCCAGGGCCGTGTTGAGCAGATCAACAAGGAAATAGAAGAGTCCACCTCTGACTACGATCGCGAAAAACTGCAGGAGCGTGTGGCGAAGCTCGCCGGCGGTGTTGCAGTGATCAAGGTTGGAGCTGCGACCGAGATTGAAATGAAAGAGAAGAAAGCCCGCGTCGAAGATGCGCTGCACGCGACCCGTGCTGCTGTTGAAGAAGGCGTGGTTGCCGGCGGTGGCGTTGCGCTGATTCGCGCCAATGCCGCGCTTGGTGACCTCAAGGGCGCCAACGACGAGCAGGATGTCGGCATTATCATCCTGCGTCGCGCACTGGAAGAGCCGCTGCGTCAGATCGTCGGCAATGCCGGCGAAGACAGTTCGGTTATCCTGAACAAGGTTGCCGAGAACAGTGGTGACTTCGGTTACGACGCCGCAACCGGTGAGTATGGCGATATGTTCGAGTTCGGCATCATCGACCCGACCAAGGTTGTCCGCTCAGCTCTGCAGAACGCAGCTTCGGTTGCCGGCCTGCTGCTGACCACGGAAGCCATGGTTACCGAGATGCCGGCAGATGAAGCGCCTGCACCGATGCCAGACATGAGCGGCATGGGCGGCATGATGTAAGTCGCCTCTTCATCTGAAGAAACAAAAAGCCCCGCTCATGTAGCGGGGCTTTTTTTGTACCCGTGATACATAACAAGTGGCGTAAGGCTTCAGGCGTCTGTACCGGACCCCGTGGTTCCGGCAAAATTGATAACAGACAACAATAGTCTGTTGGCGGCAATACCTACCTGGCGATCCGGTCGCGGTTGCTTGGTCATGAGTGAAAACGGCGGGCGAGTATCAGGATCGGGCCGGATAAATCATTTCACCCCCCAGCCAGATCGCGGCCTGCAGGCAGTTGTGACAGGCGCTCAATTCCATCCCGGCAACGAACAGGTCCGACTGTATCGGTGCCCAGCGGTCGAGGAATACCTGGCCTGCGTTGACCCGGTTCCAGTAGGCAACCTTCTGCTCGCGAACTTCCGGGGTGAATTGTGGGTTCCTGCTGAGGCGCTCGAGGTCGGTCCCTGCTATTCGCAGTGGCACTCCCGCGGGGCTCGTGATCGGGTTCGCGTAGGTATTGAACCAGGCCTGGTCGGCCAGTTCCCCGCAATTCGGGCAGCTAAAGCGGGACAGGTTGAAAGCGGGCTTTATGCTTTGATCGGTCACGGTCTTTTCCCGGTGCTTTGTAGTGGCGAGGGATTCTACCGGATCAGGCGGCGCATATTCGGACTGGTCTGCTTCATAGTGGCACTTCGATTATGATCTGGAACAGGGGGTGCCAACATGTACTTCTGGCAGATCACGAAACTCAGGGCGCAACTGGCGGGCGACGGGCTTGGCCAGCGCCAGGAGTTTTTCTACTACCTGGGCGGTGCCATCTTGGTTGCCGCCTTGTACGAAATCGTGGCGAACGGCCCCGGGACCGAGCAGAAACCGGTCGATGTTCTCGACGCCGTTATGTACTTTGGCTTCAAAATTGGCGGCGTCATCTGGTGTTACAGGCAAAACGGTGGGGCAAGCGGAAAGAATTTCCTGGCACGTATGGTGCCGATTGCATTCGTCATGTTTATGCGACTGGTAAGCGCGGTTATACCCTTGTTCGTTGCGCTGGGGGCTTATCACTGGTTACAGACGGGTGAACTGGGGCGGCCCGGATCGGAAACGACCGCACTGGTCTTCATGATGAACTGCCTTTACGGCGCCATGTGGTGGCGGGCGGGCGTACACATGGGGTGGGTGGCCGAACACGCCAAACAATAATCACCGGCGGTGCGCCATTCGGACTGCCTGAGTGCAGTCTTGTTTCGCAGGTAGTCGAAGTCATCTGATATAGAATGGCGAGCATGCAAAGACTGCCATTAATAATAATATTGGGTCTTTCCATAAGTGCTCCTCTTCTCGCCGAAGAAACCGACGGCATGATTCAAATTGCCGCCGGTACTTTCTGGATGGGTTCCGATGATGGGCTGATAACGGAGCGTCCGGCAGTACATGACGACGTATAGCAGGGTGAATCACAAATGATTTCAGCGCAGGAAGCACTCGAAAGACTTAAGGAAGGCAACCGCCGCTTTCTGGCTGACGATGACAACAGCCACAAACTGACCTACAAGACCGGTTTCAAGTGGATACCTGAACAGCATCCCTTTGCAGTCATCCTCGGCTGTGCAGACTCCCGGGTGCCGGCCGAGATCATATTCGATCAGGGGGTGGGCGATCTGTTTGTGATTCGCGTAGCGGGTAATGTCGCGGCACCGTCACAGATCGGTAGTGTTGAGTATGCTGCCGAGCATATCGGCTCCCGGCTCGTGGTTGTGCTCGGGCACTCGAATTGCGGCGCCGTGCAGGCTACGTTGGAGGAAATGGAACAGCCATCGGATGGTTTGTCGCCAAGTCTCACGACGATTGTTGATCGCATTCGCCCGGCCCTGGAGGAACTGGGCAAACCCGATGACACGGACGCTCTAATGGAAAAGGCAGTGCGGGCAAATATAAATACATCTGTGAATCATCTTCGCCACGGCTCCGAGATTCTGGAACGATTGATTGACACAGATGGCCTGTTGATAGTCGGTGCGGAGTACTCGCTCGAAACCGGGGCGGTTGAATTCTTCGACAACTAGCCCGGTTTGATAATGTCTCCAGACACCATAGCCAAGGATATACCCGAAGCACTGCGTCCCGGGCTCGATACCGTGCTGGACAAGCTGGCCGATGCCGATGACTTGCCCGGTATCCTGGATGGGGATACAAAAGCGTCGGCTACCCTTAACAAGCTGCTCGCGTGCAGCGAGTACTCGGCGGACGTAATCGCCCGTTATCCCCAGGCTCTGAGTGAACTTCTTAAGGACGGTCGGCTGCACCGGTCACTTGAAGCGGCTGAACTCGATGCAGCTTTTCTTGCGGGGGCTGCCGAGCAGGAATCCGAAACACAGTTCATGAAACGTCTGCGCCTGTTCCGGCATCGTGAAATACTGCGCATTATCTGGCGCGACAATGCAGGCTGGTCAGACTGCCCCGAGATGCTGGCTGACCTGTCGGCGCTGGCCGATACCTGTATACGCGCAGCATTTCTCTGCTCCACCCGGGTAATGCAGGAGCGACACGGAGTGCCGCGAGACGCGGACGGTAACGAGGCTTATTTTGTCATCATCGCCATGGGCAAGCTGGGTGGCGGCGAATTAAACCTGTCTTCCGATATAGACCTTATTTTCTTCTATTCGGCAGCAGGTGAGACTGATGGTGCACGGTCTGTTTCCAACGAAGAATATTTCCGCAAGCTGGCGCAGCACTTTATAAACCTGCTCAGCAACAATACCGTGGATGGTTTTGTTTACCGTGTGGATACAAGACTGAGGCCTTTTGGCGAAAGTGGGCCGCTGGCGATCAGCGTGGATGCGTTCGAGGATTATCTCGCTCAGCACGGCCGTGACTGGGAGCGCTATGCATGGGTCAAGGGCAGGGCGGTAAACGTCTGGGAAGGCACCCGTGATTTCTATATCAGCGTCCTGAGGCCATTTGTGTACAGGCGCTACCTCGATTTCGGTGTCTTCAGTTCATTGCGTGAAATGAAATTGCTTATCGAGCAGGAAGGCCGGGCGGCTGCAAACCGTGAAAATATCAAGCTGGGTCCCGGCGGCATCCGGGAAATTGAGTTTATTGTGCAAACCCTTCAACTCGTGCGCGGAGGAACGAATAAGACGCTGCGTGAGAGGAGGCTGCTGTCCGCGCTGGAGCAACTTGGCGAACTGGATTTAATGCCGGTAGAAACGGTCGGCAAACTGGAAGACGCATATATATACCTGCGCACGTTCGAGAACCGGTTGCAGGCCATAGCTGACCGCCAGACCCATGAGTTACCCACCGCTGAGACCGAGCGCGCACGCTTGTGTCTCGCGATGGGCGCTGCTGACTGGGACGAACTCTATGCGGAACTGAATGTGCACCGTGAAGCCGTACAGGAAAAATTTGACGACATACTGAACCATCGGCGATCAGATGCGGACGATCCGGCGGCCGAGGCGGAACCGGTGGAAAACCACAGGCTCGAAGGCCTGGCAGAGCAGCTGTTCGAGGACCCGGTCGAAGTCAACCGGCGCATCGAATCGTTGCACGCAAGTTCGCACTATCAGCGCATGGACAAGATCAGCCGGCAAAGGCTGGATCGGTTGCTGCCGGCCGTGGTCATGGCATGCGGTGCGGTCGGTAGCCCGTTGCTCGCCCTCGATGGCGTGCTGCGAGTTATTGAAGCTATCGGCCGCCGGTCGGCTTACATTGCGTTGCTGAACGAAAACAAGGCAGCACTCGAACGGCTGGTTCGCCTGTGCGGCAGCAGCGATTTCCTGGCCCGGCAGGTTGCCGCGCATCCGCTACTGCTCGACGAACTGCTGGATCAGCGGATATTTCAGGAACCTCCGGGGCGCGAAAGTTTCCAGAAAGATCTTGTGCAGAGGCTGGAGACCAGCAACATTGACGATTCGGAACAGTGTTTCGAGATGCTGCGCAATTTTCAGCAAGCCGCAGTTTTCCGGGTTGCGGTAGCAGACCTGAGCGGCACTTTGCCGTTGATGAAAGTCAGCGACCGCCTGACCGATATCGCCGAACTGGTGCTCGAAGAAGCGATCAGCCTGGGGCTAAGGGAGCTGATCGCGCGGCATGGAGTACCGTGTTGTGTCGTCGACGGCACCAGGCGTGAGGCGGCATTCGCGATTGCGGGTTACGGCAAGCTCGGCGGCCTCGAACTGGGTTACGGGTCGGATCTCGATATCGTGTTCATGCATGATTCCGAGGGCGAGTCACAGCAGACAGATGGGGACAAGTCGCTCGACAACTCAGTATTCTTCGGCCGGCTCGCGCGCCGTATTACGAGCATCCTTACCATGCCGACACCCACGGGCGCATTGTACGAGGTCGACACACGGCTGCGGCCAAGCGGCAAGTCTGGTCTGCTGGTAACCAGTCTTGCAGCGCTCGATACCTATCAGCAGGACGATGCATGGACCTGGGAACACCAGGCCCTGTTGCGGGCACGTGCAGTGGCCGGCGACAAAGGCGTATGTGCGAAATTTGAAACCCTGCGGAAACACGTGCTGGTCAATTACGTCAAACGTGACAACCTGAAGGAAGAAGTCACCAAGATGCGCGAGCGGATGCGCGGCGAACTCGACAAGAGCAACCCGGATCAATTCGATATCAAGCAGGGCAAGGGTGGCGTCATCGATATTGAGTTCCTGGTGCAGTACCTGGTGTTACTGCATGCGCCGGGTATCCCCGCGCTGATCGAATATTCCGACAATATTCGCCAGCTCGACGCGCTCCGTGATGCTGCGATCCTCGGCGGCGGCGACTCGGGCGCGCTGGTAGATGCGTATCGCGCTTACCGGGTACGCATGCACCTGCTTTCACTGGCCGGTGAGGCGCGGCTGGCGGCGGTCAACGAATTCGAAGAGGAACGAGCCCTGGTCAGGCGGTTGTGGGAGACGCATTTCGGCTCTGTCGACAAGGTGCCGGGATAGCGCATCCTCCGCTATAATCGCCGCCCGTTACGGCAGGACACCTACAGGAAGCATACAGTGAGCAACCCCAACCACGATCAGGACAAAAACCTGATCCAGCCCAATGCAGAAAACAGCTATACGGTGACCGGTGCCGACCTGCCGTTGTCCTGCCCGATGCCGGGCATGCATTTGTGGAACTCGCACCCGCGGGTTTTTCTGCCGGTTGAGAAAACCGGCACCGCGATGTGTCCTTACTGCGGCGCTACTTATGCACTCGCAACCGACTAACTGCCGGCTGGGGGTTTCTCACCAGGCTACGAAGCGTTACCTGAACCCAGGACTTTATCGACTTTAGCCGTAACGTCGTCTACCGAAATTAAATCCATCGTGGCCGGATTACGAACCCGTTGTCCCCAGTGCAGTTCACTGACGGGCTTCGCAAACTCGGCCTGCACCGCCTCGGGGTAACGGTCGACGGTAAGGTGTTGGCTGAGGTAAGGACCCGTCCGCCAGCGATTTGAGGTTGCATAAAGTCCGATAACCGGTGTACCGACCGCAGTTGCCATGTGCGCAGGTCCCGAATCCGGGCAGATGAGCAAATCGGCATGCTCGATAATTGCGAGCAGTTCCTTGAGTCTCGTCCGGCCTACCAGGTTGCTCACGTCTGTCCCGCACGCTTTCATAATTTGATGACCGTAGTTTTTCTCGACAGGCGTTGCGGCACCGGTGAGGATTACGTGGGCTTTAAACCGGTCTTGCAGATATCTGACCAGCTGAATGTAGTTATCCATACTCCAGTTACGAAAATTACGCGCACGCTGACTACTGCAGGGACTGATGACACAGATAGGTAGATCTTCCCCCCCCAGCCTTGTTGCGCTCTGCCGGTCGGTTTCCGAGACCGGGATCTCCCAGCGCATGGTGCGTTCGCTGATACCGAGGTACTCGGCAAAACCGAACAATCCGTCTACCACGTGCTGGTTTGCCTGCGCCGGGATGCGCTCGGTGGTAAATAGCCACTGATAGTCTCGTGCCCGCGCTTTATCGAATCCAATTCTGCGGTGGGCGTTAATTCCCAGGCTCGCCAGGTTGGCACGCATGGATGCATGCATATGCAGCAGCACATCGAAGCGCCTGCCTGCCAGTGCTTTGCGCAACGAGAGCACACCTTTTATCCCGAGACTTTTGTCTAAAGTGATAAACTCGATACCATCTGCACCTTCCAGCAAGCTGTGTTCTGTCGTGCCGATAACCCAGCTTATCTTTGCCTCTGGATACGCGGCTTGCAGAGTACGCACAACCGGGAGGGTGTTGCAGCAGTCGCCGATCGCGGACAGGCGCAGTATTAAGATTGATTTAGGCGACATTTCGTTCACGGGGATGACGTTGAAAAGACAGGTAAAGCAACTCAGCGACAGCGCCATCGTATACGATGCCCAATTGCTCAGCCAGATCAGTGCAACGGAGTTCGGTCCTGAGCACTGGCCGTCCGCCGAGTTTATTGCCGGTGTCGGCCGGGGTGAAACCCTGCTAATTGAGCTGGCCGGTATGGATTGCGTACTGCGACACTATTACCGAGGCGGTGTGCCCGGGCGCTTCCTTAACGACCAGTACCTGTGGACCGGGCAGGAGCGGGTTCGATCGATCCGGGAATGGGACTTGCTGCAGGAAATCGCAGAGGCCGGTTTACCTGCACCGATTGCGGTAGCCGCTCGTTACGTACGCCGCGGCATCTGGTATACGGCGGATCTTATTACCCGCAAGATTCCTGATGTCACGCCTTTTTCTCACTGGCTCGAACAGGAAGAAAAGGACCCCAGGATATGGGCTGTCGTCGGTCGGTGTATTGCCGAGTTCCATGCTGCCGGTTTTTGTCACGCTGACCTGAACGCCCATAACCTGCAGATCGCAAACGACGGCCGGGTTTATTTGCTCGACTGGGATCGGGGGGAGCGGCGGGCGCCCGGGAAATGGCGCAGTTCGAATCTTGCCCGCCTGCACAGGTCGTGCCAGAAAATCAGTGGCTCCGGCCGCGTGCAATTTACGCCGCGCGAATGGGTAGACCTGATCAATGGATACAGCAACGTGTAGTTCAAACGTAGGGGTCCGGATAATCAGGTAACCGCCCTTTGAAACGCCTGTGCACCCAGTAATATTGCTCCGGTACTTTGCGTACCTGTTCTTCAAGTAAGTAATTGATCTTTAGCGTGTCCGCTTCTGCGGATTCTCCGGGGAAGTCTTGCAGTGCGGGCTGGAGTTCCACGCGGTAACCGGAACCGTTTTCCAGGCGGCAGGTGAAAAAGGGTATGACTGGTGCCTTGCTGATCTGGGCAATCTGCCGGGTAGCGGTATTGGTTGCAGCCGGTTCACCAAAGAAAGGGACCAGCGCCATGCTTTTGCCCGTGTAGGCTTGGTCGGGTGCATATATAACCGGCCGGTTTTCCTTGAGTAAGCGCAGCATCCCGCGCACGTTGTCCTTGGCTACCATGATGTCGTAAGAATTCTGTCGACAGCGCCGCATTAAATTGTCGTTGAGTGGTTTACCGCTGGGGCGGTACATGGCGGCAACCGTGGGGGAGTATTTCATGAGCATACGGCACCCCAGTTCCGTATACATGAAATGACCGCAGAGCAATAACACGCCATGACCCTTTTCGAGTGCCGCGAGCAGGTGCTCCGTACCGCGCAATTCGAACAAGCGCTCCAGCTCGGCATCGCTGCACCAGTAATTCATGCCCAGCTCAACCATACTCATGCCCAGCGACTCGCCGTGTTTACGCCCCAATTTCTCCCGCTCATCCGCCGGCAGTTCAGGAAAACACAGTTCCAGGTTGCGCTCCACGATTTTGCGCCGCTCACTAACCCGGTACCCGAAGCGACCGAGCGCGCGGCCACAGGCCATCCGGCCCGGCTGGGGCAGCAGCACTATCAGGCGCAAAAAAGCTATGCCCATCCACGTAAGCCAGTAGCGTGGTTGCCAGAATCGGTACAGCGGTTCCAGTGATGCACTCATTCAGTCGGGAATCTCCGGTGCCGGGATGAACGGATAGCGGGATGGTAAGTAAACAGGGCGAACTTCGCACTATTCAGGCGCGGCTAAGCGGCACCGGGGGTGCCGGCCTGGGCGGAGAACGCCGTGCGGCGTTGCCTGGTTGAAGAATGACCTTGAATAGGGGACATTGACCGGGAAGCTCTTCAGCCACCCGGGCCCGGCTGTACGCTGCCCCGCCGCGCCCGAGGCCGCTAACGCAGCCTGCTGATTAAATTATGTGAAACCGGTCTCTCCTGATGACCGGTCCAGGGATTAATCTTCTGTGGCGGAGCTCTGTAAATAGACGGGGGGATCCATGCCGGCGCCGAACGCCGTTATATCCCGGGACGAAAGGATTCGGAGTTTGTTTTGAAAATTATCTGTTACAAGCCAGTATTTTTGCTACTGATCGCCACATTGCTGGCGACGCAGGCTTTGGCAAAAGACCCGTTTGACCGCCCGGCCGAACTCGAAACCGATATCAGTTTCTGGCGCAGCGTCTTTGCGGAGATCGACTCGAACCAGGCTTTTCTGCATGACAGCCGGTATCTGAATATCGTCTACGAGACAGTCCATATCCCCGAGAACGCGACCCCGACACGTCGCAGGCGCATTGCTGACCTGGCGCGGGCACGGTACCGCAAGACGCTAAACAAGCTCGCCAAGGGTGATCGCACCAACCTGAACGGCGAGGAGAAACGCATACTCTCGCTTTGGCCTGCGGATATCAGCAACAAGGAGCTGCAGCAGGCGGCCAAACGCATCCGCTTTCAGCAAGGCCTTGCCGACCGATTCGTCGAGGGACTGAAACGATCCGGAGCATGGAAGCCACATATACAAGAGCAATTGCGTAATGCAGATGTTCCCGTTGGCCTCGCCGCGCTTCCTCACGTGGAGTCGTCGTTTAATCCGAAGGCCAGGTCACATGTCGGCGCTGCAGGTTTGTGGCAGTTTACGCGCAGTACCGGACGGCGTTTCATGGATATCGACCACGTGGTCGACGAGCGCCGTGATCCGTTTATTTCCAGCAAGGCTGCGGCTGAATTGCTCGCCTACAACTACTCCATACTTGAATCCTGGCCGCTGGCGATTACCGCCTATAACCATGGTGTAGCAGGAATGCGGCGTGCGGTACGAAAACTGAAAACCGAGGATATCCTGACAATTAATCGCGAATACAAAGGTCGTACCTTTGGGTTCGCATCCCGAAATTTCTACGTGGCTTTCCTGGCGGCGCTGGAGGTTGAGCAGAACGCCAGCCAGTACTTTGGCAACATCGTTCAGGATACGCCGCGTGCAGAACTGATCGTTACCACCAGGAATTATGTGCCGGCCGCCGCCATGGCCGAGGCCATGGGTGTATCGGCCGAAACACTAAGGACTTATAACCCCGCCCTGCTTGCACCGGTATGGGAAGGGAACAAGCATATCCCACAGGGCTTCCCGGTCAGGATGCCACAAAGCCTGGCGGACATGACCGCGGGTGAAATCCTGGCTGCGATTCCGGCAGAGCAGCGATTCGCCATGCAGACGCCGGACCTTTACCACAAGATTCGTTCGGGCGAGAGCCTGTCAGTTATTGCCACACGTTACAACACGAGCGTGAGCCAGCTGGTTGCGCTGAACGGGCTTAAAAGCCGGCACCGAATTCGTGCAGGACAAACTTTGCGCCTGCCGTTTGCCGGAGTCTCGATCTCGGAGGGTGCGGAAACCTACAAGGTGCGTAACGGTGACAGCCTCAGCAAAATTGCCTCGCTAGCCGGAGTGAGCGAAATGAGCCTCATGCGGCTGAACAACCTTGCAAATAAGAATCGTATCTACGTGGGCCAGGTCTTGTACCTGCGGGGGACAGCACCGGTCGACAAGCAGGCTGTAGATAAGTCTGAAATGACTGCACCCGTCGCCGAAGTCGCGGCAGCCAAGCCCGCTGTCGAAAGCCCGTCTCCCGCTGTTGCTACGCCTGCGCCCGCGTCCTTCGAAGTATCGCTGGCAGACCCGAACGATTACAGTGTCGCGGCTGATAACACGATCGAGATTCAACCCGCCGAAACGCTCGGGCATTACGCGGACTGGCTGGATATCAGTACCCAGCGCTTACGTGAACTCAACGGCATGAACCGGTCAACACCCGTCGTGGTAGGCCGGCGTATAAAGCTGGACTTCGCGAGAACAGACAGCATGGAATTTAAAAAACGGCGCGTTACATACCATCGCACGTTGCAGGAAGCATTTTTCGCAAATTACCGGGTAACGGCAACAACCGAACATAAGGTCAAACGAGGTGAATCTCTGTGGTTGCTGACCCTGAAGCGGTACAAAGTTCCGGTCTGGCTGTTGCGCCAGTATAATCCTGACCTCAATTTCGGCCACGTCCGGCCGGGAATGCGTATAGTGTTTCCACGTATAGAGCGGGTAGAAAAGGAAGTCCGGGATCGCCGTTCCTTAGCTGACAACAGCTAATATCAACATGTGGCCGTCAGGAAGATTGCCAAAATGAGTGCCCGACAAACGCGTCTTATAGTTTCCCTGCTGTTTCTCCTGGTGCCTGTTTGGCAGCCCCTGTGGGCAGACAGTGGGCTTGCCGATCATGTGCTGGTAAAGAAGTCGAAACGCAAGCTGTACCTGATAAGGGATGAAGAAATCCTGCGGGAGTTCGATATAGCGCTGGGGTTGATGCCGGAAGGCCATAAACTGCAGGAGGGCGACTTCCGCACGCCCGAAGGCTCATACAAGCTGACCAACCGGCGCATCGATTCCGATTTCTTCATGTCCATTCAGGTTTCTTATCCGAGTGCCGAAGATGTAGAGGTTGCCAAGGCCTTAAAGGTAAAGCCCGGGAGCTACATCATGATTCACGGTCAGCCGGGGAACCCGAAAAAGCCGGCAGACTACTACGCCAGTTACGACTGGACGGACGGCTGTATCGCCGTGTCCAATGCCGCGATGGTCGATATCTGGCAGCTGACCAAGGTAAATACGCCGATAACGATTACGCCCTGAAAAATATGCCCGATGAAGCTGAATTTTTTGTCGAGGTAATGCCGGAAGGCAGCCTCGAAGTGCTTTCGCGACAGGAAGTTGAAAGCCTGCGGCGTACCGGTGCGGGCAGCCTTCACGATTTACTCAGACGCTGTGCGCTGGCTGTTCTTAACTGCGGCAGTGAAACCGACAGCGCCCTGGAAGTGATGGAGCGTTACGTCGATTTTGAGTTACGTATCCTGCAGCGGGACCACGGCGTTACCCTCGCGCTAAAGAATGCACCGTCCAGCGCATTTGTAGATGGCGAGATGATTCGTGGAATCCGCGAAATGTTGTTTGCGGTATTGCGGGATATTGTCTTCAACGATAACGAACTCATTACCAGGGCGAAGTACGATACCGGCTCCGGCAAGGTTGTTACCGACCTGGTCTTCGACATATTGCGCAATGCCGGCGCTCTGCGTCACGGTACCGAGCGAGCCGTTACCGTTTGCTGGGGCGGCCATGCGATTGTGCGTTCCGAATACGACTACTGTAAGCGTGTCGGCTATGAGCTGGGCTTGCGCAGTTTGAATATATGCACGGGTTGCGGACCGGGCGCGATGAAAGGGCCGATGAAAGGCGCCACGATCGGTCATGCAAAACAGCGCCTGCGTAACGGCCGGTATATAGGGCTGACTGAGCCCGGAATCATAGCGGCTGAGCCGCCTAACCCGATCGTTACCGAACTGGTGATCCTGCCCGACATGGAAAAGCGGCTGGAGGCATTCGTCCGGATCGCCCACGGTATTGTGGTATTCCCCGGCGGCGTCGGCACACTCGAAGAACTCCTGTACTTGCTGGGGATCCTGCTCCATCCCGACAATCGCGATATACCGCTGCCGGTCGTTTTGTCGGGACCGGCGTCTGCCGCCCGTTATTTCGAGCAAATAGATGAGTTTATCTGCGCCACGCTGGGCGATGAGGCCTGTGCCCGTTACAAGGTTTGTATTGATGATCCGGAAGAAGCCGGGCGGTTGATCAGGATCGGTGCCCGATCCGCATTGGATTTCCGCAAGGCTGAAAAAGATGCTTATTACTACAACTGGAAACTGAATATCGAGCCCGAGTTCCAGCAACCTTTTGTCGCCACACACGAATCCATGGTCGGACTCAAGCTTGAGCGCGACATGGATAAACACTTACTGGCGGCAAACCTGCGCCGTGCATTTTCCGGTCTTGTCGCAGGCAACATCCGGGAAGACGGTATACGAGCGATCAAGAAACACGGGCCGTTTGAAATACGCGGGGATAAAGTAATCATGCAGCATCTCGATCGGCTGCTGTCTGCATTTGTAGGTGAGGGCCGTATGCGGCTGCCCGGCAAGCCCTACGAACCCTGTTACAAAGTTATTTCATGATGGCACAAAAAATAATCTAACTACCTGAATAATAAGCATGTTAAATGGTTCTGCCTGTGATGCAGTTCCTCGCTTGTGGGCGCTCTCAAAGCTAACATTTTCGCGATGTTGGATGTAAGGACACACCAATGAGCGATACAAAACAAAATGGATATTCGGGCCACAGTACAGCCGGATACGAAGAAGAATTGTCGCATGCTCAGGAAGAGGCAGTAGTCGAGGCTCCTGCCCCGGCCCGGCCCCAACGGGAAGCTGCCAAGCGTAATGTCGGCGGCCGGGAAGTAACCAGTTGGGATGCGTACCGTAACTGGCTCACTAAAGTGCAGGCGCCAGAGCAACGCCGCAGCTTGCCGGATCCGGCTTTGTTTAGCTGGAAAGGCTACCGCAGTTGGGCGGAGAAAATCCGTCGCGACTGGGACGCTGACGAATAAAGCACGCCCTTAACCGCACCTGCTTGCCATATTCTGTTCACTCACGGTCGGCCGTAAGCGGGCTGTTTGAATTTGTATTTGTGCGCTCCGTCACGAGTTGTGGCGCAGTATCTACTCCTGACAGCAAGTATTTACGGGGTAGAGTTACTTAATATTGGCACCTTTTCTCAAATTCAACGATTGGCTGATTGCGTGTGACCGTACTCACGGCGGCCGGGTTTTCAAAGCGGTAAATTAGTAGCCACACGGTTACAAGCAGACAGGGAAAGATTGGAAATACCTATGTCAGATAAGAAACATCGCAATGAGTCATTCACGAACGAGGACACCATCGTTCGTCGGGCCTGGATCGATTCTGCGCTCGAGAGCGTTCGGGGTCGGCTGAATACAACCTATCCGGATCCGGACGCGGCCACCGTAGGCACGGGCGTGGATGGCGAAGAAAAAGATGATGCCGAGCAGCAGTCAGCAGAGGCTACAAAGCCTCGCGGGACAGACGTTAGCCGGCCACGCCTGTACGTTGCCTAGTCATCGCCGGAGCGTCGCTCGGGCACCTGATACTTGTACTCGTCGGGCCCTTGAATTTTGCCTGACCACCCCCATTTGATCTTTTCGGACGCCGGAATATGGCACCGACGCGGTGCTGTGGCCCGCGTATTCGGAATAAAGATGCCCCGGCTATACCGGCGGCCACACAATAACGGACAGGTTCAATGACGCAAGAAGCAACCGTGGAGAGCGCAGGCAGCGCCGAAAAACTGGGTTTTCAGGCCGAGGTAAAG
Organism: Gammaproteobacteria bacterium; assembly: GCA_030746435.1. Classification (GTDB taxonomy): domain Bacteria; phylum Pseudomonadota; class Gammaproteobacteria; order Steroidobacterales. The sequence goes on along the minus strand of JASLMV010000012.1, from coordinate 56,024 downwards.
CAACTGCTGCACCTCATGATCCATTCGCTCTACAGCAATAAGGAGATTTTTCTCCGCGAACTAATATCGAATGCCTCAGATGCGGCTGACAAACTGCGCTTCGAGGCAGTCTCTGATTCATCCCTTCTGGAAGACAATCCCGACCTCGAAATTCGTGTCGACTTCGATGCTGACGCCGGCACGGTAAGCATTACCGACAACGGCGTCGGTATGTCCCGCGAAGAAGTCATCGAGCAGCTCGGCACGATTGCGAAATCCGGCACCGCGGAATTCCTGGCAAATCTGAGTGGCAATGACCGGGCCGATGCGGCACTGATAGGCCAGTTTGGCGTGGGGTTTTATTCGGCATTCATCGTGGCAGAACGGGTGGAGTTATTGACCCGGCGTGCGGGCGCTCCGGTTAGCGAGGGCGTGCGCTGGGAGTCCGAAGGTGAAGGCGAGTTCACCGTTGAAACTATCGAGAAGGCGGAGCGGGGTACCACGGTCATCCTGCATTTACGCGAGGATAACCGCGAGTTTGCAGACCCCTACCGACTCCGCAACCTGATCTGCCGTTATTCCGACCACCTGAGTTTTCCGGTCAGAATGCTCGAGCAGAAGATGCCGTCGGGTGAGGAGCAGGAAGAGGTTGAAGAAGTCCCCGGGTACGAAACCGTTAATGCTGCGCGTGCACTGTGGACGAGACCACGTACCCAAATAGAAGACAGCGAGTACCAGGAGTTCTACAAGCATATCTCGCATGATTTTCAGGACCCGCTGCTCTGGAGTCACAACAAGGTCGAAGGCAAACGGGAATACACCAGCCTTCTGTACCTGCCGGCAAAGGCCCCCTTCGACATGTGGAACCGGGAGGCCCCCAGGGGCCTGAAGCTGTATGTGCAGCGGGTGTTCATCATGGATGATGCGGACCAGTTTCTGCCGCTTTACCTGCGTTTCGTTCGCGGGGTCGTCGACGCAGGCGACCTGTCGCTGAACGTTTCCCGCGAGCTCTTGCAGCAGGACGCCCATGTCGAAGCGATACGAGCCGCATTGACCAAGCGCGTGCTCGACATGATCAGCAAGCTTGCCAAGGATGATCCGGAACAATACCAGGCGTTCTGGGATGAGTTCGGCAAGGTGCTCAAGGAAGGGCCCGCGGAGGACAGCATTAACGGCGAGAAGGTTGCGGGCCTGCTGCGTTTTGCAGGCACGCATAGCAATGAAGAGACCCAGAACGTGTCACTGGAGGACTATGTCGGGCGCATGCAGGGAGATCAGGACAAGATCTATTTCATAACCGCCGACAGCTTTAGTGCCGCAAAGGCCAGCCCGCACCTCGAGGTTTTCCGCAAGAAAGGCATCGAGGTGCTGCTGCTGTCAGACCCCATCGACGAGTGGGTTACGGGCCACCTGCGTGAGTTCGACGGCAAGGAATTCACTGATATAGGTCGCGGTGAGCTGGACATCGGTGGTGATGATGAGGACTCGGCAGAAGAACTCAATGAGCAGAACAAGGACCTTATAGAGCGTATCGGTAAAGCGCTGGAGGGTGACGTCAAGGAAGTCCGCGCAACCGGCCGCCTGACCGAATCACCCGCCTGTCTGGTCATCGACGACTATGACATGGGCAAACAAATGCGCCGGGTTATGGAAGCCAGCGGTCAGGCAGTGCCTGACACACCGCCGATATTCGAGATCAACCCGGAACATATGCTGGTAAAACGACTGGATGGTGAAAAGGACGAGGACCGTTTTAACGACCTTACACGTGTGCTGTTCGATCAGGCATCCCTGGCCGAAGGGCGCCAGCCGAAAGACCCCGGTGCGTTCGTGCAGCGCCTGAACAGGTTGCTGATAGACCTGAGCGAATAGAGTACGGGCTGTGGGAGCGGCGATGCCGGGCAGGAAGCCCAAATATCGCACGACAGGCAGGAGCCTAAGTGTTGCGGAGCGCAGGGGCGCGCGGGAGCGATGAGGCGCGACGAACATCTCGGCTACAATCCGGCCATGCACAAAAAAGACTTGTCCGGACCCGCACTCCGTGGGCGCTTAACGCCTGAGCAGTACCACGTCACCCAGGAGCAGGGTACGGAGGCACCGTTCAGCGGCGAGTACGTGAACATGAAGGAGGACGGCACCTACGCCTGCGTTTGCTGCGGCGCCGGTTTGTTCAGTTCCGAGCACAAGTTCGATTCGGGCACCGGCTGGCCGAGCTTCTGGCTGCCGCTGGCGGGTGATCGGGTCGAAGTGCGGCGCGATGTGAGCCACGGCATGATCCGCGAAGAAGTAGTATGCGCGGACTGCGGCGCCCACCTGGGGCATGTTTTCGATGACGGACCGCAGCCTACCGGCAAACGGTATTGCATTAACTCAGCCTCGCTCAATTTCGGTGCGGGCGATAACGATGGGAACGATGAATGAAATTATCAGTGAAAGACACCATAAGAATTCTTGGCACGGCTTTAATCAGCCTGTTTTTTTTGACAGCCTGCGGCCAGCAGGGAGGTGCGGAAATGCCGACAAGCGATGGGAGCAGCCAGGATGCTGCAAGTGAAGTGATAACCGAATTACAGATCATCGATGTGGTCGAGGGCGACGGCGAAGCCGCGACTGCGGGGCAGGATGTCGTCGTCCATTACACGGGCTGGCTCTATCAGCCCGGCGCTCCCGAAAACAGGGGCAAGAAATTCGACAGTTCTGTCGATCGCGGTCAGCCGTTCATATTCCCGCTTGGCGCCGGTCGCGTAATTCGTGGCTGGGACGAAGGCGTGGCCGGCATGCAGATTGGTGGCAAGCGTGTCCTGATTATTCCGCCGGACATGGGCTACGGTGCGCGCGGTGCGGGTGCCGATATACCGCCGAACGCGACACTGGTCTTCGAAGTCGACCTGCTGGACCTGCGGTAGGTTGTACATTCGAATAAACGAACAGGCCGCCTTCGGGCTGCCTGTTTTGTGCTGACAGATTTAACCGGACAGGTCCGGGTTCAGGCTGTAAGTCCCGATGATCTCTGCCTCGGCGACGACATGTCCTTCAATCGCAGCGAGGACATCGGGGCCCCTGAAGCCGTCTTCCACCGGGCACTTGTCCAGGTCGATTGCATAAAGCCTGAAGTGGTAGTGATGCAGGATTTCATCGTTCCACGGTGGGCAGGGGCCGTCGTAACCACGGTATTCGCCGCCCATGGTTTCGTCGCCTGCGAGGAAATCTGTGTAGTTGTTCACGCCCTGCCTGGAGCCGGGCGGACCCGCCGGGTTGGATTTACCGCCCGGCGTTACTTCCCGTGAGCATTCTCCTTCTGCAAGCCCATCTTCGGAGGCCGGCAAATCGACCATGATCCAGTGGAAAAAATCTACGCGTGGCAGCGACGCGGGAATAACTACACCTTCCTGGTTGACATTGTCCGCAACGGAGGGGACGTCGGGGTCGATGCAGAATAAAACCAGCGAGCCTGCTTCCACCGGTACTTCACTCCAACTCAACTGCGGGCTAAGGTTTCCACCCAGCGCCATGTGATTGTCCGGGTCCGGGATTCCAAAAGCGTTACGTCCGGGAATAGTGTCGTTGTCGTTGAAAGATTGCGATGTAATTTTCATAGTGTAAGAGCACTCCGTTCGTGCCCGCATTATAGTATTGCGAATCAAAGCGCCAGTGAAGGATATGAAAACCGCATGGTCCGGGCACCCGACAAACAGAATCTGAGTATTGAGGGGCCGGCCGGAATGCTGGAAGCATTGCTGGAGAAGCCGGCGGACCGGACTTTTGACCGGGTAGCCGTACTTTGCCACCCGCACCCGCGGCACCAGGGGACGATGTACAACAAAGTCGTCCACACGCTGGCACGTGCGATGCACGATCTGGGGCTGGCAACGTTGCGTTTTAACTTCCGGGGAACAGGTGCGAGCGAGGGCAAATACGCGGACGGCGAAGGTGAGATCGACGACGTGGTGGCGGTCGTGGGATATGTGCGGCAGAGTTGGCCTGAAGCTGAATTATGGCTGGGAGGATTCTCGTTCGGGGCCGTGGTATCGGCAAGGGCCGCACATCAGCTGCAACCTGCAAGACTTATCAGCATAGCGCCGGCAGTGAATATACTGGGCAGGGAACTGGCCGATCAGCCGGCGATGCCCTGGCTGATTATCCAGGGCGATGCCGATGAAGTGGTGCCGCACGAGGATGTGCTTGAATGGCTGGCAGCTTTGCAAACGGGTCCGCGGCTAATCGTGCTGAAAGGAGTCGGACACTTTTTTCATGGGCACCTGGTCGAATTGAGAGAAACACTGGTAGAAGCGCTTAGCGGCTGAGTTTGATTACGGAGCAGGTGAATGCTGGGAAAGATCAAGAATATGTTATTGGGCGATGTCGCCTACAAGGATACAACGGCGGATTCGGAGGAACGCCAGCAACTTGCGCTGGCCTCATTACTGGTTGAAATGGCGCGTGCCGATTTTGACGAGAGCCAGGAGGAACATAATCGTATTATCGAACTGTTGTCGGAGCATTTCGATTTGTCATCAGCTGAGGCACTCGTATTGCTGAACCGTGCGCGAGAGGCGAATGACAAGGCCGTGTGTTTGTTCGATTTCACGCGAGCGCTGCACCAGAGTCTGGATGATGAACAAAAGTGTGACGTAATCCGCCTGCTCTGGCAGGTGGCACTGGCCGATACGAAGCTCGATAAATATGAAGATTACCTGGTCCGCAAAGTGGCGGAACTTATGTACGTATCGCACAGAGATGTCATCCGTATCAAGCATGAGGTAAGTGGCTTATGAAATTGATCCTGAGAAATACCTTTGTTGTGCTCTGTTTGCTTGGGCTGGTGGCTGTTCAGGCCGAAAGCTTAGGCAACTTTCCACAGGTTGAAACAGAAACCTTTGACGAGGAAGACTTTGTGTTTCCGGACGACATGCAGGGCAGAAACTTGAACATCGTCTTTCTTTCAATGAGTAATACTCGGGAAGCCGGTGAGCGGCAGGGCGAGATGCTTAAGCAGTGGCACGCTGAGCTTGAATTACATGGATTTTATTCTGATCAGATGGTTGGATATTACTTCGCAGTTATCAAAGCGCCGTTTTTTGTAAAGGGAGTTATTCGTCGGGGCATGCGTGATGACTACGAGGGTAATATTCCGCTGGACCAGTCAGGCGTTTTGTTTGTTAAAGATATGGCTAAGTTTGCTGACGCCGCGGGCCTGACTATCGACGATTGGCCAACCATCGTATTGGTTGCGCCGGACGGACAGCTGTTGTATGCGCTTAAGGGCGCGCCGACCGAAGCTGCTGTTGATGAATTAATGGAAGCGACGACGACATACATAAATCCGTAGACAGGCACGGACTCAGTAAACTAGATAATCACACCGATCTGACAGAGAAAGGGCCTCGCAAGCCGAACGGCCGGGGTGACCAGTGTCTGCGCCAGTGCCTGCAGACCAATAAGCAGAAATATGGGAGACAGATCGAAGCCACCTATCGGCGGGATGATCCGCCGGAACGGCGCGAGCATCGGTTCGGCCAGGCTACGCAGCAAACCGCTGATCATGGCGATAGACGGGTTGTAACTACCCTGGCCGATCCAGCTCAGGATGACGTAACCGAAAATGATAAAGGTATAAACGTTCAGCGTCAGGCGCAGCCCTGCAACTACGGTCAGACCGAGGACCGTTGCGATGCCCGGCGAAGTCTGGCAGGCGAGGGGGGCAAGGATGCCCATGGCCGCCCACTGCAACAGGAAAAATATGACCAGGGTGGAGGTATCGATCTTGTAAACCGGGGGGACAAACCTGCGCAGCGGCAACACAAGCGGGTTAGTTACTGTCAGCACAAACTGGACGATGGGATTACGAAAGTCGGAGCGTGCCCAGTGCATGCCCAGCCGTAAGACAAATGCCAGCAGGTACAAGCCTATCAATGATTGAAGAATGTAGACGAGACCGTTTGCCATATTGCTAATCGTTACCCTGAGCTTTGCCGAGTTCGACCGACCGGTTGCGTGCGGCTATGAGTGCTTTGCGAAACATATCACGGATACCTGCATCCTCAAGTGATGCAAGTGCTGCCTCCGTTGTGCCGCCCGGTGAAGATACCCGTTGGCGCAACGCTGCCAGCGATTCGCTTTCTTCACCGGCGACCCGGCTCGCGCCCAGACCCGTTTGCGTGCTCAGCAGATGAGCTGTATCCGAATCGAAACCAAATTCTTCGGCGACTTCCTGCAGGATTTCCATGACGAGATAAAAATATGCCGGCCCGCTGCCCGAGATGGCCGTAACCGCATCCATCAGCGTTTCGTCATCGAGCCAGACCGTCTTGCCCGTGGCTTCCATCAGATAGGTGGCGTGTTCCCGACCAGTGTCGGAAACGGACTGGCTGGCGCACAGGCCGGACATACCCTCGGCGACCATCGCTGGTTGATTGGGCATTACCCGCACGATGGAAGTAGCCGTGCCTAACCACCCGGCGAGCGATTCAAGCGTTATTCCCGCCGCGACCGAAACCATCGTTTGCTGCTGCTTGCGGTCCACACTGCCAAGTGCCTCACACACATCTGCCATGACCTGCGGTTTGACCGCCAGTACCAGTAACTCACTCGCAGCGGCGACACTCGCATTGTCAGCTGTTAGTCCTATTGCATCGCTTAGCCTGGCTATTGCCTGCTGCTGGGGCTCAGCTGGTTCGGCGACCGCGATACTGTTTGCAGCGTGGCCCGCAGTGAGCAGGCCACGGATTATGGCCTGCGCCATATTGCCGCCGCCGATAAAGCCGATCTGGACCTGCCTGTAGTCGCTCATGTCGAATCCCGGGCCTGGGGGTGGGAACTCAAGAGTAGCCTAAACGGGACGCGGACCGAACAGGGCGGTACCAATCCGCAGCATGGTGCTGCCTTCGAGTACCGCCGCTTCGAGGTCGCCGGTCATGCCCATGGACAGGGTGTCCAGTTCGTGCCCGGCGGCTGCGAGTTCGTCCCGCAGTTCCCTGAGCGCCCGAAAGGGGATGCGTTGCGCCTCGGGGTTGTCTGCCGCCACCGGTATGGTCATGAGACCGCGCAGCTTAAGCCGCGGCAGTTCTTCGATGATCCGGCACAGCCCGGCCGCCTCGTCCGGCATTACACCGCCATGGGTCGTGTCACCGTCGATGCACACCTGCACGCAAACATTCAGTGGAGGCAGGTCCTCCGGCCGCTGCTCGCCGAGGCGCCGGGCTATCCTGTCTGTGCATACGGTCTGCACCCAGCTGAAATTCCCGGCGATCTGCCGGGTCTTGTTGGACTGGATTCGGCCGATGAAATGCCACTCGACGGACGGGTCGCAGAGAGGCATCTTCTCCAGGGCCTCCTGCACGTAGTTTTCGCCCATCGCACGCAGGCCAGCGCTTACAGCCTCGTGAACTGCGTCAACGCCGTGGCGCTTGCTGACTGCCAAAATTGAGACGTCGTTCTCATTTCTGCCGGCAAGCTCTGAGGCGGCCCGAATGCGTGATTTCAAATCCGTTAAGTGTTTCGTGAAACGCGTCACGATACCTCCCGAGGCAATGAATATACTGGCTTTCAGCCTTAACCGTTATGGTAACTCTTACCTGACGGGAACCGGAATGCTTTAACTCAGGGAATTGAGATGGCAGTAGATATTGCGCAATTACTGGCGTTTTCCGTTAAGAACAACGCTTCAGACCTTCACATTTCGTCGGGAGTGCCGCCGATGATTCGCGTCGACGGCGACGTCAAGCGCGTAAATATGCCGCCGCTGACGCACAAAGATGTACACAGCATGATCTACGACATCATGAACGATAAGCAGCGTAAGGACTTTGAGGAATACCTCGAGACCGATTTTTCCTTCGAGATACCCAAGCTGGCCCGTTTTCGTGTTAACGCGTTTAACCAGATGCGCGGTGCCGGCGCCGTCTTCCGTACGATTCCTTCGGACATCCTGACGCTGGAGGACCTGCAGGCTCCGGCCATCTTCAAGGATATTTCCATGCATCCGCGCGGCATTGTGCTGGTCACCGGACCCACGGGTTCAGGTAAATCGACAACGCTTGCCGCGATGATCAACTACATCAACGAGAACAAACCCGATCATATCCTCACGATCGAGGACCCTATCGAGTTCGTTCACGAGAGCCAGCGATCGCTCATTAACCAGCGTGAGGTGCACCGTGATACACATGGCTTCTCGGAAGCACTGCGTTCGGCACTGCGCGAAGACCCGGACGTAATCCTGGTCGGTGAGCTGCGCGACCTGGAAACCATCCGGCTGGCGCTGACGGCTGCCGAGACCGGCCACCTTGTGTTCGGCACGCTGCACACCAGTTCAGCCGCCAAGACTATCGACCGTGTGGTCGACGTGTTTCCGGCTGGCGAGAAGGAAATGGTCCGCTCCATGTTGTCTGAATCCCTGCGTGCCGTTATTTCACAGACACTGCTGAAACGTAACGGCGGCGGCCGTGTAGCTGCCCACGAGATCATGATCGGCACACCTGCCATTCGTAACCTGATCCGTGAGGGCAAGATCGCGCAGATGTATTCGGCAATTCAGACCGGCCAGTCGAGCGGCATGCAGACTCTTGATCAGAACCTGCAGGAGCTGATGTCGAAGGGCGTCATCAGTAAGGAAGAAGCGCGCTTCCGCGCCGCTAACAAGGAAGATTTCTGATCGGCCCGGGGCAGATCAGTACAAAGGTTTAAGGAACTAAAGGAGGCAAGCGATGGAACGCGATCAGGCAACAAGAATGATGCAGACACTGCTCAAGAAAATGGTTGCCAAGAACGGTTCCGACCTGTTCATCACCGCCGGGTTCCCGCCTGCCATAAAGATCGATGGCGAAATTCACCGGGCCGCAGAGCAAAGCCTTACCGCGGACCAGAGCGCAATCATTGTTCGTTCCATCATGAACGATAAACAGGCGAAGCAGTTTGACGCTACCCAGGAATGCAACTTTTCCATCTTTCCCCAGGGAATCGGCCGTTTTCGTGTGAGCGCATTTATTCAGCAGGGCCAGGTGGGCGCGGTCCTGCGTCGGATCGTAACGGAAATCCCGACGGTCGAAGACCTCGAACTGCCGCCGATCCTCAATGACATTGCCATGACCAAGCGCGGCCTTGTAATCCTGGTCGGTTCGACGGGCTGCGGCAAGTCCACGACGCTGGCCGCGATGATCGGCCACCGGAATGCCAATACGCGCGGCCACATCGTGACGATCGAGGATCCGGTCGAATACGTGCATCCGCACGACCAGTGCGTTATGACGCACCGCGAAATAGGTGTCGACACCGCAGACTGGCACGCGGCGCTGAAGAACACCCTGCGCCAGGCGCCGGACGTGATCCTGATCGGCGAGATCCGTGACCGCGAGACGATGGAGTACGGCATTCAATTCGCCGAGACAGGCCACCTCTGCCTTGCCACCCTGCACGCCAACAGCGCGAACCAGGCACTCGACCGCGTCATCAACTTCTTCCCGGAGGAGAAGCGCAGCCAGTTGCTGATGGACATGTCGCTGAACATCAAGTCCATTATTTCGCAGCGCCTGTTACCGCGCGAGTCGGGCGAAGGCCGGATCGCTGCGACGGAAATCCTGATGCAAACACCGTTGGTTTCCAATCTCATCTTCAAGGGTGAGGTAGCGGAGCTGAAAGAAGTCATGAAGAAGTCCAACCGCCTGGGCATGAACACCTTTGACCAGGCTCTGTTTGATCTTTTCGAAGACGGTTCGATCAGCTACGAGGAAGCAATACTCAACGCCGATTCCAAGAACGAAGTGCGATTACGCATCAAGCTGGAAAGCAAGCGTGCGGAGAATAATCCAAATGCCATCGATGAAGGTCTTGGCCTGGTCGAGGAAGATCAGGGTGAATCCATTGGTGTCTAGCGCATCGATCAGGAATAGGCGCACAGGGTTCCAGGGAACGATAAGATGAACGTACAACCCTTATTCAAATTGATGGTGGAGAAGCGTGCCTCTGACCTGTTCTTCACTTGTTTCGCACCCGTAAAGATCAAGATTGATGGCAAAATCATGCCGGTCAACAAGCTCGAGCTAACACCCAAGATGGTCAAGCAGGCAGCCATGGAACTCATGGACGAGGATCAGCTGGAAGAATTTAGCCGCGAACTGGAAATCGACTTCGCTATCTCCAAGCCGAAACTGGGCCGCTTCCGGGTCAATATTTTTCATCAGCGTGGCAACATCGGGATGGTGCTGCGCTATATCAGTGCCGACCTGCCCGACCTCGACGAGCTGTTTATGCCGCCGATACTCAAGGAACTGGTCATGTTCCGGCGCGGTCTGATCATGATGGTCGGTGCAACCGGCTGCGGTAAGTCGACGACGCTGGCGGGTATGATCAATTTCCGCAACGAGCGGACCTCTTCGCACATCATTACGATTGAGGACCCGATCGAGTTTCTGCACCCAAACAAGCGTTCGATCATAAACCAGCGCGAAATCGGTATTGATACCAGGAGTTATGCCCGGGCGTTGAAGAGCGCCATGCGCGAAGCGCCCGACGTGATATTTATCGGCGAGATTCGCGACCGCGAGTCCATGGAAGCAGCATTAAACCTCGCGGGAACCGGTCACCTGGTTATCACGACACTGCATGCCAATAACTCGCCCGAGACACTGGACAGGATCATCAACATGTTTCCGCAGGACCAGCATCGCCAGATTTTCATGGATCTGTCGCAGTACCTGCGGGCTATCATTTCCCAGCGCCTGGTTCGCAGTACCGAAGGTAAGCGTGTCGCCGCTGTTGAGGTCATGCTCAATACCCCGCATGTAGCGGAACTGATCAACCGTGGCGAAATCGCGCAGGTCAAGGAAGCATTCGCGCAGAGTTCGGAACAGGGTATGCAGAGTTTCGATTCCGCGCTGCTCGAACTTTACAAGCAGGGCAAGATTGGCATGGACGAAGCGCTGGCGAATGCGGACTCGCGCACTAACCTCGAAGCCAGCATCCACTTCAGCTAAAGCCGGCTACTTTTCTCAGGGATAAATTGCCGTGGCCGGAAACACCGGCCCGTCGACGCATACGCGCTTCATCGCGATACCGTCTTCGCCGTGCACCTGTACCGCGCAGCCGGCACAGCCACCCACTGCACAGGCCATGAATTCTTCCAGGCAGAGCTGGCAGGGGATGCCGAACCTGGCTGCAAGTTTTGCGGTTGCTTCGAGCATCGGCTCCGGGCCGCAGGCAAATATTTCGGCGCCGTTGCGGTTGTTTTCGTCCAGCGCCTTAAGCCAGTCATGCGCGAGATCTGTGACGAAGCCCTTGTAGCATCCATCGAAGCCCTGCAGACTCGCGAGCCGCGCAGGTACTCCGAGGCTCTCGATAAACGGCATGGTGTCGCTGACTTCGGGCGCGATGCCCGCGACGTCCAGTTGTGACGGTACTTTCTCGAACGGGAACGGCACTTCCGAACCCATGATCACGAAGAGGCCTTCACTGCCCCGGTTTGCACACAGTTGTTCGGCCAGGAACACCATCGGCGGAATGCCGACCCCACCGCCTATCATCAGTTTGTTTGGTTTCGAGTCATCCGGGACGAAACCATTACCGATCGGACCCATAATGCTGAGGGTGTCGCCCGGGCGTGCGTGGCTGAGTGCGCGAAGTCCCGCACCGACAATCTTGTACAGAAAATCGATCACACCGGTTTCCGCGTCGGCCCGCATAATCGACAGTGGTCGCCGCATCGGTATATCAGCATCGCAACGTATGTGTGCGAAGCTGCCGGCGGCAGCGGTACGCGCGCATTCCGGTGCTTCTACCCGCAGTACAAACTGCTCCGCCGGAAACGATTGGTGTTCGATGACGCGCGCTTCCTCGACGAAAATCGTATCGCGTTGGGCTTTGGTCATGTGGTACGTGCTTCCATGACCGCGGCCAGCACTGCCATCCGGACCGCCAGACCGTTATTAACCTGCCGGGTAATAACCGACCGGGGCCCATCCGCGACCGGGCCGGCAATTTCCACGTCCCGGTTCATAGGACCCGGATGCATGACGATCACGTCGGGCTTGGCCTTCTCGATCCGGGCTTCGGTCAGCCCGTATTTCTGCAGGTACTCATGGTTGCTCATCAGGCTGGATTTTTCCTTGATGCGTTCGCGTTGAATACGCAGCGCCATGATTACATCAGCGTCGGTAATGGCCTTGTCTACGTCACTGCCGATAGTAGCTCCCGGATAAAGTTCGGGATCCGGCTCCAGTCCCTTGGGCGCTACCAGCCGCAGTTCGTTGTCGCCCATTATGGCCAGGCCTTCGGAAATGGACCTGGCAACGCGCGAGTGTGCGATGTCGCCGATGACGGTTACGACAAGGCCGTCCAGCGTTCCCTTGCTCTGGCGAATGGTCAGCAGGTCGAGCAGGCCCTGGGTGGGATGCGACACATCTGCTTCGCCTGCATTCAGGACGCTCACATTTGGTTGTACGTTTGCGGTAATAAAGTCGGGAATACCGGCGCTCGCATCGCGCACTACGAATATGTCGCACTGCATGGCCTGCAGCGTATAGATAGTATCGAGCAGGCTTTCGCCCTTGATGCGTGACGACATGTTGACGTCGAGGTTCAGCACATCAGCGCTTAAACGTTTCGCCGCCAGCTCGAACGAAGCGCGTGTGCGTGTGCTCGGTTCGAAAAACAGGTTGGCGACGGTATGGCCCTTAAGCACTGTGTCCCGGGCCGGCGGCTGGCCGGGGGGAACCTGGTAGGACTCTGCTTTGTCGAGCAATCGAGAAATAAAATCCCGACTTAATCCGGTGATCCGGATAAGGTGACGGAGCTTCCCATCTTCAGTTAACTGGGAAGAAGAAGTTGTGTCAGTGCTCATTCAGTGGTTCAGGACCTGCTTTTATTCTCGCGCATCCAGCTCTCGGCGATCAGCTGCGCCGCGAGGCTGTCGATATCGGATTTCTGTACTCGCCTCGTTTTTATGCCAAGACGGCGCTGTTCTTTCAGCAGCGCTTCCGCTTCGGCCGAAGTATACCGCTCATCGACGAACTCGACCGGAATTTCGTAGCGGGATTTCAGTGAGTCAGCGAAATCCCGCACGGCTGCAGTCATTTCAGTGGCTTTACCCGACGTGCTGATCGGCAGCCCCAGCAGCAAGATGTCGGGGTTCCACTCCCGGATGAACTCGTCCAGCGCATCCCAGTCTGGCTCGCCGTCCCTTGATTCGAGCGTAGCAAGCGCAGATGCCGAATCCGTAATGCGCGAGCCCGTGGCAATACCTATACGCCGCAGGCCGAAATCGAGCGCCAGCAGGCTCCGGGGCGGATTGTCCGGATTGTGAGTCAAAAGATGTGCCGCTTATGCGTGTCCGGCTTGGGGCGATATAGACGCAAGATCGACGCCTATGGAACCTGCCGCCGCCTGCCAGCGTTGCTCGAACGGCGTTTCGAACACGATTGCGGCTGATGCGGGAACCGTGAGCCAGGCATTCTGGAGAATTTCTGCCTCAAGTTGACCCGCATCCCAGCCCGAATAGCCAAGAGCGATCTGCATGCGTTCGGGACCATTGCCGGAGGCAAGGTCGGAAAGAATATCGCGCGACGTCGTAACATAAATGGACCCACCGACTTCGGTCGTCGCCTCCCAGTCGTGCGGGGACTCATGGAGCACAAAACCACGTTCCGCCTGCACGGGTCCGCCACGCAAAACCGGCTGGCCCAGTAATGCGTCATCGGTGGTCTGCATTTCCAGTTGTTCCAGCACTTCGCTAACCGCCATGTCGAGCGGCTGATTAATAACCAGGCCCAACGCTCCGCTATCGCTGTGTTCGCAGATGTAAGTGACTGAGTTGCGGAAGTTGGGATCGAGCATCCCCGGCATCGCTACCAGGAGTTGTCCCGTGAGTGTTTGAGTACTGTTCATATCAGGTTGCCCTCATCCTTGGACAGTGGTTAGCGTCGCGGGTTCCGGTGTCCGTGACACTCATGGAACACTGATCCGGCCGACTCTGCGGCGTGTGAACTGCCACTCATACGAGAATCTCAGTACATCATAATCATTTCGCAGGTATTCAGGAAACGGGTCGAACGGCGAGGCCATTTTGAGAATATCAACTGCCGCTATATCCAGTTCCCGGCTACCGGACCCGGCGAGGATGATGACTTCTTTTAGCGAGCCATCGGACTTCACCGTAACCTCTACGACCGGGTTGCGCGTGCCCGGCTGATTAATGGCGTCACGCGGGAAATTCATGGTGCCGACCCTCTCGACCCGGCGTTTCCAGCTATCGAGGTAAGCCGCAATCCTCGATTCACGTGTGCTTGCGCTAATGACAAGTTGCCGCGGCTTGGCACCCTTCAGTACCGTTTCGGTATCGGGTGCCGCGAGTATCTCGATACTGTTGGATGTTCCGGGCATCCCGGTTCTGAGGGTCAGGGTTTCGGCCGCCTCTTCGACCTGGTCTTCAGGAACGATGCCCGCATCCGGAGTCCGCGCATACAACATGTGCTGACCGTTTGACCGGTCAGCAAGCTCACTCCTGATGTTGTCCTGACCATCGATTTCGGGGCCCGGCATTACCGGGCTGGCGTCACGGCCGTAGGCTACGCGCAGGGCTTCGTCTTCTGCTGTATTACCGGTACCAGCCAGGTTCTGTTGCGCCAGGTACTCGGCATCCTGGCTGTCGGGCCGCTTTTCGTAATCACGCGTCAACAGTACGACTTCCAGTGACTCGGCATCGGAGGATGACTGCGGAGGCTCGCCGGCCGTAAAACTGATTCCCAGTATTAACACGCCATGGAACAGTGCCGCCACGAACAGCATGGTGGAAAGGTTGTCGCGACGCGATTGTAATAAATAGGGGACGACAGCCATCAGCGATTCACCTGACTAATACCCGATTATTACAGACCATCGAAACGGGCAGTGCCCGCCAGTTCAGAGCGCCTGCTTTCATCAAGGAACAACACCATGAAAGAGTCATCCGGTATGCCTTCCCACTGGCAGATGAAACCGTTTTTGGCGCCTATCTCAAACCCGAACCGCGGATAATACTTTGCATGCCCGATAACGATAACAAACGGGCAGCCGGTTTCGCGAAGTTGTGCAAGCCCGGTCTCGGACAGCTCTGTTCCTATACCCTGGTTCTGGTGTGCGGGGTCGACTGCTAGCTGGCCGAGGCCCATGCCGTTAACCGGACCATCAGGCGTGTCGAGTATCACGGGGCTGAACAGCACGTGCCCGAGCAGCTTGCCCCCGCTTTCTGCAACCAGCGAAATGATATCGGTGCGCTCTTCACGGAAGCGGTCGAAAGATGCGGTGCCCCCGTGTTCTGCAAACGCAGCCGCGTTGATGCTGGCGATTGCTTCGAGGTCTTCAGGTTGCTGTGGTCGGATATCTACCATGCACGTTCAGGCAGCGGCACTCCGCGCTGACAACTCCTTCTCGATGCTGTCGAACAGGGCCACCGCCAGGTCGACTCCGGACAGTTTGGCAATCTCGCGGATTCCGGTCGGGCTGGTCACGTTCACCTCAGTCAGGTAATCGCCGATTACGTCCAGGCCGGCAAACAATACGCCACGGCGGCTTAATTCGGGTCCGACCTGGGCGCAGATCCAGCGGTCGCGATCGGAGAGTTCGCGAAGTTCGCCCTGGGCACCCATGACCAGGTTGCCGCGGTTATCGTCCTTGCCGGGCACCCTGGCGAGCGCGTAGTCGGGCGCTTCGCCATCGACAAGGATAATCCGTTTGTCGCCTGCGGAGATTTCAGGAATATAACTTTGCGCCATCGTATAGCGGGTCCCGTCGTCGGTCAGGGTTTCAAAAATTACGTTGGCATTGTTATCGGTGGGTTCGACCACGAATACGGATTTTCCGCCCATGCCGTGCAGTGGTTTCACCACGATTTTCCCGTGTTTGTCGCGGAAGGCCCGCAGGTCATCCATGCTCCGGGTGACCAGCGTATCGGGACAGCATTGCGGGAACCAGGCTGTGAATGCCTTTTCGTTTATGTCGCGCAAGCTTGAGGGACGGTTGACGACCAGCACACCGCCCAGTTCGGCCCGTTCCAGGATGTAGGTGGAATAGACGTATTCCATGTTGAAGGGCGGGTCCTTGCGCATCAGGAGCAGGTCGAAGTCCGCGAGGGGCAACTCCTGTATATCGCCGAGGCTGTACCAGTCCCGCGGGTCGTCCCTGACGGTTACCGGCCGCCCACGGCCGCAGGCGTCGCCGTTATCGATGAAGAGGTCGCCGAGTTCGAACAGGATAAGCTCGTGGCCCCGGGACTGGGCCTCCAGAAGCATCGCCAGGGTGCTGTCTTTTGCGGGCGCAATAGCGGCAATCGGGTCCATGACGACGCCGGTGCGGATGCTGTGCATGTAATTTTCTCCCGGGCGCAAAAGCCCTTCAGGACGCCTATTCTGGCCCAGAGTTGCTGAAATATCAGCCTTGCACGGGTATTATCGACGGAGTTGTGCGTATCCGGGTATGGGTTATGCCCGGTAAGCCGCAGACGTGTGAGCTTTCAGCATCTTCGATACGGTGGTAAGCAGACAGGGTTCCGGCCCGGGTCTGCGGTGCCGAAAGGGAGCCCGTCCAAGCTGCCGACATCCCGTAGATGCACACTAACCATTATGTTAATAAGTGTTCAGGGCTTGTGTGACCCCGGTTAAGCCCGCAGGAGGCGCGCGTGGCGGAAGACTCGGCACCTGATTTGCAAGGTCTCAAAATCCTTGTAATCGACGACAGCAAAACGATTCGGCGTACCGCTGAGACTTTGCTGGCGAAAGAAGGCTGCACTGTATTCACCGCAATGGACGGTTTCGATGCGCTGTCCAAGATTGCCGATCACCACCCCGACCTGATTTTCGTCGACATCATGATGCCGCGGCTCGACGGTTATCAGACCTGTTCACTCATCAAGCACAACGCCAGTTTCCGTGATACCCCGGTAATCATGCTGTCCAGCAAGGATGGTTTGTTCGACCGTGCCCGTGGCCGGATCGTGGGCTCGGAACAGTATCTGACCAAACCGTTTACGCGTGACGAACTGCTGGGCGCAATCACGGAGCAGGTGGCTCGGACAGCCTGAAGCGAAACCGAAGATGGCACTGGTACTGATTGTCGATGATTCTCCAACAGAACAGCACGTGTTCTGTAAGGCGCTTGAACGGCATGGTTTTGACACCGTTGTTGCGAGTGATGGCGAAGAGGCCATCGCTACCGCTGAGCAGGTCCGGCCGGAAGTCATTGTCATGGATGTGGTTATGCCAGGCATGAACGGCTTCCAGGCGACGCGCAGGCTGTCGAGGAATCCGACCACCAAGGAAATACCTGTTGTCATCGTCAGTGCCAAGGGGCAGGAAACCGACCGGATCTGGGGATTGCGCCAAGGGGCAAGCCAGTACCTGGTCAAGCCCGTCGAAATGAGTGATCTGATTGCGGCAGTAGAGGCCGCACTTAACGCATGAATGTTTCAAACGCACAGCACCTGCAGGAATTAAAAGACGAGCCGTTTGAGTTGCTGCGTGAAATGGAGCGCAGGAGCCGTGCAGCACTGGCCGGCGGCGCTTCACTCGATGTCGAAGCGCAGGAATGGGTAGGCATCGGCTGCAGGCTGGGAGCTGACAGGTTGCTCGTGTCACGCGCGGAAGTCCGGGAAGTCATGATGATGCCGGCGAGCCTGACCAGGGTGCCCGGGGCAAAAAGCTGGATTGCCGGCCTCGCCAACCTGCGGGGCCAGCTATTGCCGGTGGTGGACCTGCGTACTTTTCTGGGGGCAGGGACCAGCAAGGGTGAACGCACAGCGCGGGTGCTGGTTGCCGACAACCCCGAGATGCCGGTGGGCATTATCGTGGATGAAGTGTTTGGTTTCAGGCGCTTTATCGAGAACGAATTTACGGAAAAGGTGCCGGAGACGGAATTACGTTGCGAGCGTTACCTGGCAGGTGCCTGCGTGCGAGGTGCAGATACCTGGCCGGTATTGAGCATGAGCAAACTACTCGACGCGCGCGAGTTTCAGAACGCGGCAGCCTGATGCAAAGAGCGGATAGCAGCGACATGGAGAGCGTATAGACATGGCAGGTAGTTCGAATGAAGCGCGGTACATGCCTGCCCTGGCTGCATTACTCCTGATTACGCTGGGGGTCACGGCGTGGTGGCTTTATTCCATGACCTTCGGCCCGGCGGGAAGGCCGGCTGCGATGGAAAGCCTGGTTAATTCGCAAGCGGCGAGTCTGCAGGCGCGCATGGCTATCGAAGGCGACGAGGCCAGCCTGGAAGCGCTGGAACGGACCAGTGAGGCGCTTAACGATATCGCGACAGCCGGCCTGACGGACGCGCAGCGTGCGGATCTCGGGAGGGTTCGTGCCAGCGTCGCGACTATAGTCGAGGGCGCCGGTGACATCCGTGCGTTAAACGAGGCAGTCCAGCGTCTCGAGGAATTGACGCCCAGGTTTACAGATTCGGTTTACAAGCTGCAGGGTGAACTGTCGATCCAGAGGCAACCTTTGGTCATTGCGCACCTGGAGCGTTTGCGACTGCTGGGTGATTCTTTAGCGACGCTTAGCAGGAACATGATTACCGGTGACAGCGAACTCAACCGCCGTCTGCTCGACAACGAAATGGAGTTGCAACAAATCGTGCGCGGCATCCGTGCCGGCGACCGGCAACTCGGTATCGTTGCGGTAACCGGCCCCGAAACGGAGGAAGCTGTCGCCAGCCTGACCCGCAGGGCCGGCCAGCTCGGTGGTGCGGTAAAGGACAGCCTGAGTTTGTCGGACCAGCTTGTACCCGTGCGCGATGCAAGTTCAATGCTCAACGAACTCATACTCGCGATGGAGGCAGACCGGGTTGTGTTCGGGGACCCGACCCTGAGGCCGGGGTTGGACGCAGAACTGATACGGCTGTTCGCGCTGCTCGGCGCGGCAGGCTTCATTGGCGTGGTGATGCTGGCCGTCTGGTTGAAGAGTTCCCGCCAGCGGCGCAAGACCAACATGCTCGCCCAGCAGACCGAGAGCGATCAGCACGCTATTTTGCAGTTGCTGGATGAACTGGGCAGCCTCGCCGACGGCGACCTGACGGTGCAGGCGACCGTGGGCGACGACATTACCGGCGCTATCGCCGATTCGATCAACTTCGCGGTCGAAGCTTTGCGTGATCTCGTTACGACTATAAACGAGGGCGCGATTCTGGTGGGTAATGCGACCAAGCAAACGGAAGCCAGTGCGCGCGCACTGGAAGCTGCCAGTGAAGCGCAGTCACGTCAAGTCAAACACGCATCCAAAGTCGTGCAGCAGATGGCGGCATCTATTGACGAGGTATCCGGTAATGCCGAGCGTTCATCCGATGTTGCCAGGCATTCGGTGGATATCGCGCACAAGGGTGGCGATGCTGTGCGCCGGACTATCGAAGGTATGAACACTATCCGCGAGACGATCCAGGATACGTCGAAACGCATCAAGCGTCTTGGCGAAAGCTCGCAGGAAATCGGCGATATCGTAGAACTTATTAATGATATTGCCGACCAGACCAATATCCTTGCACTGAACGCATCTATTCAGGCATCCATGGCTGGCGAAGCCGGACGCGGTTTCGCGGTCGTTGCTGACGAGGTCCAGAGGCTGGCTGAGCGTTCAGCCAATGCGACGAAGCAGATCGAGGTGCTGGTCAGCACGATTCAGTCCGATACCAACGAGGCTGTCGTTTCGATGGAACGCAGTACAACCGACGTCGTCGGGGGTGCACTGCTGGCCGAGAACGCGGGCGCAGCGCTGGAAGAAATTGAACAGGTATCAAACCAGATCGCCATGCTCGTGCAGAACATATCCGGTTCCGCACGTGAACAGGCCGGTTCGGCAAAACTCGTGCTCGAAAGCGTGCAGAAGCTGCAGGAGATCAGCGGTGAGACTGATGCAAGCGCATCCACGACCGGTAACTTTATCAGTAAGCTGTCGACGCTGGCATCGGAGTTACGTGAGTCAGTGTCCGGTTTCATATTGCCCGGCGACGACGGCAGTAAGGCAGGGGGAGGACCGGAAGAACCGGGGTTGGACGATTCCGAGGATATTTCCCGTGACAAAGAATCGGACGATGCCGAACTGAACAAGGAATCATCATCCGGTGTATTAGCAGACCAGGGCATGACCTGAAGCGGCTTAAAAACTTCCAATGAGCAGTACGGCGAGATCTGAATCATTCCATCTGGTTGGCGAGCAGGTAGCTGCCACGCTCCATGATGCGCATATCGCCCTTGAGGCCTTTGCCGACGGCAATACGGGTTCGGAGGGGCTTGGCAAATGCGTGGAGCTTTTGCACAGTGCCCGTGGGGCCCTGCAGGTGGCGGAGGTCTACGGCGCCAGCCTGCTCGCGGAGGAGATGGAATTTACCTGTCAGGCTCTTGCGGAAGGTAAGCAGAGCGAACAATGGGTAGACGAGGGTATCGAGGCTCTTAGCCGCGCAATGGTGCAACTGCCTGCCTATGTCGAACGGATCATGGGCGGCGGCCGTGATATTCCGCTTGTATTGTTGCCGCTCCTCAACGATCTGCGCGCGGCGCGCGGTAATCCGCTGCTGTCCGAAAGCACACTTCTATTATTGAATCTTGAGCCGCCGAGCCGGCACGACGACAAAGCGCCCAAACGCGATACCAGCGGTGAGGACATCATGTCCCTGCTGGCGAAGGCAAGGTCGCAGTTTCAACTGGGCTTGCTTGGCTGGATAAAAAACAGCGAAAGCGAGGTAGACCTGCAACGCATGTCCGCAGTAGCCGATCGGCTGGAACGGGCAGCTCAATCGGAAGAAGTGCATCAGCTCTGGTGGGTTGTAGGCGGAGTGCTCGAGGCGTTGATCGGCAAAGGCTTGGAAGCCAGCATTGCGCTCAAGCGACTCATCGGCCAGGCCGACCGGGAAATCAAGCGCCTGCAACAGGACGGGGAAGATGGTTTTGCTGCAAACCCGCCGACTGACTTGGTCAATAACCTGCTGTACTACATAGCGCGGTCGCGTTCCGGCGGTGAACGCTGCGATGCGATTCGGTCCGCCTTCAACCTGACAGGTGCGGCGCCCGGTGACGAGCAGATAGAAGAACTTCGCGAACACTTGTCCGCCCCAAGCGCCCGGCTGATGAAGACAGTTGCCAACGCGATTCGTGAAGACCTGGGCCGCGCGAAGGATGTGCTTGATATCTACGTGCGTACCGGCATGAAAGATTCCACGGGCCTTGAGGCGCAGGTCGGGTTGCTGCGCAAGATCGGCGATACCATGGGAGTGCTTGGCCTCGGTCAGTTGCGTGAAGCCGTGCAACAACGCAGTGAAGAACTGGCGAGGCTGGTTACAGCGGAAGTCGATGCGGACGAACAGGACCTGATCACACTTGCGGCCGCACTGCTCGACGTGGAACAGCGCCTGGATACGGAACTGCTGAACCTTGTCTATAGCGAAGAAGAAGGCGAAGAGCCGCGTGATGCTGAGTTCAACCAGGTTACCGAAGCGGTCATGCGCGAATGCATCGTTAATCTCACGCGCGTCAAGGAAACAATTACCCAGACTCTGGCCAACTCTGCCGATATGGAGATGGTCGATGGTCTCGCCGACCATTTCAGGGGCATCAGCGCCGGCCTGATCATGCTGGGCAAGACCAGGGCTGTGGATATACTCGGCCGGATCGGTGTTGCAATCCGCAAGTGTGTAGAGAACGAGGCTCTTGCGCGTGAGCCTGCTTATCTGAACAGGCTGGCGGACTCGATTGTCAGCCTCGAGTACTACATGGAGACCCTGCAGACCGGCCGTAAAGAACCGGTATACATGCTGGATAACGCGGAACGTTGTCTGGATGTTATTGAGGAAACTGTACCGCTCGCTATTCCTGAAGTCGATGAAGTGTACTCGCATACAACCACCCTCAAGATTGATCCCGATGCGCTGGCAGATTTGGCGAGTGAAGAGGCCGATGCTACCGATGTCGAAAAGACCAGCATCATCGAGGCCCCGGTCCTGCAAGCCAGTACGGAGCTTCCGGATCCGGAGCTGCTTGAAACCTTTATCGAAGAAGCACGTGAAGAAGTAGCGGCGATCAGCAGGCACTATCCTGTCTGGGCAGATAACCGCGAAGACGACGAGGCGCTGATTACATTGCGCCGCTCATTCCATACTCTTAAGGGCAGCGGCCGGATGGTCGGTGCAGAACAGATCGGTGAATACTCGTGGTGCATCGAGGACATGCTCAACCGGGTAATCAATAAGACCATCATCGCAAGTCCTGCGCTGATTGCATTTGTCGGCAATGCCGTTAAGGCACTGCCACAACTACTTGAACAGCTCGAAGTTGGTACAGAACCTTCCGCGGACCTCGTTGCAATTACCGGAGATGCAGGGAGCTTTGCTGCCGGCGGGATTCCCGACCGCTATGCTGGCATAACCGAATTTACCGAAGAAGATGCCGAAGCGACCTTGGTCAGGCCCGAAGAACTGGATCTCGAATTGCCAGTCGAAGATGCCGAAGCGCTCTCTGGGATGGATCCGGTACTGCTCGACATACTGACGCGTGAAACGATGACCCATCTTGCGGCCATACGTAAATTCCTGGGTGGGTGCAGGCCGGGTGATGAACCGTTTATGGTTACGGAGGCCATGCATCGCGCGTGCCACACTTTGCAGGGCAGTGTCACGATGGCGGATGCAGAAGCCGCTGCCGTTATAACTGATCCGCTATACCAATTGGTAGAACTTTTATACCGGCAGGGAATCGGGCTCAGTGCAGCTAATCATTCCCTGTGCGAGGCCGCAGCCGATACGGCCGAGGCAATCATCGCACATCTGGCAGATCCTGGAAGCGAAGTCCCGGATACCGGGCAGGTGCAGTCCGGCCTGGTCGCGGCGGCGAAGCGTATTGCGAGCGAGGGAGAGCCGGTAGAAGACCAGGTCGATGCGCCGACCCTCGAAGCTCCGGACCCGGGCGTTGATCTCGATAAGACCCTGGAAGTCGGATCTTTAGATGAGCAAGCTGAAGAAACTGCTGCGACAACGGACGAAACTGAAGAAACCGTGGAGCAGACTCCGGAATTCGATGCGGAGATCGCCGCAATCTTCATCGAAGAAGCGGGTGAGATCCTGGAAGCGGCCGATGTCGCAATTGCAGGTCTGGCAGTAAACAGCAAAGATCCGGCACCTCTTGCAGAACTCCAGCGTCACTTGCACACACTGAAGGGTGGTGCACGGATGGCGGGTATTGTCGTTATGGGCGACTTCAGCCACGAACTGGAGAGCCTGTTGATCCGCATCAACCAGGGTGGCAAGGGACTGGATGAATCCGCTTACAGCCTGCTGCAGGCCAGTATTGATGAATTACACAGGATGCGCGAACAGGTTCCGAGCGGTTCGGTCGAACCGCCTGGTGATGGACTTGTCGGGCGTCTGATGAGCGTGGTCGAAGCGACCATGATGATGCCGGCTATTCCCGAGCCGGACGAACCGCTTGCCGAAGACGAAATCGACGCGGATTCTATTGAAGATACTCGTGCGTTGAGCGTGCCGGAACCGGAGGGCTTAAGCGAGCTTGCACGCGAGTTGACCAGCGATGCCGAGCCGAAAGAGGCTAAGCCGCTGCCTGACGATCTGGCGGTGCCGCCGGCGGAACAGACGCCTGAAATTGCACCACGGCGTGAGATGGCCCGTGTTGATTCAGGGATGCTCGAGGAACTTCTGAATAACGCGGGTGAGATCAGTATTTTTCATTCGCGGCTCAATCAGCAACTTAGCTCAATTCAGTTCAACCTCGATGAGCTCGGCACGACGGTGCGTCGCCTGCAACAGCAACTGCGTAACCTGGATTCTGAAACCGAGGCCCAGATTCTGTTCCGGCACCAGGGCGATATAAACCCCGACGATGAGGACTTCGATCCGCTGGAGCTCGACCGCTATTCAACCATTCAACAATTGTCTCGTGCGCTCGCGGAGACGGCGAGTGATGTCAGCAGCATCAAGGATCTGCTGCAAAATATAGCGTCCGATACCGAATCGATTCTGTCACAACAGGCGCGCACGACCTCTGAAATGCAGGACAGCCTGATGCGGACCCGCATGGTGCCGTTCGACCAGCATGTACCGCGGCTGTCACGACTCGTGCGGCAGCAGGCCGTCGAGAGCGGTAAGCAGGTCGAGTTGAAGGTCGAAGGCAGTGCTGGCGAACTCGATCGCCAGGTTATGGAGAAGATGCTGCCGCCATTCGAGCACATGCTCCGTAACGCAATTATTCACGGTATAGAGGCGCCCAAAGTTCGCAAGAAAGCGGGCAAACCCAAGGACGCGGTCATAACCATCCGGTTCGGGCGTGAAGGCTCGCAGGTAATCATCCAGATTTCCGATGATGGCGCTGGCGTCAATCTGGATGACGTCCGTGCCAAGGCCGAGGAGGAGGGCCTGGTCAAACCGGACCAGAAGCTGACCGATGAAGAGGTCATGCAACTGATTCTCCATACGGGACTGACAACGGCCGATAAACTGACCCAGTCCGCGGGGCGCGGCATTGGCATGGACGTGGTCGTCAGTGAAATCGCCAAGCTCGGTGGCACGCTGGCGATGCGGTCGGAGGCAGGCAAGGGTTGCATCTTTACCGTGCGACTGCCTTATACCCTGGCGATCACCCAGGCGTTCATCGTCAAGGCGGGCGGCGAAACTTTTGCGTTACCGCTGCCCACGGTCGAGGGTGTCGTCCGGATCGCCCGCAAGGAATTTGAAGAGCGCATGGCGGAGCCGAATCCGACTGTCGTATACGGGGACCGGACCTACCGGATGCAGCATATGGGTCTTTACCTCGGGCTCAGCACAGCGCGACTGGACCCGGACGATGACCAGGTGTCACTTATTCTTGTCGATGCGGGCGAGAATTCAACGGCCCTGATAAGCGATGAGGCTGCAGACAGCAGGGAAATTGTCGTTAAGCCCATCGGCTCGCAACTCTCGACAATCCGGGGCCTCGCCGGAGCGACCATCCTCGGTGACGGACGAATCGTGGTGATACTTGATGCCGGCGCACTCGTGCGCTCCGCGGTTGTGGAAGTCGCGCCAGAGAAGCCGGCCAAGGTCGAAGAAGATCTGCCTGCACTGGCGCTTGTGGTTGATGATTCGATAACCATGCGCCGGGTGACCCAGCGCTTGCTGGAACGAAACGGCATGCGTGTCATTACCGCGAAAGACGGCCTGGAAGCGCTGGAGGTGTTGCAGGATCATATACCCGAGATCATTTTCCTCGATGTCGAAATGCCGCGGATGGATGGCTACGAATTTGCGGGCCACGTACGCAATAACCCTGCAACGGCGGACCTGCCGATCATCATGGTAACTTCGCGTGCAGGGGAGAAGCATCGCGCCCGCGCTATCGAACTTGGTGTAAATGATTATCTGGGTAAACCTTACCAGGAACATGAAATGCTGGAGGCTATGCAAAACCTCCTGGGTGACAGGTTTACTGAATGGGAAAGTCGGGAACACGATACTGTGTCCTGAACAAATGTGCGGAACCTGAAAATTAAATGGCAGTAATTTCAGAAGAACTTTATAGCCTGATCGTTCCACTGGAAACGGAGCAGTTAATTGTGCCACGGTCATGTGTAGCGGAAATTGTTCGCTATTCACTGGCAGAAGAAAGTACCGATGATGCGAGTTGGCTGCGTGGTACTGCGAACTGGAACAACCGTGTAATACCCGTAATATCCTTCGAGCGGATGTGCGGTATTGAAGCACCGGTGCCGGGCGGCCGCACACGTATTGTTGTATTTCATCCGCTGGGCGTGAGCGAAGTGAGTGAACCTTACGGGTTGCTAGCCGAAGGTTTTCCACAGATGGTCAGGGTCAACAAGGAAGTGGTGGAAGCCGATTCCGACTACGAACCGCCACCCAATTCACCCGTCATTTGCCAGGTTCGCCTGATTCAGGAGCACGCGCTGATACCGGATCTTGAGATGATCGAGCAGATGTTGCGGGAAGTCGCGACTCTGGCCTGACCCTGTCAGCGGCCCCCAAGGTCGCCCGCAAGAAATTGCACCAGTCCCAAAGCCACGATCGGCGCCGTTTCTGTCCGCATGATACGTGGCCCCAGTGCGACCGATCTGAACCCCGCATCGATGCAGGCTGTTCTTTCAGCCTCGGTGAAACCCCCTTCGGGGCCGGTCAGTACAACGATGGCTTTGCCGGGCGTGACAACGGACTCCAGGTTTTCCCCGCCAACGGGGTCGAGCATTATCGCAATGCAATCCGGGTCCAGCGCTTCGAGGCAATCGGCGAGTACCAGCGGCCTGGCAATTGCCGGAAGCAGATTGCGGCCGGACTGCTCGCAGGCACCGATCGCGATGCTGTTCCAGTGGTCAACGCGTTTGCGTTCCCTTTTGGCGTCGAGTTTCACAACGCCCCGTTCGCACAGTAGCGGCTGGATTCGATGCACCCCCAACTCGGTCGCCTTCTGCACAACGCTGTCCATTCGGCTACCCCGGCAAAGTCCGTGCCACAACGCCAGGTCGAGACCGGAATTGGTCGATGGCGAACTGCGGCTGCCTGTCTGAACCCGCACGCTGTTCTTTTTGACCGCAATGATATTCGCAGCAAACTCACCACCCCGGCCGTTGAAGACGACCAGCGGGTCACCCACCCGTTTGCGCAGCACCTGGGCAATATGACGGGCGGCGCTGCCGCCAAGTTCGACCTCCTGGCCCTGATCGAGTTCGGCATCGATGTAGATTCGTACGTTGCGCATGCGGCTATCGTGCTACAAGCTGCAGAATCAAACAAACTGCCCGGTGATTTGCCGCATAACCGCACTTCCGATGCTAAAGTAAAGCAGGTCAAAACGGGCAGGGTTGTTTGTATGTTCATGCTGGATACTGAATCAGGCCTGATTGCGGAAGCCCGCCAGGTTCAGTCGCCGAATTGCGATGACCGCCCGCCTGATTGTGTGCCGACCCTTATCGTCGTGCACGGCATTTCCCTGCCGCCCGGGGATTACGGCGGCCCCTGGATTGACCAGTTATTTTGTAACTGTCTGGATGTTTCGGCCCACAGCTATTTTGAGGAAATAGCCGATTCTTGCGTGTCGGCACATTTTCTTGTCCGCCGCGACGGGGAGTTGGTGCAGTATGTTCCCGTCACCCGGCGG
This sequence comes from Gammaproteobacteria bacterium, assembly GCA_030746435.1. Lineage (GTDB taxonomy): Bacteria > Pseudomonadota > Gammaproteobacteria > Steroidobacterales. The sequence continues at coordinate 28,948 of JASLMV010000012.1, read as the reverse complement.
GCCTGGCACGCTGGCGAATCGAGCTATGCGGGTCAGTCCGGCTGTAACGATTTTTCCATAGGAATAGAACTCGAAGGCGAAGACGAAACACCTTACGAGGAAGCGCAGTATCATTGCCTTGCCACATTAATAATGACTCTGCGACAGACGGTCGCTTCGCTGGCAACTGCCGATATCGTGGGACACAGCGATATCGCGCCGGGGCGAAAAACGGATCCCGGCACCGCATTTGACTGGCGGGCGCTGGAATCACTGCTGACGGTGGAAACCTGATGCGCTACCTGCAACTGGCTACTGACGAATGAATTTTCTGGCACTGATGCTGGGGTTGGCGGTTGAGCGGTTGCTCACGCAGTTATTTCACCTGCGTGAGTTTCACTGGCTCGATCCGATTTTTGATGTCGCTTTTCGCAGGCTGGGCACGAAAAATCTTGTGGCAGGCATCGTACTTTCGCTGGGTGCTGCGGCACTACTGGTTATTCCCGTCGGCCTGCTGGAGCTCAGTCTGCAGGATCGACTGGCGCAGGTTCCACTGTTCGTATTTGCCGTGTTCGTATTGCTGTTTTGTCTGGGGCCGCGCGATCTCGGTAAAGAGATAGATGATTATCGTGCCGCGATTACGAATGACGATCAGGAAGAAATTGCCAAGCTGGCGAATGAATTACTTGAGGCGGGCTCCGATTCAAGTTCGGCTGCCGATATAGAAGCCGCAATATACGCCCAGGCCAACAACCGGATATTTGCGGTAGTTTTCTGGTTTGCGCTGCTCGGCCCGACAGCTGCGTGGGCTTTTCGTGTTGCGGACCTGATGCGGCGGCGAGCTATTTATCACATAGCTGAGCAGGCAGAGAGTGGCGCTGAAGAAGAACTGTGCCAGTTTGTCAGGGGTTGTTTGTTTTTGCATTGGGTGCTCGCCTGGATTCCGGCCCGGCTGCTCATGGTCGGTTACACGCTCGCGGGAAGTTACGATGGCGCGGTTGCGGGCTGGAGGGAACGGCCTGCGCCGACAGCGGAACTGTTCCCGGGTCCGGACGACCAGCGCCTGGGGTTCGTGGGTCGGGGCGCCGCGCCCGAATCGGATACAGATAGTGTTGCCGCCCGGGCGGAAGTTGCCCTCAGGCTGGTACGTCGCACTCTGTGGACGATTTGGTGCCCGGCGCTCGCAGTGCTGACCCTCTATGGCTGGATCAACTGACGCCGTCAGAATCCTGTTGGCTGCAGGACTCTTTCTGATCGCCGGCTGTCAGCCGCCAGGTGACAGTTTGCCGCGCAGAGCCGGGGGCCCTGCCGAGCGAGTTATTTCGCTTGCTCCCCACATCACGGAACTGGTTTATGCAGCGGGCGCAGGCGATCGCCTGGTAGGCGTTGTGGATTACAGCGACTATCCGGTGGAAGCGCGCGACGTACCCAGGATCGGCGATTCTTTCAGGATCGATTATGAGGCGGTTAATATTTTGCAGCCTGACCTGGTGCTGGCCTGGCAGTCGGGCAGCCCGGATGCGATCGTCGTGCGGTTGCAGGAACTGGGCTATCGCGTCGTCGAACTGGAGGCCTCTGCGCTCGATGATATAGCGGCGGATCTGCAGACGATTGGCGAACTTACGGGTACCGGCAAGATCGCCGCACAGCGTGCAGCCGAGTTTCGTGCACAGCTCGAAAAACTGCGTGGCAAGTATGCGGACGCTCGCCTGGTGCGGGTTTTCTACCAGATTGCGGCGGAACCTTATTTCACGATTACGGGCAGCCATACGATCAGTACAGCAATTGATATGTGCGGCGGCGAGAATGTGTTCGCCGGCATGTCGGGCTTGGCGCCTTCCGTAACCCTTGAATCAGTAATCGCAAAAAACCCGGAAGCCATCATTGCGTCAGCAGTATCCGGGGACGAAAGCTGGAAACGTGGCTGGCAGGACTGGGACAGCGTAGAGGCGGTTGCCCGGGAGAATCTCTACAGTATCGATCCCGACCTTATAAGCCGGCCGGGACCCAGAATTATCGAAGGGGTGGCGCAGATTTGTGCCGCACTTGAAGAAACACGCGGGAAACGGTAGTACTCAGTTCCCGGAAGTGGACTGCTGCAGTTTTCCGCCCTTCCACAAAACCTCTTCGCCGTCGTCCAGCCGGTTAAGGACGCGCGCAACTACAAACAGCAGGTCGGACAAGCGATTCAGGTAGCGCAGCGATTCATCGTTAATATCCTCCGACTGCGCCAATTCAAGCACTCGCCGTTCCGCGCGTCTGCAGACGGTGCGGGCGAGATGGCAGGCCGCAGAAGCAGGGCTGCCACCGGGCAAAATGAAATCCTTCAGCGGCGGCAGAGATTCATTGAACTGGTCCATCACCTGTTCCAGACGGTCAACATCGGCCGCTGACATGGTTCTGGCGCCAGGCATGCAAAGTTCGCCACCGAGGTCAAACAACTGTTGTTGAATGTCCGTGAGTAGCACAGCCAAGTCATCTGGCAGGCCTGCGGCAATAGTAAGACCCAGAGTGCTGTTGAGTTCATCGACACAGCCGTAGGCTTCCACGCGCGCACCGGTTTTACTTACTCGAGTGCCGTCACCGAGACCCGTGGAACCATCGTCTCCGGTACGCGTATATATTTTGCTGAGTCTGTTACCCACAATACTTTTGACCTTCGAACGTCAGCCGCTGTCAGTATAACTGCTTTGTCTGCTTGCACTACGCGGGCATAAGTAGCGTACGTTCACCCTGTGTATTGCGGTAGTAGTCGAACGGTGTCTGGTAAAGCCTCTCCAGACGTGCAGGTTCGAGGAGTTCGGCGGCAGTACCGTACTCCCATTCACCATCTCCGTATAACAGGAGTGCATGGTCGGCATAGCGTACCGCCATGGCCGGGTTGTGCAGGGTGGTTAAAATGACACGACCGTTGCAAGCCGTTTCCTTAAGTATGTCGAGCACACTGAGCTGGTGATGCGGATCGAGATGATTCATGGGTTCGTCCAGGAGCCAGATCGCGGGATCCTGCACCTGGAGAGTTGCCAGCGCTACGCGTTCTCGTTCACCGCCGGATAAAGTAGTAATAACCCTGTCTTCGAGGCCCGCGAGATCAAACTTTTGCAGTGCTTTGCGAGCTGCGTCGAGGTCCCGGTCATCGGGCCACCGCCACAGGCTCAGGCGTGGGTAGCGGCCCATCAGGACCATATCCATTACTGACAGCGGAAATGCATCTTCATAGATTTGTAAAAGTAAACCCAGCCGAACGGCCGCATCTTTGCGGGCCAGTGTGCTGAGTGAATCACCGCACACCGTCACATCACCGGTAGCCGGTGGCCTTAATCCTGCAAGGGTATGGAGGGTCAGGGTTTTGCCTACACCGTTTGTACCGAGCACACACACGAAAGACCCGGGCTCTATATCGAGCTGCAGGTCTTTAACAAGCTCCTGGCCTGCAACCGACACAGTCAGGCCATTGCAATGAAGCCTGGCTTCCATGGTGGGAATGCTCTCCTGATCGCATAAAACAACCCCAAGCTTGAGGCATTACAGCGCTGCCGGGCAAGGGCTTTTCTACAGGCAAAAAAAACCCCGCTGGGTAAGCGGGGTGTACGGGTTATTGTTGTTGTCGCGAATTCGGTTTCTGCTACAGCGCTATGGGCTGTGGTGGATTATTATTTTTGTTTACGGGTCTTCTTATTATTGTTTATTGTTCTTCTTCTGATCCGTATCTTCTGGCTTCGATGTCTGTATTCAGATGTCGAAATAGCCCGGCGTCACAGAAACCTTTTTTGTGCGCAGTAATAAAACAAGCAAAAGCCGTGCCAATCTTACTTAAAATTCAGAAAATCAATCGTTTACAAATCACTGATTCAGGCATTTTCTAGCTGATTTTAGCGACCTGTAAACAAAGTCGACGCACTGAAAGCCCCTAAATCTCTTGCGGAACCCACTACAAACAATTGCCAGATATGCAGTTAAGTTTCCATCGGGGGCCTGAAAATGTGGCCAGGATCCATGCTGAGTACCGTATCCATCCCACCCGGGTGTGGAAAAGCGGTGCATAGGCTGGGTTTAACGCCCACAAGTGCAATTTTTTGTAAATATTTTCGACAAATCCTGGCGGCCCACAAGGGCGCCCAGGCGTCAGGGCTGTAAACGGGTGCAGGTCCAGTCGTCCACCTTAAAACCCCTGTCAGAGGCTTCCAGCGATCGCGTCCAGCAGCCGCGATCATGCAGCCGCGCCTCACCCCGGCACCAGAACTCTACTTTGTCGATCCAGATCCGATAGCCACCCCAGAACGGCGGCCTTGGGATTTCTGTTTTACCGGACTCATCCTGCAGATCGGCCAGCTTCCGGGCTGTCGCGACATGCTTGTCCTTGAGTTCCTGGCGGGAGCCCAGGGGCTGGCTCTGGACGCTTGTCCATGCGCCGATCTGGCTTTCCTTGTCGCGGGTTGCGAAGTACGCGTCACTTTCGTCGTCCGGTGACCGGACCGCTATTCCTTCTATACGCACCTGGCGGTCCAGTTTGTCCCAGTGAAACACTCCCGCTACACGGCTGCCGGAGCCTATGTCTATGCCCTTGGGAGACTCGTAGTTGGTATAGAAGATCAGGTAGCCCGGTTCTTCCACCAGCATCTTGCACAGTATGATGCGTGCGGAAACCGCACCCGATTCACTCACCGTAGCGAGTGTCATCGCATCGGGGTTCGGCAAGACGTCGGCCGCCTTCGCATGTTTGAGCCACTCGTTTAGCAGCGGTAACGGGTTGTCCGGCAAAGACTCGGGAAGCTGTTCCATTTTTTTCCGGTAGTACTTCTATCAGGCCCTAAATTGAATAACCGAGCGAATACTCTTGCCTTCATGCATGAGGTCGAAGGCTTTGTTGATGTCTTCGAGGGGCATCGAGTGGGTGACCATTTCATCGATCTTTATTTTGCCTGCCATGTAGTTATCCACGTAGCCGGGAAGTTCGGTGCGGCCTTTTACGCCACCAAAAGCGGTACCTCGCCATACGCGTCCCGTTACCAGTTGAAACGGTCTGGTTGATATTTCCTGGCCGGCGCCTGCTACACCGATAATTACGGATTCGCCCCAGCCTTTATGGCAGCATTCCAGCGCCGAGCGCATTAGCTCCACGTTGCCTACGCATTCAAATGAGTAGTCCACACCACCATCCGTCATTTCGACTATCACTTCCTGGATAGGCGCTGAATGATTTTTGGGATTTACGCAATCCGTCGCGCCCAACTGTTTCGCCATCTCGAACTTGTCCGGGTTTATATCGATAACGATGATCCTTTTTGCTTGTGCCATCACCGCACCCTGGATAACACTGAGCCCGATACCGCCCAGCCCGAATATGGCGACGGTTGCGCCCGGCTCGACTTTCGCCGTGTTCAGGACCGCACCGATACCGGTCGTTATGCCGCAACCGAGCAGACAAACTTTGTCGAGCGGCGCCTCCGGGCTGATCTTTGCGAGCGATATTTCCGGAACGACGGTGTATTCGGAAAAGGTCGAGGTGCCCATGTAGTGATAAACGGGTTTGCCGTTCACGGAAAAGCGGCTGCTGCCATCCGGCATCAAACCCTGTCCCTGGGTTACGCGTACTTTCTGACACAGGTTGGTCTTGCCCGAGGTGCAGAAATTGCACTCGCCGCACTCTGCGGTGTACAGCGGAATTACATGGTCGCCTTCCTTCAGCGTTGTAACACCAGCGCCGGTTTCTACGACAACCCCGCCACCTTCATGCCCGAGTATCGATGGAAAAATTCCTTCGGGATCTGCGCCCGAGAGGGTAAACGCATCGGTATGGCAGACGCCGGTCGCAACTATCTGTACCAGTACCTCGCCTTCTCGCGGGGCTTCTACATCGACCGTTTCGATTTCCAGTGGTTTGCCGGCTTCCCATGCCACTGCCGCTCGCGCTTTCATATAGGTTCTCCGCCTGGTTCTTGATTCTTGGCTAAGATCGGAAGGGGCACATTGTAGGACCCCTTACTCAAGTTGACTAGCGGTGCGCTGGGCGGCTTAATGTTGGACGCTCACATCGACCCTGTTGCGCAAATTAAATGAACCTCAGTGAACTTCGCGAACGACTAAACGAACTGGACCGGCAATTGGTTGAGCTAATTGCCGAGCGCCAGTCCGTGGTCGAACAGGTCGGTGAATTAAAACGGGCCGAGGGCCAGGCTACCCGTGATTACGCACGGGAAAAACAGGTGCTCGATGCCGCCCGCGCGAATGCTGCTGAACTGGATATAGCGCCGGATATTATTGAAGAGGTGATGCGACTACTTATCCGCACTTCTTTAACTCGCCAGGAGCGGGCTCGGGTGCGAGCCGAAGGGCAGGGTGACGGACTAAAAGCGCTGGTTATCGGCGGCGGCGGCAAAATGGGCCGCTGGTTTGCAAATTTTCTGGATTCACAGGGCTACGACATCACTATTGCCGATCCGGAAAACACGGTGCCGGAATTCAGCAACACCAACGACTGGCGTGAGGCCGGTTCCGACTTTGCGGTTACCGTCGTTGCGGCGCCCCTGCAGGCCACGGCGCAGATACTGGAAGAAATGGCCGAACGCGGTCAGTCAGGGCTGGTTTTCGATATCGGTTCGCTCAAGACGCCGCTCGTTCCGGCTTTAAGGACGCTGGCAGCGAGCGGCGCCCGCGTTACTTCACTGCATCCGATGTTCGGGCCCGATGCGGAACTCTTGTCCGACAAGCATGTGCTGTTTCTCGATGCCGGCGTGCCCCAGGCTACCCGCGCTTCACGGGAACTCTTCGATTCGACCATGGTGCAGCAGACCGAAATGGCGCTCGAAGACCACGATCGCCTGATTGCCTACGTGCTGGGTTTGTCACACGCAATCAATATAGCGTTCGTCAGTGTGCTGACCGAAAGCGGTGAGGCGGTGCCGCGCCTGGCCGATCTGTCCAGTACCACCTTCGACGCGCAGCTGGCGGTCGCATCGAAAGTTGCCGGAGAGAATCCACAGCTTTATTTCGAGATTCAGTCGCTGAACAAGCACGGGCTTGAGCCGCTCGAGGCACTGCGGGCGGCAGTCGAAAAGATATCGACCTGTGTGCGTGAAAACGACCAGGCAGCCTTTGTCGAGCTCATGGAACACGGCCGCCGCTATATAGATACTCGCGTCTGACGACACCTGATTAGTGTCGTTCGGCTCCCGTTCGCCTTAGCAACACCAGGAATAAAGGCACACCGAGTACTGCCGTTATTGCACCGACCGGCAACTGGAGCGGCGCAACCGCCGATCGTGCCAACGTGTCTGCAATAACCACGAGACAACCCCCGGCGAGCGCAGAGCAGGGCATGACGGTGCGGTGGTCGGCGTCGCCAGCGAGCCGGACCAGGTGCGGGATTACCAGGCCGACAAATCCGACCGTGCCGGCTGTTGTTACGGCAACCGCGGTGAGCAGGGAGCTCAGGAAGTAGAGTCCGCTGCGCACGGGTCGTACCTCTACGCCCAGCAACGCAGCCTGGCGTTCGCCCGTAGCCAGCAGGTTAAGTGTCGGTGCCAGCAGCACCCCGATAAACATTGCTACAACAGCCACCGTTAAGATTGGTGCGGGGTTGCCGACAAAAGAAAAATCACCCATTAACCAGAACAGCATCCCGCGCAGCGCGCGTTCCGGTGCGAGCGCCAGTAGCAGGCTGATTGCGGCTCCCCATCCCGCAGCGGTTACCACGCCGGTTAACAACAAACGGCCACTCGAGCGTTCGGTACGACTTTGTGCGAGCGTGAAAACCAGCAAAGTACTGCCAAGCGCCCCGGCAAAGGCCAGCGCATTAACAAAAAGGCCGGTGGCACCGAGCGTAATTCCAACCAGCGCGGCAACGGCTGCCCCGCCCGAGGTGCCAAGAATGTAGGGGTCGGCAAGCGGGTTGCGGAGTAATACCTGCATCATCGCGCCGGCAAGTGCCAATGCCGCGCCCGTGCCAAACGCCGCGAGCGCGCGCGGTAACCGCAGATCAATAACGATCTCTCGCAGCGTTGCGTCGCCGGTTCCGGTCAGGCTGTTCCAGACATCGGCAGGTGAGCCAACGCTGCCCGTGGACAAAGCGATCAGCAGGCTGAGAGCGGAGCACCCTATCAGCAACAGGATGAGGCTATATCGGTTCATAGGCTGGAAAACACGGACATCCAAAGACACTGCGCCGCAATCTCAGAATCGTGACAGCATAATTGGGATTGTGGAAGAATGGCAGCGCACCAGGCAAATCAATCGCGATGGATCACTACGACTCAAACGGGTTTCGCAGCAATGTTGGCATCATCCTCACACGGGACGATGCCACCCTGTTACTGGGCGGACGGGCCGGCCGAACCGGCTGGCAGTTTCCGCAGGGCGGGATTCAGATCGATGAGACACCGCTGGAAGCAATGTACCGTGAACTTGCCGAGGAAATTGGCCTGGATCGGGGAGATGTTGAAGTGCTTGGCGAGACATCGGGGTGGTTGCATTACCGTTTGCCCGAACGTTATATACGCCACGATTCAAAACCATTGTGCATTGGCCAGAAGCAACGCTGGTTTTTGCTTAGGCTTCTGAGTCCGGATAGAAAGCTGCGGCTCGACAGCACGGACTTGCCGGAGTTTGACCGCTGGCGCTGGGTCGACTACTGGCGGCCGGTTAAAGAAGTGATTTACTTCAAACGCCAGGTTTATGTAACCGCATTAGCCGAGCTCGCCCCGCTGCTCTTTCCGGAAAATGTGCCGCCCCAGCCGCGCTGGTGGCCGGAAGCCTGGTTGACCGAACCGGAACGTGCTCCGGACTAACATATGGCCGATGTATTGCGCACAGGGATTTAGAGCATGAGCCCCAACAAAGTTATCGTTAGCAACCATGGTTTGTTGCAGAACAGGCTGGCGTTGCTGCTCGTGGCAGGGCTTATTGTGCTGGGCGCATGGTTGATGTACGAGCTGGGCCTTAACCGCGCCGGTTTCAATCGAATTGAAGCTATCAGTTTGCGTGGAGAGCTCGACGGCCGGAACGATGAGCTGCAGGCCGAGCTCAAAACCGCTCGTGAGAAAATTGCTGTACTGGAAACGGCCGCCAAGATAGACCGGGAGGCCTATGACGCGGTCGAAGAGGAACTCATCGGGCTGCAAAGTCGTATCCAGGAGCAGCAGGAAGATATCGAGTTCTACAAGGGTATCGTCAACGAGAACGACGGCACGGGCCTGCGCATCCAGGATTTCAAGGTCGTCCAGGGCTTCGGCGAGCAGGAATTCGCTGTCCGGCTGGTATTGGCCCAGGCCTTCCGGATCGACCGCCAGATCTCGGGTTCTGTGGAAATCGTGGTCGAAGGGCTGCAGCGCGGCGAACCGGCCCGGCTGGGCCTGGGGGAGCTTGCCACGTCCCCTACAGGCGGCACAGGGCGGCTAAACTACTCATTCCGGTACTTTCAGGACCTTAAGGTGGCCCTGGCACTACCCCCCGATTTCGTCCCGGAACGGGTTCATGTCATAGTTCGCCCCCGGGGAAAAACATCGAAAACTGTGGAAGACTTCTTCGTTTGGGACGTCAAACCCAGCTAGATTGGCTGTAGCGGGATCCCCGGAGAGTGGCCCCGGCAGCTGGATTTCCCCCGGATGGGCTGGTGGTGTAAGGCTGCACCGGATGCGCAGGAGACAGGATTATGTTTGGTATTAAAGGGCGCAAGCCCGTCGCGATACAGACGCTGATTGGCGAGGACACCCGCATCGAGGGTGACCTGCGCTTCGAGGGTGGCTGCCATGTAGATGGATTGGTTAACGGCAGTATTGCGGGCGGCAAAGACCCGGACGCCTACCTGAGTGTCAGCGAGTACGGCCGTGTCCAGGGTAATGTTTCGGTGCCCCGGCTGGCGCTGAGCGGTATGGTCGAAGGTGACGTCGTGGTTACCGAACGTGCCGAACTCGGTCCGACTGCGAGGGTTGTCGGCAACGTGCATTACAACCTTATTGAAATTTCTGCCGGTGCCGAAATTAACGGCAAGCTAATCCATGAGGCCGCGCCTGCCGCGGTGAAATCGCCTGCATCGGGTGCGAAAGCAGCAGACGAAGCAGTCGAGGCAGAACTCGAAGGCGCGGTATAACAGGGCGGATAACTTTCACCATCTGTTAATCTAACGGGGTGAGCACCGTAAACGCGGCAGCGGGTTTGCGGTGGGGCTGCTATACAATAACCAACCAGTAACGTGTCAAACGTATCCGATACTAAAGCGGAAAAATCGCCGCAAAGCGGGAAGCGCAGTCCGCTCAGGTTTGTGACCGCGGCGTCGCTGTTCGACGGCCATGACGCGGCTATCAATGTTATGCGGCGGCTGATCCAGACGCATGGCACCGAGGTTATCCATTTAGGCCACAATCGAAGTGTGGCAGATGTCGTGCGGGCGGCGATTCAGGAAGATGCGGATGCCATTGCCGTGAGTTCCTACCAGGGCGGCCATAATGAGTATTTCCGCTATATGGTGGATATGTTGCGCGAACAGAATGCGAGTCATATCCAGGTCTTTGGCGGCGGCGGAGGGACGATTACCCCGGACGAAATTACAAGTCTTGAAACATACGGCATCCAGCGTATCTATCACCCGAACGACAGTCAGCGCCTCGGCCTGACCGGAATGATCGAAGATCTGGTCAGCCAGGCCACGGAGGCACAGCGCACGCTTGATGTTAGCGCCAGGCCCGATATAGACAACGCCATATCGATTGCCGGAATGTTGTCCGTGATCGAAGACGGCTTACTGGATGACCGCCAGTTGTCGCAGTTGCGCAAAGAGTGGCAGGTTGCCACCGGGACGGTGCCCGTAGTTGGTATAACGGGTACGGGCGGTGCCGGTAAGAGCAGCGTCACCGACGGGCTGCTGTCTTTGTTGCAGCAGTATTTTCCCGGCATCAGGGTTGCCGTACTTGCGGTGGATCCGACCCGCCGACGGACCGGTGGCGCATTGCTTGGTGACCGGATGCGCATGAATTCCCTGCGCGACGACAATGTCTTTATGCGGTCGATTGCGACCCGGCGGCGGCACAGGGCGACCAGTGAAATGCTGGGCGACGCCATTGCTTTTATGAAGTCGCTCAGCTTTCAGCTTGTCATTATCGAGACGGCCGGTATTGGTCAGAGTGATAGCGAAATAGTCGATCTCGTGGATTTGTCTGTTTATGTCATGACGAGTGACTACGGTGCCGCCAGCCAGCTTGAGAAGATCGACATGCTCGATTACGCGGACATGATTGTGCTTAACAAGTTCGAAAAGAGCGGCGCGGATGACGCGCTGCGTGACGTGCGCAAACAGTGGCAGCGCAATCATGTCGATTTTGATGCCGAAGCGGCAGACATTCCGGTCTATCCGACAATTGCCAGCCAGTTTAACGATCCGGGCATTGCCTGGTTTTTTGGCAGGCTTTGTAAACAGCTCGCAGCCCGCGCCGGGAATGATGCTGATTTCTGGAAGCTGGATCTGCAGATCGCCGAAAAGGAGCCGCGGGCAACCGCGATGATCCCCGGCGCACGCCAGCGCTACCTGGCGGAAATTGCGGAAGACGGCCGTGCAATAAATGCTGAAATCGAGAAACTCTGTGCCGCCGCTAACCGGCTGCAGCGGTTTCGCGGAGTATTGCAGGACATCGCTGATCCGTTGTTACCAAAAGACCTGCTGCCGTACCCGGCAGATGCCGTTAACGACGGCGACCAGAAGTTTGAAACTTTAAGAAGTGAATATAACGCTGCACTGGATCAGCTTGGGCCTGCGGCACGCAAGTTACTGGCTGGTTGGCCGGAGCGATTGCAGGCACTTACGGCAGATCGGTATTCCTATACGGTTCGTGGCAAGGTGATCGAGGGGGGGAATTTTCGAACAAGCCTGAGCCATAACGAGATACCAAAGATTGCCCCGCCAAAATTTGATGGTTGGGGAGATCTGCTGCGTTTTCTCATGAAAGAGAACCTGCCGGGCAGCTATCCCTATACGGCGGGTGTTTACCCTTACCGTCGTAAGGCGGAGCCGGGTACCCGGATGTTCGTCGGTGAAGGTACGCCCGAACGGACCAATCGTCGCTTTCACTATGTGGCGGCCGGTCACGACGCGGTTCGTCTCTCCACTGCATTCGATTCAGTAACGCTCTACGGTGAAGACCCTGCCGAGCGGCCGGATATATACGGTAAGATCGGCAATGCTGGCGTGTCGATAGCAAGCGTTGATGACGCCAAGAAGCTTTACTCGGGTTTCGACCTGTGTGCACCCACCACATCAGTCTCGATGACAATCAATGGTCCGGCGCCGGCCGTAATGGCCTTCTTTATGAATGCGGTCATCGACCAGCAGGTTGAAAAGTATCTGACAGAAACCGGCGGTTGGGACGCTGCCAATAAGCTTATAGATAAGTATTTTGCCGACCGGCCGCGGCCAGCCTACGCTGGTGACCGGCCGGAGAGTAATGATGGCCTGGGCCTGGGCCTGCTCGGCATATCGGGCGACAAAGTGGTGGACAGGGAGACTTACGAGCGCATTAAACAGGACGCGCTGAGCAGGGTCCGTGGCACGGTACAAGCCGATATTCTGAAGGAAGACCAGGCGCAGAATACCTGTATTTTCTCCACCGAGTTCGGCATGAAAGCGATGGGGGACGTGCAGCAATATTTTACCGACAACGATATACGGAATTTTTACAGTATTTCGATCAGCGGTTATCACATCGCCGAGGCTGGTGCGAACCCTATTTCTCAACTCGCTTTTACACTATCTAACGGTTTTACTATTGTCGAGTACTATCTCGCACGCGGGATGAAGATCGATGATTTTGCACCAAACCTGAGTTTCTTCTTCAGTAATGGTATGGATCCCGAGTACGCGGTTATCGGTCGTGTTGCCCGTCGTATCTGGGCGCGTGCGATGCGCGAGCATTACGGCGCTAACGAGCGTAGCCAGATGTTGAAATACCATATTCAGACGTCGGGCCGCAGCCTGCACGCACAGGAAATCAGTTTTAACGATATTCGCACCACGCTCCAGGCGCTGTATGCATTAATCGACAATTGCAACAGCCTGCATACCAATGCATATGACGAGGCCATTACGACTCCGACAGAAGGATCTGTGCGGCGCGCCGTCGCGATTCAGATGGTGATCAACCAGGAACTCGGACTAAATATTTGCGAAAATGCCTGGCAGGGATCGTTCATCATCAACGAGCTAACAGATCTTGTCGAAGAAGCGGTATACGCCGAGTTCGAAAGCATCAGCGAACGTGGCGGAGTTCTCGGTGCGATGGACAACATGTATCAACGCAGCAAGATTCAGGATGAGAGCATCTATTACGAAAGCAAGAAGCACGATGGCAGCCTGCCGATTATCGGTGTAAATACCTTCCTGCCCGAGGCTGGTCAGGAGGAGCGCATCGACCATATAGAGCTTATGCGTTCCTCGGAAGAGGAAAAGCAGCAGCAAATCAATGGGCTTGAGCATTTCAAGGAACTGCACTCGGCCGAGACAGAGGCAGCCCTCCAAAGCCTCCAGCAGGTGGCTCGTGATCGCGGTAATGTATTTACCGAGTTGATGGAGACTGTAAAAGTCGCATCTCTGGGGCAAATTACCGCTGCGCTGTACAAGGTAGGCGGCGAATACAGGCGCAATATGTGAAGTCCCGGCCGCTCGATTCTGCCGGAGCAATAATTGGTTTGTTGCCAGCCATCCGGCAGCATGTAACCCGGCGCTTACAGTTCCTCTTTCGAACTCTTTACAGTCCTACCCGTGAATTGAATAGTTTGGGTAAAATCTGGGCGCACCTTCCGCCTCCCGTTCCGCAGAATGCTCTTTAGTTCTCATACTTTTCTGTTTCTGTTTCTGCCCGTTACCTTGATGGGCTTTTTCTTGCTAGGGACCAGGGGCTGGCGTGAGCTGGCAATGGCATGGCTCGTACTTTGCTCGCTGTTTTTCTACGGTTAGTGGAATCCGGCCTACCTGATTTTGTTGGCAGCCTCGGTGCTGGTGAATTTCTTTACAGGGCGTGCCTTATCGGCAATCCATGCGGATAGCCGCCGCCGTTCATTACTTGGCTGCGGAATAGCTTCAATCTTGGCTTACTGGGATATTTTAAATATGCCAACTTTTTTGTCGATAGTGTCAACTATGTACTGCAAACAGGCTGGACACTTGAGACTGTTATTTTACCACTGGCAATCTCCTTTTTTACTTTCCAACAAATTGCGTATTTGGTTGATGCGTATCAGGGTAAAACTGAAGAACACAATTTCATGCACTACATGTTGTTTGTGACATTTTTTCCGCAACTGATTGCCGGGCCCATTGTCCATCATAAAGATGTGCTACCGCAGTTCATTCGTAAAGATACATTTACTCCGCGGGCAGAAAATTTTGCTGTCGGGACTACAATTTTTTTTATCGGTCTATTCAAAAAGGTCGTACTGGCCGATAGCGTTGCACCGTTTGCAAATACTGTCTTTAATAGTGCGCTTGCCGGGGGCAGCATCGGGTTTGCAGATGCATGGGCAGGGGCATTTGCATACAGCTTCCAGATATATTTCGATTTTTCAGGTTATTCGGATATGGCGATTGGCCTGGCGCGGATGGTTGGTATAAGGCTGCCGCTAAATTTTGACTCCCCTTACAAATCTACCGGGATAATAGACCTCTGGAAGCGCTGGCATATGACACTGTCACGGTTTCTGCGCGACTACCTGTACTTCCCGTTGGGCGGCAACAGGCTGGGCAACAGACGTCGCTACGTTAATTTAATGATCGTCATGCTGCTTGGCGGCCTCTGGCATGGTGCGGGGTGGACTTTCGTGATTTGGGGCGGTCTGCATGGTATCTATTTAGGCTTCAATCATGCCTGGCGAGCCTGGCGGGGTGACAAGCGGCGTGACACGTTGTTTGCCCGGTCGGCCAGTACGATTGTGACCTATATTGCAATCGTAGTTGCCTGGGTATTTTTCCGGGCAGAATCATTTCCTGCCGCATGGTCAATCATCGTCTCCATGGCGTCTGTTGGGACGGTACTGGATCCTGCGCAACTGCTGGGTTCGTTCAGCCTTGGCAGAGAGTTGTTGCTCTGGCTGGTTGTGATGTCGCCAATCGTCTGGTTCCTCCCTAATACCCAGCAGATTATGCAGCAGTACAAGCCGGCCCTGAAAACTTACCCGGGCGAAATTAAACAAGTGGGCTTCCCGTTCATGCAATGGCAACCCAAGGTTAGCTGGGCAATTGCCATCGGTGGTAGTGCAGTAATCTCCATCCTTTACATGTCTCGTATCAATGAGTTTATCTACTTTCAGTTCTAACAGATGTCCAGACGTTACCTAATAGTTTTTGCTGCAATAACATCGCTCGTGGTGTTAGCGCTGGGTTCATTCAATTGGTTTATGAACCCGCATGGACTGTTCCGCAGCCCGGTTATTGATGGCTTAAATGTCATGAAGCCGAAAATGGGTTTTTATGAGCGGCAGCTGAAAGCGTACCAGGCGTCCAGGCTGAAGCCTGGTGCATTGGTACTGGGCAATTCACGGTCAGACGTGGGTCTCGATCCCATGCATCCAGGCTGGTCGGCAGAACCTGCGTACAACCTTGGGCTCGGCCAGGCTAGCGCCTATACCGTCTATCGTTATTTTCTGCATGCCGATTCGTTCAGGCAGTTAGAACAGGTCGTCATCGGGATAGATTTCGAAATGTTCCGGCCGGGAATTCTGGAGGATCCGGCCGATCAGAACCTGGCGCTTGCTGTCGACGGCAATGGCAAGCGGAACCCAAACTTTTTCGGGCTGTTGCTCTTCCAGGCACTGACCTCAGCAGATGCATTCCTGAATGCGGTAGAGGTTTTTCAGACCAACCTGAAAGCGCGCGGTACCGTTGAAGCGGATAACTATGTACCAGCTATCGGTGTGAACGGCATGATGAGGCCGGACAGCTTCGGGCTGTCGAGTTATAAAACGCGCCATGGTATGTTTTTGGCTAGTCTGGGAGCGTTTGTAAATATCTGGTGGGCGCCGCTGGAAGAATACAGGGGGTTTTTGCGGGCCGATACCGAACCGGGTGCAATCTATTTTCGGAAATTCCTGGCGGCAGCTTATGAGCGTGGGGTGGATCTGCGCATGGTTATATCGCCGACACACGCATACCTGAATGAGGCTTTGGCGGCTGCCGGTCTCTGGGGTGCCATGGAGCGATGGAAGCGGATGGTTGTAAGGATAAATGAAGAAGAGGCTGCCCGTGCCAACAGTGAGCCTTTTCCGGTCTGGGATTTCTCCGGCTATAACCGGATAACAACCGAGATGGTGCCGAAGACAAGGAACCAGCCGAACGACATGTCCGGTTACTGGGATATTTCACATTTCAGGAAAGGTGTGGGCGATCAGATGCTCGACCGGGTATTTGCTGTGAGTGAAGAGTCCCGGGCGGGGTTTGGTGTGTTACTAACAGGGGTAAATCTGGAGGATCATCTCGCATCGATCCGGCGGAAGCGGGTAAGTTACCGGGAGGCCAACCCGGAGCTGGTCACAGAAATAGAGGCGCGGATGCAGGGACTTTTGACGGAATAAGAGTTGCCTTCGGTTACTTTTTCAGATTTTGAGCTAGAATACCGCCTTTCCAATGATGAATGTGCAGCAATGAGTGTAGAGCCCAGTCAATATGAACCGGCGGACAATCCGGTGATCTTTACAGATTCGGCAGCCCTTAAGGTCGATTTACTGATCCGTGACGAAGACAACCCCAACCTTAAATTAAGGGTATTCATTGCGGGTGGTGGTTGCTCGGGGTTTCAGTACGGTTTCACGTTCGATGAAGAATTACAGGATGGCGACACCCAGGTCGAGAACCAGGGTGTCACGTTGCTGATCGACCCGATGAGTATCCAGTATTTGATGGGCGCTGAGATCGACTACAGGGAAGACCTGGAAGGCGCCCAGTTCATAATCCGCAACCCGAATGCTGCAACCACCTGTGGTTGCGGTTCGTCTTTCTCGACCTGATCTCAGGCCAGATTTCGAACTAACCCGACTCCGCCAGCCTGCTAAGCAGGGTTTCCTGCGCGCTAAGTGGAGGCTGCCCGGCGGCCGGACTCTGACGTGTCCAGTGCCCATCGGATGACAGTTCCCATGCGTTTGTGGTGTCGCCGAGGTAGAGATCCAGGTCGCCAAGGATGCGTTTCTTCAGGGTTTTGTTTTCGATCGGGAAACAGGTTTCTACGCGCCTGAATATGTTGCGGTCCATCCAGTCAGCACTTGAGCAATAGACTTTTTCTTCCCCGTTCGAGTGAAAGTAGTACACGCGTGAATGTTCGAGGAAGCGCCCGACGATTGACCGCACCCGGATATTATCGGACACACCGGGCAAGCCCGGGCGGAGACAGCACATTCCCCGCACGATGAGGTCGACCATTACACCGGCAGCTGACGCGCGGTAGAGTGCGCTGATAATCTTCGGTTCTACCAGTGAATTGAGTTTCGCGATGATGTGGCCGGCGCCACCGGCGTTTGCATTGCTGATTTCGTCTTCTATCAGCCGCAGTAAGTGGTCATGCAGGTAAAAAGGTGATTGCACGAGCTTTTTCAGCGGTGGGATGTGCGTCATGCTGGTCAGCTGCAGGAACACGTGATGCACATCGTCAGTAAGTGCCTCATCGGCCGTGAGCAAACCATAGTCCGTATAGCTGCGCGCGGTACCGGGGTGATAGTTGCCCGTAGCGAGGTGCACATAGCGCTTCAATTCGTTGCCTTCGCGGCGAACGACGAGCGTCATTTTGCAATGTGTTTTGAAGCCCACTACGCCATAGACAACCTGCGCGCCGGCTTCCTGCAGCCGGTTCGCGAATGCAATATTTGCCGCCTCGTCAAACCTGGCCCTCAGCTCGACGACAGCCGTCACTTCCTTGCCGCTTTGGGCGGCCGCAACCAGCCTGTCTACAACCGGCGAATCATCACCCACCCGGTACAGGGTCATTTTGATGGCCACCACATCGGGATCCTGTGCGGCCCGGCTGATGAAATCGAGCACGGGACCGAAGGACTCATAAGGGTGGTTCAACAGCAGGTCCTGCTCACGGATTAACCGGAAGGGGTCGGCTGCGTCACGGGCTGCTTCGGGCAGCCCGGGCGTGAAGACCGGGTACTTAAGCTTCTCCCGCTCGGTCATGTTGTACACGGCGAGCAGGCGATTCAGGTTGACGGGGCCTTCGACCGGGTAGAAGTCCAGCTCGCTCAGGTCGAACACGTCCAGCAGAAAATTGCTAAGGCTTATGGGACAGTCATGGGTGATCTCCAGCCGGACTGCGGCACCGTAGTTGTTCGACGCCAGTTCGCCTTCAATTGCCCGCATCAGGTTGTCAACTTCTTCCTCGTCGACATAGAGATCGCTGTTGCGCGTTACGCGAAACTGGTAACAGCCGGTAACTTCCATGCCGGCGAACAGCTCGTCGACAAAGGCATGAATAATCGATGACAGGAACACGAAGTCGGTCGGACCTGTTGCAGCGAGGTCGGGCGGCAGGTGGATAAGGTGCGGCAGCGACCGTGGCGTTTGCACAATGGCGCGTTCTGCAGGTTTGCCGAATGCATGTATACCGTCCAGACCCACAATGAAATTCAGGCTTTTGTTCAGGATGCGCGGGAACGGCCTGGCAGGGTCCAGCAGTATGGGGCTCAGTGTAGGAACAATCTCGCGTTGGAAAAATAAGTTTAGCCAGTCACGCTGTTCCGGCGACCACTGCGATCTTGGGACGAAGTTTATGCCTGCATCCCGGAGTGCGGGGATCAGTTCGGTATTGAGCAGGTAATACTGATCAGCAACGAGATTGTGCGCCGAGTCACTTATTCCCGTCAGTGCTTTCTGCGGGGTCAGTGAATCCGGCCCTGCAGGGGGTGTACCGGCCTCAAGTCGTTGCTGTAAACCGGCAACACGTATTTCGAAGAATTCGTCGAGGTTGGTCGAAACGATGCACAGGAATTTCAGTCGTTCCAGCAGCGGTATCTGGCCATCTTCTGCCTGCACAAGCACGCGCCGGTTGAACTCAAGCACACTGAGTTCACGGTTGATGAGATGCTCGGGCAGATTAAGGTTGGCTGTATCCACGGCTCTTGCCTGCTGATCTTTGTCAGCTTCGGGCCGCAATGTCGTAAACCGCGCGACCGGGAGTCAATAAGGCACTATATCAGCCGAATGTCCCGGATTTACTGAATGTCTTACATAAGACCGGCGTTTCGGTTTGGCCTATCCCGGCCGGTGCACCGCTCCGAGTACGCCGGGCCGTGCGGCTCCCGTTACCGATGGCGCTCCGGCCGATTCGAGGTTTAGCCTGGCACGCGCGAGCCAGGCAAAAGCCACGGCCTCTACCCAGGCCGGCGGCAGACCGATCGCATCGGTTGTTTGTATCTTTGCATCGGGCAGGCGGACAGCAATGCGCCGGCACAAATCCTTGTTTAGTGCGCCGCCGCCGCATAACCATATATTTTTTGCTTCCGGCGCCTGTGAGAGCACACCCAGGGAAATGCTCGCAGCCGTCAGTTCGGCAAGGGTAGCCTGAACATCAACCGGATCTGCAGCGTCACTTCCTGTCATCCGCTGCTCGAGCCATTCAATATTGAAGTATTCGCGCCCGGAGCTTTTGGGCGGTGGCAACCTGAAATACGGATCCTCCAGCAAGTCATTCAACAGACCTTCGATTACACGCCCGCCCGCCGCCCAGGTGCCTTCATTATCGAAGCGCTCAGTTGTGTGGCGGGCGCACCAGCCATCCAGCAGTGTGTTGCCCGGGCCTGTATCGAATCCGACCGGTTCCCGCCCCGGGCGCAGGACTGAAATATTGGCAATGCCGCCGATATTAACGACTACAGAAGTGTCGGGTTTGTGGCCGACCAGCCACTGATGAAACGGGGGCACGAGTGGCGCGCCCTGGCCGCCGAGCGCGATGTCGGCACTCCGGAAATCGGCAACAGTAGTAATACCGGTCTGATTGGCGAGCGTCGCCGCATCTCCAATCTGCATGGTGAAAGAAGGCGTGGCATCCGGCCGGTGCCGGACGGTTTGTCCGTGGCACCCGATGGCCACAATGTCGCCCCGATTCGTGCTGGCTGATTCCAGCAAAGCTGTTACAGCTTCAGCGTACAGCAGTCCCAGTTCCCGTTCGACAGCCCCAAGCTCATCGAGTGAAACCTCGTCAGGTGATTCGATCAGTGTCAGCAGGCGGTCACGCAGTTGCGGTGGAAACGGATATTCCAGCGTCGCCTGCAGTGCACAGCTATCGGCGGAGAAAGAAACCAGCGCCGCATCTACTGCATCCAGGCTGGTGCCAGTCATGAGACCGAGGTAAAGCTCTGCCGGTTTCTCCATGGGCGTTCCGGTTGCTTCGCTGCGCGGCTACTGTGTATTGCGGGCGGTCGTTAAATCGTTGATCTCGACAGTTTTTGCATCAAGAACCGAGATGAGTGGTTGTGCGACACGCAGGAAATCATCCTTAAACGCCGGGTTAATGGGTGACGCATCCGGCAGGTTCACAGTTCTGGGATTTTTGTGCACACCGTTCTTGCGGTATTCGTAATGCAGGTGAGGCCCGGTCGCAAGACCTGACTGACCTACATAGCCGATCGTCTGGCCCTGGCGCACCCGTGTGCCGAGTCGCGCCTTGCGGTTGAAGTTCGACATGTGTGCGTACAGGGTCGTTATGTTGCCGCCATGCTGGAGGATGACGGTATTCCCGTAGCCACCTTTAACGCCGCGATAGATGACTTTGCCGTCTCCGGCCGCTTTGACGGCCGTACCGCTGGGCGCGGCGTAATCGACTCCTTTGTGGGCGCGGATGGTGTTCAGGACCGGGTGACGCCGGTTCGGATTAAAGTTGGAACTGACACGCGAGAAGCTGAGTGGAGCACGTAGAAAGGCCTTGCGCATATTGCGCCCCTCGGGACTAAAGTAACTGACCTTGCCGTCCGGGTCACGGTAGCGAATAGCCTGGAAAGTCTCACCCTGGTTAACGAATTCTGCTGCCACAATATCGCCTTCCGCTATACGTTCCCCGTGTCGCCAGAGTTCTTCAACAATGACGTGGAACTGATCGCCCTCGCGTATATCAAGAACAAAATCTACGTCCCAGGCAAAAATTCCTGCGAGGTTCATAATCGTGCGTTCCGATACACCGGCTTCCGCGGCGGCGAGAAAAAGCGAGCTTTCGATCGTTCCCCTGGCTTCGATAGGTCGGGTCACTATGTCGTGTTCGACCAGACCGGCGGTAAAGCTGTCAGAGGTGCGCCGAACTTTGAGCGACTTCGTAAAATCGATCTCACGCCGCAGTTCGGTGACCTGGTTTTCCTGTCGCCAGATAATGATTTCATCACCCGGCTTTACCAGCCGCAGATGTTTGCGGGCCAGGTCTTCGCGCATGATCAGGGCGAGGTCCGCTGAACTCAGGTCATTCTTGCGAAACAGGCGATCCAGGCTGTCACCGCGCCCGACGATGAGTTCCATGCG
>JASLMV010000011.1 GCA_030746435.1 Gammaproteobacteria bacterium | reverse complement strand
CTCCTCAGGTTAGGATGAACAAAAACACTCCTTTAAACTAGCCCTATATCTGTTCCATAGGTGCTGACGGGGTACAAGTTGTTCACCCGGAACGTTGCCACCCTTTCACCAGCCTCCCCCAACCGAATATTAGGCACGGTATACGCCCTATTTCTGGCCCTGTCATCATCCGGATCGGTGAATCGATTTAGCTGTGCAGGCGCACAATAGAATAGGTGCGCAGAAAACGGGCACAGGTGCTAACGTTACAAACGTGGCCAGATTCGGAGCAATGGCATGACCTGCGGTGGCAGCATGATGCGCACGAGCCAGAACCCGCTCGCGGAGCTGGTGGATGCCGTGGCGGAAAAGTGGCAGGCGGTGGCTGACGCGTCGCCAGCCAAACAGCTACCGGTTAAAGAGGAAATCGCCCGCTCATTCAGCACCGGCGACCTGCCCGAACTCACCTTTCACGGCCTGCGCTTCGTGCTGACGATTACTAAGCAGGACAAACGGGACTCCCGGGACTTCTTTATCGACGTCATCGAGTTGAAAACAGACCTGCCCGCGGGCTAGGCCGGATATGCAGTTGCCATGCTAGAGTGCGCCGATGACTTCCGGCGACGTTACCCCTTCCCTCACCCACTACTTCGACCTGGCTGCCGACGTCGCGCTCCCGCCCCTGGATATGGGCAAAACACAGTATGGCCGCCGCGTTATCTTCGCGATCACGGGCGGCACATTCGAAGGACCCTACGCATCGGGGGAAGTTCTGCCCGTTGGGGCCGACTGGCAGCTCATCCGGGACGACGGCGTCGCGGAAATCGATGTGACCGCCATGCTCAAGACGAGCGACGGTGTGCTTATCAAAACCGACAGCGTGGGTTACCGGGACCAGTCGCCTGAAGTGGCCGAAAAGTTCGTGCGGGGGGAAGCGGTATCACCGGACGAGTACTACTTCCGTACGACGCCCCGCTTCGAGGTGTCCGAGGGACACTACCCGGAGCTCGCGCGACGTGTGTTTGTCGGCTTCGGGATTCGCGATAAGGACGGCGTGAAAATCCGGGTATACGCGGTCGATTAGTCTTGATAATCAAACACCCTGCGGCCGGTCTTCGGCATTGATTGCTATGCGATGCATCGTACGCTCGCGTGGCCAATAGTCGTTGACAACTTTATGTATTGTGGAAAGGTTATCAAAAAGCGCAACGGTTCCCGGTTCCCATTGCAACCGACATTGAAACTCGGGCTGTTCGCTTAGTTTATAAAAACAGCTTAGCAATGCATCGCTTTCTTCCCGCCCGAGTTCCTTGATATGGCTCAGGAACAACGGGTTCACGTACAGCACATGCCGTCCGGTTTCCGGATGCACAGCGACCAGCGGATGCTCGACAAGAGGATAGGCTTCACGCGCTGCCTGAAAGGCCTTGGCGCCTGTTGATGCGATCATCGAGGCCTCGCGTCCGAGCAACCCATCATGCACACCGGTTAGCCCTTC
Organism: Gammaproteobacteria bacterium; assembly: GCA_030746435.1. Lineage (GTDB taxonomy): Bacteria > Pseudomonadota > Gammaproteobacteria > Steroidobacterales. The sequence goes on along the minus strand of JASLMV010000011.1, from coordinate 97,283 downwards.
CAGAAAATTCTGCATGGGTTCCGACAGGGCATCGTAGACCGCACACATGTTGGTCCACAGGGTGTCACCGGTGCCTTCCGGCCGTTCGAGGCAATACAAAATAGCGCCCAGGGTCGGTACTTCTTGCCAGCTAACATCCGTGTGCCAGTCAACGAACAGTTGCGGCTTCCAGTCCGGATTGGTACTGACAACCTGGACGTCTTCGTATTCGGGATGCGCAGGAATAAATTCCAGTTTCTCCATGGACGTGCCGAAGCGGCGGGCAAACGCGAGCTGAGTAGCCGGCGTAAGCGACTGGTCACGGAAAATCAGCACACAGTATTCGAGCCATGTGGCGTACAGGTCGTCGAATCGTGAATCGTCAAGCGGCACGGACAGATCAATGCCAGACACGAAGGCACCCAGGCCGCCTGTGCAAGGGGTAACGCTAAAATCTCTGTCTGCCACACTCTCCCCTTTTTTGTGGCCCCTGAACTACAGCGTAGCCAGGTGCGCCCTTAACCCTTCGGCCAGGTCATCACGCTCCAGAGCAAAGTCGATATTGGCCATAATATAACCGAGTTTGTCGCCGCAATCGTAACGGGTGCCCTTAAACGCCGTGGCGTACACCGCTTCCTCTGCCATCAGCGAGGCAATCCCGTCGGTCAGCTGTATCTCGCCGCCCGAACCCTGGCCGGTCTTTTCGAGCCTCGCGAAAATCGCCGGGGTCAGGAGGTAACGCCCCACGACACCGAGGTTCGAGGGCGCGACATCCGGTTGCGGCTTTTCGACGATTTCGCTGATCCTGTAATCGCCGTCAACCGCGGCAACGCCGTAGCTGGAGGTTTTCTCCGGCGGGATCTCTTCCACGGCAACACAGCTACCGCCGGTCGCCTGGTAATGATCGTTGAGTTGCGACAGGCAGCCTTGCTCCGACAGGATCAGGTCGTCCGGCAAATGCACGTAGAAAGGCTCCTCACCGACGGCCTCACGTGCACACAGGACCGCATGACCCAGCCCCAGCGGCTCACCCTGCAGGACGTATTCGCAGGTCACGTCATCCGGCAGGATGCCCTGCACCACGGCCAGGATGTCCTGTTTACCGGAATCGGCCAGGGCCTCTTCCAGGTCATCGTGGCCATCGAAGTGCGATTCGATAGCACCCTTGCTGCTGTGGGTAATGAATACGAGCCGGGTCGCACCGGCGGCGACAGCTTCTTCAACGGCATACTGAATCAGCGGCTTGTCGACGACCGGCAACATTTCCTTCGGCACCGCCTTGGTCGCCGGCAAAAAGCGTGTGCCGCGCCCCGCCACGGGAAAAACGGCCGTTCGTACAGGTTCGGGCATTCCTATCCCCAGCATTCGTTAACAGACGCTGGGGATAATAACCGGTTGGGGCCGGTCACAAAACCGAACCGGCCCCGCCGGATTCAGTCTTCGACCAGGATATCGTCCAGGTTCTCCCTGAGTACCTTCGGACCGATACCTTTTACCTTGAGCAGTTCCTCTGGCGCAGTGAACGCACCGTTCTCCGCACGGTAGGCAACGATCGCCCTGGCTTTCGCGAGACCGATACCTTTCAGTTCTGCAGAAATGGATTCGGCATCCGCCGTATTCACGTTGACGGGCCCTGCCAGCAGTATTGCGGGGAACAGCATACCGGCCAAACCTGCCAGTAGTGCACGAGTATTGATTAGACGCATGATGTACCTCATTGCATGGATCAGAAAACGGGCGCGTGGCCCGGCTGACTTGATCCTAGGTAATCAGGTTTACGGTGTAGAGCAGCGTTTCCGCCGGGTTCTGCCGGAAACTCAGGTCACCGGCGTTTCCACGCTGAGTTGCGCCGCCGGCAAGATGGTTTCCCAGGAACGGCAGGTGGGGCACTGCCAGATCAACTGGCTGGTGACGTAGCCGCACTCGGTGCAACGGTAACGGTGGGTCTGCGATACAAATCCGCCAAGGCCTTCGCGCAGTTTATCGAGCGCCACACGCTGATCATTTGCATCGCCCCGTTCGAGGCTTGCGGTATCGACGAGGTTGCCGAGCACCTCGTCAGACAACACATATTCGCGCAGGCATTCCAGCGCCGTTTCGTTGACGATCCGCGGGTCGTAAACGGTTGCCAGCGCGATCGCCTTGCCGCCATCGCCGGTGCCCTTACACAACTCTTTCAGGCTTTTCGTGAGCAGGTTCTGATCGTCCAGTTCGCGACAACTTTCCGCGAGTCGTGGTACCACTTCCGTGATCAGCCGGGGCTGATCTTTCATGACCTGTCTGTATACCTTGACCGCTTCCTTGTGATCACCGGTCTCCTGCGCCAGCCCGGCCAAAACCAGCCGGACCCGGTCCGCGCCGCGACGACCGCCACCAGCCTTTTTAAGCAACTCACGGGCACGCGGAAAATCGCGGTCCATGGCCGCCTGCTCGGCCAGTTCGCAGTAATAATGGGCTACACGCCCGTCTTCGCCTGCATCGGGCTCGATTTTCTCGAGCGCCTGGTAGGCCTCGATAGCCGGTTCCCAGTCATTGGTGGACTCATAGATACGGATCAGCTTGTGCAATGCACGCACCCCATATTCGGCCGATTCGCGCAGGTCCTGGTAGAGCTTTTCCGCGCGGTCGAAGAGTCCGGCGCTGAGGTAGTCTTCCGCCAGCGATACCATCGCCTGCTCACGATGCCCCACGCTCAGGTTTGGTCGCGCAATGATATTCTGGTGAACGCGAATGGCGCGGTTTAGTTCGCCCCGTCGCCGGAACAGGCTGCCGAGCGCAAAATGCGTTTCAAGCGTTTCATCATCAACCTCGACCATGCGCATAAAAACTTCGAGCGCCTGGTCCGGTTGTTCATTCAACAAAAAATTAAGGCCCTTGATGTAGTCAGCGTTTAGTTGCCCGGTGGCCAGTTCCTCTTCTTCTTCATCGTCGTCACCGAACACCGCGAAAAAGTAGCCCAGCGCCGCGGCCACAAAAAACAGCCCCGCAAGGAGAAAAGTCGATTCAGTGGGCATCTTGCATGGGCATGCTGCGCAGAGACTTGACTTCGGCTTCCGCCAGCCGCAGCGACTTACGCAACTGACGCCTCTCACTCAGCATCTTTAACATCAGGAACCCTGCGCACAGCACGCCGAATACCCAGCCGGTGGCTAGGAATGCCAGCAGGGCCAGGGATGTTTTCAACTGGAACTCGGCGAAGGCCAGGTCGAGTGACATGGGCTCGGGGTTGATGGCCGCGAATACGACGGCCACGAGGAAGGCGAACAGGATGATGACTATAAAAGTTACAAAGCGAACCATCGGTTTACTCGCACGCGCAGGCAGGACGGCATGGCGTATACCTCCCGGCCACAACAAAAAACCCTGAGCCGGCAAAGGCTCAGGGTTCATTGTAAAGCAAAGCGGGCAGAGTAGCCGCAAGGGCTATGGCCCGCATCCTAGTTCTTGATCGGCAACTCGCGGCTGGCGTTTACGCGCTCGCGCAACTCCTTGCCCGGTTTGAAATGGGGCACGTATTTGCCGGAGAGCGCCACAGCATCGCCGGTCTTCGGGTTGCGCCCCATGCGCGGCGGACGAAAGTGCAGCGAAAAACTGCCGAAACCACGAATTTCGATGCGTTCCCCGTCAGCAAGTGAGCCACTCATCAGCTCTAGAAGGTGTTTAACCGCAAGCTCAACATCCTTAGCGGGTAGATGCTTTTGCTTGCGCGCAATGACTTCGATCAGTTCAGATTTGGTCATACCCGGTTGCCACTCCCTTTCGCATCTTCTGTTATACGGATACAGGGTTGGCGTCCCCCGCTCCCGCGATATTATTACTCGTCGCCGTTCATCTGCTCTTTGAGCAAATCTCCCAGCGTCGTACCTGATGCCGAATCTGTCTCAGACTTATAGTTTTGCATAGCTTCAGCTTCTTCGTGCGCTTCTTTTGCCTTAATCGACAGCGAAATAACGCGATTCTTGCGGTCTATGCCGATAAAGCGGGTTTCGATTTCTTCGCCTTCTTTCAGCACTGTACGTGCGTCTTCCACACGTTCGCGCGAAAGTTCCGATGCGCGCAACTGGCCGTCGATACCTTCGGCGAGGTTCACAACCGCGCCGCGTACATCGACTTCCTTGACTGTACCCTTAACGATACTGCCCTTCGGGTGTTCGGCCAGGAACAGCGACAGCGGATCCTGATCCAGTTGCTTAATGCCCAGTGAAATGCGTTCGCGTTCGGGGTCGATGGCCAGAACCGTGGTTTCGACTTCTTCGCCCTTCTTGTGATTGCGTACGGCCTCTTCTCCCGCGATATCCCAGGAAATATCGGACAGGTGTACGAGCCCGTCTATGCCGCCCGGCAGACCGATGAAAATACCGAAATCGGTGATCGATTTAATCGTGCCACTAACGGTATCGCCCTTCTTGTAGGCCGACGAAAACTCGGCCCAGGGATTCGCCTGGCACTGTTTCAGTCCCAGCGAAATACGCCGGCGCTCTTCGTCTATTTCAAGGACCATAACCTCGGCTTCATCGCCGACCTGCACGACCTTGGACGGGTTGACGTTCTTGTTGGTCCAGTCCATCTCGGACACGTGCACCAAGCCTTCGACGCCTTCCTCGATTTCCACAAAACAGCCGTAATCGGCAATATTCGTAACCTTGCCGAACATCCGGGTAGTCGGTGGATAGCGGCGTGCAATTGCCTGCCACGGGTCGGCGCCGAGCTGCTTGATACCGAGTGACACGCGGGTTTTCTCGCGGTCGAATCGCAGCACCTTCACATCTATTTCGTCACCGACGTTAACCACTTCCGAAGGATGCTTGACGCGCTTCCACGCCATGTCGGTGATATGCAACAAGCCATCGATACCACCGAGGTCGACGAACGCACCGTAGTCGGTGAGGTTCTTGACCACGCCCTTGACCGTTGCACCTTCCTGCAATGTCTTGAGGAGTTCATCGCGTTCTGCGCTGTACTCGTCTTCGACGACGGCACGGCGTGAGACCACCACGTTGTTGCGTTTCTGGTCGAGCTTGATGACCTTGAACTCAAGTGGCTTGCCTTCAAGGTAAGACGGATCGCGCACCGGCCTGACGTCTACCAGGGAACCGGGCAGGAAGGCCCGGACAAAATCGATTTCAACCGTAAAGCCGCCCTTGACGCGCCCGTTGATAATACCCGTGATGATCTCCGATTTTTCGTAGGCATCTTCGAGCATCGTCCACGTACGCGCGCGCTTGGCACGTTCGCGCGACAGGCGCGTTTCACCGGAACCGTCTTCGACGGCATCCAGTGCAACTTCAACCTCGTCACCTACCTTTACTTCCAGTTCGCCGTTTTCGTCACCGAACTGGCTCGCGGGAATAACCGCCTCGGATTTAAGGCCGGCACTTACGATGACGACCTCGTTGGAAACTTCGATTACGCTGCCGGTGAGAATGGTTCCGGACTTGATCTCGCCGCTGGCAAGACTTTGCTCAAACAGCTCTGCAAAACTTTCTGACATTAATAATTCCACCTCGCGGTGGGCCCGTGTTGTTAATGACTGGCAACTCACGTTGGTCAGTCAGTCTGTTAAAAAAAACCGGTCGACATCACTGTCGGCCGGACCCTGTCTCTTGTGTTGTAACCCCTTATTTCTTGTCTATCTAAGGGGGAAACACCTCGTTAACCCATGAAATGACCAAAGCAACCACTTCCGGGATCGCAAGTTCCGTTGAATCCAGCACCCGGGCGTCGTCTGCTGCCCGGAGCGGCGCAACCGAACGCTCAGAATCCCGCCGGTCACGCTCCTTCATATCCCTTGAGAGGGCGGGCAGACTAACATCCATTCCCTTGTCTTTCAACTGCTTATAACGCCTCCGGGCCCGTTCTTCCACGCTCGCCGTGAGAAAGATTTTGAGCCCGGCATCGCGGAACACGATGGTTCCCATGTCCCGGCCATCGGCCACCAGGCCCGGCGGACGGGCAAATGCCCGCTGACGCTCGATCAGGGCCTGCCGAACCGCCGAATCGGCCGCAACTACAGAGGCCATCTTGCCTACTTCTTCCGTTCTAATTGAATTAGTTACATCATTTTCCTCAAGCATAATCCGAGTATCAGTCCCGGTATACTCGAAGCGCACATCCAGTGTACGAGCCACCTCGCTGACCGCCTCACTGTCCTCCAGCGCGACGCCTTTACGGTCGGCCGCAAAGGCTGTGACGCGGTAAAGCGACCCGCTGTCCAGCAGATGCCAGCCCAACTGCCCGGCGACCGCCTGGCTGATCGTGCCCTTGCCTGCGCCACCGGGTCCGTCGATGGCAATTACCGGGACAGGCTGGTGCATGGATTGAGCCATCCTCAACCTTCTGCCAGTTGCAAGCCGAGCGACTGCATCAGCGGTACGAAGCCCGGGAACGATGTGGCCACGTTGATCGTATCGAGGATTTCTATCGTGTCATTTGCAGTCATCGCCGCCACGGAAAACGCCATGGCGACACGGTGGTCGCCGGCGCTGTTTACAGTGCCGCCGCGCAATCGGCCACCCTTCACCACCAAACCATCCGACCGCTCATCCACCTCGATACCGAGGTTGGATAAACCCGTCGCCATAATGGCAATGCGGTCGCTTTCCTTGTGGCGCAGTTCCTTCGCGCCGGTGACCCGCGTTTCACCCTCGGCACATGCCGCCAGTGCAAACACCAGCGGCAGTTCATCGATCGCAAGCGGCACGAGTTCGGGGGGTATTTCCGCACCTTTCAGTACTGCCGAATTGACCGTTAATGTCGCGACGGGCTCGGAGCCGGCCGTACCTACGTCCGTGATCGCGATACCGGCCCCCATTAATTTCAGGATTTCGAGGAACCCGGTACGCGTCGGATTAATACCGACGCCGGTTATCTCCACCGGGCCCGTCGCCGACAGGCATCCCGCCGCCAGCGCGAACGCTGCGGAAGAAAAGTCGCCGGGTACCGCAATTTCAGTTGCCTGCAGGCGCGCCGGGCCGGAAACCTCCGCTGCTTTATCCCCGATCATGACGTTTACGCCGAAGGCCTGGAGCATGCGCTCGGTATGGTCGCGCGTAATGCCTGGCTCCTCGACGCGCGTCGTCCCGTCGGCATACAAACCCGCCAGTAACAGCGCCGATTTAACCTGCGCGCTGGCCACCGGGCTTTCGTAATAGAGTGGTTTCAGCGCGCTGCCCTTTATGTGCAGGGGCGGATAACCGCCCGAGCTGATAATCCGGGCACCCATCCGGCCGAGCGGCGTTGCCACCCGCTCCATCGGGCGGCTGCGGAGCGACTCGTCACCGGTGAGTTCCGACTCGAATGCCTGCCCGGCCAACACGCCTGCAAGCAATCTCATACCGGTGCCCGAGTTGCCCAGGTCGAGTGGCCCGGCCGGTGCCCGCAGGCCGTTTAGGCCGACACCCTGTACACGAATGCAATCGGGATCGCTGTCATCGATTGTTGCGCCAAGCTGGCGCAGTGCTTTCAGTGTGCTAATGCAATCCTCACCCGACAGAAACCCGCGGATGAGTGTTTCGCCTTCGGCCAGCGCTCCGAGGATCAGGGCACGATGAGAAATGGATTTGTCGCCGGGCACCCGCACGGAGCCAGCGACCTCGCGGCCGGGACTTGCAACGATGCGAGCATTGTCAGTCATGCCCCCTGCTCCGTGAACTCACGCAGGACTGCGAGCAAGCGTGTGACATCCTGCTCTGCACCTACTGTAATACGCAGGTATTCCGGTAGCCCGTAGTTGGCGACCGGCCGCACGATGATTCCCTGTCGCAACAGGTATTCGTTGCAAGCGGCTGCCCTCGTTCCGATATGCGCCAGCAGAAAGTTTGCGCGTGACGGCAGACAGGCCATTCCCAGTTCAGCCAGGCCTGCACGCAATGTCTCCATGCACAGCAGATTGGTGGCATGGCACTGCGCTACCCAATCCTGTTCGGCAAGAGCCTGTACCGCTGCCGCCTGCCCCACGCTATTGACATTAAAGGGCTGGCGCACACGATTCAGCAGTTCTGCTATACCGGGGTTGCTGATACTGTAACCCACCCGCAGGCCGGCAAGCCCATAGGCCTTTGAGAAGGTGCGGAGGATTACCAGGTTAGGAAACTGGTCGCGCCAGGCCAATGTGCCCGGATAGTCCTCGCCCACCGCGTATTCGTAATAGGCCTCGTCGACCACGGCAAGTACGTGATCCGGCAATTGGTACAGGAAATCATGCAGGGCTTCGCCATCTACCCAGGTACCCGTCGGGTTGTTGGGGTTAGCGATAAAGACCAGCCGCGTGGTTGCGTCGACGAGCGCCAGCATGGCGTTCAGGTCGTGCCCAAAAGGCTGGGCGTGCTCCGGCGGGTTGGAAGCGGCAACCCTGGCTTCGGCGCCGGTAGCCTGCACAGCGAGCCGGTAAATAATGAAAGAATACTGATCGTAGACCGCTGAAGTCTCCGGTGTCAGGAAACATTCCGCGAGCAACACCAGGATATCGTTGGAACCGTTACCGAGCGTCAGCCAGGCCGGGTCCACACCAAGGTGTTCGGAAAGCGCACGACTCAACGCGAAGCCCGCGCCGTCCGGGTACAGACGCACGTTGTCGATCGCTTCACTCATCGCCGTCCGCACCGAATCGGGCACGCCGAAGGGGTTTTCGTTCGATGCAAGCTTTAAGGCATTACTTACACCGTACTCGCGCTCGAGTTCCTCGGGCGGTTTCCCGGGCTCATAGGGTGTCAGTCCGCAAACCGGGGCGGCTGCCAGTTCGGTGTAAGCGTGGTCGCCTGTCATCGGGGCGCGCTGCTGTCTAGATCACTGCTTTAGGGTACGAGCCGAGCACACGGAATAGCTGCGCACCCTTTTCGAGGTGCGCCAGCGCCCGGGCTACATGCTCTTCTTCGGCATGCCCGTCTATATCGATGAAAAAGACGTAATGCCATTTGCGCTGGTGGGACGGCCGCGATTCTATCCGCGTCATGTTGATATTGTCCTCTGCCAACGGCTGCAACAGATTCTGCAGGGCGCCCGCGTCTTCGGTATGTGCCGTCGACACCAATAGACTGGTGCGATCGTCTCCGCTCGGCGGGAACGGGGTCCGCCCGATGACCATAAAGCGGGTTGTGTTGTCCGGGCGATCCTCTATATCACTGACGAGGATTGCGAGGTTGTACACATCTGCAGCCGCGTCGCCGGCAATTGCAGCGGTACCCGGTTCTTCACTTGCACGCCTCGCCCCCTCTGCATTGCTGCTTACGGGAACCTGCTCGGCTCCCGGCAGAAACTCGCGCAACCATGCACGACACTGCGCCAGCGACTGCGGATGTGCACAAACGCGGTCAACTTTCTCCAGGCTGTCCATTGCGCACAGCAAATGCTGCCGAATCCGTAGTTCCACTTCACCGCAAATATTGAGCGGTGAGTTCATGAACATGTCCAGCGTATGATTGACGGTGCCCTCAGTGGTGTTCTCGATCGGTACCACGCCGAAGTCGGCGGTTCCCGATTCAACCTCGCGGAACACCTCTTCGATTGTCGTGAGCGGTAACGGCCGTACCGAGAGGCCGAAGTGTTTCTGCACGGCCGACTGGGTGAACGTGCCCTCGGGGCCGAGATACCCGACCTTGACCGGCTCCTCGTGCGCAAGGCAAACCGACATGATCTCGCGAAACAGGCGCATGATTTCCTCATCCTTTAGCGGACCGTCATTACGGCCCACCACGCCACGCAGAATCTGCGCCTCGCGCTCCGGACGATAGAAATCCACGGGGCCGTCGCCATTACCTTTCATCTTGGCTTTGCCAATCTGCTTGGCATAGCGCGCCCGCTCGTTAATCAGCCCCTGGATCTGCTTGTCAACAGCATCAATCTTTTGCCGTATCAACGCCAGATCCTCGGCTTCCTGTTTGCCGTCTTTCTCAACCATGGCGCCGCATTGTAGACGATGCGCTCATTAATTGACTATTTGACCCGACACGATTCTCTGGCAACCTGCTGAAAGTCTCAGGCGAGCGCGAGGCAAGGCAAGAATACATTTTCAATGCACATGTACTGGCCTTGTAAATTGCGTGCTGGACAGGATGTCCGAATGCCGCGGAGGCCATGGATGGCCGGGAGCGGCTGAGCCGATGCTTAACGCCGGATCGTGCCGGCTGGGGTCAAAGCCTGAAAAAGCTCCAGGCGAGTGCGAGCCAAGGCAAGGATCGACGAACAAGCAGAGTGTACATACCAGTACATGAGCATTGTGAGTCGATTCTTAACGCCGGATCGTGCCGGCTGGGGGTTTTTCAGACGGGTTGGCCGAGGTTGCGGACCTTGAGAACGCCATCGATACCCGCAATCTTCCCGATCACATCGTCCGGCACAGGGCCGTCGAGGTCTACGATCGTGTAGGCGAGCTCTCCCCGCGACTTGTTGAGCAGGTCCTCAATATTCAGCCCGGCGTCTGCGAGGAAGGTCGATACCTGCCCCACCATGTTTGGCACATTTTCGTTCGCAACCGTAAGCCGGTATGCGTTTGTGCGCGGCATATCCGCTTCCGGGAAATTTACCGAGTAACGGATGTTGCCGTTCTCGAGATAGTTCCGCATGTTGTCGGCGACCATAATCGCGCAATTGACTTCGGCCTCAGCTGTCGACGCACCCAGGTGCGGCAGTGTAATGATCTTGTCATTGCCGATCATCGGCCGGGTCGGGAAATCCGTGACATAGCAACCCAGATGCCCGGCTTCCAGGCTCGCAAGCACAGCCTCCTCGTCCACGATCGGGTCACGGGCGAAATTTAGTATTACGGCACCGGCTGGCATACGGCCGATCCCTTCCTTGCTGATCATGTCGCGGGTAGCATCCAGCAGCGGCACGTGGAGCGTCACCATGTCGGACCGCGACAACAGGTCGTCGAGACTGCGCGCCTGCTGCACGCCCGAATGCAACTCCCAGGCACGTTCGACACTGATCATGGCGTCGAAGCCGATGACATTCATACCGAGGTCGAGCGCGGCATTCGCAACCCGCACTCCGATCGCGCCCAGACCTACAACGCCCAGCGTGCGGCCCGGCAATTCGTAACCGACAAACTTCTTCTTGCCGGCCTCGACCGCCCTGGCTAATTCGTCGCCTTCGCCTTCGAGGTGCTGTGTATAGTCCCACGCGTGCGCCAGGTTCCTGGCCGCCAGCAACATACCGCCGATCACCAGTTCCTTCACCGCGTTGGCATTCGCCCCCGGGGCATTAAATACCGGCACACCGCGCGCCGACAGCTTGTCGATGGGAATGTTGTTGACACCCGCACCGGCCCGCGCGACGGCTTCGAGGCTGGCCCCGAGTTCCATGTCGTGCATCTTGTAGGACCGCACCAGTATGCCCGCCGGATCACCGGCGTCATCGGCGACCGAATACTTGTCGCTGGGCAGGCGTTTCAGCCCTTCTTCAGAAATATTGTTAAGCGTAAGAATGTTGTACATCGTAAAAACCAGCGTTGTGTTATCCGGCGGCGCGTTCAAACTCTTGCATGAATGCGATCAGCGCATCGATGGCATCCATCGCCACGGCATTATAAATGCTTGCACGCATTCCACCGACAGAGCGATGCCCCTTGAGGTTCGTCAGCCCTGCGGCATCGGCCTGCGCAAGGAATTCGCCATCCAGGTCCGGCTTGGCCAGCGTGAACGGGATATTCATCCAGGAACGATATGCGGGCGCTACCGGGTTCGCATAAAAACCGGAAGCATCGATGGCGGCATAAAGTTTATCGGCCTTGGCCTTGTTCAACTCGGCCATTGCCTGCACACCACCCTGCTTTTTAACCCAGGCAAACACGAGCCCGGCGACGTACCAGGCAAATGTCGGCGGCGTATTCATCATCGAACCGCCTTCCGCATGAGCCTTATAATTAAGTATGTCGGACGCCGGCCGGCCACGCCGGACAAGGTCTTTACGCACGATCACGATCGTCAGCCCCGACGGGCCGATATTTTTCTGGGCGCCCGCGTAAATCAGGCCGAAACGGCTGACGTCGAACGGCCGTGACAGGATCGTCGACGACATGTCGGTAACGAGCGGCACATCGCCGACATCCGGCGTGTCGTGAATTTCCACGCCGCCGATGGTTTCATTGCTGCAATAGTGGAAGTAAGCGGCATCCGGAGTCAGGTTCCAGCTATCGCGGGCCGGTACATCTGCATAATTAAGGTCAGCGCCGTCGGCCACGACATTTACATTGCGAACGCTTTTGCCCTCTTTCAGCGCTTTCTTGGACCAGCTTCCCGTGACCAGCTGGTCGACGGTCTGGCCTTCATCGGACAGGTTCAGCGGGATCAGGGCGAACTGCTGAGTCGCTCCGCCTTGCAAAAAAAGCACAGCGTAGTCATCCGGAATGCCCAGGAGTTCGCGGATATCGGCCTCAGCCTGCTCGGCCACGCTGACGAAGGCCTTGCTGCGGTGGCTGATTTCCATCAGGCCCATGCCGCTGCCCTGCCAGTCAGTCAGGCTTTCCCTGGCTTCTTCCAGGACCTCCAGCGGCAATGCTGCAGGCCCCGCACTAAAGTTAAATACCCGTGCCATTACTGTTCCTGTTAAGTGTGTCGTTTCGCAACGCCGACGGTAAACAGCGTTGGTTATATTTCCCGGTTAAAAGTTCCTGCTTATTCTTCTGTGGCCGCCTGGTCCGTTTCTGTAGTGATTGCGTCGGCCGATGCGCCCTGGATCTGCTCGATGCGGTCGAGCCCGACGAGGCGGTCGCCCTCGGTAACCCGGATCAGCGTCACTCCCTGGGTGTTGCGTCCCTGCGTCGAAATATCTGCAACACCGGTACGCACCAGTGTGCCTGAAGAACTGATCAGCATGACCTCATCGTCGTCGGACACCTGGATAGCGCCGACCAGGTTACCGTTGCGGTCGCTGGTCTGAATCGCGATAACGCCCTTACCACCGCGGCCCTGCGGCGAGAACTCTTCCACCTTGGTGCGCTTACCGTAGCCGTTCGCCGTGGCAGTCAGGATGTCACCCTCACCCACGGTGATCAGCGATATGACCTCGTGATCTGCCTCGAGGTTGATACCGCGCACACCTGCGGCGCCGCGTCCCATTTCACGGACATCCTTCTCGTTGAAACGGATCGCCTTGCCGGAACTCGCCCCCAGCATGATGTCGGTGCTGCCGTCGGTCAGCGCTACATCGACCAGTTTGTCGCTGCCGCGAAGGTCCACGGCAATGATCCCGTTTGTGCGTGGCCGCGAGAATGCCTCCAGCGAAGTCTTCTTGACGCGGCCCTTGCTCGTCGCCATGAACACATACTGGTCAGCTTTGTATTCCTTCACGGGCAGGACCGCGTTGATGCGCTCGTTATCCTCGAGCGGCAACAGGTTGATGATCGGCTTGCCGCGGGCATTCCTGCTGGCGCGCGGCACCTGGTAGACCTTGAGCCAGTAAACCTTGCCGCGGCTGGAGAAACACAGCAGCGTGTCGTGGCTGTTCGCCACGAACAGCTTGTCGATGAAATCTTCGTCCTTGACCTTGGTGGCCGACCGGCCGCGGCCGCCGCGCTTCTGGGCCTGGTAGGTATCCAACCCCTGGGCTTTCGCATAACCGCCGTGCGACAGCGTCACTACCAGGTCTTCTTCGGGGATCAGGTCCTCGATGGTGACGTTCGAGTGATCTTCTACGATCTCGGTGCGCCGGCCGTCGGCATAGGCTTCACGGATTTCCAGCAGTTCCTCACGAATCACCTCGACCAGTTTGTCGGGGTCCTGCAGAATCTCAGTAAGGGCCTTAATTCTCTTTAGTATATCCTTGTATTCATTAATTATTTTATCACGCTCAAGGCCTGTCAGGCGGTGCAGCCGCAGGTCCAGGATCGCCTGTGCCTGGTTCGGCGACAGCCGGTAACCCTGCTCCGTCAGCCCGTAGTCACCCTCGAGTTCGTCGGGCCGCGTGCTGATTTTGCCCGCTTTCCTGAGCATCGCCGTGACGTCGCCCGGCTCCCAGGTCGCCTTGACGAGTGCTTCCCTGGCAACACCCGGCGATTCAGACTTTTTAATGAGGCCGATCACCGTATCGATATTCGCCAGGGCCACCGCCTGGCCTTCCAGCACGTGGCCTCGCTCGCGCGCCTTGCGCAGGTTAAATACAGTCCGTCTCGTGACGACCTCGCGCCGGTGATTCAGGAACGCATCGAGCATCTCCTTGAGCGCCAGCAGGCGCGGCTGGCCGTCCCGCAGGGCGACCATGTTGATGCCGAACACCGTCTCCATCGGCGTGTGCTTGTAAAGGTTATTCAGTACCACATCAGTCAGCTGGTCACGGCGCAGTTCGATGACCACTCGCAGGCCATCCTTGTCGGACTCATCACGCAGTTCGGTGATGCCGTCAATTCTCTTGTCGCGCACCAGCTCGGCAATCTTTTCGATGAGCCGCGCCTTGTTGACCTGGTAAGGCAGTTCGGTCAGGACGATTGCCTCCTTGCCTTTGCCATCGACCTGCTCAATCTGGTGGCGGGCGCGCATATGCACCCGGCCGCGGCCGGTCGTGTAGGCAGAATAGATGCCCTGGGCGCCATTGATGATGCCGGCGGTTGGAAAATCGGGACCCGGGATGATCTCCATCAGTTCGGCTACCGATACGTCCGGGTTGTCGAGGAGCGCGATCGTGGCATCGATGATTTCACCCAGGTTGTGCGGCGGAATATTGGTCGCCATACCAACCGCGATACCCGAAGAGCCGTTCACGAGCAGGTTCGGTACGCGCGTCGGTAATACAGTCGGTTCGGATTCCGAACCGTCGTAGTTCTCGGCGAAGTCGACGGTTTCCTTGTCGATGTCGGCCAGCAACTCGTTCGCGAGCCGTGTCATGCGAACTTCGGTGTAACGCATGGCCGCCGGCGCATCGCCATCCACCGACCCGAAGTTGCCCTGCCCGTCGACCAGCAGGTAGCGCAACGAGAACGGTTGCGCCATGCGCACGATGGTGTCGTACACGGCTGAATCGCCGTGCGGATGGTATTTACCGATCACGTCACCCACGACGCGGGCTGATTTCTTGTAGGGCTTGTTGTAATCATTGCCCAGCTCACGCATCGCATAAAGAACGCGGCGGTGCACAGGTTTCAGGCCATCGCGGACATCAGGCAGGGCACGGCCGACGATTACGCTCATCGCGTAATCGAGATAGGACTGCCGCATCTCGTCTTCGAGATTGACAGGCAATATTTCCTGCGCCACTTCAGTCATCGGTGGTAATCGACTGTTCCTTCGGGATGGATTTGATTAGCCAGACCGGCATAAACCCCGGGTTATGCATGCGTTTTTACTGCGTGTTTAACGGCTAATCCCGGGGCTATTCAGCGTCTGTTGAGAGCCTATTAATAATGTGCCGATCAGGGGTGAAATATTAACACAGGGAGCCATTTGAGCCTACGGAAAATAACCCCCGGAACGCCCGAAAACGGCCCCCGGAATCATGCTTGTTTCACGCTGCCGCCGCTTCAGGCATTATCCCGCTGCATAAGAAACCGGAGCCGAAGAATGCCCGAGGCAGATTTTATAATCGCGCCCCGCTGGATTATTCCAGTCGAACCTGCAGGTCAGATCCTGACCGATCATGTCGCCGTAATTGGTTCGGGCCGCATCATCACGATTCAGGAACGTGCTAATGCCGCCGAAGCCTGGCCGGCAGCCGAATGGGTGGAGCGGCCGGAACATGTGCTGCTGCCGGGCTTCATTAATGCCCACACCCACGGCCCCATGACCCTGCTGCGCGGTTATGCCGATGACCTGCCGCTGCAACAGTGGCTCAGCGAATACATCTGGCCGGCCGAGGCGCGCTGGGCAAACGCCGAGTTTGCACGTGACGGCGCCGACCTCGCCATACTCGAGATGATCCGCGGCGGCACAACCTGTTTCCACGACATGTACCTGTTCCCGGACGAGATATGTGCCGTTGCTGCTGAACGGGGTATACGTGCCGTTGTGAGCATGATCGTTATCGAAGCACCCACTGCCTGGGCCACCGAAGCCGACGAGTACATAAACCGCGGCCTGGAAGTACACGACCGTTACCGCGATCACCCCCTCGTGAAACTGTCATTCGGCCCGCATGCGCCTTACACGGTAAGCAACGAACCTCTGCAGCGGATCAGTACGCTGGCGAACCAACTGGATGTGCCTATTCAGATGCACGTGCACGAAACAGCCGATGAAGTTCAACAGGCTGTCACGGACACCGGCGTACGTCCGCTCGAACGACTGGATAAACTCGGCATGCTCAACCCGCTGCTGAATGCCGTGCACATGACCGAACTCAACCCGGAGGAAATCATCCTGCTCACTGAACGCGGCGTGCATGTCGTGCATTGCCCCGAGTCCAACATGAAACTCGCCAGCGGCTTTTGCCCGGTTACAGAACTGATGCAGGCAGGGGTTAACGTAGCGCTCGGCACGGACGGAACGGCCAGCAACAACGACCTCGATATGCTCGGCGAGATGCGGTCAGCAGCGCTCCTCGCCAAGGCACACTCGGGCGATGCCTCGGCAGTAAATGCGGCCGAGGCCCTGTCCATGGCCACACTAAACGGCGCAAAGGCACTCGGGATGGAAACTGAAACCGGGTCCCTGGTGCCCGGCAAATCCGCCGACATGGTTTGCATCAGCCTGGCCGCACTTGCCTGTCAGCCGGTGCACAATGCATTGTCAGCGATTGTCTACAGCGCAACCCGCGACCAGGTCTCGGATGTCTGGGTTGCCGGCCGGCAACTACTGGCGGAAGGTGTATTGCAGACAGCTGACGAACAGGAGGTTCTGGCACGCACAGCCGCCTGGTTCGCCAAAATGCACGCTGAGGAAGACACATGATGACGACCGGTAACAATGTCGATCCCGCGGAAGTCCGCAAGTTCGACGACCTTGCGAGCCGCTGGTGGGACCCGGAAGGTGAGTTCAAACCACTCCACCGGTTAAACCCGGTGCGCCTCGGCTACGTGGCCGAACGCGCCGTGATCAGTGGTAAGCGTTGCCTCGATATAGGCTGCGGCGGCGGACTGCTGACAGAAGGTCTGGCCGAACTCGGCGCCGACGTAACCGGTATCGATATGGCAGGGGGGCCGCTCGCCGTAGCGCGCATGCACCAGGAAATTTCGGGTCTTGAGTCGATACGCTACCTCGAGAGCACAGCAGAACAACTAACCGCAGATGAAACCGGCCTGTACGACACGGTCACCTGCATGGAAGTGCTTGAGCATGTGCCCGATCCGGCCGGCCTGGTCGCCGCGTGCCGGCAGCTCGTTAAACCCGGCGGCAATGTATTTTTCTCGACGATCAACCGGAATCCGAAATCCTTCCTGATGGCCATTGTCGGCGCGGAATACATCATGGGCATGCTACCCAAGGGTACGCACGACTATGCGCGCTTTATCAAGCCTTCCGAATTACGCCGCTGGGCCGTGCAGGCCGGGTTGCAGTTCCGGGACCTCAGCGGAATGACACACTCCCCTTTCAACGGTGATTTCAAGCTCAGTGACGATGTCGATGTGAATTACCTGATGCATTTCTCGGCACCGGAATGAGCGGGTCAGATAGTTCCGGACGACGCCTGCTTGATGAAGTTGACGCGATCCTGTTCGACCTCGACGGTACCCTGCTCGATACCGCACCCGACCTTGTCGGCGCGTTGTTCCGCTTGTGTGCAGAGGAACATCAGCCATTGCCGGATTACGAACTCGCGGCACAGCACGTTTCCACCGGCGCAATCGGTCTCGTGCGCCTGGCCTTTCCCGACCACGATGAACAGAAACAGGAATTGCTGCGCAGGCGACTGGTCGATGCCTACGCAGCCAATCTTCATGACAACACCCGGTTTTACCCCGGTATGGAAGACCTCCTCGAACACATCGAAACGGCCGGGGTACGCTGGGGCGTGGTGACCAACAAAATTGCCGAACTGACCGAACCCCTGCTCGAACAACTGGGCCTGCGCAGGCGCATGGGCACGGTGGTCAGCGGGGACTCTGCAGCCGAGCGAAAACCGCATCCGGCCCCCGTGTTGCTGGCCCTCGAGGAGTTGGGTGTCGCACCCGAAAAGACCGTCTACGTGGGCGACGCGCCCCAGGATATTGCGGCCGGCAAGGCAGCCGGTACGCTTACCATCGCGGCGCGCTGGGGCTACATAATTCCGGGCACCAACCCCAACGACTGGCAGGCAGACTATACAATTGACAGTCCCGATGAAATCGCCGGCCTGCCGGCTTTGAGATAGCCACGGATGAAACCCGCATGTCGCTGACCTGGATCGTCATCATCGCCCTCGCCGGCTTTGGCGCCGGCATGTTCATTCAGTACCTCCTGGGCCGGACCCGGCAAGTGAAACTCGAGAGCGACATCAGGCTCCGCGATTCGCAGATACAGAACGATGCGGTGCGCTCGGCGGAACGCGAAGCAGAACTCGAAAAACTTGGGGCGGCATTTAATGAGCTAGCCCAGCAATCTCTCGAGAAAAACAGTGAAACCTTTTTGCGGCTGGCGGGCCAGAAACTGGACGTGCACCAGGAAAAGGCCAAAGCCGAACTGAGTGAACGGCAGAAGGCCGTCGAAACCCTGGTGCAGCCGATCAGGGAAGCGCTTGAAAAGGCGCAAAAACAAATCGGTGAAATCGAGAAAACCCGGCAGGAAGCTTACGGCAATATCACGTCGCAACTGGCGGCGATGACCCAGGGCCAGGAAAACCTGCGCTCGGAAACAAGCAAGCTGGTCGGCGCTTTGCGCAGCCCCACCGTGCGCGGCCAGTGGGGCGAGATAACACTGCGCAGGCTCGTGGAGCTGGCCGGCATGGTCAATCACTGTGATTTCGGGGAACAGCAGCACACCACCGGGGACGATGCCCGCAGTTATCGGCCGGACATGATTATTCGTCTGCCTGAACAGGGGCAACTCGTCGTCGATGCAAAGACGCCGATCGAGGCGTACCTGAAGGCAGTCGAAGCAACCGACGAGCAGACCCGGAAAGAATTGCTGAACCAGCATGCCAACCATGTTGCCGCACGCGTGCGCGAACTGTCAGGCAAGGACTACACGAAACAGTTCGACAAAAGTCCGGAGTTTGTGATCCTGTTTGTGCCGGGCGATCAGTTCCTGGCAGCTGCCCTTGACCAGAACCCGGAACTGCTGGAGAAAGCGCTGAGCGACAGAGTGCTGTTAACCACACCGACCAGCCTGATGGCCCTTCTAAAAGTCGTCGCTTATGGTTGGATGCAAATGAATCTGGCGGAAAATGCCGAAGACATTCGCAAGCTTGCGGTCGAAATGCAGGATCGCCTGGGGGTTTTCACCAGCCATCTTTCGGCCGTGGGATCGAGACTGGATGCAAGCGTCGCGTCCTACAACAAGGCTGTCGCATCACTGGAGAGCCGGGTGCTGCCGAGCACCAGGAAAATTCGCGAGCTCGGAGCCGAAACCGGGAAAGAAATCGAGTCGCCCCAAAGAATCGATATCACCGCACGCGAGATAAAACTGGTTACCGGGGAAAAAGACGAAGACGGTAACAACGATACCGCTTTGCCGGATAGCGGCGACCAGCCGACGCAGCAGTAAAAATCGAACCACGCCCATGAGCATCGATCCCGGCAGCTACACCCCTGCCCCCGATTTACTTAAAGACCGGGTAATCATGGTGACCGGCGCTGGCGACGGCATCGGCGCGACTGCGGCACGTACCTTTGCCAAGCACGGCGCCACTGTCGCGTTACTGGGACGCACCCGGCAAAAACTTGAAGCGGTGTACGACGCAATAGAGTCCGATGGCAGACCCAAACCCAGTATCGCGGTTATGGACTTCGCGACGGCCGTTGCAGGCGACTACCAGGACCTTGCAGACAGCATAGACAGCGAGTTCGGACGACTCGACGGAGTGCTGCATAACGCCGGCATACTCGGCCATCGCAGTCCGATCGAACATTACGAGGTCGCAACCTGGCTGGACGTCATGCACGTGAACCTGAACGCGCAGTTCATACTCACTCAGGCAATACTCCCGCTGCTAAAAAAGTCTGACGACCCCACACTGGTGTTTACATCAAGCGGTGTCGGTCGCTCCGGCCGTGCATACTGGGGTGCCTACGCCGCATCCAAGTTCGGCACGGAAGGGTTGATGCAAACGCTCGCCGACGAATGCGACTGGATGCGTGTGAACTGTATTAACCCGGGCGCCACGCGCACGGCGATGCGCCAGGCGGCCTACCCCGAGGAAGACCCGGCTGCGCTTAAGACACCTGCCGATATCATGGCCACCTACCTGTACCTGATGGGCGCCGACAGCCGGGGAATCACAGGCCAGAGTCTCAATTGTCAGTGAGTGCATTCGAACGTTAAGCACACGTATCTAAACTGCATTACGCAATGTTACTGTTTCCGCTTCGCTGAGCTCCCTGTACTTTCCAGGCCTTAGATCACGTGGCAGGGTAACCGGCCCGTAGCGCACCCGCATCAACCGGTTTACACGACATCCGACATGTTCAAACAGGCGCCGCACGATACGGTTGCGGCCCTCGCTGACGACTACTCTGTACGACTTGTTGGCAGCTTTCGAATCCGCGACCCGGATGTCGTCGAACCGCGCCTCGCCATCTTCCAGCTTGACGCCGCTCCGTAACTCCCCGAGCTGCAGATCACTAAGCTCGCCGAGCGCACGCACAGAATACTCGCGCTGCAACTCACCGGATGGATGCATCAGTTTGTTGGCAAGTTCACCATCGGTTGTCAGAATCAACAAGCCGGAGGTCTGGTAATCGAGGCGCCCGACGGTAACCCAGCGCGCGTCGAGCACCCTGGGCAGTGACTCGAACACGGTTCGCCGACCTTGCGGATCCGAGCGCGTGCAAATTTCGCCCGGCGGCTTGTGATAGATAATGGTGCGCTGTTTGGTTTTGCGAGCGGTAGTGCGGATGAGCTTGCCGTCAACCTTGATGCGCTCGGTCCCGTCAACCTTCATGCCGAGTTCCGCGACTTCACCGTTTACGCTGATACGGCCGGCCGCGATCATGGCCTCAGCCTGACGGCGTGAGGCTATCCCCCGCCCTGCCAACCATTTTTGTAAACGCTCTGACATGCATGCATTTTACGCATGCATCGGCCTGCATGGCTCAGGAGGTTTTCAGCGGCACGACCTCTGCAGGCTCTTCATTGGGTTCGTCGGATACCGAATCGTCAATCGCTGCGGCAGCCCGCGCTTCAGCCAGCGAACTTACCGTGGCCGGTTCCGGCGGGCCCTCGCCGGGTTTTCTGAGTCCCACCAACGGTTCCACCGTACCCGGCGGCCGGTCATGCTCTTCATCGTATTCCCGGGTTCCGGCGTCGGGCGAATATTCATCTTCGTCGGCCTCCGATTCGCCGGCATCGTCCGAATCTGTACCGGCCGCTTCCTGCTCCCCGTTTTCCGCTGCTTCACCGGATACTTGATCCGGATTCCCGCCGAGTTCAAGTTGCACACCCATCGGCTCGAGTTGCGCGAGTTCTGCAAGCGGGGGCAGGTCATCCAGTTTTTTAAGCCCGAAGTAATCAAGGAACTCGCGCGTGGTACCGAACATGGCCGGCTTACCCGGCACATCGCGATGCCCCACAACTTTTATCCATTCGCGCTCGAGCAAGGTCCGGATGATGTTGGTTGTAACCCCTACGCCGCGAATCTCTTCTATATCTCCGCGGGTCACCGGCTGCCTGTAGGCAATAATCGCGAGTGTTTCCATCAGTGCACGCGAATAACGCGGTGGCCGCTCTTCCCAGAGCTTTGTCAGCCACTGCGCCATCCCGTCGCGCACCTGGATGCGGTAACCGCTGGCTACTTCGAGGACTTCTATACCCCGGCCTTCATAGTCTTCCCGAAGCTTGTCGACAACGTCCTTTATCGCTTTGCGCTCCGGCGCTTCGTCGTCACCGAATAACGCCTGGATCTGGGAGACAGTCAGCGGCCCGCCCGCCGCAAGCAAGGCAGCCTCAATAATATTCTTCAGCTTGATAGTATCCATACTGTTTCCCGTCGTCCTTAACTTCAGTGGATATTTGATGTGTCGGGTCTGTTTTCAGCTTCGTCCTGGTCAGACTCTGCATCCACAGAGTCACCATCAAATTCGGAAGTAAATCCGCTGTCCGGCACGGCTTTAACGTTGTTCGCTGCACGCACATGAATGGTTGTATAGGGATCACCCTGCGCAACTTCGATCAGGCCTTCCCGGAGCAGCTCCAGCAAAGACAAAAAAGTTACGGTAACGCCCATCCGCCCTTCTGCAGGCTCGAACAAATCGCTGAATGCAGTGAACTCGGTCGCGCGAATAATTTCGAGCACTTCGGACATGCGCTGGCGCACTGACAGCGCCTCTGCCTGGATATGGTGATGCGCAAGCGTCTCCGCGCGCACCAGCACATCTTTAAAGGCAACCAGTAATTCGTTAAGTTGCAGGTCAGGCAGTTTTTCGATGACCGGGCGTTCCATCGGCTCCGCCGACGCCTGGAAAGTATCGCGTTCCATGCGTGACAATACGCTGATATCGTCGGCCGCATTTTTGTACCGCTCGTATTCAAGCAGCCGCCGGACCAGCTCGGCGCGCGGATCGTCTTCATTCTCTTCGTCACTTTCTGCACGCGGCAGCAACATGCGTGACTTAATCTCGGCCAGCATTGCGGCCATGAGAAGGTACTCGCCCACCAGGTCGAGTTGCAGCTCCTGCATGAGATCGATGTACTCGACGTACTGCATGGTTATCTCGTTAATCGGAATATCGAGAATGTCCAGGTTCTGGCGGCGGATCAGGTAAAGGAGCAGATCGAGCGGACCCTCGAAGGCCTCGAGGAAAACCTCCAGTGCATCGGGCGGTATGTAGAGGTCCTGCGGAAGTTCGGTAACTGCCTCGCCGTCTACCACGGCAAACGGCATTTCTGCCTGCGCGGGATTGTCGCCGGTGCTTTCTGCAGGGGGCATTGCAGCATCCGGTCCCTGAGTCGGATCGACTACCTTGAGGTCCGGCTTCGCCGCCGTATCACCCTCGTGCATTTTGAACACTCACAGGCCAACAACCATCAAAATAAAGCGCTCCACCAATCCGAGTAATGGGCCCACCACTGCCCACAAGAATCCCGACACGAGAAGCAACACAATTATTATAAGGCCGAACGGCTCTATGCGGTCCAAATAGTAGCCAATGCCCTCGCTGACCAGGCCCCGGAGAACTCGGCCACCGTCAAGGGGTGGAATAGGAAGCAAATTAAAAGCCGCCAATAAAGCATTGATAATTATTCCAATCCTTGCCATGGAAAATAGAAACTCGCCGGCAAAGCTGGCGCCCAGCCCGGTCAGGATCACCAGTTTCAGTAGCAGCGCCCAGGCTATACCCATGACGATATTCGTGGCCGGCCCCGCAGCGGCAACATAAATCATGTGGCGCTTGGGGTTGCGGAGCCTGCCGAAGGCCACGGGTACCGGCTTTGCCCAGCCGAACATGATGCCACCCATCATGAACAGGACCGCGGGTACTACCACGGTGCCGATCGGGTCGATGTGCTTGATCGGATTCAGGGATAAACGCCCCATCATTTCGGCAGTGCGGTCGCCGAAAAACAGTGCTGCCCGGCCGTGCGCCACTTCGTGCAGCGTGATAGCGAACAGCACGGGTATCGCCCCCACGGCAATGCCCTGAATAACCTGGCTAAAACTGAATCCACCCATATCCTGAATTATAGGGACACCTTCACCGACCGTCAGAGAAAATCCCGGTCGTCACCTTTGCCTTTGCGGACTACAACCGGAAAGTCGCCCGTAAGATCGACGACGGTGGTCGGTTCGATGCCGCAGCTTCCCGAATCGATAATCAGCTCAACGTCACCCTGCAAACGCACCAGCATTTCATTGGTGTCGGTCATGGGTAACTCGTCACCCGGCAGTTTCAGTGACGAACTCATCAAAGGCTCGTTCAGCTCTGCCAGCAATGCCTGCGGAACCGGGTGATCGGGCACCCGTATGCCGACTGTTTTACGTTTCGGGTTCTGCAGCCGGCGCGGGACCGTGCGGGTAGCCGTGAGAATAAAGGTGTAGGGCCCGGGCGTATGCGCTTTGAGTAGCCGGTAGCACCAGTTCTCGACACGTGCATACGTAGCGATCTCCGCCAGGTCGCGGCAGACCAGGGTGAAGTTATGCGATTTAGGGGTCTGCCTGACCCGCTGGATCTCGCGGGTCGCCGCCTTATCACCCATGTGAAAACCGAACGCGTAACATGAGTCCGTCGGATAGACCACGAGTCCGCCACGACGAATAATGTTAGCGACCTGGCCGATCTTCCGGAGCTCCGGATTGACCGGATGAATTTTGAGTAGTTCTGTCACACCTGTTCAACCGGATCGTATACACCCGTATAAGACAACCATCACCACCATTTATTCAGTATCATTCCCGTCCCGCCGTAAAGGCACCGGCTGCAGGAGTTTTGCCCACGGCCAGGGTGGCACCGTCTGACAATAGTAGAGGATATGCAAGCACTGCTGGATTTTTTACCCGTAATCGCATTTTTCGCAACCTATGTGATTACGGACGACATTAACCTCGCGATGATTGTCATCATGGTCACCATATCGCTGCAGGTCGCGATTACCTGGCTGGTCACCCGCACCGTCAGTCGAATGCTACTGGCCTCCGCTACGCTGGTCGTCCTGTTTGGCGGTATCAGCCTGTACCTGGACAACCCGATTTTCTTCAAGTGGAAACCCACCGTCCTTTACTGGATATTTGCACTGGTGCTGGCCGGCAGTCATTTCATCGGTGAGCACCCTATCATCAGGCGCATGATGCAGTCGGTATCGGACGGCGGCCTGGAGTTACCGGACAGGGTCTGGATTCAGCTTAACTTCGCCTGGGCCGCATTTTTCACTTTTGCCGGCCTGACCAACATCTATGTCGCGTATCGTTACGAGGAAGCGACCTGGGTCAATTTCAAAATGTTCGGATTACTGGGGATGACGCTTGGTTTTCTCGTGCTGCAATCCTTGTGGTTATCGAAATACATGAGTGATAACCCGGAGACCGACGAATAGGGATGGCTGACGATGCTGTATGTCGTGATCAGTGAAGACGTTGCCGACAGTTTACCGCTGAGGGCCAGGGTGCGGCCGAAGCACCTGGAGCGTTTGAACAGGTTGCGTGATGAAGGCCGCCTGATTCTGGCCGGCCCCTGCCCCATAATTGACAACAATGATCCGGGTCCCGCCGGTTTCTCGGGCAGCCTGGTCGTCGCCGAATTCGAATCGCTTGAAGAAGCCCGGGCCTGGGCGGATGCCGACCCTTACGTTGCCGCCGGCGTGTACGCCAGGGTAACCGTCAAACCATTTAAGCAGGTCATGCCATGAACGAAGAACGGATTGCGCAGATCGACGCACGGCTGCGCGGTGCACTGGAACCTTCTTCACTGGAAATTGAAGATCAGAGTCACCTGCACGCCGGTCATGCCGGCGCCCGGGAAGGCAAAGGCCATTTCCGGATTGTCATCGCTTCGAGCCACTTCTCGGGCAAGTCGCTGATCCAGAAACACCGCCTGATTTACGAAGCCCTGGGGTCCCTGATGGAGACCGATATCCACGCGCTTAGCATCGAGGCCAGTAGCGAAGAATCCGGCTAACCCGCACCCTTCCCGCAGTCCAGTCCCAAAACCTCCCTATATGGGCATTTCCAGCCGCCCAGGGCCAGATTTACGTCGGATTATTTAACAGAATCTGGCATTCTGGTTGCGCATTTCTTTACTTAATCTTCACAAGTTGCTGAAAAGCCTGTATCCGGACGGTTACTTCGGGTTCGCTGCAATGCGCCTATAAGCCCCTGAATTCAAAGTATTTTATCTACTTTCCGAGCAATATCGGCTAAGCGGCGGAAAAGCCTTATGTAATCTTGTTGACTGAACAATAATCAACGCATATCTTCCTAAATTAACAAGAATTATGTTCAATAATGGATGAGTCACCTAAGCGGGGGTTGCTCGCTGCATACAGCCGACTGCTGGGGCCGTTAATTCGGATCCTCATCCGGAACGGAGTCACGTTCGAGGAGTTTGCGGAAGTCGCAAAACACTCGTTCGTAAAGGTTGCATTAGAAGATTTCGAGGCGGAGGGCCAGGAAGACTCGGATAACAGGGTCGCAGCACTGACCGGGCTGAGTCGAGTTGAGATCAGGAAAGTTTTTGACGTTCTCAACGCGCCACCTGAGCAGGATCAAAACACTCTCGACGGGATTGTAGCGATTCTGGCTGGTTGGCATACGGATTCAGATTTTACCGGGCCTTACGGCGTTCCCCTAGAACTGAAATTTGAGGAAAAAGATAAGCCAGATTTTGCAGAACTAAGTGGTCGGTTTTTTCCTGAGATAGAGCCTAGAAAGCTTTTAGACAATTTATTGCTGCTTGAAATTGTTACTGAAACTGAGGCTGGTTGGTTCAAAGTTTTAAAAAGGAGCTACACGCCTGACCTAGACGCCCCAGATGGCCTAGAGCATATGGCAAGAACCTTTCAGGACATTGTCAATACTCTAGACCACAACCGACTTGAGGAAGATGTAAGCAAGCGGCTCTACGAACAGCAGGTTTATACAGAGAGTGGAATTAGGGAAGAAGACTTACCGAGGTTCCAAGAGTTTTCTAAGAAAAGGGCTCAAATTCTTCTTGAGGAAATAGATAACTGGTTAACACAGCTTGAAAAACCGGACGAAGAATCGAAGAAACAGCTAAGCACGGGGCTCGGAATTTTTAATTACGTGCATAGGGAAAAGTAACACGGGCATCAATGAAGTTTATTGAAGGATGGAGCGAGATGGGCATCTCATACAAAGCATCATTTAAAAGGATAGCAGTCGCCACAGTGGCTTCCATAAGTGCAATAAGCGCCAACTGGGCATTTGCGAGCAATAATTCGTTCGATGAAGACATTATTCCGCTAATTGCTATCGGGCCTGCTAACCTGGAAAAAGTGGCCGGCTATACGGCTCTGTCGGTCAACGGTCAGGAAATTATTGTCGACAGCCAGACGCAGATGATGACAAGACGCGGCTCTTCCGACGATCTCGCGCTCTCTAAGGCGTCAAGGATTGAAGCCGGTGACTACCTTGAGGTTTACGGCGAGCCGGTAGATGTAGGGCAGGCGCTCGGAACGATCATCGTTATCAGGGATGAGCAATACGTAGACGGCGCATCGGAAACCTATCTAGCTGCAATTGTCGGCTCTACCGGCACAGACGGTTACGCCTACTCCAACGGCTCAATGATTGATCTGACGGCAGCTCTTTATGATCAAAGAGCCCAGGGCATTACCGAAGGTGAGATTGTTGAGCTTTACGGCACCAACATCGGTGACACGCTCCTGGCCAGCAAGGCGAACAGCGTAGGCAGAGGTATTTCTGACGCCTATTCGCAACTGACAGGTCTTCGTGGTTCCAGCGGTATCCGGGGTCTTCGCGGTTCCAGCGGTATCCGGGGTCTTCGCGGTTCCAGCGGTCTCCGGGGCCTTCGCGGTTCCAGCGGTATCCGGGGTCTTCGCGGTTCCAGCGGTATCCGGGGCCTTCGCGGTTCCAGCGGTCTCCGAGGGCTGAGAGGCTCCAGCGGTATCCGCTAAACGAATTCTGTTCCCTCAGAAAACAACGCTTACTCTTCTGTACCTAGTTCGTAGTAGTACAGGCCAATTCCTATTTGGCATTGGTCGCTATTTTCTGGATCACTCCGGTCTTTGTACTCGTTAAGGTACTTGGAAAAACTGTCCCCAAGCAAAAATAATTCACTGCGAGCGTGTGCATGAATTTCAGGTAAAAACTGTTCATCGATACCATCAACACTAGAAACAGAATTATATCTAGTATCAACACCAACAACACGCTTCGGGTCACAATTGAAAGCTACTGTACTAGCAACCGATGCAATATTGTCTTGAAGACCAATAAGCAACCTATCATCAACACCGTCCGGAATAAAATAGCTTTTTGTAGCTTTTATTTTGCCGTCTGGGAGTATTTTCACGGCACCTATTCTTTTCAGCTCTGTCCGCATCGCCCCTGGTGGGACATCACCCCCATAGGCGGCAACTAAATCACAAAAAGAATACTGACCAGAGTCGTAATCCAATATTCTCGCTTGTCCGAGTGAGTTCAAAAAGTTTGGGTCACTATGCCATTTGTCCAAAACAACTGATGCTGGCGACTCTCGAATGAAATCTGCCATCAATACTTCATATCCACTTTCTCGAATTTTCTTAACTTCCTTGCGTGTAATGCCGGTCATGACCGCAATTCGAGAAGAATTTGTTTCTCTTCCCCTAACGCCATAGTCTTCCGCAGCAACATGCACGAACGCTGCCTTTGCCATACCTGAAAATTCTTTGTATCCAATCCCTACTCTTAGGAGAGCTTTCGCTATAGGCTTAAGAGCCATTAGTAAGGCATCGAGTATTTTTTGCTGAAT
Organism: Gammaproteobacteria bacterium; assembly: GCA_030746435.1. GTDB lineage: Bacteria > Pseudomonadota > Gammaproteobacteria > Steroidobacterales. Next base: position 68,881 of record JASLMV010000011.1, on the reverse strand, counting down.
TGGACTGACCATGTGTCGGAATATAGGAAAGCGACCATATAGGGTCAATTTTGACCATTTATTGCACCCTGCCCTCGTGTCTTCAAAGGCTTAAGGCGGCAAATTAATTCGGTGCAGAAGTTTTTGGCACCCTTGTTAGGGCCTGATTTTCAGGCATTTTTCCCCATATATGGTTGGCCGCCGACCCGGGATCAGCTTCCCAGGAGCTTGAGAAAGCCCTGTTCATCCAGCGCAGTTACCCCGAGATTTTGCGCTTTTTCCAGCTTGGAACCCGGCTTGTCTCCGAATACCAGGAAGTCGGTCTTTTTGGAAACACTGCCGGTAACCTTACCACCGCGTTTCCTGATTTCTCCCTTTGCCTCATCGCGACTCATACCGCTCAGTGTGCCGGTAACCACGAATGTCTTGCCTGTAATCGCTGCGTGCGTTCGCTCAACTTCCCGCGGCGTGCTTTCGGCAATCACCAGCGCATTGGCGCCCACGAGTTTCTCGATGACTTCGATGTTGTGCGGCTGAGCAAAAAAAGTCTGTATATGCTCGGCGACCACGGGGCCAACGTCTGGCACCTCTTGCAACGCCTCCGGATCTGCGGAGGCGGTACGTAAACTGCCGAGCGTGCCGAAGTATTCGGCCAGATTCTCGGCCGTCGCCTCCCCTACTTCACGAATGCCTATCGCATACAGAAACCGGGCGAGTGTCGGTTTGCGGCTGGCTTCAATTGCTACCATCAAATTTTCTGCAGACTTCTCAGCCATCCTGTCCAGCGCGGCCAGCGATTCTGTGTTCACCTTCGCCGGATCGAACAGATCAGCCGGCGTCTTTATGATTTTACTGTCTACGAGTTGATCAATCAGTTTGCTCCCAAGTCCCTCGATGTCCAGCGCCCGGCGCGACACGAAATGCTTTAGCGCTTCCTTGCGCTGCGCCGAGCAGTACAGGCCGCCGCTGCAACGCGCTACTGCTTCTCCTTCCGGACGACTCACATCCGACTTACACACGGGGCAGCGTGCGGGCAATTTCGCCCGGCGTGCGCCCTTCTTGCGGCGTTTTGCGACCACCGAGACGACTTCCGGTATCACGTCCCCGGCCCGCCTGATAACAACTGCATCGCCTATGCGTACATCCTTGCGCTCCAGCTCGTCCATATTGTGCAGAGTTGCATTGGAAACCGTAACGCCACCGACCAATACCGGCTCCAGACGCGCGACCGGCGTAACGGCACCTGTTCGTCCCACCTGCCAATCGACATCCAGCACTTTCGTCATTTCTTCCTGTGCGGGGTATTTATGCGCTATGGCCCAGCGCGGGGCACGCGAAACGAAGCCCAGCTTTTTCTGCTTCCCGTAATCATCAACCTTGTAAACGACGCCATCGATTTCGTAGGCCAGCTCTTTTCGCCGCTCCCCGATGGCCCGGTAGTAACCGAGACAACCCTCTGCCCCTTCCACTACCGAATTCTCCGGGCACACCCGGAACCCGAAACCGGCCAGCGCGGCCAGGGTTTCGCTGTGCTGCTGCGGCAGGCTGCCGCCCTCAACGACGCCAACACCGTAAATAAAAATACTCAACGGACGCGAAGCGGCAACCTTCGGGTCAAGCTGACGCAGGCTTCCGGCTGCCGCATTGCGCGGATTGGCAAAGGTCTTCTTACCGCGTTCACGGGCATGCGCATTGAATTCTTCGAAGCCTTTAACAGGCATAAACACTTCGCCGCGGACTTCGAGTACCTGCGGATAATCGCTCCCGCTTAAGCTCATGGGCACGGCACCGATAGTCCGGATATTGTGGGTCACGTCCTCGCCGGTACGGCCATCACCCCGCGTCGCCGCCACGGCAAGCTTGCCGGACTCGTACCGAATGCTGACCGCAGTGCCGTCCAGTTTCGGTTCCACCGCGTAGCTGATGGGTCCAGTTTCTTCCAGCCGGTCCAGCACCCGCTGGTTGAAACTTTCAACCTGCTCCTCAGCGAACGCGTTATCCAGTGACAGCATGGCGATGCCATGCGTAACCGAGGCGAACTCGGACTGCGCTTTGCCGCCGACGCGTTGGGTCGGTGAATTCGGGCTGCGCAATTCCTCATGCTCGGCTTCGAGTTGCAGCAAAGCTGCAAATAAACGGTCGTATTCGGCGTCGGGAATCTCGGGATCATCCAGCACATAGTAGCGATGGTCGTGATGACTGATCTGGTCACGAAGCCGCGCTGCTAGCTTCCGGGTGCTTTCTGAAACGGCCATGGGTCAGCCGGCTGCCGACATGTCCTGTTGGTCGTCGTGCCTGTACCCGCTACCTTGATTGTGCTGCAGGAGAAACTGGATAACTTCTTCGCGCATGTAACGTTCCCGCTGCAGGCTCAGCGCACCGCCCTGTTCATCGACCAGGTGGCCGTCCATATCCCGCGCGATAGCGCGGGCTGTCGCGACCATCTGATCAAACAGTTCTACACCATTTTCGGGTGCCGGCAGTACCATGAAAATACTGACCCCCGGGTAACCCGACTCTTTCAGATTGGAAAGATCGAATGAACCGGGCTCGACCAGGCTGGCAACGCTGTACCGCGACCGGCCGGGGTCGTCCTCGTCCTGACAATGAAAAATGCCGAACTGTCCGTGGACCAGGCCGGCGGACCGCAGGGAAAGTATCAGGGGTTCGGCCGGAAAGGCCTCTCCATACTGCGGCATGATCCGCACGGTAACGACCCTGGAATCGGCTTCGATAACCGGTGCGGACGGCTCGACCTCAACCGGTTCGAGTTCCTGCACGTTGTCATCTGCAACGGGCTCAGCCTCGAGAACGGGTTCGACACGTTTGCGACGCATGTCCGGCAATTTGACACGCTTGGGAATCCAGCCCCTGCTATAGGCGAATACCAGCCCAAGCAGAGCCACACCCAATACCAATAAAACCCATCTGAACAGAGCCATAACGGCTATTCTCGCAATCGACGTCGCTAACTGACAGCCATCTTCACCGCTTCGTCGATGTCGACGGATACAAGACGCGATACACCCGGCTCACCCATCGTAACGCCCATCAACTGGCCTGCCAGTTCCATCGTTATCTTGTTGTGCGTGATAAAGAGGAACTGCACGTTCGCTGACATCTCCCGAACAATTTCGCAGAAGCGCCCGACATTGGCATCGTCCAGTGGCGCATCAACCTCGTCCAGCAAACAGAACGGCGCGGGGTTAAGTTCGAAAATCGAAAACACCAGCGCCACGGCCGTCAGCGCTTTCTCACCACCCGACAACAGGTGGATACTGCTGTTGCGCTTACCCGGCGGCTGCGCCATTACCGTCACACCGGCATTTAGCAAATCTTCGCCCTCGAGGCTCAGGTACGCATGGCCGCCGCCAAACAGGCGTGGAAATATTCGCTTGAGGCCGGCATTAACCTGCTCGAACACCGCCTGGAACCGGGCCCGCGTTTCGCGGTCGATCTTGCGTATCGCCGTTTCGAGCGTTTCCAGCGCACTCGTCAGGTCCTCGAACTGCGCCTCGAGGTACTTGGCACGTTCCGACTGTTCTTCGAACTCCTCGATTGCGAGCAGGTTGACGGTACCGATGCGGTCAAGGCTGCGCTGGATCTTTTCGCTACGCGCCTGCCAGCTCTCGATATCGGTGTCCTCCGGCAGTTCACGTTGCACGGTTGCAAGGTCGAGCCCGGTCTGATCAAACTTATCGACCAGGCCCTCGCGGCGTATTTCGAGTTCCCGCACCGACATGCGTGCGCCGTCAACCTGCTCGCGTACCTCGGTTACACCTTTGTCCTGGTCGACACGTTTCGCTTCCAGTTCACGAAGTCCATCATTTTTCTGCTCGAGCGACTCATGTTTGCCGCGCAGTTCTTCGTCTACCGTAACTTTCAGCCCCAGTTGCTCCTGCAACTTGTCCTGCAGTTCCGCCAATGGCGTTTCACCGTCGTTGAGGTGTGCATGCAGGCTTTCGACACGTTCCAGCAGTTGCTGGCGCTGGGTCTGGGCACGTTCAAGCGTGGTCGTCGCGGATTCGCGTGACGAACGCCGCGACTGCACCTCGATCGTGATGGTCTGGTAGCGCTCGCGGTCTTCGTCCGCTTTACGGCGGCATATCTCGACCGTCGCGAGCAGTTCCTGCTGTTGCATCGTCAGCGCTGCTTCGCGGCCCTCGAGCTGCTTCGACTTTTCTTCCGCCTGGCTCAGGCGGTTCGCCGATTCCCGTATCGATGTGGAAATCCCGTCGATTTCGTTATTGATACTCTGACTGTCCTCGTTCAGGGCCTGTGCCCGCTCGCGGGTGCGCTCCAGCTCATTACGCGAGGCCAGCAACTCGGCTTCGGCCGCCGCATGGTCCTTGGCGGCAATGGTCTGGCTCGCATGCAGCGCCTTGCGCTTGTCTTCCAGCGCCTCGATCTCAGCCCGTGCGTCATCGCGCTGGCTGCTAAGGGCATCGAGCCGCGACCCGAGCGACTTGGTTTCTTTCGCCAACTCGTCCATTTCCTGCTCGCGGGTTAAAACGCCCCCTGCTTCGGCATCACGTCGGGACACGCGCACCCAGGTGCGGCTCAGCCAGACACCGTCGGGTGTGATCACTGACTCACCTGCCGCCAGCTTGTCGCGTATGCGCAAAGCTTCTTTCAGGTTGTCGGCAGTCCTCACCCGTGCCAATGTTTCGGCGGCCGGGCCCGCGTTGTTTACACAGGCCAGCAGGCGTCCCTCGGGCGCGTTTTCATCGTATTTAAGCGGATCGTCCTCGAACAGCAGCACGTTGCTGTCCGGGAGCTTCGCCAAAAGTTTCGCGAACCCTTTAACGGAAACCGCCTGCAGGAAGTCACCGAGGACCGATTCCACCGCGAGCTGCCAGCGGCTATCGACCTTGAGCGTTTGTGCAAGCCGCGGCATGCCGTCCAGCTTGTTGTCGGCCAGCCACTTGGCTGCCTGCTTTTCGTCGCCGCCCAGTGCAGCTTCCTGGAGCGTCTCCAGCGCCGCCAGCCGGGCGCGGGAAGATTCCAGCTGACCGCGTACTTCGTCGAGTTCCACAGAGTGCTGCTCTTCCTGCCCACGCCGGGTCTCGAGCCCCCTGATCACATCCTGCAGTTCGCGGGTAAGTTCCTGCTCCACCCGGGCGCGCTCGCCTTCGTGCCGCACCTGTTCGGCAAGGCGTTCTTCGAATTCTTCAAGCGAAATAATGCCGCGCTCGGACTCGACGCTGTCACGCCGGCTCTGTAACTGCATATTCTGCGCTTCGAGGTGCTCGATGCGGGTGTGCTCGACGTCGACTGTGCGCCGCGCCTCGTTAAGCTCGCCGCTGAAACTGTTCCAGTTCTCCTGCCAGCGCGCGAGATCCTGCTCCGCTTTCTCCAGGGAAGCAGACGATGACTCCGCCGCCTTTTGCACGTCATCGAGGCCGGGCGTCAGTTCTTCGAGCTTTTCCTCGAGCGCCTTTAACTGGGCCTCGTCAACATCAATCTCCTCGGAGATATCGGTGAGCCGCTCGCGCGCTTCTTCGAGGTCAAGCTGCTGACGGTCCCGGGTCGCCCGGTTGTGTTCAATGGCCTGCTCAAGATGCGATATTTCCAGGTCAACCGAATAATGCCGGGCTGTCGTGGCATTCAGTTCATCGCTGGCCAGTATCTGCTGCTGCCGGGCCTCTTCGATTTCAGCCTCGACCTTGCGTTGGCCGGCCACGACCGACTCAAGCTCCGTTTGGCGCCGTTCGAAGGCCATGCGGGCCTCGTGGGCTTCAGAATCCAGCGCCTTAAAGTTTATGGCCAGTAACTCAGCCTCTACCTGGCGCTGATCATCCTTAAGTACTTTGTGCCGCTCCGCCGCACGCGCCTGCTTCTGCAGGTGCTTGAGCTGGTTGTCGACCTCTTCACGCAGGTCGTTCAGGCGGTCGAGGTTGTCGCGGGTATGCCGAATACGGTTCTCGGTCTCGCGGCGCCGTTCCTTGTACTTGGAAATACCCGCCGCTTCTTCGAGGTGTGCGCGCATATCTTCGGGTTTGGCCTCGATAAGGCGCGAAATCATGCCCTGTTCGATGATGGAGTAACTGCGCGGACCCAGCCCGGTGCCGAGGAAAATACCGGTGATATCCTTGCGCCGGCAACGCACGTTGTTCAGAAAATACTGCGAGATGCCGTCACGGCTCACCGAACGGCGTACCGATACTTCACCGTAGCGGGCAAACTGCCCGCCGATTGCGCCATCAGCGTTATCGAAAAAGAGCTCTATCGAGGCGGTACCCACCGGTTTGCGGTTTATCGAACCGTTAAAGATAACGTCGGCCATCGAATCGCCGCGCAGGGTCTTGGCGGATGTCTCACCCATCACCCACCGCACAGCATCTATAACATTTGATTTACCGCAGCCGTTGGGGCCGACAACACCGACCAGGTTACTCGGCAACATAATCGTCGTCGGATCAACAAAAGACTTGAATCCGGAAAGTTTGATCTTGCTTAGTCGCATAGCATCAAACGGTTACCAAACCAGCGCTGCAGCAGGCCCGGCGGGCAACCGCACAATCCACCCCTCTCACGTCACACAAGTGTTTCCAATTTTACCAGCCATAGCTGTTGTTCGACCGGTGGTGTTAAAGTACCGAGTTAACAAAAAACGGCCGCGAATAACGCGCACAATCCACACTGGTAAATTAATGAATACGCAGGCTAAGAATACCTCTCCGGAATCGTCTTCGGAATTGGCAAAACGTTCCCCTCGCAGGGAACTCGAAACATTCAATAACCCTAACCCTGGGCGCGATTATAGCATCCGGATCCGTATCCCGGAGTTCACGTGTCTGTGTCCCAAGACCGGCCAGCCGGACTTCGCCACCCTGTTCCTTGACTATATACCCGAAGCCGCTTGTGTGGAACTCAAATCACTCAAAGAATATATCTGGTCCTACCGCGACGAAGGCGCTTTTCATGAAGCCATAACCAACTCTATCCTGGCCGATCTGGTCGGGGCACTGGACCCCCGTTTCGCACGCCTGACCGCCCGGTTTAACGTGCGCGGAGGCATCTTTACGACCGTGGTTGCAGAGCACCGGGCGGCCGACTGGACCCCCGACAGTGCCGAGGCCCTGCCCCCGCCGGTGCCCGATCCCGGCCACGGCTAAGGCCCCCTGACACCCTGCCCGGCCACCCCTGGCAAAGGGCCCGGGGAAAGGCCTGCCGCCCCGCAAAAGGCACTTCCAACCGGCGTGCCAATGGGTATAATCCGGCATTTTGCAGACGCCCTTCGGGGGGGAAAGCAGGGACAGGATAGATGGCCGCACGGAAGAAAGTATCGAAAAAATCTGCTCGCAAAACGAAGAAGCGAGGCAGTAAAAGGAAGCCCGCACGTAAGGCTTCAAAGAAGAAAGTAAGCAAGAAGAAGCCTGCTAAAAAGAAGGCTTCAAAAAAGAAGAAGAAAGCCGGCAAGAAGGCCGGGAAGAAAGTAAGCCGAAAGAAAACCTCGAAGAAAAAGAGCAAGAAGAAAGCCTCTAAAAAGAAGGCCAAGAAAAAGCCTGCGCGCAAGAAAAAGGCCGCCAAAAAGAAAAAGAAAGTAAGCAAGAAGAAGCCTGCTAAAAAGACTAAAAAGAAGGTTTCAAAAAAGAAGACTAAGAAGAAAACCAGCAGGAAAAAGCCTGCCAGAAAGAAGGTAAGCAAGAAGAAGGCGCGCAAGAAAAAGCCTGCCAAGAAGAAGGCGGCGGCTAAAAAGGCCGCAACGAAAAAGGCGGCGGCAAAGAAAGCGGCTGCCGACAAGCAATCGGCCAGGCGTAAAATTCTGACCAAGGATCCGGTGGTCCGGAACCTGGCGCGGAATGCCGTGCCTGCACCAATGAACCCGGCAGATCATGTCCCCACCCGGACGAAACGGCGGCGCAAGCCAGTCAATGACCAGCTTATACACGGCATAGAGCCCTACAGGCCTAAGAAGGGCGAGGAATACATGAGCGATGAGCAGCTCGAGCATTTCCGCGAAATCCTGGGCGCCTGGAAAACCGAACTCATGCAGGAAGTCGACCGCACCGTCCACCACATGCAGGATGAGGCCAGCAATTTCCCTGATCCGAATGACCGGGCGACGCAGGAATCGGAATTCGGCCTTGAACTTCGGACCCGTGACCGCGAACGCAAGCTGCTTAAAAAGATCGACCAGGCTATAGCCCGCACCGAGGATGGCACCTACGGTTATTGCGAGGAAACCGGCGAAGCGATCGGACTTAAACGTCTCGAGGCACGACCGGTCGCAACCCTGAGCGTGGAAGCGCAGGAACGCCGCGAAGTCGCTGAACGCCAGTACCGGGATCAGGACGACCGCTACCGGTAACCTGTGGCTGCGAGACCTTGTCTCTGGGAAACAGTCAATCACCAGTCGGGGGCTACATTGGCCGGTTCGCTCCCAGTCCGACCGGCCCGTTGCATTTCGGGTCGCTCGTGGCGGCCGTTGCCAGTTACCTGCGGGCGAAGGCGAACGACGGCGAATGGCTCGTTCGCGTCGAAGACATCGATCCTCCCCGCGAGGTGCCCGGTGCTACCACCGCTATCCTCGCCTCCCTGGGTGCCCATGGTTTTGAATACCCTGCCCCCCTCTACCAGAGCACCCGGCTCGACCTCTATAACCAGCTGATCGACGAACTGCTGGAAGCCGGCCTCGCCTACCGGTGTGCATGCACCCGCAGGAAAATAGAAGCTGTGGCACGCCGTGGCACCACAGGTCTTATCTACCCCGGCACCTGTCGCCCGGGCAAGGCAAATACGGCCCGGCCCGGTACCTCGATACGCGTGTTTACCGGCCCCGACAAAGCGTGTTTCACGGACGAACTGCAGGGCCGCCAGTGCTGTGAACTGGAAACCGAGGTAGGTGACTTCCTGGTACGCCGGGGCGATGGCCTGGTGGCTTATCAACTCGCCGTGGTAGCTGACGACCACGCCCAGGGCATCACCGAAGTGGTGCGTGGAACCGATCTCCTGGACGCGACGCACATGCAGAGGCACCTGCAGCGGCTGCTTGAATTTCAAGCACCTAAATATCTTCATTTTCCAGTAGTTACAGATGAAAATGGAACTAAACTATCAAAACAGACCGGTGCAGCCGAAATTAACGATAAGTCAGCATCCGGGAACCTCTTCCAGGCCTTGAAAAGCCTCCAGCAACGCCCGCACGAGTCCCTGAAAACGGCATCGACAAAGGATATCTGGGCATGGGCGGTGGAAAACTGGAAGCTCAGCGCCCTGCGGGGGCTACAGACCCTTCCTGATGGGAGTATGATGGTGCAGTGAGTCGAACTATTTAACGGAACAGGCTGTCTACAAAATGACAGTTGGAGGACGCGACTTCGGGCTGAGTTGGTTCAGTTTAGAACCCGTCCAAACAGGGGGTAAGCCATGAATGAGCCCCGCTTAATCAGAAAATATGCAAATCGCAGATTGTATGACACCGTACGTAGCCGCTATGTAAACCTGGCGGATGTCCGTAACCTGATCGCTGAAGGCACTCGCGTCAGGGTCATCGAGCAATCCACGTCAAGAGATATAACCAACAGCATTCTGCTGCAGATTATCGGCAGCATGAGTGATGAGGGTGCACTCCTGACGACCGGCTTTCTCACCGACCTGATCAGAACCGCCGGCGGCGGATCCGATCCGGGCCTGCCTGAGCGCCTGCAGACGGCACTGCGTAATGCGCTTCCGCCTCCCGCACTGCATCAGTAACGGGTAGACGGGCACAAAAAAACCAGCCGGGGCGCTCTGCCCGACTGGCTTCGGAAAACTACAACCCGAATCCGAGCTAAGTTAACGAGTATAGATTCTGAGCTGCATCAAGCAGCTTCCATATCGCGCATACTCAGCCGCACACGACCCTGGCGATCAACCTCCAGCACCTTGACCTTGACGATATCGCCTTCGCTGAGTTTGTCGCTTACCTTCTCGACGCGCTCTTCGGATATCTGCGAGATATGCACGAGACCATCCTTGCCCGGCAGGATGGTGACGAACGCACCGAAATCCATCAGGCGTGCAACACGACCTTCGTAGATTGCACCGACCTCAACCTCCGCCGTGATCAGCTCGATACGCCGTTGCGCCTCGCGGCCGGCAGCGCCTTCGACCGACGCGATCTTGACGGTACCGTCGTTATCGATATCGATCGTGGCCCCGGTCTCTTCCGTAATGGCCCGGATAGTCGCTCCACCCTTGCCGATAACATCACGAATCTTCTCTGGATCGATCTTGATGGTCACGATGGTCGGCGCCCAGTCAGACACCTTGTCACGCGCAGTAGTAATCTCCTTGGCCATCTCGCCGAGGATATGCAGGCGTGCTTCACGGGCCTGCGCCAGTGCTTCCTGCATGATTTCCTGGGTGATGCCCTGGATCTTGATATCCATCTGCAGGGCCGTAACGCCGCCGTCTGTACCAGCCACCTTGAAGTCCATGTCACCCAGGTGGTCTTCGTCACCCAGGATATCGGTCAGCACCTGGTAGCGATCACCGTCCTTGACGAGTCCCATCGCCACACCGGCGACGGCACCCTTGGTCGGCACGCCCGCATCCATCAACGCGAGGCTGGTGCCGCAGACGCTGGCCATGGAACTGGAGCCGTTCGATTCGGTAATTTCCGATACCACGCGAATGGTGTACGGGAATTCATCCTGGGTCGGCAGCACGGCCGTTATACCGCGGCGCGCCAACCTGCCATGGCCGATTTCGCGTCGCTTCGGTGACCCCACGCGACCGGTCTCACCCACGCAGTAGGGCGGAAAATTGTAGTGCAGCATGAAACGATCACGAAACTCGCCGTCCAGCGCATCAATAATCTGCGCGTCGCGGTCGGTACCCAGCGTAGCCACAACAATGGCCTGGGTTTCGCCGCGCGTGAACAAAGCCGAGCCATGGGTCCTGGGCAATACGCCGGTGCCCACTTCGATCGGCCGCACGGTGCGGGTGTCACGTCCGTCAATCCTGGGTGAACCGTTCAGCACATTTTCACGCACGATTTCGGATTCCAGCTTGTGGAATGCACCCTTCACTTCGTCAGCACTGAACTCGCCACCCTCTTCCGGTACAAGTGCCGCGACTGCCGCTTCCTGCAACTCGCCGATACGGCTATAGCGTTCCTGCTTGTCCGAAATCTTGTAAGCATCGGTGATGTCGGCCTTCGACTGGCCGGCCACAGCTTGGGCCAGCGCGACGTTTTCTTCCGGCGCCTGCCAGTCCCAGGCGGGCTTGCCGACTTCAGCCTTCAGCTCATTAATCGCGGCAATTGCGACCTGCATCTGCTCATGACCAAATACGACGGCACCGAGCATGGTGTCTTCGCTCAGGCAATCTGCCTGCGACTCAACCATAAGCACCGCATCACTGGTACCGGCGACGACCAGATCCAGTTGCGAGGACTCGAGGTCGGTCCTGGTCGGACTCAGCACGTAGGCGCCATCAACAAAACCTACCCGCGCCGCAGCGATCGGGCCCTGGAACGGCATACCGGAAATAGCCAGTGCCGCGGAAGCACCGATCATTGCCGGGATATCCGGATTAACTTCGGGGTTCAGTGAAGTCACCTGGGCGATAACCTGAACCTCGTTCTTAAAACCTTTGGGGAACAAAGGACGCACGGGCCGATCAATCAGGCGGCAGGTCAGAATTGCCTTTTCACTCGGACGACCTTCGCGTTTGAAGAAACCGCCCGGGATTTTACCCGCGGCATAGGTCTTCTCTTCGTAATCAACGGTTAGCGGAAAGAAATCCCGCCCGGGATCTGCCTGTTTGCGGCCCACCGCGGTAACCAAAACTTGCGTATCGTCCATACTCACAATAACGGCGCCGTCAGCCTGACGTGCAATTTTGCCCGTTTCAATGCTCACATCGTGAGCACCATATTTAAATGTCTTTTTAACTACAGTCACTTTTATTTTCCTTTACCTGCTGTCTTTCATTACCTACATACGGGCACACGGAACCACGCATACAGCCCTTGCTGACTGCGCTATTACGTTCGCATGCGGATGTGGTTTGCATTTGTTGTGGTGACATCAGCACGTTGCTAACCGGAATGTCCGGCGTAGTAAACGCTGGTGTCGATGAATGGCTTAGCGGCGTAAGCCAAGCCGGGTGATCACGTCGCGATACCGCTCGTGATCTGTTTCTTTAAGGTAATCGAGCAACTTACGGCGGTTGTTTACCATCCGCAGCAGACCGCGACGTGAGTGGTGGTCTTTGCTGTTCTTATTAAAATGCTCGGTCAGCTCACTGATACGGGCCGACAATAGCGCAACCTGAACTTCCGGAGACCCCGTGTCTCCTTCGCCGCGCTTATATTCCTCAACGATCTGTGCCTTTTGCTCTCCCGAAAGAGACATCGGTTCCTACTCCTGTGTTCGCTCTAATATTTACCCTTCGATTTCGCGCGGTATTGTACCTACAGTTCTGCCTGTGTAACACCCTGATTCTTGATGTATTTGGGCTATCCGGTACTGTTTTCGGGCAATAAAAACAGGCGTCGCGGCGCAACCCGGCCATCGTCGAGAACCTCGCCAACCCCCAGAAACAGGCGGTTTTCGTCATACAGCCGGACGAAACCACTCAACTCCCGGGATACATGGCTCACCGCATGCCCGTTGCGCAGGTAGAAAGCCTCATTGGCGCTTAGCTGCACGTCGGGCTGCGCCTCGAGCGCGCTGTCCACGGGCAGCAGCAGCGTATCGAGGGCCGCCGGATCATCGGCCAGCGCCTCGAGCTGGGCCTGGCTGATCATTGGTTTGTCCTCGAAGGGCCGGACGCTGATCCGCCGGAGCGCCGACACATGGCCCACGGTCCCGGCAGCCTCGGCAATCGACTCGATCAGGGTGCGTACATAGGTCCCCTTGCTGCAGCGCACGCGCAAGCGCGGCCGATGGGGGTCGAAGGTCTCGATTTCGATCTCGTGGATCGTCACCCGGCGCGGTTTACGCGGCACTTCCTTACCCTCGCGGGCCAGTTCATACAGCCGCCTGCCCTCGTGTTTAAGTGCGGAAAACATTGGCGGAATCTGATCAATTTCTCCCCGGTGCGCTGCCAGCGCCAGTTCCAGCTGCTCGCGGCTGAGGGTGGTGATTTCCGATTCCTCGATGACCTTCCCGTCGGCATCGCCGGTGTCCGTCCGGGTCCCGATTGTCGCTTCGACCTCGTAAACCTTGTCCGCATCGAGCAGCCAGGTCGACACCTTGGTTGCCTGACCGAAGCACAGGGGCAACATGCCGCTCGCGAGCGGGTCCAGGCTGCCCGTGTGCCCTGCCTTGCGGGCCCGGTACAAACGCTTGGCCATCTGCAGCGCCTGGTTCGATGTCAGGCCCACAGGCTTGTCCAGCAACAGGATGCCGTTGACGTCGCGCCTGGGTACGCGGGGCTGTTTCTGTTTATTACTCATCTTGCGGGTTATCGTCATCGGGGTCGTCGGGGCCATGTTCGGGTTCGTTCGCGGCATCGATCAGGCGGTCCATTGTCCGGGCATTGCTGACCGTCTCGTCCAGTTCGAACCTCAGTTCCGGTACACGCCTCACCGTGAGGTCCCTGGCAAGCCGGTTGCGCAGAAAGCCGGTTGCGCGTTCGAAGGCATCGTCGAGACTTTCGGCCTCGCCCTCGACCTTGAGTACCGTGTAATACACCCAGGCAACGCTGAGATCTTTCGAGACCCGCACGGCCGTGATAATGGCATTCGCCAACCGTGGGTCGCGGACTTCACCACGCACGACATCGCTGAGAATTCGCTGGATCTGATCTTCGATCCGGCGGCTGCGGGGGAAATCCCTGGCCATACACAAACCCTGGAGCGCTAACGGCGCTCTCTATTTCAACGACCGGGCGACTTCGATGCGTTCGTAACACTCGATCTGGTCGCCGACTTTAACGTCGTTGTAGTTCTTGACGCCGATGCCGCATTCGGTGCCGGATTTCACTTCGTTGACGTCATCTTTGAAGCGCCGTAACGATTCGAGTTCGCCTTCGTAGATAACCGTGTCTTCGCGTAATACACGAATCGGGTTACTGCGTTTAACGAAGCCTTCCATCACCAGGCAACCGGCTATATCGCCGAGCTTCGGCGACTTGAACACATCCCGGACTTCGGCAAGCCCGACGATCTGTTCGCGGATTTCGGGTGACAGCATGCCACCGACCGCCGACTCAACGTCTTCAATCGCCTCATAAATAATGCTGTAGTAACGCACCTCTACGCCGGATTCTTTCACCGCGTTGCGTGCCGCACCGTCGGCACGGACATTAAAGCCAATAACGATCGCGTTCGACGCAGCTGCGAGGTTCACGTCGGACTCCGTAATACCGCCCACGCCAGCACTGATGACGTTTACCGCAACTTCTTCATTGCTCAGATTCATCAGCGCATCACGCAACGCCTCGGCACTGCCGTGCACGTCTGCTTTAACGAGTATCTGCAGGGTTTTGAGGCCGCCGTTCTGCATCTGGGTAAATACATCTTCGAGCTTGGAGGACTGCTGCTGCGCCAGCTTGGCGTCACGGGTGCGCCCGTGGCGGAACTGCGCCACTTCACGGGCCTTGCGTTCGTCGCCCACGGCTACCAGCTCATCACCGGCGCTGGGTGTACCCGACAGGCCGAGGATCGCAGCCGGCGTCGACGGCCCGGCCGTCATTATTTCCTTACCGCTTTCATCCAACATCTTGCGCACGCGGCCGAAGACCTCGCCCGCTACGATGGAATCACCCACGTTCAGTGTGCCGCGGGTGATCAGCGCCGTTGCCACGGTGCCACGACCCGTCTCAAGGCTGGATTCGATCACGATGCCCGCTGCAGGTCCGTCTTCAACCGCCTTCAACTCCAGGACATCTGCCTGCAGCAATATCGCGTCGAGCAGATCATCGATGCCCTCGCCCGTCTGCGCCGAGACGTTGACGAAAATATTGTCGCCGGCCCAATCTTCTGGAATGACTTCCAGCGCGGCCAGTTCATTGCGCACCCTGTCCAGGTCCGCTGCCGGCTTGTCAATTTTGTTGACGGCAACGACCAGCGGCACCTCGGCAGCCTTGGCATGTTGCACGGCTTCCTGGGTTTGCGGCTTCACGCCATCGTCGGCCGCGATAACCAGGACGACGATATCCGTCACCTGGGCACCGCGGGCACGCATCGCCGTAAAGGCCGCGTGGCCGGGGGTATCGAGGAAAGTAACCTGCCCCTTGTCGGTTTTGACGCTGTAGGCGCCGATGTGCTGCGTGATACCGCCCGCTTCGCCGGCCGCAACCTTGGTGCGCCTGATGTAATCCAGCAACGAGGTCTTGCCGTGGTCGACGTGGCCCATGATCGTGACGACCGGTGCACGGGGCTGCTCTTCGCCCTCGACCGCGATCGACCCGAGGATCTGTTCATCCAGCGCGTCGTCCTGCACCGCTACAGGCGTATGCCCGAGCTCCTCGACAACGAGAATGGCAGTGTCCTGATCGATAACCTGGTTGATGGTCGCCATCACGCCCATGTCCATCATCACTTTGATGACTTCGCCGCCCTTGATCGCCATTTGCTGGGCAAGTTCGCCCACCGGGATGGACTCGGGAATCTGAACTTCGCGAACCACCGGCTCGGTGGGCTGCTCGAACGCGTGCTGGCTATCGACGTTCACCGAAACGCTGCGGCGCCGAGTTTGTTTCTTTTTGCGGCGGCGCTTCTTGTCGCTCGCGACGTGCAGCGTATGGCCGGCATCCTGCGCTTTGGTGCGACGCTGAACACGTGAATCTTCGTTACGCTTTGCGGATTCGGCTTCGGCTGCCTCACGCGCCGCTTTTTCGGCCTGGACGCGCAGCTGCTCTTCCTCGGCAACCTTGGCGGTTTCTTCGGCCTGGTTGCGGGCCTCTTCGGCGCGGCGTGCCTCGTCCTCGGCCGCCTTCTCTTCCTCGGCCTGCGCCGCGGCCTCGCGTTCCTTTTCGAGACGCTCGGCTTCAGCCTGCGCCGCTTCCTCCGCCGCACGCTCGGCTTCGAGTTCTTCCTGCTGACGACGTGCTTCTTCTTCCAGCACGTCACGCTTGATATAAGATTTCTTTCGCCGGACTTCGACGTTGACGGTGCGCGACCGGCCCTGGCCGCCCGACATCCTGAGTTCGGTCTTGTCGCGCCGGTTCAGCGTGATCTTGCTCGGCGCAACCGATAGTTTGTCTTCCTTGCGGCCGTGAGCGCGACGCAGATGGTTCAGCAATTCCATCTTGGCGTCGTCGCTGATGATGTCGTCGGCACCGCTGACCGAAACGCCGGCCTCTTCCAACTGGACGAGCAGGCGTTCTACAGACACATTCAGTGTCTCGGCAAATTCTGCAACTGTTACACCTGACATTACGTATCTCCGCTACCGGCTCACCGGTTAGCTGGCCTGTTCCTCTTCCTCGAACCAGTGCGCCCGGGCCGCCATAATGAGCTTGCCGGCGCTTTCCTCATCCAGGTCTTCGATATCGATCAAGTCGTCGACCGCCTGCTCGGCGAGATCTTCGCGGGTGACGATACCGCGACTGGCCAATATAAAGGCCAGGCTCTTTTCCATGCCCTCGAGGCTCAGCAGGTCTTCGGCCGGCTCAGACTCGTCGATAACCTCTTCGCTCGCGATTGCCCTTGTCAGCAGTACATCGCGGGCGCGGCTGCGCAGCTCCTCGACGATCGCCTCGTCGAACTCCTCGATCGCCAGCAGTTCCTTGGTCGGCACATAAGCCAGTTCTTCCAGCGAGGAATAACCTTCCTGCACCAGGATCAGCGCGACTTCCTCGTCGACGTCCAGTTGTTCCATGAACATCTGCAGCAGTTCGCGCGCTTCCTGCTCGCTCTTATCGTCTGCGTCTGCTTCGGTCATGACATTCAACTCATAACCGGTGAGCTGGCTCGCGAGACGAATGTTCTGGCCGCCGCGGCCAATCGCCTGCGACAGTTTTTCTTCTTCGACCGCGATATCCATGCTGTGCGTTTCTTCGTCGAGAACAATAGATGTCACGTCGGCCGGCGACATTGCGTTGATTACAAACTGCGCCGGGTTTTCGTCCCAGAGAATAATGTCGACGCGCTCGCCCGCGAGTTCATTGGACACGGCCTGGACACGCGAGCCGCGCATGCCGACACAGGCGCCGACCGGATCGATACGTTTGTCGTTACTCTTCACCGCAATCTTGGCGCGGAGGCCCGGGTCGCGGGCGGCGCCGAGTATCTCGATGAGGCCCTGGCCCACTTCCGGTACTTCTATTTTGAAAAGCTCGACGAGAAATTCAGGACTGGTGCGCGTCAGGAACAACTGCGGACCGCGCGGTTCGGAACGCACGTCGTATAACAAAGCCTTAATGCGATCATTCGGTCGCACCGGTTCGCGGGCGATCATCTGGTCACGGGCGATAAAGCCTTCGGCGTTGCCACCCAAATCGACATAAATACCGTTGCGGTCCACGCGCTTGACGATGCCGCTCAGGAGCTCACCGATTCTTTCTTCAAATAATTCAACGGTTTGCGCGCGTTCTGCCTCACGCACTTTCTGCACGATAACCTGCTTGGCCGTCTGGGCGGCGATACGCCCGAAGTCAACAGATTCGATCGGTTCTTCGACCACACCGCCCGGTTCTGCATCGGGGTTTACATCGACGGCGTCGATCATGCGCAGTTCGCGCTCGGGGAATTCGAGTTCGTCGGATTCGTCGGCAAATACCGTCCACTGGCGGAAGGTATCGTACTCACCCGTTTCACGATCGATAGCTACGCGCACGTCGATGTCTTCGCCATGGCGGCGTCTCGTCGCCGACGCAAGCGCCGCTTCGATCGCCTCGAAGATAATGTCCTCTTCGACGCCTTTCTCGTTCGAGACGGCCTCGACGACCATGAGTATTTCTTTACTGTTCATCCTGGCTTACACCACCCGGCTCTTTACGAGCCGTTTACAAATCCGGCACCAACCGTGCCGTATCGATTTCCTGCAGGGGCACCGAAATCTCGGCATCCCCTTCCCGCAACACAATGTTGCTGCCTTCGCAGCCTATAAGCTGCGCCTTAATATTGCGCCGGCCCTCGATGAGCCGCTTTAACTTCACCTTCACATCGCTGCCGGCGAAGCGTTCGAAATGCTCGGCCTTTACGAGCCGCCGGTTCAGCCCCGGCGAAGACACCTCCAGGTTGTAATCCCCCGGTATCGGGTCTTCCACGTCCAGCAGACTGCTCACCTGCCGACTTACATCGGCACAATCATCGACTGTAACGCCGGCCTCGCTGTCTATAAATAACCGCAGCGAACCCCCGCCACCGCTGAGGTTCACTTCCAGATCGGCCAGCTCGAAACCCAGCCTCTCGACTAACGGCTCGAGCAGTTCGATCAACTGTTCACGGTGTACGCTCGTCATCATCCGCAAACACAGACCATTGTTCACAAACAAAAAATGGGCACACCTGCCCACTTTCCAACCGTCACAAGCCGTACTTTTCAGTACTCGCCTGTGCGGCGCCAAAAAAAATGCCCCTCGCGGGGCATTTTTCTACCAATTCTGGTAGCGGGGGCAGGATTTGAACCTGCGACCTTCGGGTTATGAGCCCGACGAGCTGCCAGACTGCTCCACCCCGCATCCGCGGAGCGCGATAATAAGCCCTCTGGAGGGTATAAGCAATGACTACAAGGGCCTGATCTCCCCACGGCACGCGGTCCGGGGGCCGCTGCGTGGCGAGATGGGCCCATCATGCTGCTTTGCGGCCAGACAGGGTCGGAATCGGCCTATTTAGACTCAGTCTGCCCTGACCAGTGAATCCCGGCGGATTTCCTCCAGCGACGTGGCCCCGGCAAAGCGCATAATGGTTTTCAGCTCGTCCTGCTCGATCTTCAGGACCCGCTCGACCCCTGCCTGGCCGAAGGCACCGAGGCCCCAGAGATAAGGCCGGCCGATGCAGACCGCCTTCGCGCCAAGCGCCAGCGCTTTATAAGTATCGGTACCGCGCCGGACGCCGCTGTCCATCAGGACGGGAATATCGTCGCCCGCCCCCTCCATGACTTCGACTAATGAGTCCAGCGTGCCGCGGTTACTTTCTTCCTGCCGGCCACCGTGGTTCGACACGATAATGCCGTCGGCACCGCTCTTGACCGATAACTTCGCGTCCTCTTTCGTAACAATACCCTTGAGCACGACTTGCATCGACGTGTTCTTCTTCAGCCACTCGACGAAGTCCCAGGTCATCGCAGAATCGCCGACCCCGCGCTTGCCTTTGTAGCCTTCGTAGTTGCCGAGACCGAACTGGTCCGCGGTGCTTTCGCGCCGGAACCAGCGCTCGCCCTCGCGGTTGCCCCGGCCAACGGCGTCCACCGTGAGCACGACGACCGGAGAGCCCGCCGCCTCAGCCATCTCAAGCATGTGCCGGTTCTGTTTCTCGTAGGCCGAACCGTACAACTGGAACCAGGTCTGCCCGCCCTCGGCTGCGATCTCAGGATACCCGTAGTGCGTCATCATCGAGCAGATCATCACGTGCTTTTTCTTTTTTGCCGCGCGCGCGGTCGCCAGTTCACCCTCGTCGTGAACTGAACGCTGCGCACCGACGGGAGCAAGAATTACAGGACTCGTGAGTTGCTGGCCGAACAGTTCAAGGGAAGTATCGAGACTGGAGACGTCCACCATCCGCCGCACCCGTATTTCCCACTCGTCGAACACAGCCCGGTTGGCGGCCATCGTCTTGCCGGCATCGGCACCGTTCACGATGAAATGCCAGGCGGCGAGGGAGAGGTTTTGCTGGGCTACGCGTTTAAGCTGGAAGACATCCAGCGCCTGGCGGACGGTTTCAGGGATGGCGAGTTCAGGGCGAGCGAGTACCGATGCCGGCAATGCAGCCAGCAGCGGCGACTGCAACAGGAGTTTCAGCAGGTATCGTCGATCAGACATGCACTGACCATCACTAAACATCTCAGGACTTAAAGAAGTAAAAGACTATAAAGGTGAATTGCAATTGCCACATTCTTTAGATATGACGGGGTGGAAAACCCAGATATCTCTTCCAACTATCCGGATACGTCTTTGAAGGAGACTTTGGCCACATTCTGGGCATGCTTGACGTCCACGATATACGACAAAGAGCATAAGGACACCGCACGCGATAATAACTCCAACAAGATCCTTAGGCCAAACTAATACAAAAAATAGGCACAATAATGAAGTTGCAATAGCCCCGATCAAGCTTATCGCCCTTGGGCCAAATCGCTTTGTCTGACGCAGAATTTGCTTTTCATCCATCATCACAGCACCAACTATTTTGGTCCTTCGAGTTCAATAATCGTTCGGGTTACAGTGGTTGAGAAATAAGTTTCAAGCGGCAACGGACCTAACGAGTAATTTACTCCGCCTCCATTAATTCGCCCGGGCTGACCAACAGGTATATCTGGATTTACATTTACCGTTCCAGAACCAAACCAAATGCTTCCGGTAACATTTATGGACCGACTTCCATCTAGAGAGTCCAATCCCGTAAGTCGCTCAAAACCAAAGTCCGTTGAGAGAGAGTAGCCATAAGCTTCTCCATACTCAACGTATAGCCCATATTGCAGTGTTCCTTCCGAATTTCGGCCAATAAATGTACCAAGATCAGCTTCTCCTCCAAAGCCTAATGCGCCGTCGACCCCACCAAAAAACTTCAAGTATTCTCCACGCGCTGGCCAACTTGATCTGTTGTCTCCGCCTCGAAATGTAGCAGCATCAAACAACCCGTTAGCCTCAAGCGTATTCCTTGTCTCGTCACTAAGACTATCTGATACGCCGGTAATACTGCCGGATTCAAGGTCAACCTCAAGAGAAAATGATCCTAGATCCCCAAAATTATAAGTGACTACGGCATCAGTTGGTGCGCCATACACTGTACAGCCTGCCCCACAGTCCCATTTGTACTTGACTGTTACTATAGGTTCAGGAGATTCACCTTTCTCTGCAGGTGAGCCGCATTCGGGACCGCCGTTGGCGCATTTGTCATCTTTGTCGACAGCGAACCCGCTCGGATCTATTAGTGTTAGCGGGTTATTGAACACGTATGAGTAGCGGTTTAACCCCTGCGGCGCATCAATCGACTGCACCACTGGATCCACACTTAAGAACCTTCCGATGACCGGATCATTCACGCGGCCATTCATGTGAATCAGCTTCGCCCGATCCAGGTGCTCGTGACCCGTATACCCGCGATCAGTTTCATGTTCGGTACTCAGTAACAGATCGCTTGTATCGGCCGTCCAATCTGCATTACGCCGCTTACCGAAGGCATCGTAACTGAAGCGCTGGTCGAGATTACCGTTGCCGTCTGTCAGTGTGTCGACACTGCCCAAGTGGTCACGATGCAGATACCACTCGTTCAGCCAACCTCCGGGAGCTGAGAAACTCTGCAACTGATTTATAAAGACCGCCTGCCCGTTGGCAAAGACATTGGTAATTGAACGGACATTAGAGCCCTCTAGCTCGACCTGGAACAGGTTACCGATGTAGTAAATTGTCTTGGCCCCATCAACCTGCCGGTACCTGGCGCGGTCTGGCCCATAAGAAAAGGACAGCGTTGCTCCCGCATAGTTAATCAGAGATGGCTTATTGAATGAGGTCCACTGCAACGAATTACCCGCCAATTCACGGGACAGCACGTTGCCGTTGTGGTCGTAGCTGTAGGTACGATCATTTGGGTTTTCTTCGGTATCAATCGAGGTCACCGCATGTGGACCGGCGCCGCTTTCACCGTACTTGTAAAGAATACCTACATCGGACTTGGAGGTGATGTTGCCTAACACATCGTATGTCAGCCGCAAGGTCTCAGTACCGTTCAGACGTACCGATGTAACGCGATCCAGGCCGCTTGCGCTCAAGTCCTCGTCATAATAGAAGTCCTCGGTAGCGATAGCTGGCAGATCGCTAGTGCCCGAATGTTGGCGAGACCTCAGGTTACCGCGCGAGTACCACGCATATTCAAGATTTTGAATTGCGGTGCCCCCGTCCGTTAAGTCTGCCCGAATAGTCTTTGGCAGGCCTGTCGCTGCGTAAAACTCGCGTACTCGGTATTCATTGCCGAGCTTGGCTTTTGTTTCGTTGCCGAAGCCGTCTATTTCCAGTAACTCGTAGACGGTATTAATGCCATAGGTAACCTGATCGAGCTTGCCTGCACCATCGTAACTATAAACTGCTGTCGCTCTCGATGGCCACGGTTGCTCAGCTTCAGGATATGTCAGTGTCTGTAAGCGGCTTTCGCTGTCATAAGTTCGATCAATTTCGAAGTCGCGGCCATCGATGCTGGTCGTTGAATTCGACAGCCGGCTTAACGAATCGTAGTCATAGGCTTCCGCAAACAGTTCGGTAGCACCCTGCGTTATCGATACCTGCTCCAGCAGGCCACGTTTTTCGACGGGTGTAGCCGCAACATTCTCATAGTATTCCCATGTGGTAGTTCCCTCTGTTTCCAGCCGCTGGATCATACGCCCGAGCCGATCGTAGCGGGTTTCGACAACCTGCGGAGTTGTCGGATGGTCGTCCGTCTGGAAGCGAAGTTCGCCGAATGCGTTGTAGGTATAGGTCCACTCCCCGCTGTCGGGATCATCCATATAGGTACGGAAACCGCGTTCGTTGTACTGGATTGTGGTCTTGTTATTCGCGACATCATTAACCTCTTTCAGATCGTCAAAGGCCGTGTACTTGAACCACGTAACACCGGCCGCGTCCGTCAGTGACATCATGCGCCCCAGCGCATCGTGTTGGGCCGCTAACGGCGTGTCGGCGTTGCGCGTTTCACGCTTGATCCATTTCTCGTAGCTCGTGACAATAGTCGACGTAGGCACACCGTCATCAAGCGGCTGAACGGTCTGAATCACTCGGTCGAGCAGATCGTGGGTGAACACGGTGTTGATCGCCGTCTGACCAAGAATGCCAGGCGCGGATTTGGTTATGACTCGGCCCAGATCGTCATACGCCTGCACTACGAACGACTCAGTTGCCTGGGCAGCAGTAAGCGACTGGTACGTTCCCAGTTCGCGGGCGAAGGTGTCGTATTCCTTGTGCCCGTAGGAGCCATCGGAGCTTGATGTGTTCACCCGGTATTTGGCCAGTGGATCATTACACGTGACGGCGGCGCAAAACTGGTAATTTACTGCCGAGGTAGCCCCGTCCGGGCGTGTGATAACGGTCGGGCGTCCGAAGTTATCAAAGTTAGTGGTCGTGGTATGCAGATTGACGTCCGTGACTGAGTTCTCAAGCCCGAATCGAAGATTCCAGCCTGTAGTAACCACGTAGCTGTCCTCGCCCGGCTGAACTCTTTCCTCTCGCGTCACACGATTATTCCAGTCGTCATGATTGAAACGAGTCTCGCGCGGTTCTGCCGGTGTGCTCGAATCCCCGTCATCCTGGATACGGGTTTCAATATTGCCGGCGGTATCGTAAGTCAGCGCAGTCACGAGTTGCTGTGACGGGGCTGCGTTTGCACCTTCCGTAATTGTGCGTGCCTTGCAGTCTGACTGGTAACCGGAATAGGTCGTCGATCGTGTTTCGGGAGCCTCCCATGGGTTCTGTCGGGTCTCGTCGACCTGCGCAGGTAATCCCAGGCACCACCAGGCAGCACCCAGCGAATCGCTGAACGGAGTTACCGTTTTAGTCGTCGTATAGAAGATACTTGGCCAATCGGCGCGGGCGGCCTTCGTTTCGGAGCTTGTAAGATAACCGTAGGTCAGATTGTAAGTGTTATCCTCAGTCGTAATGGTGATGAGCTCACCGTCATTAGGTCCGCCCACTTCGTATTTCCGGGTTTCTAATGTATCCAGATAGACAAAATCAACACCGGTGTAGGTTTCGCTGCTAAGCCACTCCGGATCATACGAGCTGATCTGGTTACCACCCAGTGACTGATACCTGATTTTGGCACCCACACGCCCCACGAACGGATGCCCGGTTTCGTAGTCAGTCTCAACAACTACGCCATTACGCGAATCGGTCTCCTGCACCCTGGAAAAACCCATGAATCCGCGGCCGCGGAGGTGTTGCTTGCCATTGTAATACTTGAACGAAATATTATAGCTGCCACCGATTCCGTCGCTCGCGTCGTATGAACTGACCACGTGTCGCGTGTCGCGTACCGTACGAGCGATCGGATAGTTATATTCGTAGCTGTCGTCATACTCATCTGCGCTCGCGTTTGACAGAGATACGTAGTTCGGCTGGAAGGTTTTGCCGTGCCCGTCCATGACCTCAATCAGGAGGTCAGCCTTGGCACCATTGTGCTGCCCGACACCGCAGGGGTTACAGGGAGTATAGCCATACGGACTTGACGACGTATCGGGTTTGACCAGATAAACAAGGTCGGCATTGCCCTCGCCGGTTACATCCAACGAAGTCACGTTGACAGGTATAGAGGGCAACGTCGTTATCGGTGTGTAATCGAAATTGTTTCCGTTGGACCGGAAAATAGCGTCTTCATCCAAAATATCGGACCGACCGTCCAGATCGTAGTCCACGACTACGGACGAGCGAAATTCTGTCCCGCTTGGTGGCCCCGCGTTGTAAGGAATGGGCGTAACAACAGGGCTCGTAAAACCACTGCCTGTTCCCATGGTGATCGACCAGAAATCGTCGCCGTCATTCCTGATCAGGAAATCTGTAAGTCCGTCACCATTGATATCCAGAACAACCGGCCTGTCCTCGTGCCCCTGCATGCCCAGGTATTCATGAGTTCCCGCGTTTAAATCACTTACATACCAGTAGGTATCGGTTGCATCGAAGTAATTGGCAAGCACTTCAGACTTGCCGTCTGCGTTGATGTCTATAGGGCTGACTGACGGCGCATAGTAGCTACCCTGATTGATACCAGTCATGCCGGGCGGCAATGGAAGAGCGTTAGGCGGACCATAGTCTCCACCCGAACCTGTTTCGTTATAATAGAAGCTCTCGTCCTGAATGAGGTCGGCCAATCCATCGCCGTCAATATCCGCAGTGACCGGCGCAGAAGGCGTCACCAAAGTAGGGTCAGGTATAGCAAGCTGCGAAAAAGTGCCAGACGAAGACGCGAGTCCTACCTCATATTCAAACGGCCACCACGGAACGGGGTCATCATCAACAATGTACAGATGATCATCCCTTCCGTCCCCGTTGTAATCGGTTACCGTCGTCCAGTGCCCGATACCGATGTAAATTGCATCCCAGTCCTCAAAATGCACAGCGCCGGTCGGAACACCGACATCGAATCCTGACCCGTTCGAATGGTAGACATACCAGGGGCTACTCGGCGCCGCGCTTAACACGTCCATCTTCCCGTCTCTATTAAAATCGCCGAATTGAGTTAAGACCGTATCCGGCACCGTGCCCATAGGATCTTCCCAACCGGCCTCTCCTCGCTGCCAGTCAAACTCTGTAGGCGGTAAACAATCACCCGGGCCACATAAGGTCAAACTTTCAAGACGACTCCGACCCGTACCGTTTGCCAGCTCAGTTTCGTAGGCGAAGGTATAGGTGTGGACGAGCTGGTAGTTACCAGCCCCGACCGCAGTGTCATGGTAGGTCTTTATGATCTGCAAACGCTTGGACTGCTCCCACTTGGCGCCAGCCAGGTAGCCGCTGCGGTAATCACGTGCGGGCCGGTTTTCATAAGCAAGCTCAATTTTGTACTGCGGGAACCAGTGGGGATCGGAATAACTTATGTGGATTGGGACGTACTCGGTTTCGTTACCCGAGGGCTCCGATTGAGTCTGGTAGTACACAGTAATTCGATTACCAAACTTGTCCTCAACCAAGCTCATGCCCCACTCTTTTACCGTCCCCGTCGCGTTAACCAAGCGTGCAGAGGCGTTATCACCGTAGGTATAGGTCATGCCGTCCGGATGCCGGACCGTAAAAGACTCGGGCCCGCTACCTGCACTGCCATTAGCAGTAATTTTGTAGAAGCGATCGATCTCGGTGCGGTATTCGCTGCCGGCATCACCGTAGCTACCTGCAACAACAATCAGTCGCTGGCCGTTTAGGCAGAAGCGATCCGTCGACGTCAGCGTTACACCGATTACCTGGCCATCCTGCGCCAACGTTTGACGGCAGCGGGTGATAGCACCAATGCCGCCGAGTTCAAGGCCCTGGCCCGCTAGGCCGGCGCCAGCACTGCTGCTGTATTCAAGTGCCAGCTCCGGAGCCAATCCACCCGCTCCGGGCGCAACATTTATCGGAATACGGTACTGAGCATCGCCGTTGCGCCCTACCGAGAATTCGCCTGGAATTGAGCCGGGCACCTCTGCTGCTTGAGTTGCGATCCAAAAGAACTGTAAGACACAGATATGTGCAACCCAGCCAAATCGAATACGAACCAACTTACCACTCCTGTAATTTGTGATCGGATACACAGGAGGGTGCAGCAGCCAATCAGCTTAGACTACAGCTATAGCGGATGCGTTCTTGAAGAAATAGATTTGTGCGCGAAAGGGGCTCAAATTCTGCAGACTGTATGAAATATCGATTGCTATAATCGAATCATGACCGAAGAAGAACGCATTGAACTGGAGCGAATCAGGGTACAAAATGAACTCATGCGTGCCCAAATTGAGCGCGAGTTCTACGAGACCTTACTGACTTACAAGAAGGTCAGATGGTATGAAGCGATACTTTTGGTCGGCGTTCTTGCGGCAGGCGGCGGAATAGTTCGCTTCTTCCTGACCTAAGCATTGCTAACCTATCGCCGCCGCACACAGCTCCAGCAGCGGGTTCGCGAACAGGCCCAGTAACAACACCGCAAGGCCGTTCAGGCTAAGCAATACCTGCATGTCGATACTCGTCTGCAACGGCATGTCTTCTTCCGGCGCATCGAAGTACATGAGTTTAATCACCCGCAGGTAATAGAACGCACCGACTACCGAGAACAGCACCGCGACTATCGCCAGCCAGACCTGGTCGGCATTCAACAAAGCCGAAATGACATACAGCTTGGCGAAGAAGCCGGCGAACGGCGGGATGCCGATCATGCTGACCATGACTATGAGCATCATGGCTGCAAACCACGGGCTGCGGCTGTTCAGGCCTTTCAGGTCGTCCAGTTCATCGGCCTCGAAGCCCCGGCGGCTCATGAGGATCACGATGCCGAATGCACCCGCTGCCATGATCGAATAGATGATGGTGTAAAAAAGTGCTGCCTGGCGCCCTTCCGGCAGGCCGGATGCAAAACCCAGGAAGATAAATCCGACGTGGCCGATCGTTGAATACGCGAGCATGCGCTTGATGTTGGTCTGCGCAATCGCCACCACGTTGCCGATGCCGAGCGACAACACGGCCATCACCACCAGCATGGGCTGCCACGCGAGTGCCTCCGGCCCCAGTGCGGTAGACAGCAACCGGGCCAGCATCGCGAATGCTGCCAGTTTGGGTGCGGTACCTATAAACAGGGTCACGCTGGTCGGCGCGCCGTGGTACACGTCGGGCACCCAGTTGTGGAACGGCACCGCGCCGAACTTGAAGGCCACACCGACGATGATAAACGCCGTGGCCAGCATCACGACTGGCCGCTGGCTCTCACCGGCCGCGAGCGCCATGGCGATGTCATCGAGTCGCAGCGTGCCGGTTACGCCATAGAGAATCGACATGCCGTATAACAACACGCCCGAAGCTATCGCGCCGAGCACGAAGTATTTCATGGCGGACTCGGCCGCAACCGGCGAGTCACGGTCGAACGCCACCATCGCATACAGCGCGAGCGACATGAGTTCCAGCCCGAGGTACATCGTAAGCAGGCTGTAAGCCGAGATCATGACCAGCATGCCGAGCGTGGCAAACAACCCCAGCAGGTAATACTCGCCCTTGAGGAGCTCCCGCTCTTTCAGGTAGACATGCGAGTACACGAATACCACCGCCACGATCAGCAGGGTGAACATCTTCAGCAAACGCGCCAGCGGATCGGCGATATAGCTGCCGCCGAAGGTTAAGACCGCCCCTTCGCTGCCCGCAGCACCGGCAAACCAGGCGGTCGCGGTCAGGGTGGCCAGTGACAACAGCAACGTTACTCCGCGTGACCGGTCGCTGAGAAACAGGTCCACGACCAGCACCAGGCAGATGCCTGTTGCCAGTATCAATTCAGCCATTGCGGGCCCGAACTCGGGCGGTACAAATCCCATAATGCTCTACA
This sequence comes from Gammaproteobacteria bacterium, assembly GCA_030746435.1. Taxonomy (GTDB): domain Bacteria; phylum Pseudomonadota; class Gammaproteobacteria; order Steroidobacterales. The sequence goes on along the minus strand of JASLMV010000011.1, from coordinate 40,821 downwards.
ACTTCGACTGCAAAATGTGGGCGATCAGGTTATCGATCGAGGGTTCCATCATCTCGACCAGCGGCGCCGGGTACAGCCCCAGCGCCAGCACCGAAATCGCCAGCACGATTAATATCAGGCCTTCGCGGTGGTTCATGTCGTGCAGGGCCTGCACGTTCTCGTTCGCGATATCCCCGAACACCACCCGCTTGACCATCCACAGGGTATACGCAGCGCCCAGTATCAACGTGGTCGCTGCCAGAAATGCGTACCAGAAGCTCGCCTGGAAACTGGCGAGTATCACCAGGAACTCACCGACAAACCCGGAAGTGCCGGGCAGGCCGGCATTGGCCAGCGCGAAAAATACGAGTAAAGCACTGAATTTAGGCATGGTGTTAATCACGCCGCCGTAATCCGCGATCTGGCGCGAATGCATCCGGTCATACAACACGCCGACGCACAGGAACAGCGCACCCGAGATCAACCCGTGCGAAATCATCTGCACCATGCCGCCGGTCACGCCCATACTGATCGCGCTAAGGTCTTCCATGCCGTTGTTCGCAAGGATGGCCCAGACGATAAAAAAGCCGAGGGTCACGAAACCCATGTGCGCTATGGATGAGTACGCGATGAGTTTCTTCATGTCCTGCTGCACGAGCGCGACGAAACCGATGTAAACGACCGCGATTAAAGACAGCCCTATCAGCAGCCAGTCCAGCGCCGAACTTGCATCCGGTGTGATCGGCAAGCTGAAGCGCACGAAGCCGTAGCCGCCCATCTTCAACAGCACGGCGGCCAGGATGACGGAGCCGCCTGTCGGGGCTTCGACGTGTGCGTCCGGCAGCCAGGTGTGTACCGGCCACATGGGCACTTTCACCGCAAAGGCGATGAGGAAAGCGAGGAAGATCAGGGTCTGTTCCGTGCTCGCCAGCGGCAGGTCATGGAAATCGAGGATCGCGTAACTTCCGGACTGCAGGTAGAGGTAAACCAGTGCGACCAGCATCAGCACCGAGCCGAGGAAGGTATACAGGAAGAACTTGAGCGTCGCGTACACGCGGCGTTCCCCGCCCCAGACACCGATGATGATGAACATCGGGATCAGCATGGCTTCCCAGAACACGTAGAACAGCATGGCGTCGAGCGCGGCGAACGTGCCGATCATGAGCCCTTCCAGGATCAGGAAGGCCGCAAAATACTGCGCCGGCCGCTGCTTGATGGCTTCCCACCCGGCAATGACAATCATCGGCGTCAGGAAAGTGGTGAGCAGTATCAGCGGCGTCGAGATGCCATCCACGCCAAGGTAGTAATACACGTTAAAGGTGCTTATCCACGGCAGGCGCTCTACAAACTGCATGCGCGCGCTACTGAAATCGAAATCAGTCCACAGGGCGAGGCTCAGCAGGAAGGTAACAACCGAAACGGCCAGCGCCAGCCAGCGGTCCGGGCGCGCACGTTGGTCGCCAAGCGCCAGGATCACTACCCCGCCCAAGATCGGTAACCAGATTATTGTGCTTAAAAGTTCCATGTATTCTTTTTGCTTCCCGGGCTACCAGATCAGCCAGCCCACCAGCACACACAAACCGATCACCATCGCAAAGGCGTAGTGATACAGGTAACCCGTCTGCACCCTGCGCACGATGCCCGCGATACGACCGATTAAATTGGCCGTACCGTCAACGAGTACGCCGTCTATCAGGGCCCCGTCGCCGCCCCGCCACAGCCCCACGCCTATCAACCGCGAGGCACGGGCAATGACCTGCTCGTTGAAATCGTCCAGGTAGTACTTGTTGTCGAGCAGCCGGTGAATAACGGCGAAACGGTCTTTCAATGCCCCCGCCGCAAGCGGGTTGCGCAGATACAGGTACCAGGCGATCACGACGCCCGCGAGCGCCAGGTACAACACCGGCGACTGCAGTCCGTGCAACAGGAAAGCGACCGGGCCGTGGTAATCGGCACCCAGTTGCCCGAGCACATCGTGCACGGGCAGCACGTAAATAGCGTCGCCGAAAAAGTCGCCGAACAAAAGCGGTCCGATCGTCGGCCAGCCGATGATGAGTGACGGAATAGCCAGCAATACCAGCGGCAGCGTCACGACCCACGGCGACTCATGCAGGTGATGGCGGGCGTCCTCGTCTATGCGTTCCTTGCCGTGGAAGACCAGGAAGAACATCCGGAAGCTGTACAGCGCGGTGATCAGCACACCGGCCAGCACGCAGAAGTATGCGTAGCCTGAGCCCGCAATGCCGGAATGCCCCACCGCCTCAATGAGCGCGTCCTTGGAAAAGAAGCCGGCGGTGCCCGGGAAACCGATGAGCGCGAGCGAACCCGCGAGGCTGGTCCAGTAAGTAATGGGCATATATTTTTTCAGGCCACCCATCTTGCGCATGTCCTGCTCGTGGTGGAGCGCGATAATCACCGAGCCGGCGGCCAGGAACAGCAACGCCTTGAAAAATGCATGCGTCATCAGGTGGAAGATGCCGGCCGCGTAGGCCGATGCACCGAGCGCCACAGTCATGTAACCGAGCTGCGACAGCGTTGAGTACGCGACCACGCGCTTGATGTCGTTCTGCACCAGCCCCAGGAAACCGGTAAACAACGCCGTCGTCGCGCCTATGACCAGGACGAAAGTCAGCGCGGTTTCGCTGAACTCGAACAGCGGCGACATGCGCGCCACCATGAACACACCGGCCGTTACCATCGTGGCGGCATGGATCAGTGCGGAGATCGGCGTCGGGCCTTCCATCGAATCCGGCAGCCACACGTGCAGCGGCACCTGGGCTGATTTACCCATCGCGCCGACGAACAGCCCGATGCAGGCCACTGTCAGCAGCGACCACTGGCTGTCACCGACGATGTTGATGGTTGCGCCGGCTATATCGGCACCTGCAACGAAGGCATCGAAATAATCAAGACTGCCCGTGTACATCACAATAGCGGCAATCCCCAGGATGAAACCGAAGTCCCCTACCCGGTTAACCAGGAAAGCCTTCAGGTTCGCGAATATGGCGGTCGGCCGCGTATACCAGAAACCGATCAGCAAATAGGAAACAACACCCACGGCCTCCCAGCCGAAGAACAACTGCAGGAAGTTGTTCGACATCACGAGCATCAGCATCGAGAACGTGAACAGCGAGATATAACTGAAGAAGCGCTGGTAGCCGGGATCGTCGTGCATGTAGCCGATCGTGTAGATATGCACCATCAGCGAAACGAAGGTCACCACGCTCATCATGAGTGCGGTCAGCCGGTCGACCAGGAAACCGATTTCCATGTCGATGCCACCCACCGACATCCACTGGTACACGGTCTCGTTGTAAACAGGCATGCCGTCGAGCAGCTGCGCTTTCAGCACGTACAGCGACAGTGCGCAGGAAATCGCGACACCCAGTATCGTTACCCTGTGGGAGCCTTTACGGCCTATCTGTTTGCCCCCGAGTCCGGCAAGAATCGCGGCAAGCAGCGGGCTGAGTACGATTGTGATGAGTATGTTATCCACGCATCAGCCCTTCATGGAGTTAACGTCCTGGACATTTATGCTGCTGCGTGTCCGGAACAGGGTAACGAGAATCGCGAGACCAATCGCGGCTTCGGCAGCGGCGACCGTCAGGATAAAGAACACGAAGACCTGGCCATCCGTATTACCCAGGTAACGCGAGAATGCAATAAAGTTGAAATTAACCGCGAGCAACATGAGCTCGATGCACATGAGCAACAGGATCATGTTCTTCCGGTTAATGAAAATACCGGCGATGCTGATAGCGAACAGCACACCGGAGAGCATCAGGAAATGGGTCAGCGTGAGCATCAGTCTCTCTCCGCCTCCATTTTCACGATACGTACCCGGTCCTCGCTCTTAACCGCAACCTGTTCGGCAATGTTCTGCAGTTTCAGGCCCGCCCGGCGGCGCATGGTCAACACGATGGCTGCGACAATCGCCAGCAACAGGATGAAGGCCGCCAGTTCAAAGGCGTACACGTGCTCCGTGTACAACACGGCGCCGAGTTCCTTGGTGTTGCTGTAATCGGCGGGCGCGGCCTCCGGCCGGGCCATTACAGGCAGGCCCGCACTCCTCAACCAGACGACGCTCCACACCTGTGCCACCGATACAAATGCAACGATGACCCCGATGGGCGCATAACGCATAACGCCCGTGCGCAGGGATTTGGTGTCTATGTCCAGCATCATGACAACGAAGAGGAACAGCACCATCACGGCGCCTACGTAGACCAACACGAGGGCCAACGCGAGGAACTCGGCTTCCATCAGCATCCAGAGTGCGGAGCTGGACACGAAAGCCAGTACCAGGAACATGGCCGAATGCACCGGGTTGTGCGCCGCGATTACACCGACCGCTGCTGCGATCAGCACAAAGGCATACATCCCGAAAAACATCAGCTCAAACATTTATCTATAGTCCGCATCTGCCGCTTTGTCGGCCGCAATCATGGCGTCGTACTTCTCGCCAATGGCCAGCAACTTGTCCTTGCTCATAATGTTCTGGCCCTTCTCTTCCATGTGGTACTCGAAGATCCGGGTCTCGACGATCGCATCTACCGGGCAGGCTTCCTCACAGAAACCGCAGTAGATGCACTTGAATAAATCGATGTCATAACGGGTCGTGCGCCGCGTGCCGTCTTCGCGCGCCTCCGACTCGATGGTGATCGCCAGCGCGGGGCATACGGCCTCGCACATCTTGCAGGCGATGCAGCGCTCCTCGCCATTGGGATAGCGGCGCAGTGCATGCAGGCCGCGAAACCGCGGTGACTGCGGCGTCTTCTCTTCCGGGTACCGGATGGTGATCTTCTTGACGAACAGGTTCCTGAGCGTAAGCCGCAGGCCCATGAGCAGCTCCCACAGGGAGAACGTCTTGATGAGTTTTTGCAGGGAACTCATATCAGACACTCCAGGGACCGACTTTCAGCCACGACATCACACCCTCGACCGCGATCCAGAGGATCGTGACCGGCAAAAATACCTTCCAGCCCAGGCGCATGATCTGGTCGTAGCGATAGCGCGGAAATGTCGCGCGGAGCCAGAGAAAACAAAACAGGAAGAAACACGTCTTGACCGCAAGCCAGAAAAGCCCCGGCGCCATAAGAAATTCGAGCGGCGTACCCTCAAGGAAAGTCCAGCCGGCGAAGGCGGATTCCCAGCCGCCGAGGAACATCACCGCGGTCAGCGCCGCGATAAGAATCATGTTGGCGTATTCACCCAGGAAAAACATGGCGAATGCAGCGCCGGAATATTCCACATGGAAGCCGGCGACGATCTCGGATTCGCCTTCAGCCACATCGAACGGCGCGCGGTTGGTTTCCGCGACGCCGGAAATAAAGTAAACGAGGAACAGCGGCAACAGCGGTAGCCAGAACCAGCTCAGCACACCGCCCTGCTGCGCCTGTACAATCTCGCCCAGGTTCAGGCTCTTACCCGCCATCAGCACACCGACCAGGGCAAAGCCCATCGCGATCTCGTAAGCGACGATCTGTGCAGCCGAACGCATCGCACCGAGCAACGCGTACTTGGAGTTGCTTGCCCAGCCGGCCAGTATCACGCCGTACACGCCCAGCGAGGTCAGCGCGAGCACATACAAAAGGCCGGCATTGACGTCGGCGATAACAAACCCCGGAAACAGCGGAATGACGGCCCAGGTAGCCAGCGCGGGGGTCAGGGTCAACAGTGGCGCAAGCAGGAACAGGTAACGGTTCGACCTGTCGGGCACTATTATCTCTTTAAGCAGTAACTTGATTGTGTCGGCGAACGGTTGCAACAGACCCCGCGGACCGACCCGGTTCGGCCCGATGCGGTTCTGCATGTAACCGATGATCTTGCGTTCCAGCAGGGTCAGGAACGCAACACATATAATTATGACCACCGTCACGATCACGATCTGGACGGTTTTCAACAACAGCCCCACCCAGAGCGCCGGCAGGAACTCCAGCAGCAGACTTTCGACCCAGTTGTACAGTGACTCCAACATCGTTACGCCGTCTTCCGCCAGTCCTGAACAGCATTGAGCGTTTGCTGAAGTGATTGCGCGCGCCTGACCAGCGGGTCAGTCGCGTACATGGGCACATCGAGTTCGGATGCGCGGACGCTGACGGCGGCGGCGGCCTCCAGTTCAGCCCGGATAGTGCCAGTCTCCCGCGCGGGCAGGTCCCGCAATTCGTCACGTACTGCCTCCGAACTTGCGTAATCGAAACCCGGGACATCCAGCAGGTTACCGAGTACACGCAATACCTTCCACGCGGGACGCGCCTCGGCAACGGGACGGGCGACCCCGGCAAAGCTCTGCCAGGCACCCTCGGCATTTATATATGTACCGGATGTTTCCGCGAAGGTGCCAACAGGCAATACGACATCCGCATATTCGGTCGCGCTCGACGATATCCACGGAGACATCGCGACTACGAATTCCGCATCGGCCAGCGTATTAAGTGCAGCGACGTCGTCGGCGCAATCGAATTCGGGCTCGACCCCGAGTAAAACCACGCCCTTGACCGACGACGCAAGCATCTGGCCAAGGTCGGAACCCTTCGTGCCGGTTTCGCTGCCGGCCGGCCCACGATGGGGCAGTGCGCCGGCATAAGCGACGCCCGCCGTGTTTGCACCTTCACTGATGATACCGAGCGTGGCGCCGGTCAGTTCGGCCAGCCGCCCCGCCAGTTGCAGGATCCTTGCATATGCGGGATGCCGCTGCGCCATGTGCCCGAGGAATATGCCCGCCCGGCCGGACTTCAGCGATGCAACGATATCGCGGTGTGCTTCACTGCCCTGTTGCCTGTTCTCCAGTTCGAAGTCGATGCTGCCGCCCGCCGCTTCGACGACTGCAGCCAGCACGGCAACGAAATCTGCGCCCGGGTCGACAATGCTGTTGGCAACCCGGAACAGGTATTCATAGTCCACCGCATTGATGAAACTCACATCGGCACCCGACCCGGCGGCCTTGCGCACCCGGTGCGCGAGCAGCGGCACTTCGTGACGCAGGTTCGAACCGACAACCAGAATATTTTCCAGCGACTCGACTTCAGCAATCGGCATACCCAGCGTTGGCATTAATGCTTCCGCTTCCTGCCCGCGAAAATCGCGGCGGCGCAAACGGTGGTCGATGCTGCCGGAGCCCAGATGACGCAGCAACCGGCCTGCGAGATAGGCCTCTTCGACCGTCGCCGAAGGCGATACCCACGCCCCGAGCGCCTCTCCGCCATCTTTTTCAACCAGTGCGCTCAGCCCTTCCGTTACTTTCTTAAGCGCCGTTTCCCAGCTTGCAGGTTTTAACTGGCCATCTTCACGCACAAGCGGCCGGCTCAGCCGGTCGTTACTGTAGATGCCTTCGTAACTGAAACGATCCCGGTCCGATAACCAGGTCTCATTGATTGCGTCGTTATCCTGCGGCACGACACGCTTGACCGTGCCGCGCAGTACGTGCGCGTAAATATTCGAACCAAGGCAATCGTGCGGTGCAATGGTTGCGCGCTGCTCCATTTCCCAGGCACGCGCACTCATCCGGTACGGCTTGTTATTCAATGCACCGACCGGACACATATCAATAATGTTGCCGGACAACTCGTGATCCACACTGCGTTCGATATATGTACCGATTTCCACGCGATCGCCGCGGCCGATGGTACCCAGTTCCTGGATCCCGGCAATTTCCTGACCGAAGCGAACGCAGCGCGTGCAATGTATGCAGCGGGTCATATTGGTCGAGACCAGCGGGCCGAGGTCTTTGTCCTTGACGACCCGCTTGCCTTCGCTGTAACGGGAAATATCGCGGCCGAAGCCCATCGCGATGTCCTGCAGCTCGCATTCGCCGCCCTGGTCACAGATCGGGCAGTCGAGCGGATGGTTGATCAGCAGGAATTCCATCGTCGCTTTCTGCGCCTCGATGGCATATTGGTTACGCGTCTGCACTTTCATGCCAGGCGTTACCGGCGTGGCGCAAGCGGGCAAGGGCTTGGGCGCGTTCTCGACCTGCACGAGGCACATGCGGCAGTTGGCGGCCACTGACAGCTTGCGGTGATAACAGAAGCGCGGGATATGAATATCCGCCCTATCGGTTACCTCGATAAGCATCTGGCCGGGGCTGGCTTCCAGTTCCCGTCCGTCAACTTCAATTGTGATTTTTTCGTCGCTCATCAGGCTGCCGTCTTCGTCGCGTCGATAATCGACAGCCCCTTGTGTTCGATCATGTATTCGAATTCATGGCCGAAGTGTTTCAGGAAACTCTGCACCGGCCAGGCGGCGGCGTCGCCGAGCGCACAAATGGTGTGCCCTTCGATCTTGTTGGCTACGCCCAGCAGCCGCTCCATATCCTCGGGCTGGCCCCGCCCGTCGATGATCCGGTTCAACATGCGATGCAGCCAGCCGGTGCCTTCGCGGCACGGCGTACACTGCCCGCAGGATTCGGAATGGTAGAAACGCGAAATCCTGCGCAGTACCTGCACCATGCAGGTGGTGTCGTCCATCACGATGAGTGAACCCGTGCCCAGCGATGACCCCGCTTCTTGCAAAGAGTCGTAGTCCATGTTGATGTCCATGATGTTGGCGGCGGGCATAACCGGTACCGACGAGCCGCCGGGGATGACCGCTTTCAGCGGCCGGTCACCAAGCATGCCGCCGGCAATCTCCAGCAGGTCTTTGAACGGGATACCGAGAGGCAATTCGAAGTTGCCCGGGTTATTCACGTGGCCGGATACCGAAAAGATCATGGTGCCGCCCGAGTTGGGCACGCCAAGCCCGGAAAACCATTCAGGTCCGTTCCGCAGAATCGCCGGTACGGATGCAAAACTCTGCGTGTTGTTAACGGTCGTCGGTTTGCCGTACAGGCCGAAGTTGGCCGGGAACGGCGGTTTGAAGCGCGGCTTGCCCGGTTTGCCTTCCAGCGATTCGAGCAGGCCCGTTTCTTCGCCACATATATAAGCACCGGCGCCCATGAAGGTATACAAATCGAAATCTATGCCGGAACCTTTTATGTTCTTGCCGAGCAGTCCCGCATCGTAGGCTTCTTTTAGCGCCGCCTCGAAACGCGGGATCGGCTCATCCATGAATTCGCCGCGTATGTAGTTGTAACCGACCGTCGCGCCCATCGCGAAGCCGCCGATCGCCATGCCCTCGATCAGCGCGTGCGGGTTGTAGCGCAGGATGTCACGGTCATGGCAGGTGCCGGGTTCGCTCTCGTCTGAATTGCACACGGCATATTTCTGAATCGCCGGGTCCTTCGGCATGAAGCTCCACTTCAGCCCGGTCGGGAACCCCGCGCCGCCGCGGCCCCGCAGGCCCGAATCCTTGACCTTCCCGATAACCTGGTCCACGGTCGTCCGGCCGGCAAGTATCTGCTCCCAGATTTCGTAGCCGCCCGTCGAACGATAGGTATCGAGAGCCCACGGCCGCTCCAGGCCCAGCGTAGTCAGACAAACCTGATTTTGCTCAAAGGCCACGGCTTACTCCAGCCCGCCCAGGATCTCATCGACCTTTTCAGGCGTGAGATGCTCGTAGTAACGATGGTTCACCATCATCATCGGCGCGCCGGTACAGGCGCCGAGGCATTCTTCTTCCTTCTTGAGGAAAATACGTCCGTCCTCGGTGCTTTCGCCTTCCTTGATGCCGTATTGCTTCGCGATGTGGTCGAGGATCCTGCCACTACCGCGCAACATGCACGAAACGTTGGTGCAAACCGAGACGCTGTTGCGGCCTACGGGCTGCAATTCGAACATGGAGTAGAAACTCGCTACTTCATAAACCTGAATCCTCGGTAACTCGAGATGGCTTGCAACTGCATCCATGAGCTCAGGAGTCAGAAAGCCCTTGTTTTCGTGCTGCACGATATGCAGCGCGGCGATTACCGCCGACCGTTGCCGGCCGCCCGGAAATTTCCCGATCCACAGGTTGATTTCCTCACGGGCATGTTCAGAAAGCTGTGCCCTGGGCTCCGCGCTCATCGGTCAATCTCCCCGAAAACGATGTCCTGCGTACCGATCACGGCAACCACGTCGGCCAGCATGTGGCCCTCGACCATTTCGTGCATTGCCGACAGGTGCGCAAAACCGGGAGCCCTGATTTTCAGCCGATAGGGTTTGTTTGCGCCATCGGATACCAGGTAACAGCCGAACTCCCCTTTCGGGTGTTCGACGGCTGCATAAGCCTCGCCCCTGGGCACGTTATAACCTTCCGTAAACAGTTTGAAATGGTGGATCAGCGATTCCATATCGCCTTTCATTTCCACCCGCGACGGCGGCACAAACTTGTGGTCATCCAGGATGACCGGGCCGGGGTTTTCCCGCAGCCACTTCACGCATTGTTTAATAATCCGGTTCGCCTGCCGCAATTCTTCGATCCGCACGAGATAGCGGTCGTAGCAGTCGCCATTGACGCCCACCGGTATATCGAAGTCCACATCCGCATACACTTCGTAGGGCTGCTTTTTGCGGAGGTCCCACTCAACGCCCGAGCCACGCAACATCGCCCCGCTAAAACCCAGCGCTTTGGCGCGCTCGGGCGAAACTACACCGATATTGACCGTGCGTTGCTTCCAGATACGGTTATCCGTCAGCAGGGTTTCATATTCGTCGACGCGCCCCGGAAAGCGGTCGGTAAAATCATCGATGAAATCCAGCATCGTGCCTTCGCGCGCGGCGTTCATCCGGGCAACGTCTTTCTCGTTGTGCCACTTCGAGGGCTGGTAGCGCGGCATGGTGTCGGGCAGATCCCGGTACACGCCGCCCGGCCGGTAGTACGTTGCGTGCATGCGCGTTCCCGATACCGCTTCGTAGCAGTCAATCAGGTCTTCGCGCTCGCGGAAGCAATACAGGAACATGGTCATCGCGCCGATATCGAGACCGTGTGTGCCCAGCCACAGCAGGTGGTTAAGGATTCGGGTTATCTCATCGAACATCACGCGTATGTACTGCGCTCGTACCGGCGGGGTAATGCCCAGCAGTTTTTCGATTGCCAATACATAACCGTGCTCGTTACACATCATCGACACATAATCGAGCCGATCCATGTAACCGATACTCTGGTTAAAGGGCTTGCTTTCCGCCAGCTTCTCGGTTGCCCGATGCAGCAGGCCGATGTGCGGGTCTGCCGTCTGGATGACTTCGCCGTCCATCTCGAGCACCAGGCGCAACACGCCGTGGGCAGCAGGATGCTGCGGGCCGAAGTTCATGGTGAAATTCTGGAACTCAGCCATTGCCGCCGGGCTCCTTGATATCGGGCGAGTAGCGGTTGTCGTCGCGAATGGTCTTGGGCACCAGCGTGCGCGGCTCTATAGACACCGGCTGATATACAACCCGGCCCTGCTCTTCGTCATATTTGACCTCGACGTTGCCGCTCAAGGGGAAATCCTTGCGGAACGCATGCCCGATGAACCCGTAGTCAGTCAGGATTCGACGCAAATCGGGATGCCCCCGGAACAAAATACCGTAGAGATCGAAAGCCTCACGCTCGTACCAGTTTGCGGAGCTCCAGATGTCGACCACCGAGGGCACGAGCGGCGGATTCGCCTCGCCCGTGTAAACGCGCAAACGCAGCCGATGGTTGTTCTGCACAGACAACAGGTGATAAACGACCGCAAAACGGCGGGGGTCGTAACCTGCCACCGGATCCGGGATAACGACTTCGCGGTTAACGCCGCGGCTGAAACCACTGTCCGTTGCCGACTCGGTCTGCCACTCGCTTTTGCCGTATTGGAGGTAGTCGACACCACAGAGGTCGATGAGTATTTCGAACCCAAACTCGTCTTCGTCACGGAGCGCGGTACAGACCGGCAACAGCCGATCGAGGCTGACATCGAAAGTCACCTCACCGCAACTGGATTCAACCTGCTGGACAGCATCACTAAAGCGTGCCGCGATGCTGGCAGCCAGTGCCTTGTAGCGCTTCTTCATCGGCCTTACCGGGCGATGGTGCTGGTACGGAGGATTTTATTTTGTAACTGGATAATGCCGTAGAGCAACGCCTCGGCCGTGGGCGGACACCCCGGCACATAGACATCGACAGGCACGATCCGGTCACATCCCCGAACCACAGAATAAGAGTAATGGTAGTAGCCCCCGCCGTTTGCACAGGAGCCCATTGAAATGACCCAGCGAGGCTCGCTCATCTGGTCATAAACCTTGCGTAGCGCCGGGGCCATCTTGTTGGTGAGTGTCCCGGCAACAACCATGACGTCCGACTGACGTGGACTTGGTCTGAAGATGACACCAAAACGATCGAGGTCGTAACGGGAGGCGCCCGCCTGCATCATTTCGACGGCACAGCAGGCGAGGCCGAACGACACCGGCCACATCGAGCCGGTCTTCGCCCACTTGGCGACTCCGCTCTCCTGCGCCCAGTCGATCAGGGAGCCCAGCTTGGTTACAACAAAGCCATCATGGCGTTCGGTAGTTTCCAGCTCGCGCGGCAGTGCTTCGGTCAATCCCATTCGAGAGCACCCTTCTTCCACTCATATATAAAGCCGACTACCAGAACGGCCAGGAATACGGCCATCGCGAGCAGGCCGAAGCCACCGACAGCGTCAAGCGACACTGCCCACGGAAACAGAAATGCAATCTCGAGGTCGAAAATAATGAACAGGATGGCAACGAGGTAATAGCGGACGTCGAACTTCATGCGCGAGTCTTCAAAAGCCTCGAAACCACATTCATAAGGTGAAAGTTTCTCTGGATTCTTGGAGCCACGGCCCAGCGCAAACCCCAGGGCAAGCAACACCAGCCCGAGCACCATCGCAATGCCGAGATAGATAAGGACCGGCAGATAATTTTGAACCAGCATGATTCTTTACCGTATTGGGCGGCATATGTTATCAGCCTGCCCTCGTGCACTACATCGTAGAAACCCGTAAAACAACGATGCTCAATCCATGGTGCCGATGGCCGGACTCGAACCGGCACGGCTTTCGCCACTGCCCCCTCAAGACAGCGTGTCTACCAATTCCACCACATCGGCGTCGTACTCCTAAAGAGCACCAATAACCCTGTTCTACTCCGGGACAACGGGGAGTTCGTCGTCAGCCGGCCCCAGGTCGAACTCTTCCTCGGCCTCAGGCAGGGGCGGCAAATCAAACTCCAAATCGAAGCTGTCTTCCGTTGACAAAACTTCGACCTCCGGACTCTCTTCCACAACGGGCGTGTCCAGCAGGCTGCTCGGCGCTTCGATGTTCCGGTTCAGATAGGCCAGCCCGATGCTGGTCGCAAAGAACAGCGCTGCCGCAATCGCCGTCGAGCGCGACAGAAAATTGGACGACCCGCGTGCACCGAAAACCGTTCCCGATGCACCCGCACCAAAACCTGCGCCCGCATCCGCACCCTTGCCCTTCTGTAACAGGACGAGACCAATGATGGCCGCCGCGATAAGCACGTGGGCAATCAGCGAAAGTGTATTAAATGTATACATTACTTAACCTGTGGCAGCTTCGCAGATAGCCAGAAACTCGCCCGAATCCAACGATGCACCGCCTATCAGCCCACCATCAATATCCGCCATCGAAAAAAGATCAGCCGCATTTGCAGCCTTCACACTACCGCCGTAAAGCAACCGCAAATCAGCCGCTATTTTAGCACTACGCTTGGCGGCCATTCCGCGCAATGCCGAATGAACTTCCTGGGCCTGGTCCGGTGTAGCCGTCTCACCCGTACCTATAGCCCAGACAGGTTCGTAGGCCACCACTGCGTTGCCGAAAGCCTCGATCCCGACCGCATCGGCAACCGTCGAAAACTGCGTGCCGATAACGGCAAGCGTGGTATCCGCTTTACGCTCTTCCAGGCTTTCACCGACGCAGAGTATCGGGGTCAGCCCCGCCTCCTGTGCAGCTGCAAATTTAGCAGCAACCAGGCTGTCGGAATCGCCCATAAGCGCACGGCGTTCCGAATGCCCGACAATTACGTATACGCAACCGGCGTCAGCCAGCATGGAACCGGCAATTTCACCGGTGAATGCGCCACCTTCTTCCGTGTACAAATCCTGGGCGCCGAGCGCAATATTCGTACCTTCGGTTGCGGCGCGAACCTGCGACAGGAAAACGAACGGCGGACAGACCAGTACCTCGGCGCCATCAATATTGTCGGCTCCCCGGGTAATGCCCTGCATTAATTCGGCTACGCTTGCCTGCGTGCCGTTCATCTTCCAGTTACCCGCAACGAGGGGTGTCCGCATCAGTAATTCCTGCCGCAAAAAGGCCGGCCCACCGGACCGGCACAAAATGAGGGCGGAAGGGTAGCTTCCCGACCGTCAAAAATCAACGCAAACAGGCGTCTGCAAAGGCGTTGAAAGGGCTTCAGGCGGCGGTTTTGACGGCCTCCGCTAGTTGCCCCGCAAGGGTCTCGACTTCGGCCGCATCTTCGCCCTCTACCATAACGCGGATCACGGGCTCGGTACCCGATGCACGCAGCACAACACGGCCCCGGTCCCCGAGCTGCCGTTCGACATCGCTGACCGACTGCTTGACGGGCTGGGAGTCCAGGTCGGGCTTGCCAGCGACGCGCACATTGACCAGCGTCTGCGGGAACTTCGGCATTTCGGCCACCAGTTCCGCCAGCGAACTCCCCGTATTTTTGATCACCGTCAGCACCTGCAGGGCGCTTATCAGACCGTCACCGGTCGTGGTCTTGTCGAGGCAGATCAAATGGCCGGAGGTCTCGCCGCCAAGGATACCCTCATGCTGCTGGAGCATTTCCAGGACATAACGGTCACCCACATTGGCACGCATGAATTCGATGCCGCGTTGAGTCAGGGATTTTTCCAGGCCAAGGTTGCTCATCAGCGTCCCGACGACAGGGCCGGTCAGCGTGCCCTCTCTCTTGCGGGCGTTGGCAATCACGAACAGGAGTTGATCGCCGTCGATCAGCTTGCCGGTATGGTCCACCATCACCACCCGGTCGCCGTCACCGTCGAGGGCGATCCCCAGGTCCGCACCAACCCCGGTCACGGTGGTCTGCAGCAATTCAGGGTGGGTCGAGCCACAATCGGCATTAATGTTGCGGCCGTTTGGTGAGCAGCCGATAGGCACGACGTCCGCACCGAGTTCCGACAGGACCCGCGGCGCAACTTTATAGCCCGCGCCATTAGAACCGTCGATTACGATTTTCATGCCTTCAAGTCGCAAGTCCCGCGGCACGCTCGACAGGCAGAACCACTGGTAGTTGGTGCGCGCGGTGTCCATGCGGGTCGCGCGGCCCAGCGATTCGGATGGGCGGGTAATTGCCCCCTCCTTCAGACCTGCTTCGATTTTTGCTTCGATCTCATCGGACAGCTTCCTGCCCTGGCGATCAAAAAACTTGATGCCGTTGTCGTGATAGGGGTTGTGCGAAGCACTGATCACGACACCGAGATCAGCACCGGTCGAACGCGTCAGGTAGGCAATGCCCGGTGTCGGCACGGGTCCCAGCAAGATAACGTCCATACCCGCGGCAACGAAGCCGGCCTCGAGCGCCGATTCGAACATGTAACCGGAGACGCGCGTGTCCTTGCCGATCGCCACGGTGCCACCCTCGGGTGCCAGCACGCGCGCAGCCGCACTGGCCAGCCGGAGTGCGAACTCGGCCGTCATAGGTTCCTGACCTACGGTGCCCCTGATTCCATCGGTGCCAAAATATTTTCTGATCATTTTTCTTGTCCTGGCAGGCTACCCCGTTCGGCCGCCTGCAAAGCCCGGGCTATTTCAAGCGCTTCTACAGTCTGCTGCACATCGTGTACGCGCACAATATGCGCCCCTTTTCGTGCGGCGTACAGCGCCAATGTCACACTTCCGCCAACACGAGATTCCGGACCGCTGCCCCTTGCCCCCATTAGCTTTGCGATCATCGATTTACGCGATAAGCCGGCCAGTACGGCGAAGCCGGTGGCGGCAAACCGGTCCAGCCCGGCGAGCAGTTCCAGATTATGTTCCAGCGTCTTGCCGAAGCCAAAACCCGGGTCGATAACGATTTGCTGTGGATCTATTCCTGACTTGATGCAGCTTGCGGCGCGAGTCTGCAAAAACTCCAGCACTTCGTTAATAACATCTTTGTAGGCAGGCTCGTCCTGCATCGTGCCGGGTTTGCCCTGCATGTGCATAAGACAGACTGGCAAACCGAGCTCAGCCGCGGTAGCCAGCGCAGCATCGGCGGTTAGCGCATACACGTCATTAAGCATAGCCGCGCCGGCGTTTGCCGCAGCCTGCATGACTTCGGGTTTGCTCGTATCCACCGATACCGGTACCGGAGTCTCGCGACAAATGGCCTCGATCACGGGCACGACCCGCTCGAGTTCTTCCGTTACCGACACAGCCTGCGCGCCGGGCCTGGTCGACTCACCGCCGACGTCGATAATGTCAGCGCCCTCTGCCGCCATTTGCAGCGCGCGCTCGACTGCGGCCCCAGGTGAAAGAAACAAACCACCGTCCGAAAAAGAATCGGGCGTTACGTTGAGAATCCCCATGACACGGGTAACGCCGAGGTCGAGTTGGGAGTTGGGGAAGATCAGTCGCATCGCAGACAAGAAAATACCCCCGGATAACCGGGGGCGTTTGCATTCATTTTTTAGTGCTGCTCGGCGGGTTTACCGATATCCGGCTTGTCGTCCGGCTCTTTCTTGGTATCGCCCGTTGCCGGTGCCGTCGGTGGGCCGCTGCTGGTCCACTCTTCAGGTGGCGGTGGCTCACGGCCTTCCATGACCGCGGTTATCTGTCCCTGATCAATGGTTTCATACTTGATCAATGTATCTGCCATCTTATGCAGCTTGTCCATGTTTTCGTTGAGTATCCGGGTAGCATCCGTATAGCTCGAATCGATAATCTTGCGCACTTCCTCATCGATAGCATGCACGGTGACATCCGACACCTGCTTGTGCTGGGTGACCGAGCGACCCAAAAATACTTCGCCTTCCTCTTCCGTGTAGGTCAAAGGCCCGAGGCGGTCGGAAAAGCCCCATTTCGTCACCATGCTGCGTGCGAGTTCCGTCGTGCGCTCGATGTCGTTTGCGGCACCCGTCGTTACGGCGTCAGCACCGAAGATAAGCTCCTCGGCAACACGGCCACCGAAGAGGCTGGTGATCTGGCTCAGCAGGCGACGCCTACTGTGGCTGTAACGGTCTTCCTCGGGGAGGAACATCGTAATGCCCAGCGCGCGTCCGCGGGGCATGATCGAGACTTTATAGACCGGGTCGTGGTCCGGGACAGTCAGGCCGACGATTGCATGGCCGGCTTCGTGATAGGCCGTCAGTTTCTTCTCTTCTTCACTCATGACCATGGAGCGCCGTTCGGTGCCCATCATGATCTTGTCCTTGGCTTTTTCGAACTGATCCATGGTGACGGTGCGCTTGTTGGCACGCGCCGCAAACAACGCTGCCTCATTGACCAGGTTGGCAAGATCGGCGCCGGAGAAGCCGGGCGTGCCGCGCGCGATGATGTTCGGAGCGACGTCTTCGCCTAGCGGCACTTTGCGCATGTGCACTTTAAGTATCTGCTCACGGCCACGGACATCCGGCAACGGCACCACGACCTGGCGGTCGAAACGGCCGGGACGCAGCAACGCGGGATCGAGTACGTCCGGACGGTTGGTCGCGGCAACGACGATCACACCTTCATTACCCTCGAAGCCGTCCATCTCGACAAGCAGCTGATTAAGTGTCTGCTCGCGCTCGTCGTGACCACCACCCAAGCCGGCGCCGCGATGGCGGCCGACCGCATCGATCTCGTCGATGAAGATGATGCAAGGCGCATGTTTCTTCGCCTGCTCGAACATGTCACGCACACGTGAGGCACCGACACCGACAAACATCTCGACGAAGTCGGAACCGGAAATCGTGAAGAACGGCACCTTGGCTTCACCCGCGACTGAACGCGCGAGCAGCGTTTTACCGGTACCCGGTGAACCAACCAGCAGCACACCCTTCGGAATCTTGCCGCCGAGGCGCTGGAACTTGGCCGGATCCATCAGGAAATCCACTACCTCGACCAGCTCTTCCTTGGCCTCTTCCACGCCTGCCACATCAGCAAAAGTGACGTTGACCTGGTCTTCGCCCAGCAACCGTGCCCGGCTCTTGCCGAAGGACAGTGCGCCGCGGCCGCCGCCGCCACCCTGCATCTGGCGCATGAAATAAATCCAGACGCCGATCAGCAAAAGCACGGGGAAGGCATTGATCAGCAGGCTGACCAGCAGGCCCTGGCTTTTGACTTCGGTGCCGCTGAAGGTAATACCGTTCTTCTGGAGCTGGCCGATAATGGCCGTATTGTCGGTTTCCGGGCTATAGGTCTTGAACTGACCGCCGTTGATGCCGATCAGGTTACCGGTGATATCCCGGCCATCGAACTTGATGTTGTTTACCGTGCCGGAGTCGACGTACTCAAGGAACTGGGAATACTCAATCTGCTGTTCGGCCCGCGTGGGGGTCGCGAAGTTATTGAATACCGACAACAGCACGATGGCTATCACGATCCAGAGGATGATGTTTTTGGCAAGATCGTTCACAAGCTCTCCATGATTCTGTGAATTCTCTATTTAGAACAAGTCGCAAGTAGAATCACAGTACTATATCCGATATCCGTTGGCCAGAATGTAAGTCTCACGGCTTTCCTGCCGCGAAGCCGCAGGTTTCCTGGCTTTCACCGTTTTGAACCGTTGCCGGCATTGCTGCAAAAACTCTTCGAACCCTTCACCCATGAATACTTTCGTTACGAAGTCACCACGAGGTTCGAGCGCCTGCCCCGCAAGGTCAAGCGCCAGTTCCGCCAGGTACATACTCCGTGGCTGATCCACGGACTTCATACCACTGATATTGGGGGCCATATCGGACATAACAAGGCCTGCCCGCGTATCGCCCAGCGTGGCCAAAAGCTGCTGCAGCGCGACATCTGCCGTGAAATCGGCCTGGATGAACTCCACCCCCCCCAACGGTTCCATGGGCAGGATATCCAGGGCGATCACCCGGCCTTTCGGTAGCACATGGTGTGCCGCGTACTGGCTCCAGCCGCCCGGGGCGGCCCCGAGGTCCACAACGACCTGCCCCCCGCGAAAAAGGCGCGCTTTGCGATCCAGTTCCTCCAGTTTGAACACCGCACGCGATCGCCAACCGCCTTCCTGTGCTTTTTTCACCCAGGGGTCGGCTGCCTGGCGGCGTTTCCATTTTGCGCTGGAGGATTTTTTGGCCATCGTTCACAAAGCTGCAGGTTGTACCCACCACGACAGGTTAACGTGAATACGTATAATCCGCAGCCATGAAACTGACCGAACGCCAGAAAAAATACCTGCGCCGCGCAGCACACGACCTGAAACCGGTCATTACCGTCGGGGACAAAGGCATCACCGATGCGTTAATAGCCGAACTGGAAAGCACGCTCGAACATCACGAACTGATCAAGATCCGGTTTCGCGTGGGTGACAGGAATGTGCGGGATACCGCGATCGAACAACTGGTCGGCACGGCGAAAGCAACTTTGGTCAGCCGGGTGGGCAACATCGCAGCAATTTACAGACCAGCGAAAGAAAACCCAAAAATAGTGTTGCCGAAGCCCGGCTAAACGTACAACACTTCCGAGATTTCGTAACTCTTCTGTCCGCCGGGCGTCTGTACTTCGACTTCGTCGCCCTCCCGTTTGCCGATCACGGCGCGCGCCATCGGGGCTGACACAGACAACAGGCCCGCCGATATATCGGCCTCGTCGTCGCCGACGATCCTGTAACGGGCTTCTTCCTTGGTGTCCACGTCGTACAGGACGACGGTCGTCCCGAAGATCACCTTGTCGGACGGTTCCATCGATTTGATGTCGATGATCTGCGCGTTGGACAACTTGGCCTCGATATCGCGGATGCGTGCCTCGGCTAAACCCTGCTCTTCTTTCGCGGCGTGATACTCGGCATTTTCTTTAATATCCCCGTGGGCGCGTGCCTCGGCGATAGCCTTGGTGATCCTGGGCCGGTCCTCGTTTTTAAGCTTTTTCAGCTCGTCACGCAGCAGGTCGGCGCCTTCGACGGTAATAGGCACCTTGTTCATGCTGCCGCTTCCTTATGCAGATCCTGCAGTTTGTTTACGTCGTTCGACTCGAGGTAATCGAGCGCGGTACAGGTCGCCATCGCGGCGGCAAGGGTCGTGTAATACGTAACCTTGTTGTTCACGGCGGCGGCACGGATACCCTGCGACTCGCCGATTGCTTTCTTGCCTTCCGTGGTGTTCACGACCAGGCAGATCTCGTTGTTCTTGATCATGTCCGCAATATGCGGCCGGCCTTCGTGCACCTTGTTTACGCGGCGGCACAGGATATTGTGCTCGGCCAGGTACACGGCCGTGCCATCGGTCGCACAGATCCGGAAACCGCGGTCGAGCAAATCACGCGCGAGTTTTACCGCCTCGGGTTTATCGCGGTCGCGCACGGAGATAAAGGCGGTGCCTATGGTGGGTAAATCAACGCCGGATGCGAGCTGTGCCTTGGCGTAGGCCTCGCCAAACGACCGGCCGGTGCCCATGACCTCGCCCGTCGAACGCATCTCGGGGCCGAGTATCGGGTCGGCTTCCGGAAACTTGGCGAACGGGAACACGGATTCTTTGACCGAGTAATACGGCGGTGTGACTTCGCTGGTAAAGCCCTGCTCTTTAAGGCTGATGCCTGCCATGGCTTTTGCTGCAATTTTTGCCAGCGGATGCCCAATCGCTTTGGAGACGAAGGGGATCGTGCGTGATGCGCGAGGGTTCACTTCCAGCAGATAAATAACACCGTTCTGGATGGCGAACTGCGTGTTCATGATGCCGACCACTTTCAGCGCCTTCGCCATGTCGCGCACCTGCTCCGACATCTGCTCCTGCAGGTCTGTATCGAGCGTCACGGGCGGCAAGGTGCAACCGGAATCCCCGGAATGCACGCCCGCCTGTTCGATATGCTCCATGATGCCGCCGATAACCACGTCGTTGCCGTCGCTAATGCAGTCCACATCGACTTCAACAGCAAGGTCGAGGAAACGGTCGAGCAGCACCGGGCTGTCGTTCGAGACCTGCACGGCCTCATCCATGTACCGGCGCAGATCTTTTTCGTTGTGCACGACTTCCATCGCACGTCCGCCGAGCACGTATGACGGGCGCACCACCAGCGGGAAGCCGACGTCGGTCGCGATGTTGACAGCTTCTTCTATATTGCGGGCCGTGCCGTTGGGCGGCTGCTTAAGTTTCAGCTCATCGACCAGTTTCTGGAAACGTTCGCGGTCTTCGGCGAGGTCGATGGAATCCGGGCTGGTGCCGATAATCGGTGCGCCGGCTGCTTCAAGGCCGCGGGCCAGTTTTAACGGCGTCTGACCACCATACTGAACAATGACACCTTCCGGTTTCTCGGTATCGATAATGGCCATGACGTCTTCGAAGGTCAGTGGCTCGAAGTACAACCTGTCCGAGGTATCGAAGTCGGTGGACACTGTTTCCGGATTGCAGTTGACCATGATGGTTTCGTATTCGGCGTCGCGCAGCGCCATTGCCGCATGCACGCAGCAATAGTCGAATTCGATGCCCTGCCCGATGCGGTTGGGCCCGCCGCCCAGGATCATGATTTTCGGATTCGTGCTGACATCGGCCTCGCATTCTTCCTCGTAGGTGGAATACAGGTAGGCGGTTGTCGTGGCGAACTCGGCGGCGCAGGTGTCGACGCGTTTGAACACCGGCGTTACGTTTTGCTCCAGGCGGCGCGCGCGCACGACCGCTTCTTCTATACCCAACAGGGCCGCGATGCGGCTGTCGGCAAAACCCTTGCGCTTGATGCGGCGGAGATCGTCCTCGATCAGCGCGTCCAGGCCTGCTTCGACTATCCAGTTCTCGGTAATGATGAGGTCGCGCACCTGGGCAATGAACCAGGGGTCAATACCCGTCAGCTTGTAGGCCTCTTCCAATGTCATTGCATCGCGGAAGGCGTCGGCCAGGTACAGCAGCCGGTCGGCACCGGCGTTGCGCAACTCCGAGCGCAGGTGGTCGCGCTGATCTTCCGTTTCGATTTCACCGAGTTTCGGGGTCAGTCCGTCAATCCCGGTCTCGAGTCCGCGCAACGCTTTCTGCAGCGACTCCTGGAAGGTCCGGCCGATGGCCATGACCTCGCCCACCGACTTCATCTGGGTAGTCAGGCGGTTAAAAGCATCCGGGAATTTTTCGAAGGTGAAGCGCGGCACCTTCGTCACAACATAGTCGATCGTCGGCTCGAAGGACGCGGGCGTAGCTCCGCCCGTGATCTCATTCCGTAGTTCATCGAGGGTGTAGCCTATCGCCAGCTTCGCGGCAACCTTGGCAATCGGGAAGCCCGTGGCTTTTGAAGCGAGCGCCGACGAACGCGACACGCGCGGGTTCATCTCGATCACAATGATGCGGCCGTCATCCGGGTTCACGGCAAACTGCACGTTGGAACCACCGGTATCGACCCCGATGCGGCGCAGGATGGTGATCGATGCGTTGCGGAGTTCCTGGTATTCCTTGTCGGTCAGGGTCTGCGATGGCGCGACCGTGATCGAGTCGCCCGTGTGGATCCCCATTGGATCAAAATTCTCGATAGAACAGACAATGATGCAGTTGTCGGAGGAATCGCGCACAACCTCCATCTCGAATTCTTTCCAGCCCAGCAGCGATTCCTCGAGCAGCACCTCGGTCGTCGGCGACAGGTCGAGGCCGCGGGCGACGATCTCTTCGAACTCTTCCTTGTTATAGGCAACGCCACCGCCGCTGCCACCCAGCGTGAATGACGGGCGGATAATCGTCGGGAAGCCGACTTCGGCCTGTACTTCAAAGGCCTCTTCCAGCGAGCGCGCAATACCGGCCCGGGCGGATTCCAGGCCGACATCGTCCATGGCCGCCTTGAACTTTTCGCGGTCTTCGGCCGTATCGATCGCCTCCTGCGAGGCACCGATCAGTTCGACATCGAATTCCTTGAGTACGCCTTCGCGGGCCAGGTCGAGCGCACAGTTCAGGCCGGTCTGGCCACCCATGGTTGGCAGCAGCGCGTCGGGGCGCTCTTTCTCGATAATCGTTGCTACGGCTTTCCAGTGCACGGGCTCTATATATATAGAGTCCGCCATTTCCGGATCCGTCATGATCGTGGCCGGATTGGAATTCACGAGGACGACGTGATAGCCCTCCTCCCGCAACGCCTTGCACGCCTGCGCGCCGGAATAATCGAACTCGCAGGCCTGGCCGATCACGATGGGGCCGGCGCCGATGATCATTACGCTTTCGATGTCTGTACGTTTGGGCATGGGTCTGTCGTTACTCCGGCGGCCTAGGCCGAGCGGGCCTTCGAGTCACGATGCTCGCACATCATCTCGCTAAAGCGGTTGAATATGGGCCGCAGGTC
The DNA here is from genome assembly GCA_030746435.1 of Gammaproteobacteria bacterium. Classification (GTDB taxonomy): domain Bacteria; phylum Pseudomonadota; class Gammaproteobacteria; order Steroidobacterales. The sequence goes on along the minus strand of JASLMV010000011.1, from coordinate 17,558 downwards.
ATGCGGGCCGGGGCTGGCCTCCGGATGACCCTGAAAACCCATTGCTAAACAATCAGTTCGCTCAACTCCCTGAAGCGAATTATCGAACAGGGACCGGTGGGTCAGCCGCAGGTTGTCGGGCAGGCTGTCCTCGTCCACCGCGAAGCCGTGGTTCTGGCTGGTAATGGCCACCACGTTGGTATCGAGGTTAAGGACCGGGTGGTTGGCACCGTGGTGGCCGAACTTCATCTTCACGGTCTTCGCGCCGCTGGCCAGGCCCAGGAGCTGGTGTCCGAGGCAAATACCGAACACCGGTACACCGGTATCGAGGATCGTCCGGATCGCCTTGATGGCATAGGTGCAGGGCTCCGGATCTCCGGGCCCGTTGGACAGGAACACTCCGTCCGGTGCCATGGCGAGCACGTCTTCCGCCGGGGTCTGCGCCGGCACTACTGTTACACGGCAATTCTGATCGACGAGCAGGCGCAGGATGTTCCGCTTGATGCCAAAATCGTAGGCAACGACATGCTGGGTGGTAACGCGTTTCCCCGGTGAGCCGTCCTCGTTCGGCCAGCCCGGTCCCATGCTCCACTGGTAGGTCGTTTCGGAACTGACAATGCGCGCGAGGTCCATGCCGGCCAGGCCCGGAAATTTCTTCGCGTGCTCAACGGCGGTTTCGACAGTTTCGTCGCCGGTGATAATGCAGCCCGACTGCGCGCCCTTTTCGCGCAGTATGCGCGTGAGCTTGCGCGTATCGATTTCGGCAATGGCAGGGATATCCCCACGGCGCAGGAATTCCTGGAAGCCAACTTCATTGCGCCAGTTGCTTTCGTACAGAGGCAGATCGCGAATCACGAGGCCGGCGGCAAAAATCTTCTGGCTCTCGAAGTCTTCGCTGTTGGTCCCGGTATTCCCGATGTGCGGGTAGGTCAGCGTAATGATCTGGCGCGCATAGGAAGGGTCTGTGAGGATTTCCTGGTAGCCGGTCATCGCGGTGTTGAACACCACTTCACCAATAGCCCTGCCCTCGGCACCGATTGATATGCCGCGAAAAACCGTGCCGTCTTCCAAAGCCAGCAGTGCAGGTTCTGTCACCGGTGAAACCTCAAGCCTTTTTTCGACTCCCAGATATACGAAACGGGAGGGTCCGGTCCGGATCGCCTCCCGCGTCATTATTCATTCTTGGGACCGGGACAATTGTAGCTAATGGCCGGCAAAAATAAACAGCCGGACCGCGGAATTTGGCCGGTTAATTCGGTTAGTTACTCCGCCGGGCCCTCGCTCAGCCGCGAGACCCGGCATTTGTCCGGTAAACAGCCCTGCAGGTACCTGTAATTCGCCTATGCTGGGCAGGATGCCCGAATGTCGCGGGGCGCAGGGATGCGCGAGAGCGACAAGGCCTACCGTCATTCAAACCCCAACAAATCACGCATCGAATACAGGCCTGCGGGACGCTCCGCAAGCCAGTGCGCAGCCCGCAGGGCGCCGTTTGCAAACAATTCGCGGTCGGCGGCGTGATGCCTGAGCTCGACCGACTCGGTATCCGATACCAGGGCTACGCGATGGTCGCCGACGATATTGCCGGCACGTATTGAGTTAAAGCCGATCGCGCCCGCCGGGCGCTCCCCGGTCTGGCCGCTGCGCCCCATTACCGCGACGTCTTCAAGCTTCTGCCCGCGCTCGGCGGCCACGGCCTCGCCGAGCTGCAGGGCCGTGCCCGAGGGCGCATCCAGCTTGTAGCGGTGGTGCGCCTCGGTGATCTCGACTTCCCATTCGGGCCCGAGGAAGCGGGTTGCCAGCCGGGCAAGCTCGGTAAATACATTCACGCCAATACTCAGGTTACGGCCATAAAGTATTGATATCTCTTTACTTGCTTCTTCAAGTAATTGCTCGTGGCTGGCTTCCAGGCCCGTGGTGCCCATCACCAGCGCACAGCCGGTAGCGCGGCAGGCCGCCAGGTTGCCCTCGACTGCCGCCGGGAGGGTGAAATCAATGGCTACATCCGCTTCGTCGAGCGCTGCGACAGCATCCGCCGTAACAATCACGCCCAGTTCGCCCAGTCCTGCAAGGTCGCCCGCATCCTGCCCGACGGTCTCGTGCCCGGGTTCCGTGCATGCGCCTACGACCTCAGCGTCGGCTGAGGCGGTCACGACCCGGGTCACAGCCCGGCCCATGCGGCCATTGGCACCGAATACGGCAATCTTGAGCATCGGGTACTCCCTGTTTCAGGGCGCGTAGCTTAGCAGGAAATAGCGAAGATGCAGGGACGGCGGGAGGGGCAACCGCAGGAACGGCTTCAAATCAGAGATCGGAAACAACCTGCTTGCAGAAGAAGTCGAGATCGAGGATTAATTCAGATATCGATGCCGTCGAAGAATGCCTTGACGCTGTCCTTCCAGGAGCGAAGCTTCGGGCTGTGCTTCTCGCCTCCGGACTCGATTGATGTCTCGAAATTCCTGAGCAATTCTTTCTGCTCACTGGTGAGGTTGGTCGGTGTTTCGATATCGACGCGACAATAAAGATCGCCGACACCGCCCCCGCGCACCGGCTTGATGCCCTTGCCGCGCAGCCGGAACACCCTGCCCGACTGGGTGCTCGCCGGGATCTTCAGGTTCACCTCACCCTCGAGCGTGGGCACGTTGACGTCACCGCCAATTGCCGCGGTGACGAAACTCAGCGGCACTGCGCAGGACAGGTTTGCGCCGTCACGCTCGAAAACTTTGTGGGGCTGCACGCGGATCTCGACATACAGATCGCCGGGAGGCCCGCCATTGTGGCCTGCTTCGCCTTCACCCGAAAGGCGAATACGGTCGCCGGTATCGACGCCGGCCGGCACCTTGACGGCCAATGTGCGGCTCTGTTCGACGCGGCCCTGACCATGACAGTCCGTACAGGGTTCTTCGATAATGCGGCCCTCGCCGCGACACGCGGGGCAGGTCTGCTGTACCGAGAAGAAGCCCTGCTGCCGGCGCACCTGGCCGACCCCGCCGCAGGTTTCGCAATTCTTGCGTTCGGTACCGGGCTTGGCACCGTCGCCTCCGCAGGTTTCACAACTCTTGAGGCTCGAGAATTTAATGTTGGCGGAATGGCCCCTGACTGCCTCTTCCAGCGCCAGGGCCAGGTCGTAACGCAGGTCGGCGCCGCGGTAAACGCCACTTTGCCGTTGCCGGCCACCACCGAAGATGTCCCCGAAAACATCACCGAAAATATCGCCGAAACCGCCGCCGCCCATGCCACCCATACCACCCATGCCACCGGCGGCGCTGTTGTCCACACCCGCGTGGCCGAACTGGTCATAGGCCGCACGCTTCTGGCTGTCCGACAGGATTTCGTAGGCCTCCTTGGCCTCTTTGAACTTGACCTCGGCGTCCTCGTCATCGGGATTGCGGTCCGGGTGATGTTTCATGGCGAGACGCCGATAAGCTTTCTTCAGTTCATCGTCCGTTGCGCCCTTCTGGACGCCCAGCACCTCGTAATAATCCCGTTTAGACATGGTTTTCCTTAGACGGCCGAACGGGTACTACCGGCCACACCGGTGGTACCCGTCTTTCTTTCCGCAGTGTCCGTGGGAGCGGCTTTAGCCGCGACCGGTTTCCCGGTATACAAGCAGTCGCGGCTAAAGCCGCTCCTACAATGCCCCTCCCACAGCACTAAATACAGCACAGCTGTATTTAGCTGGCCTTCTTTTCGTCGTCGTCCTTGACCTCTTCAAATTCGGCATCCATGACACCGTCATCAGGCGCCGCACCAGCGTCCCCGGCCTCGCCTTCGGCGGCCGCCTGCTCATAGGCCTTCTGCGCCATCGTTGCCGATGCCTCGGCCAGTGCCTTGGTCTTGGTTTCGATCACATCTTTATCGTCGCTGTCGAGCGCGCCCTTGAGGTCGGACAGCGCCGCCTCAATCTTGCTGCGCTCTTCCGGCTCGACCTTTTCGCCCAGGTCTTCAAGCGATTTCTCGGTGGCGTGCACCATTGCATCTGCCTGGTTGCGGACGTCTACCAACTCGCGGAACTTCTTGTCTTCTTCCGCATGCGACTCAGCATCGACAACCATGCGTTCGATCTCGTCATCGGACAGGCCGCTCGACGCCTTGATGACGATCTTCTGTTCCTTGCCGGTCGCCTTGTCCTTGGCCGATACATTCATGATGCCGTTGGCGTCGATGTCGAAGGTCACCTCGATCTGCGGTATACCGCGCGGCGCCGGCGGGATATCCGTAAGATCGAAGCGGCCCAGCGACTTGTTGTCCTGCGCACGTTCGCGCTCACCCTGCAGCACGTGAATCGTTACCGCAGACTGGTTGTCGTCGGCCGTCGAGAAGGTTTGGTTCGCCTTGGTCGGGATGGTGGTGTTCTTGTCGATCAGCTTGGTCATGACTGCGCCCAGCGTCTCGATACCCAGTGACAGCGGGGTCACATCGAGCAAGAGGATGTCCTTGACGTCGCCGGCGAGCACGCCACCCTGGATGGCAGCACCAATAGCGACTGCCTCGTCCGGGTTCACGTCCCTACGCGGTTCCTCGCCGAAGAAATTCTGTACCTCTTCCTGGACTTTCGGCATGCGCGTCTGGCCACCCACGAGGATCACGTCGTCAATCTCGTTTACTTTCAGGCCGGCATCGCTTAGCGCGGTCTTACACGGAGCAATCGTACGCGACACCAGCTCCTCGACCAGCGACTCAAGCTTGGCACGTGTCAGCTTTATATTGAGGTGCTTGGGCCCGCTGGCATCGGCCGTGATGTAAGGCAGGTTGACTTCTGTCTGCTGCGCCGTAGACAGCTCGATCTTGGCCTTCTCTGCAGATTCCTTGAGGCGCTGCATGGCCAGCGGATCCTTGCTGATATCAACGCCGCTCTCTTTCTCGAATTCCTTTGCAAGGTATTCGATGATGCGCAGGTCGAAGTCTTCACCGCCGAGGAAGGTGTCACCATTCGTCGCCAGCACTTCGAACTGGTGCTCGCCGTCGATCTCGGCGATCTCAATTACCGACACGTCGAAAGTGCCGCCACCCAAGTCGTAAACCGCGATCTTGCGGTCACCGCGTTGCTTGTCCATGCCGTACGCAAGCGCAGCCGCAGTCGGCTCATTAATAATACGTTTGACGTCGAGGCCCGCGATCTTGCCGGCGTCCTTGGTCGCCTGGCGTTGTGAATCGTTGAAGTATGCCGGCACGGTAATCACCGCCTCGGTAACGGGTTCACCGAGGTAATCTTCGGCCGTCTGCTTCATTTTCATGAGCACGCGCGCGGAGACTTCCGGCGCAGCCATGGCTTTGCCGTTCGCTTCGACCCACGCATCGCCGTTGTCGGCCTTGACGATCTTGTACGGCACCATGTCGATGTCGCGCTGGACCACGTCGTTGTCGAACTTGCGCCCGATCAGCCTCTTTACCGCAAACAGGGTGTTCTCGGGGTTGGTGACGGCTTGGCGTTTGGCCGACTGGCCTGTCAGAACTTCATCGTCCTTGGTGAAAGCGACCACCGACGGAGTCGTGCGGTCACCTTCGGAATTCTCAATAACCCTGGCCTGGTCGCCGTCCATGACGGCCACGCATGAATTGGTTGTGCCAAGGTCTATGCCTATTACTCTGCCCATTGGGTTCTCCGGGTCCTTATTCTCTGGATAAAAAAACTGGTCCTGCCCCAAGAAATGAGGCCATTTCAGGCCTTTTCAAGGGTTTTCGCCTGCCTGGCGGGTCAATCCCCGGCCGGTTCCCTGGCCACGATCACGCGGGCGGGCCTCAGCAGCCGCCCGTTGAGCTGATAGCCGCGCTGCACAACGATTATGACGGTATTGGGCTCGGCGGTGTCCGACTCCTGCATGCTCATCGCCTCGTGCATTTCGGGGTCGAAGGGCTCGCCTTCGGGCGAAATGGCCGTGATCCCCGTTTTCTCCATCGCAACCTGGAGGAGTTTCAGGGTCGCCTGCTTGCCTTCGAGCAGGGACTCGACGGTAGCGCCATCGTTGTCTGCCGCCTCGAGCCCCATCTCAAGGCTGTCCGCTACAGTCAGAAGTTCCGCGGCCAGGCCCTCGGCGCCATAACGCCGGGCGTTCTCGACGTCGCGGATCGCGCGCTTGCGCACATTGTCCAGTTCGGCGACCGCCCGCAGGTATTTGTTCCAGTTCTCTTCGGCGGCGGCTTCTGCCCTTTCCAGCGCCTCCTCGGGGCTGATCCTCCGCTGCGCTTCGTCGTCATCCCGAACCGCCGCATCTTCCGGCAGTACCGTGGTTTCGATCAGCCCTTCGGGGTCGTTATCGGGTGTAGCCGGATCGTTGTCGATATCGTCCGGCTGCTCTTCTTCTGGTTTGTCCTGCTTGCCACTCATGCGTCATCTCTTCAGTCTAAGCACGCAAAATACGCCAGCTTCCCGCCAGCGCATCAGTCCTGAAGCTAAATCTGGGGATGCCCGGCCTGAATTCAAGGGCCCGGCTTAATGGCCGGGGTTGAGGGCTGCCCCCATAAGCTTGGCCGTAACGTCCACGATGGGGATCACCCGTTCATAAGCCATCCGCGTGGGGCCTATCACCCCGAGCACACCGACGATTTCATTATCCACCCGGTACGGAGCCGTCACGACGCTGCAGTTATCCAGCAACTGGTAACCCGACTCCTCGCCGATAAATATCTGGATGCCGTCAGCCTCGATGCTCCGATCGAGCAGCCCGAGAATTTCGCGCTGCTGACTGAAGGCATTGAACAGCTGGCGCAGCCGCTCGATATCCGAAAGCTCCTCGAAATCCATTAACTTGGTTTCGCCGGTCATGATGTAGCCGGATTTACCCTCGTCAGGAAATGCCTGCTGCGCGAAGGCGATAGTGTCAATCATGAGCTGATTCATGCTCTCCTGGGTACGTTGCAGTTCCTCGACTACCCGTTTGCGAATCTTGCGGATATCCATGCCCGCGTAGTTGTCGTTAAGGAAATTGGCGGCACTGCGGAGTTCGCTGTCACTGTAATTGCGTTCGAGATTAAGGATGCGGTTCTGCACTTCACTGTCATTAATAACGAGTATCGCGAGAACCCGCCGGTCGGATATGGGCAGAAACTCGATCTGGCGCAGGGTCACCTGGGGTTGCCGGGGAAGCGTAACGAGACTCGCAAGACTGGTCAGCGATGACAGCGCAACCGATGCGGTTTCGGCGATGGCCTTGGAATTAGTCGCTGCATCTTCGGTTATCTGGTGCTGCAGTTCGTACAGTTCCTGCTCGGCCGGTTTGCGTAACTGCACCAGCGTATCGACAAAGAAGCGGTACCCTTTCGGTGTGGGTACCCGCCCGGCAGAAGTGTGCGGCGAAGCTATAAAACCCAACTCTTCGAGGTCTGCCATCACGTTACGGATAGTCGCCGGACTCAGGCTCAAGCCCGAAGCCTTGGACAGCGTACGCGAACCCACGGGATGGCCGTCACGTATGAACTGCTCGACCAGTGTGCGCAGAATATGGCGGGCGCGCTCGTCGGGCCCGTTTCCGGGCAAATCAGCACCCATAGCCCGCACCGGTAGCAACGCCTGCTTTAACACTCAGATACATGCCAGAACGCTAGAACGAGGCTACAGGCGTGTCAAGCCGTCGGACGAAGTCCTTACGCCCCGGGGAACTTTGAAACCCTGCCGTTGATATGTTTTTATCGGTTTCACGCCGGATTCGCTGATATGCAGCGAGATGCGGTGCGGTCTCAATATGTCATAAGCACGTGTAATGGGCACCTCATTTAAAAGAATCGCGATACTCGGCAACCCCGCCGACCAGGCGGCGCTGGACACGGTAGATGCCGTAGTCAAACACCTCGCGTCAGCGGGTGTCGATGTACTTGTGTCCGACAAACTACCGGAACCGGCCGCGCCGGCCGCACGGTCTCCGGTTGCCGATGACCAGATTGCAGGCAAGTCCGATCTCGTCATTGCCATCGGTGGCGATGGCACGATGCTGTATGCGGCCCGCCAGGCCTTTACCCATGACGTACCGGTACTAGGTATCAACCGTGGCCGACTGGGTTTCCTCGCTGACATAAAACCCGAGGAGATCAGCGAGAGCATAAACGCGGTACTTGCCGGCGAGTTCAGCAGCGAAAAACGCATGTTGCTAAAGGTGGAGATCCTGCAAGGCGAAAAAGTTGTAAGCGCGGGGGTCGCGGTAAACGATGTCGTTATAAAGCGCCGCGAAACGGCGCGTATGCTGGAGTACCAGACCATAGTCGACGGGGTGTACGTCAATACCCACGGCGGTGACGGTTTCGTGGCCGCAACACCGACCGGCTCGACCGCTTATGCGCTGAGCTGCGGCGGCCCGATTATCGAACCGAGCATGGATGCACTGGTGCTGGCCCCGATTTGCCCGCACACCCTCGCCGACCGGCCGATCGTTATCCCCGGCCGCTCCGTTACCGAGGTGCGCCTGCTGCAGAACCATGGCACGAATGCGGACGTGAGCGGCGACGGCGAGTTAATCGGCGAACTGGAAGCCGGCGAACATCTCCGAATCGTAGTTGCCGATCAGACCATCGAGCTGATCCACCCGCCCGGCTACGATTATTTCGGTGTGCTGCGCAGCAAACTTTACTGGGGTCGTGATACGCGCGACCGTCAGCCGCCCCGCGACTGACCTCATGCTGAACCACCTGCATATACGCAACCTTGCAGTCGTCGACGAAGTCGAAGTGGAACTTGGCAACGGCCTTACAACGCTGACCGGTGAAACCGGGGCCGGCAAATCCATACTCGTCGATGCACTGGGGCTCGCGCTGGGTGAACGCGCCGATTCAGAAGCAGTTCGCCCCGGAGCGAAACGCGCAGAAATAACCGCGAGCTTCGAGGTGTCGAATAACAGTTCGGCCGGACACTGGCTTAGAGAACACGATCTGGACGATGATGAATCGGGCGGTATATGCGTGTTACGCAGGGTGGTGACCGCGGAAGGCCGGTCACGCGGCTACATCAACAACAACCCCGCCCCGATGCAAACGCTGCGCGAACTGGGCGAAGAGCTTGTCGATATTTGTGGCCAGCAGGCCCACCAGTCACTCGTGCGGCCCGACAATCAACGCGCATTGCTCGATCAGTACGGCAAGCTCGGCGAGCTGGTCAGCCAGGTCAGGGACGCGCACTCCGCGTGGCAAACCGCGAAGCGAGAATACGATGAGCTCGACGCGGCGCGCGCCAACCAAGCCTCACGCATCGATTTACTGAGTTTCCAAGTCCGGGAACTCGAGGCCCTGGACCCCAAACCCGGTGAAATGGATGAACTGAATGCAGCACATCGCCTGGCCGCCAACGCGAGCCGGATCAACGAAGGCGTGAGCTCGGCATTGCAGGCGTTGTACGAAAACGAGCAGGCATCCGCGCATGACCTCCTCAGCCATGCACGCACTCAGTTGGAAGCACTCGGCGAACTCGATACCCGCCTGAAGCCGATAGCGAAACTTCTGACGGACGCGGAAATACAGATCACCGAAGCAGCGGATGCGTTGCGCAACTACCTGGGCAGCGAACCGACCGAGGCCGGCAACCTCGCGGAACTCGAAGCGCGTCTCGGCGCGATCCAGGATGTCGCCAGGAAACACAGGGTGGATGCTGCCGACTTGCCGGAGCTGACCGAACGACTGCGTGACGAGCTGCACGCTATTGAACATGCCGATGACACCCTTGACGAACTGCTGCAAAAAGTCACCCAGTACCAGGATCTGCTGGAAACGCTGGGGGTACAACTCACCGAGGCACGTCAAAAAGCAGCCCTGGCCCTGGCGAAACAGGTCAGCACGAACATGCAACAGCTCGGTATGCCCGACGGCACTTTCGGCATTGCACTCGACAAGACCGACGAACCCGGTCCGACGGGTTACGAGCGTATCGAGTTTCGCGTGTCGCTCAACCCGGGCATGCGGCCGGGGCCGCTGACCAAGGTGGCGTCGGGCGGCGAACTGTCGCGCGTCAGTCTCGCGATACAGGTTGCGGCCAGCGATAATGACCACACACCTACACTGATTTTCGACGAAGTGGACGCAGGGGTGGGCGGGGGTACAGCCGAAATTGTCGGGGAGAAACTCCGCAGCCTGGCCGGGGGCAGCCAGGTGTTATGTGTGACCCATCTCGCGCAGGTCGCAAGCAAAGGCCATGACCAGCTACGCGTTACCAAGCTCAGCGACGGCACCAATACCCGCACAAAAGTTGCACAGCTAACGCCCGATGAGCGCGTGGAAGAACTCGCCCGAATGCTGGGCGGTATCGAGATTACCGACCGGACACGCGATCATGCGGCTGAGATGCTCACCACGGGTGGCAAATAGCTCAATATATCGCTTGAAACTCTCGTTTTTAGCGGCTATCTCCGGATTCCGGTTGTAGGAGCGGCTTTAGCCGCGAACCGAATTTGCGTGTATTCGCACACGCAGATTTTTAGTAGTCGCGCAGCGACACAAGGCCCATTCCTCAAGACCTTACAATATCGACAGAAGTCGACCAATGCGATGCATTGGCGACATAAATTCCGAGGAGATCTTTCAGGACTGGCCGCGCAAGTCCTGAAAGCTGCTCGTCATTTAAAGGCGACTCCTACAGGCAATATATTAACGCCGTTCCTGCTGCCTATTTATTCTTTTCTGGCTTTACGAACAACACAAGGTTATGGCTGACGATCTCATAACCGTGTTTGGCAGCAACCGCACGCTGCAGCTTTTCGATTTCTTCGTCTATGAACTCCACGACCTTGCCCGTTTCGAGGCAGACCATGTGGTCGTGATGGGCCGCTGAACTGCGCTCGAAGACAGAGCGCCCCTCTTCGAAATTGTGCCGTGTTACCAGGCCGGCCGATTCAAACTGCGACAGCACCCTGTAAACCGTGGCAAGACCAATATCCTCACCGGAATCGATAAGCAGCCTGTAGACCTCGTCGGCACTGAGGTGCCGGGCGGGGTTTTGCTCCAGCAACTGCAATACCCGGATACGGGCCGCAGTCGCCTTCAGCCCGACATCATGCAGATCCTCGCTTTTGTGTCGCTCGCTCACACTGTGTCCTGCTGCAGCTTTCGGTTATTATTCGCCCGCGGATTTGGTGCTTATCGCGGAAAGCGGTGATTATCCTTCAGAATGACACAAGCCTCCAGCGTCTTTAAAACCGGGCAAGTTACACGATCATGCCATCGATACAACATACAACCTGGCTCAACCTCTTTGCCGCATTTTTGCTTTGTGCGGCCAGCGCCTGTGTTTATGAAATTGATGTTCAGCAAGGCAACAAGCTCGAACCCAAAGACATCGAGGCCGTAAAAGTTGGCATGACCCGCAACCAGGTGCGCTTTCTGTTGGGGACACCTGTTGTATCGGACCCGTTTCGTAACGATCGCTGGGACTATGTTTACTACTTCAGGGCAGGCCGCAGCGATGACCCCGAACGCCGCTGGCTGATCGTCTGGTTCGACGACAATATCGTTACAAAGATCGACCGGGACGCGCAGGTCAAACCAAGCTAATCGGTATTCTTACCGGCGCTTTCACCACGTGCCGCCAGTTCACGCCTGTGTTCGCGGGGATTGTTTGCCAGGGGTCTGTATATCGAGCTCCGGAAATTCTTCATCGATGCCGGATACTTTTCTTATCCTTCATACAAATCGTGTGCGCGCCGGATAAATGCATCGATTAACTCGTTACAGATACGCTCGAAAGTACTGCCGAAGAGCGCATCCTGAACTGCACTGGAGAACACAAACTCAACACGCAGTTTTACTTCGCACCCCTGCTCCCCGAGCTGCGTAAAACTCCACACACCCTCCAGTGAACTAAAGGGACCATCAAGCAGTTCCATGGTCATTTGCTCCGGGGGACTGAGCTTGTTACGGGTCGTGAACCGGCTGTTCAGAGCGCCATAGCCAATCGTCAACCCTGCCACCAGCTCGCCCGCATCGCGACTCACAAGTTCAGCGGCCGTACACCAGGGCAGAAATTCAGGATAACTCTCTACATCGTCGACAAGCGCATACATTGCGTCCGCGCTATAGGGAACCAAAGCATTTCGGTCTACGATTCGCATCAGGACAACAGGTTATCAGAGCAGCTCGAAGAACCAGTCGAGCAGGCCGACCGCATTCAGGAATACAAGTACAACCGCCAGCGGCGCGACAAAGCGAGTGAGAAAATACCAGGCTTGGTAAATTGTGCCCGTACCCACGTCGAGTTCCGCCGCACTCCCGTTGCGGCACATCACCCAGCCGCAGAACACCGTAATCAGCAGCCCGCCGAGGGGCAGCATGATATTGCTGGTCAGGTAATCGAGGTTGTCGAGGAAGGTCCCCTGCCAGAACGTGAAATCACTGAGTGCGTTGAAAGACAATACGCTCAGGAAGCCCAGCGCCCAGATAATCAAACCAATCGAGACCGATGCCCGGGCACGGGTGACCGAAAATGTCTCGACAGCCCAGGCCACTGCGGGTTCCATCAGGCTGATCGCAGAGGTTAGCGCAGCGAACCCGACCAGGAGAAAAAACAGGGTGCCGAAGAAGGTTCCGAAGGGCATGTTGCCGAAAGACAGGGGCAGCGCCTGGAAGATAAGTTCAGGGCCCGCCGTCGGGTCGAGCCCGCTCGCAAACACGATCGGAAAAATAACCAGGCCGCTCAGCAACGCAATCGCCGTATCGGCGCACACGACGGCAAAAGCCGTGCCCGGAATAGACGTTTCCTGTGGTAAATACGCGCCGTAGGCCATCACACAACCCATACCGATACTGAGCGTAAAGAACGCCTGCCCCATCGCGGCGAGCACCGAGGCGGCCGACAGTCTCGAAAAATCGGGTTCGAACAGGAAGCGCACACCCATTTCGAACTCACCCGACGTCATCGAATAGCCTAAAAGCAACACAAGGATGACAATCAGTGCGGGTACCATGAGCGTAACCGCTACCTCAAGTCCCCGTTCAACGCCCCGCGCAACGAAGAACACGGTAAGCGCCATGAACACGGTATGCCATGCGCCGGTCACGACCCAGCTTCCTTCAAGTGACTGGACCAGCATCTTGACGGTTTCTGCATCGGCACCTGCGAAATCGCCGGCGGCCGATTTGAATATGTAGGCGAACACCCAGCCGGCGATCACGCTGTAGAACGACAGGATCAGGAAACCGGCAACCACACCCGACAACCCGATAAGGCTCCAGGAACGCGTGCCGCCCTCTTCTTCGCCCAGCAGTGCCATCGACGCCACCGGGTTGCGCCGCCCGCGCCTGCCCAGCAGCACTTCCGACATCATGATCGGCAGGCCGATACCAAATACGCACAGGAGGTAAACGAGCACGAAGGCGCCACCGCCATTCTCACCCGCTACATAGGGAAACTTCCAGATATTACCCAGCCCGACTGCGGAACCGGTAACGGCGAGAATAAAGGCGAGCCGGGAGGACCAGAATCCGTGCAGCGAACTGCGCCCGCCGTTGCCATTATCTGTTTGGGCCATTGTTGCTTTCACCGCGAAGCAAACACGTCGGGATTGTGGCGTAAAGTCGCGTCGCGAACAACAACTACGACCACAGAATCGCAATCTCTTGTTACAGGGATGCGGACGCGTGGCTCGCATGCAATACAATGTCGCCACGATGGCAAAACCACGTAAGTCGAAATCGAGTGATGCCACGATTGCGGATAACCGCAAGGCGCGGCATGACTACCATATCGAGGAACACCTTGAGGCCGGCCTGAGCCTGGAAGGCTGGGAAGTAAAAAGCATGCGCGCGGGCAAGGCGAACCTGGCCGAAGCCTATGCAATCTTGAAAAACGGCGAAGCATTTCTGATTGGCTGCCATATTTCACCATTGCCTACCGCCTCGACGCACGTGAACCCCGACCCCACCCGTACCCGCAAATTGCTCCTGAATCGCTTCGAACTGGACCGGCTCACCGGCGCCGTCGACCGCAAGGGCTATACGCTGGTACCCCTGTCACTTTACTGGAACAAGGGCAGGGCCAAGTTGCGGCTCGGTCTGGCCAAGGGCAAGAAACAGCATGACAAGCGCGCCGATGCCAAGGACCGGGACTGGAAAAGGCAGCAGGCCCGTATCCTGAAATCTAAAAGTCAATAAAATCAACTAGATAACAATATATTGTGTAGAAAAAATGCAGGTATTTTCGATCAGAAAATGCTTTACGGCATTCCCCTGTACCCGGCAAAAGAAAAGAGCCTGCAAAAGCAGGCCCCTGTGCGACAAATAAGGAAATGCCGGTATCAATACCAGTCATCATAGATGCTGATTCCGAAACCGTCGTCGTAAAGGCTCAACCCGTAGCCGCCGGGCCACAGGCTCAGGTGCCCGCTCGGTGAGTAAGCGTAGGCATCGTTACCGTAACCGTGTCCCAAGAAAGGCGATCCGCGCCAGGCGCGGCGATGATCCCGGTGATGACGGTTATGATGCTTATGGCGGTTATGACGGTTATGACGATAGTGGCCCCGGCGATGATCCCGACGATGCGCACGGCGATGACTATTGTGATCGCGACGATGCGCGCGGTACTTGCCACGCCGGTGATTGCGCCGGTCTGAGTCATGCCTGCGGTGGCGTTTATGTGCCTTGTCACGGTCGCGACGCCCATGCCGGGAATGTCGCCGGTCGCCGTGATCGGACCCCTGGTGCTGCCGGTCTCGGTACCGCTTGCGGTCATTGTCGTCGGCACGGGCATCGACCGTAAACGACAAACCCATAAGCGCGATTACCGTCGACATCAATATTGCACGTGTGCTGTTCATCGCAAGTCTCCTGTGTCTCCACCGCCCTTACCCAGGGCTCGTGCAAAGAATACGCAACCCATGCTGAACGGAGGCTTAACGGCAGGAAACATCATCACAATCACTAAATATATATATGATATTGTTTTTACAGCAATTTTTCATGTTCAGCTTTGGTTCAGGATGCGCTGTGTACGCTGCAAGCCATCCTGAACGTTGTATCAGGGTTGTTAACGAATTCGGCACAACGCCGAGAGGAGCTGACATGAACAAGCTGACTTTGATCAGGACGATCGTGACTTTGGGTAGTCTCCTGGCTTTGGCCGGCACCTCCTATGCCGGGCACAAGCCGGTCGGGACTTATTCGCCGGAAAGTGAACAATTTTCGGTTAATGCAAAAGTGCTGAACGTGGAGCCACTGACACGTATCGTGCAAATCACTACACCGCAGGAAGTGTGCTGGAACGAACCGGTCCACTACCAGGCACGTGGTTACGAATCGAATACGCCGAAAGTGGTCGGCGGTATTCTCGGCGGCGCCTTCGGCAACAAGTTTGGCGGCGGTAGCGGCAAGAAACTCATGACCGCAGCCGGCATGCTGCTCGGCGCTTCAATCGGCCGGGATGTCGCTTATCAGAACAGCCACCGCGGCCCAAGCCAGGTGTCTTATGAGCAGGTCTGCGAGATTGAGCAGGTCACGCACGAAGAAGAACGTGCAGATGGCTTCCGGGTGACGTACGAATACGGCGGTCGCCAGTTCGTGGCCTACACCCGGGAAGCGCCGGGCAATTACATCCGCCTTCATGTGCTGGTAGAACCGGCTGCCATATAATAAGACCATGCCGGAACGGGTCGGCAGTTACGGCAGTGCTTCCTACACGGGTATAGATCGATATGCATATCAAGAGACACAGACTGGCATCACTCATCGTGGTTCTGGCTGTGTCTCTTGCTTCCATGCCGATGTATGCGGGATCCGGAGCATCCCGTGGCAATAACGCTGACCGGTTTATTGCCAGGCCTGAATATATTTCACGTGATAAAGCCGCCTCCATTGCCAAAAACGCAACCGGGGGCCGGGTCCTGAGCGTGGAACGCAAGGGCAGACAATACCGCGTCAAAGTGCTGCTAAAGGGTGAACGGGTCCGCACGCTCCGCATCGATGCGCGCACAGGCAAGCTGAAATAACAAAGCCGGCCGGATAACCACTATGCGCATACTTATAGTCGAGGATGAGCCCGCACTCCGTGAGCAGTTGCTTGCTTCGCTACGCGAGGCCGGTAACGCAGTCGATGCGGCTCCCACCGGCGAGGAAGGCCTTTACATGGGTAACGAGTACCCTGTGGATGTCGCGATCCTGGACCTCGGCCTGCCCGATATTGACGGGCTTGAAGTGCTCCGCCGGTGGCGCGACGCCGGGCGGACTTTTCCGGTACTGATACTGACCGCGCGTGGCAGCTGGAACGAAAAGGTCAACGGCCTGGAAACCGGTGCCGATGATTATCTTGTGAAACCGTTCCACATGGAGGAAGTCATTGCACGCCTCAAGGCGCTAGTCAGACGCTCCAGCGGCGTCGCGAGCACATTGCTCGAAGCGCACTCGATCGTGCTCGACACCACGAGTCAGCGCGTCAGCCTGGATAATGAGGAAATTGAGCTGACCGCGTTTGAATACAAGTTGCTGCAATACCTGATGCTGCATTCGGGTGAGGTTATTTCCAAAACCCAACTCGCCGAACACCTCTACGACGAGGAAACGGACCGCGACAGTAATGTGCTTGAAGTGCTGGTAGGCCGTTTGCGCCGCAAGCTCGATCCTGACCAGAAGGCACAACCTATCGAAACCCTGCGCGGGCGCGGTTACCGATTCCGTCCGGAACATGGCTGACAAACACACACAACACCGCAACGCATGGTCCATGCAACTACGCGCGCTGATGGCCGGCACGGTCGTCGTTGTCGCATTCATGTTGCTGGCCGGACTTGCGCTCGACCGCGCGTTTCGCGACAGCGCGATGGAGGCCAGCAAGGGGCGCCTGCAGGCACGTATTTATATGCTTATGGGCACGGCAAGCCTGCAGGAAAGCGGCGCTGTGACAATGCCGCTGTCCTTACCCGATCCCGCCCTGTCGGTGCCGGATTCAGGCGCGCTGGCAGCGATCACCGATGCCAATGGCACAATCCTGTGGCGCTCGGAGTCGAGCCTCATCGCAACGCTTGTCTATCCGGCTACGGGTATCCTGGGACAACCGGTTGCAGGAAAAATAATGAGCGAAGACGGTGTCGCGATTCACACGCTGTCCTATCCACTGATCTGGGAACTTGAATCCGGCGGTGAGTATCCGCTTATATTCCATGCCGCTGAAGACGCGGCACTTGTCGATACCGCGGTCGCAACCTTCAGGAACACGCTGCAGTTCTGGCTCGGCGGAGCTGCAATATTTTTACTGTTACTGCAGGCGATACTGTTGATCTGGTTGATGAAGCCGCTGCGTAAGGTTGCCGACGAAGTGCACCGGGTCGAAGCGGGCGAGCACGAAGAACTGTCCGGGGATTACCCGCGCGAACTGCGGCCGCTGACTGACAACCTGAACGCAATGCTTACCAGCAACCGTGCGCGCACGAACCGTTACCGCGATGCACTGGCCGACCTTGCGCACAGCCTGAAAACACCGCTGGCAGTTTTGCGCGCCAACGCCACCGGTTCGTTGCCTGAAGACCAAGCCAGACCGATCCGGGAACAGCTAGACCGCATGGATGACACCATTGCGTATCAACTGCAACGCGCGGCAGCCTCCGGGCGCTCGCCGCTAACCGCGCCGGTCAGCGTTCAGGATGCAACCAGACGCCTGACCGATTCGCTGGCCAAGGTCTATCACG
>JASLMV010000010.1 GCA_030746435.1 Gammaproteobacteria bacterium | reverse complement strand
AGGCTCCCATTGGGAGCCTTTTTAATTGGTGGGCCCCAGGGCGATCGTTAACGACAACGACTCGCTCGGAGTGATTGCATTTAGCCCCATTCATAAATAAATGGGGTCAGGGTAAAAATTGATGCTGAACGAGCCAAATAGTTTTTACTCTGACCCCAATTGTCGTTCGAATTGTTTCCCGATTAGGTAATAATCTGCTCATGCGAGTCGACCTCATCATTCAGCCCCATCTTCCGGCCGCGGAGTTCGCGGCGCTGGGCGAACTGGCCGAGCAATACGGTATTTCGGGCGTGTGGGTATCCAACCACCTCGACGGACGCGACCCGTTCGTAAATTTCGTGCCGCTGGCTGAGCGCACGCAACAGTTACACATGGGCCCGACTGCACTGAGTCCGTACGAAGAGCATCCGATGCAGATGGCCAAGTTGCTGCTGACGCTGAACGAGATTGCCGGCGGACGCGCGCATGTCGCGGTTGGCGGCGGTGGCGGCACCGTCGATTCGATGGGTATAAAGCCGGCCCGCATGGTGCGCGCGGTACGTGAATGTCTGGAGATACTGCGCCTCGCAACTTCAAAGGAACGGGTCACCTACGAGGGTGAAATATTCCAGATGCACGGGCTCGATACGGGTTGGGCAAAGGCACCACCGCCGGCAATTTTTGGCGCGGCAAACGGTGAACAGATGCTTCGTATGTCGGCACGTTATGCCGATGGCATCATGACCAGTGACTTCACGCCGGTGCGGTTACGCTGGGCGCGGGAAATCATCGACCCGGTCCTTAAGGAAACAGGCCGCGATCCGGCATCGTTCCCGCTGATCAATTTCTGGGCCTGTCATATCAAGGCAACCCGCGAGGAGGCCATGGCCGAAGCGCGGCTGTACCTGATGGCACGCGCCACGATCTGGGCGCCGTATATAAACGATGTCGTCAGCGCTGAAGAGGCCGCCGTGGTCGCCAAACATTACCCGGCTTTCGTACGCGCCTACCGAAGATCTTCGGATATCGAAGGCCCGCCTCGCGAACTCGTCGACAAAATCGTCGGGCACGGGGTAACCGCCTGCGCCGCCAGCGAGATCGACGGTCAGATCGATCGCTTCAGGGAAATGCATGCGGCCGGCGCGACGGGCGTTGCACTGTGTCTCTATAACGATCCGGCCGACGCCATTCGGGTGATCGGCGAACACGTTGTACCGGCACTGAAAGACATCTGACAGGGATTAGTTGCCCGAAGCTCCTGTAAAAAATTCTGATGCTTTCCCAGGTAACGGAAACGCAGCCCGCACTTCTTCGAACGCATGGCCAATGGCCAGCAATTGCCGGTCCGACCCCAGCGGTCCATCGAAACTCAGGCCCACGGGTAAACCTTCGTCGCTTAGGCCTGCCGGCACTACAAGGCTCGGGATGCCAGATGCACTCTGGTGGACGGTGTTATTGATCACGGCGCTGAAGCCGCGTTTCACCAATTTGCCGTTAACAACCATATTGGCGATATCGTCGCCGGTATCGCCCAACAGTTCCGGTGCCGGGAACGGCGTGGTGGGAAAAATCATGGCCGCGACGTCATGGTCGGTGAAATAGGCCTGGAGTATGTGTTGGAGTTGCGGACGATACTCATCCATGGCTTTACGATAGGCGGGTTCGAGCGCCGCAAGGTCCGCGTTACCCGGGTGGAACCGCTCCCGCACCGTCGGCCAGGCGATACCGGCAACGAGTTCGTCAATCGTTAACGATGTACCCCGATGTTCCATGTAGCCCGGCATTTCGCGGGCGACTTCGAAAGTGGAGATGATCCACGCGGTTTGCGCCGTAAGGTCCACGATGCCCGGCAGATCAACATCGACAATAATTGCACCGGCTTCCTGCATGCGCTCTACTGCGGCATCGATCACCCTGGCAACAGCATCATCCATCAAACGGTAGAACTCACCGCGCGGTCGGCCGAGCCGCAACCCTGCGAGACTGACAGGCGGTAATAACTGGGGTTCGTCACCTGGATTTTGATGTGCCAGCACATGATCCAGCAACGCAAGATCCGCAACTGAGTTCGCCATGGTGCCCACGGCATCACGGGTGGGTGTCGGCGGTATCACGCCACCGAAGGGGTAACGCTGGAACGAAGGCCGCAGACCGACAATTCCCGACAGCGAACACGGACCGCGGACAGAACCATTAGTATCGGTCCCCAGCGCACCCGGAACCATGCGCGCGGCAACTGCCGCTGCGGGACCACTGCTGCTACCCCCTGGCATGCGCTGCGTATCCCAGGGGTTCCGAACCTCGCCGAAGTGCTTGTTGTAACTGCTGCCGCCAACTGCAAGTTCGTAGAGGTTGGCTTTGCCGGCGATGAGTGCACCGGCATCCACGAGACGCTGCACGACCGGCGCATTGTGTACAGGCGTATCGTGTTCCAGTGCGGGCGTACCGGCACTGGTCGGCAGGTCCTTTGTGTCGATGTTGTCTTTGATCAGCAGCGGCACGCCATGTAATGGCCCGAGTGCATCGTTCGCCCTTACACGCTGATCCGCTGCCCGTGCGGCGGCGATGAGGGCGTCGGGATCCTGACTGATGATTGCGCCCAGGTGAGCAAATGTTCTGCAGCGCTCGAGCACATCCCCGGCAACCGCCTCGGCCGTGGTTGTGCCATCAGCAATAGCGGCAGCGATTTCGGCTATGGTGAAAGGGATATCCGGGTTCATGGCTGACCTATGGCCACATCCAACAACATCACACGGTCACCTGGGCAAGGTCGCGAGCAAAGCTCGTCTTTTAGCGGCCGGGTCCAGCAGAAGTTCGACGCGGTAACGGGCTACTTCCTGTTCCGAATACGGTACAAAATCTGCCGGCAAAGGCTGCTCACTGAAACGCACCAGCATCCAGTTCAGCAGTTGGGCTATGTCGGCATCGTTCAGTGGTGCATTGGTCGTACCGGGAACCTGCACAAGGTAGGCACGCCCGCCGTCGACCTGCAGGAACTTGTTGAGCTGCCCGGCAAACGAGGGCACATCCGGCGGAGTGCCGGCGCCGTCGGCCAGGTGGCAACCCTGGCAGTGAATCATGTAATTGTTGTGTGGCGACTCACCGCCCTGCGCGGTGGCTAAGACAATAATTCCGGTCAGCAGCACCGCTAAGAACCCGGTAGGTGACCGGCGATTCGCGGTGCGGAACATCAACCGGAGCCGGCCTCGCCGATGACGACCGAGATCGTACAGTGATAAATGTTGCTGTTCGTGCCCTGGCACCAGTTGATGTCATTGCTCTTGGGTGGCAGGTAAACCGGTTTGTCGCCTTCGGCACGAAAACACATGCAACGGCCGCAGGGGCTCTTCCCACAGCAGTCGTTATAAGAAATGATGTAGTCCTTGTTGTTGCCCGGATTGCGGCAGGTACCTATCCAGGTTACAGCCGACAACTCGGTGCCCGGCGGGCAAGCCGTCTCGGATCCGCCACAACACGCACACGGGAAGCCATCGATCGCGCAGTGACGCCAATAGTTGCAATTGGTCGGGTCACCCGTCTTTCCGGGCAGCGTTGCCTCGTCCGGCAGACCATCGTCGGGTGCTGCGGTAGCGCGGGCCACCGGCAGCAACGGCAGAACCGACCCGCCGAGCAGCAGCACACCGAGCCTGCCCACGAAATGCCGGCGCGACGTACGTTGTGCGACGCGCCGTGTCCTTGTCTCAACCCACCGATCAAGCAACTTCATGTGCTGTCTCCGGCCACATCATGCAACTTCTTTTTCCTGCAGCTTGTCCAGGTATTCCTGAACCGAAGCCACGTTGCGTTCCATCGCCTCGAACAGGCTCTCCAGGTGCTCACGCGAATTGATGAGCCCCTTGCTGCGCAGGGTGCCTTGCGCGTCGATCAGAACCCCGTAGGGAAGCTTCGAGACCTGGTACGCAAGGCCGAGTTCAGCAGACACGACGTAGGGAAAAACCGCAAGACCCTGTGCGGCGACGAAGCTTTGCTGGGCCGGCAGGTCGCCGTCACTTGCCAGAACAATCTGCAGCCAGTCGCGTTCACTTTTACGCATGGCATCGAGAACCGGCAGCAATGTCTTGCAAACCGGGCAGGTCGGCGAAAGGAAAAAAACCAGCGTGCTGCGATTTTCGGAATCAGCGCCACCCAGTGTAATTATCTCGCCACCGAGCGTGGGCAACTCGAACTGCGGCGCCGCTTCACCCACCTTCGGTCCCTGGTCGAGCATCAGTGCACCGGCCGGCGCAAGGCGTTCGTGCAGTACACCGATCTGGCGGACCAGCGCCACAACCACTGCGCACAGCGCCAGCACTACGAGCCACAAAATTACGTTGGATACCAGCAGTGTCTCAGTCATGGCGCGCCACCAGTGCTCGTAGTACGGGTGCGTTCGTCAACAGGTGATTCACCGTCGTGTACAGCATGCCCAGCGAAAGGACCGCGAAGAAAATTGTCGCGAAGTCCCACACGAGCAGGCTGCGCTGATCTACCGGAAGTGCGGCCGCCAAAGCGATCAGTACCAGTGGCAGGTTGCGCACGAGGAGCCAGTAGCTCAACTTCCGGCCCCGGGTATCCGGGTCCCGGGCAGGACCTACGCAGCCGCAGTCGATGTTTGTGCGGCCGCGCGCCAGGTTGATTGTGATGCCAAGGGTATAGGTCAGTAACAAGCCAAAAGCGATCCACGCACCGAACGCTGCGGTGGCCGGAATCAGTAATGTGATGGCCGCTGTGCACTCCAGCGCGACAAGGCCGGCGGCGGCAACCGTTACCAGGCTGTCCGGCAACAACCGGTAATCACCAACGACGGCGCGAAAGGCAACCGGCTCGACAAGCTTGTGACGGACAGCACTTGCGAATACCAGTACGAGCAGCAACCGGCAGGTCATTGCCACGGCCGGATCGATAATCAGCAGGTTGGAGAACAAATCAGGCATTAAATCGCTTCAGTTGGTCTGCAGTATTGTAATAGTTGAGCCGAGCTGGCTGATGCTGCGCAGGTGTTCGCCGGTGTCCGGATCGTAGACAGTCAGTTTCGGCATGCCAATGAATGCGGCCAGTAGGAGCGGGTCGTCGTCCTGGGTCACCTGGATCGAAGTGGCGGCGCCTTTCAGCTTGATCTTCCTGATACGTTCCCGGGTAGCCAGGTCATAAACCCAGACCCGGTTGCCGGGATCTTTGTGGGTTTCGATGCCGCCCCGGTGCATCAGGGTGAAAAGTAATCCCCGCTTCTCGTGCACGGCGAGCATTTGTATGCCGCCGGTCCGCCAGGAATCCCTGCGATCCTTATCGGTAAGCAGCGACCAGGTTGGGAGAAAGCGCGGCTCTTCGCCCGCAATATCAACCGCATGAACCTGGCTATCGAAAGAGACGAACAGCCATTGATCGTTCACACGCACGCCTTTCACCGAAACGGGGTCTTGCCACGGATCGAAGAACGGTTCGCTGCGTGCCTGCCGGGCATCGTTGCCCTCTGCATCCAGATTGACCGTCAGCAGACTGCCGTCGCCACAGAACGACATGAAGCGGCGCGGCCCGGTCGGAAATACGAGGGTGCACCCCGGGGTTGCAATTTCCCCGACAAACTTTCGCTCCTGCATATCGACGACGCTGACGGACTGTGCCGGGGTGAGGTTTGCCACCAGCATAAAACGCTGATCGTCCGTCAGTGCAGAATGCGCAATCGTCGGTGCACCGGTCATGCGTTTGGGCGGGATAACGATCTCATCCACCGGGCTCAGGGTTTGCCGGTCGAATACCGTCACCACGTCGGTGCGCTCGCCGCGATTAACGCGGGTGTAGAACGTGGCCGCCGCATAAATCTCTGGCGTATTAGTCGGTAACTCGAGTTTCTTGAAGAATCCGCCGGTACTGAGTGTCCCGAGAAATTTTTCGGAATCCGCATCGACGAGGTAAGCGCGCCCATCCATCATGTGTCCGAAGGCGATGTCATCGACCCAGACCCAGTGCGGCTCGTATTCCGCGGGCAGCGCGGCGGTCGTCATCCGTTGCGGCAACTCCTGCGCAAAGCAGGCTGTGCCGAATGACAGGAATACCAGGACTGCTAACCAGCGCATGGTCGCAATTCTAAGGAAAAACGGAGTCCCGCGCCGTTTTTCCGATGCAAGCATCAATGCGTTTCCGTGACAGCGACACGGTGCATTATGCGCGGTTCCTCGCCCAGGTCCGGCAGGTCGGCGTAGATACCACGGTGAATCGTCGAGATATTGTCCCAGAACGCGACGGAGTTCTTGGTCCACTGAAAGCGCACCATGAATTCCGGCCGGACCATTTTTTCAATCAGGAATACCAGCAGGTTCTTGCTCTCGTCCGGGTTCAGATCCTTGATGTACGAGGTCATCAGCGGGTTGATGTACAGACACTTTTCGCCGGTTTCCGGGTGGATGCGTACAACCGGATGTTCCACCGGCGGTGTTCGATCCCGCGCCGCCTGCCATGCTTCGGGTCCCTGCTGCTTCAAAAGGGCCGGTCCCATGATGTCGATAACGTCATGCACCGCGGTCAGCCCTTCGAGGAATTTCTGCATCGGTGGCGACAGGCTTTCCAGCACTTTGACCGTGTTGACCCACACGGTATCGCCGCCCGCAGCCGGCACCTCTTTCGCATACAGGAACGAACATTTCTGGGGCACTTCCATGAAACTGTTGTCGTGATGCCAGTCGACGTCGCCCGGTATATTGCCGCCGACAGACATGTCCTGTAAACGTATCTCCGGGTAACCCTCGACGGTCGGGATGAACCGGGAAATATCAAGTTCGCCGAAGCGCTTGCCCAGCGCGATATGCTGTTCCGGTGTTAACTCCTGATCGCGAAAAAACAATACCTGGTAGCGATGCCAGGCATCGCAAAAACCCGCGAAGGTTTCGTCGTCCATCGGTTGAGCCAGGTCCAGGCCGGTGATCTCGGCCCCCAGTGCACCGCTCATGGGGCGTATTTCGAATCCGGCTGTATTCATGCTGCACCTCCGTTCGGTGGCGGCTACTATGGCCGCTTTCAGAAAATAAAGCAAGTGATTTAATTTGAAGTGTAGGAAACTCGGGCCAGGCCGTCCATAAGTATTAACCCCAGTGCCCTGCGCCTTTACCGGCAACACTTTCAGGACCCGTGACTGCCTGTCCATGGCAGGGCCGGGCGCCAAAACACCCGGTTAGTCCCCCTTGGCAGGCGCGGATGACGGTGACGGCAGATGGCAGCCGGTTGCGCCAGGCCCACCTGCAGGAATTGTCCACCGAGTCGCCTGCCAGCCTTGACCGCCAAGTGTCGGCTGTGGATTATGCACTGCCCGACTAAAGTCCACGTTTTCTCAGTGAGCGACGTATGTATATAAATTTTTGGTACCCGATCTGTACCGCCGAAGAACTCGACCAGGAAAATCCCCGGTTCATAGAAATGCTGGGCGTGAGATTAGTTGCCTTTCGCGACTCAAAGGGTGGTGCCCATGTCCTCAGCGACGTCTGCACTCATCGCGGTGGCTCTTTAGCCAAAGGCAAGGTAATAGATGACTGCGTACAGTGCCCGTATCACGGCTGGTCTTTCGACGGCGAGGGTCAATGCGTGGCGATACCGTCAATGGGCGACAGCAAACCCCCTGCGCGGGCCAAGGTAGACAGTTACCCGGTGGAAGAAAAATACGGTGTGGTGTTCGCTTTTCTCGGCAACCTGCCCGAAGCAGAACGGCCGCCTCTATATGAAGTTGCAGAAGTCGGCCAGGAAGGCTGGCAGGTCAGCGGTCCGGTGGTATTCGAGATCGATGCCTACTTCGAACGCTCGGTAGAAAACGGTCTCGATCCGCTGCATAACGAATTCGTGCATCCGGCGCAGGGGGCGCCGAAAATTGAGTCCGATCAGTTCGAGGTCGAAGATGCCGAGTGGGGCAGCCGCTTCATCGTAAATTTCGGCGGCTACACGCAGGCGGAAAAGCGCCAGAAGGTGGCGCAAACCTCCGATACCGAGACCGAAGGCCTGAATGCCGGCTCATGGCACCACGGACCCAACACACTGCTGACCGAGATCCATCTGACAGGCAACAACGATTTCATCCAGTATTTTTATGAAGCCCCGCTCAGCCCAAGCCGGACCCGTATCTTTTTTATCAGTGCGCGCAACAACACCCTGGGAGCGGAAAACGATGACTGGATCCATGAAACCTATTTGAAAATCGCGGCCGAGGATATCGCTATCCTGGAAAATTTATGGCCGGTACGCACACCCGACACGCTGACCAAGGAATTGATGATGCCCGGCGATGCGCCGGTCATTCGCTACCGCGAATACCTTAAGGATTGGGAAAAACGCGGCTGGCGTATCGACCTTAAGGCCCTTAAGCGGGGGAAGGGAGACACGGCATGGGCTATTCCCTGTCCGGCCCGGCGGGAATCCGGCAACTGGGTCCTGGACCCGATCCCCCTAGTCGAATGATCAATGGGTGATCAATGGGGACAGTGACTTTAATTACCTGGGTGATCAATGGGGACAGTGACTTTAATTACCTGTCCCCATTGTCGCATTGTCGAATAATCAAAGAGGACAGGTAATTAAAGTCACTGTCCCCATTGATTATTCCCTGGTGCTCGCCAACTCCTGAACAGGCAGTTCCCAGGATTTTTTAACGATACGCAGCGCGAAACTCGAATGCACCCGGGCGACGTTCGGCAGTCCTGTCAGCACCCGGCTGTGAATGTGTTCGAAATCCGTTGCATCGGCTACGACGACCCGCAGCAGGTAATCGTACTCGCCCGTCATCAGGTAACACTCCATAACGCTGGGAACCTTCCGCACCGCTTCCTCGAATGCCTGCAGGTCCGCCTGCTCCTGCCGCTGCAGGGTGATACTGACGAACACGTTGCCCGGTAAACCGGCAGCGGCCTGGTTCAGTACGCCGACATAACCTTCTATAAGGCCCCCTTTTTCCAGCGCCCGTACACGCCTTAAGGTCGCCGATTCGGACAGGCTGATGGATTTGGCCAGTTCGCTGTTGCTGATACGCCCGTTGTTCTGTAGCGCATGCAGGATGGCATGATCATAGCGGTCCAGCTTCATAAACAGAATATTATTTCTTTAATTACTTATAAACAAGCAGTATATTGTCCATATAGGACTTTAATCACAATATTCACAATAATATTCCCCCCAATTGCTGCTACTCTGAGCCTAAAGGCGAAACGCCCGGCACGGAGGCAGAACGATGCGCATAGGCGTCCCGAAGGAAATCAAGGTCCATGAATACCGGGTCGGACTCGTACCCGCCGCGGTACGCGAACTGGTCGACGCGCGGCACAGCGTTGTCGTGGAAACGGACGCCGGTCTGGGTATCGGCGCCACAGACGATGACTACGAACTCGCCGGTGCGACGATACTGCCCGCTGCTGAAAATGTATTTGCCCGGGCGGACATGATCGTCAAGGTCAAGGAACCGCAACCCGCCGAATGCGCGCAGCTCAGACCGAAGCAGTTACTGTTTACTTACCTCCACCTCGCAGCCGACCCCGTTCAGGCCCGGGGCCTGTGCGATTCGGGGGCAACGGCGATTGCTTATGAAACCATCACAGCCGACGACGGATCGCTGCCGCTCCTGACCCCTATGAGCCAGGTCGCTGGCCGGATGTCGATCCAGGCGGGTGCCGCATGTCTGGAAAAAGCGGCGGGTGGCCGGGGCATCCTGCTCGGCGGTATACCGGGGGTAAACCCGGCAAAAGTCGTGATCATAGGCGGCGGCGTTGCCGGGACGGCTGCCGCGGAGATCGCAGTCGGTATGCAGGCAGACGTCACTGTTCTTGATATTTCTTTAAGCCGGCTTGCGGAACTCTCAGACAGGTTCGGAAATCACATCAAGACCGTTTACTCGACCAGCGAATCGCTCCGCACACTTACAGAAGACGCAGACCTCGTCATAGGGGCGGTGCTTATCCCGGGGCACGCGGCGCCCAAAGTCATGACCCGTGAAATGATCGGCAACATGAAGTCCGGCTCCGTGGTCGTCGATATCGCCATCGACCAGGGCGGTTGTTTCGAAACCAGCGTGCCCACGACGCATGCCGAGCCCACCTACGTCGTCGACGGTGTGGTGCACTACTGTGTTGCCAATATGCCCGGCGCCGTTCCACTTACATCCAGTATCGCCCTGAACTGCGCCACCCTGCCGTTCGTCAAACAGCTCGCAGACCTGGGCTGGCGACAAGCCATCGTCGCAAACCCACATCTTAAGAACGGCCTGACGGTACACGCAGGGAAAGTAGTGCACGAAGGTGTGGCGGCCGACCTGGAAAGGGCTTACCGGGACGGCAGCTTTGCGAAACGGGTCAGGGTCGTCTAGGCACGATGCGTAACTAGAGGCCCGCGGGCAGTTCAGCCAACGGGAACGGCACCGGCTCGCCGGCATGGTGTTCGATGCGATCCACTACCACGTAAAGTTCTTTGTGAATGGTCGTGCCCGACTCATCGAACAGCACGCGCAGGATCACGTCCGCAAGGTCCTCGCGGTCGATCAGCCCGCGAACGCCATAGTTCTCGGTAATCAGCGGGTTGCCCCGCTTGATCCGGTAGTCAGGTGGGCCAAGGCCGCCGGGTTTTATGATCGTCCAGTCCAGAGCAGTTTCCTTCAGGTGCTCCTCGGCCCTGGATTTCAATTCGAGTATGGGGCGTATGTAGGCTTCCCCCGGTACGAATTGCCAGCTCTTCCCCGTGCCGACAGATGTGACGAGAATAAACCTCGACAGCCCGGCGGCGGTGGCACCGTCGATCGCGTTTACGTTGCCCTCGTAGTCGGGCCAGGTATCCGGCGCATTGAAGGGATTGCCGCCGAGCAGATTGATCACGATAGCGCCCGGTTTCGCGGCTTCCTTGATGGCGGCGACGTAGCCTTCCCGGTCGAACGCATCCCCACGAATCACCCGGGCGCCCATTCCCTCGAACTCTGCACGGCGCGTATCCGAGCGATGAATAACGCTAACACTGTGCCCTGCCGCGCACAGACGATTGACCAGCATTACCCCTGTTGGTCCCGTGGAACCCAGAATGAGTGCTTCCAACGCCACGTACTCCCCCGACACACCAAATGAAACGCCCGGTAGTCTAAAGGGGAATTATTTCAGCCTCGTTAGACTAAACACAAATGTGGTTTCCGTCGGGGACCGGAAATGGCCCTGGCTTAGGTGCCGGAACCCAGGCTGCGCCTGTAAATCAGGGTGTAGGACCAGATCATGTACAGGTAGAACATACCGTGCTCACGAAACTCGCTGATGTTCCGCAGCAGGCTCGTATTGCCCCTGCCCTGGTCGTCCAGGTAGTGTGCGAGGCGCGAAATAAGCACGATCAGTAGGAAAGCGATTGCGTATTGTTTCGCGGGCAACAGATAACGCACCCACCTGTTTTTTGAACGCTGTAGAGCAAACGGCGCGATCACGAACCAGATCAGCGTGACGTAGGCCATGCCCTCTTTGATGATCGTGTCGATGAAGCCGCTGTCCTGGTTGTGCAGGTTGCGGATGACCAGTTGTTCTTCGGGCGGCGTGCCGCGCAGGAACTCGATCCAGTGCAAACCGTAGTCGACCTCTTCCAGAAACAGGAATATCGCGAACAGCGTATATAAGACTGCGGCCGCCTTCTCCAGCTGCAGGGTCTTCAGGCGGATGGCCGCGACACCCATGGCCGCCATGGTCAGCAAATAGATATTTTCCAGGTTCTCGAGCAGGCCGAATTCACGCATCTGTGCGACGTCAGGCATGTACGGTGCGACGATATTTGCGAGCAGGGGAACACCCGAGAAATACATGCCGACCAGCAGCAGGTTAACGCTACAGGGCACCAGCACAATAACGATCCAGGGATGTTTAAGCACGACGCCGATTATTGAGAAAATATTATGGCCCCGCAACATAAGCGGCCCACGCCGTTCGCCCCCTATTTTTTCTCCTCCTCTAACCCCATTCCCTCATCCCCTGCGTTTATAGCCGTATACGCACCCCCTCTACGGTGCCCGATACAGGAGAACGTCATGCAACACGCAGCATATTTTTTGGCCCGGCGGCTGCACAAGCTCATGCTGGTACTGGCCGGCGCCCTTGTCGCGCTGATGGCCTGCACCACCCAGCCCGAGCAACCGGGAAAATCACAGGCGGTAACGACCCCGCCGCCCGAAGACACCAAAACGGAACCGCAGGCCTCTAGCGTGACCCAACCCGGGGAAGCAGCGCCGCCGGTGACGCTCAACGACAAGCCTGTGGCAGTCGCTCCGTTGTCTCTCGATGAGATCATGGTGACCACGCGCAAACAGGGGCGAGCACTGGAGGAGCAAGCCTTTGTGCTTCACAGAGATGCCGCAGTAAGTCGCTACGCCTCCCAGCCCGGTCAGCTCGACCATCTGCGCATGCCGTCAGAACCTGTCAACCGTGAAAACTACGCGCACCTCGACAGTAACCCGATACGGCTGGTCAGCGAACACCCCGTTTCGACTTTCAGCATCGACGTCGACACGGGCTCGTACACGAACGTACGCAGGATGCTAAATGATGGTTACCTGCCGCCGCAGGATGCGGTTCGGGTTGAGGAGCTGATCAATTACTTCTCGTATAACTACGACGTGCCAAAGAACACGCGCACTCCGTTCAGTATCAACATGGAGGTTGCCCGGACACCCTGGAACCCGGATACGCACCTGCTGCAGGTGGGGCTGAAGGGCTTCGAGGTGGAAGCGGCGGATCGTCCGGATGCGAACCTGGTGTTCCTGATCGATGTCTCCGGCTCAATGCAGAGCCCGGATAAACTGCCCCTGCTGAAAAATGCATTTCGACTGCTGACGAAGCAGCTGGGCTCCGATGACTCGATTTCGATGGTCGTCTATGCCGGCGCAACGGGCATCATCCTGGAACCGACCCCGGGCAACAAGAAAGCCCAAATCATGAATGCACTCGATCAGCTCCGCGCGGGCGGGCGTACTAATGGCGCTGCCGGTATCAACCTCGCCTACCAGATGGCCGAGCAGGGCTATATAGAAGACGGCATCAACCGCGTGATCCTGGCGACCGACGGCGATTTCAATGTCGGCACCGTGAACTTCGAAGCGCTTGTCGACATGGTCGAGGAACGCCGCAGGAAAGGCATCTCGCTGACGACGCTTGGCTTTGGCACCGGCAACTACAACGATCGCCTGATGGAACAGCTCGCCGACGAAGGCAACGGTAACTATGCCTATATCGACGGCCTGAAAGAGGCGCGCAAGGTACTGGTCGAAGAACTGAGCTCTACGCTGCAGACGATCGCCAAGGACGTAAAGATCCAGGTTGAATTCAACCCGGGCGTCGTTGCCGAGTACCGGTTGATCGGCTACGAGAACCGGATGCTCCGCCGCGAGGACTTCAACAACGACAAGATTGACGCGGGCGAGATCGGTGCCGGCCACACGGTTACCGCGCTGTACGAAATCAGCCTCGTCGGGTCAGCTGGTCAGCGTGTCGATCCGCTCCGCTACGGCACCAGTGACGCCAACAGGCTCGCCAGGACCCCGGGCGGGCAGCACGAACTGGCTTTCGTCAGGCTGCGCTTCAAGCAACCAGACGGCGCTGCAAGCACCCTGATCGAGCAGGCCGTACACCGCAATGACATTGTGGATCTCGACGCTGCCAGCCCCGAACTTAAGTTTGCAGGCGCGGTGGCTGCATTCGGCCAGGCTTTACGTGGCGGCGAGTACCTCGAGGATTTCGGTTACGAAGGTATACGCAAACTGGCCGTTAAAGGCCGGGCCAACGACCCGCACGGTTACCGCGGTGAGTTCATCAGCCTTGTAGACCTGGCCGACAGCCTGTCTGTGCAGGCGAACGATCGCGTCGCCTCCAGGTAACTGCGGCCCCGGGTGGTGAACATCCGGGCGGGCGTCCATGATCTCCGGGACGCTCGCCCGGCTCTGTCCCGACAGTTACTTTGACGCTGTTACTTTGGCAAGGCTCAGGGCGTATGCTCGAAACCATGGCGGCAGAGTTGAATGACACGGCATTGATGTTGCGCTACCGGGACGGCGACGTCGATGCTTTCGAGGCCCTGTATAACCGTCATCGGGGAGCTTTGTTTCGCTATTTAGTCCGCCGCATCGGCAACCAGGCTTTTGCCGAAGACATATTCCAGGAAGTATGGAGCCGGATTATCCGCAACCGGAAGAGCTACCGACCCAGCGCAAAGTTTACGACCTATATGTTTCACATTGCCCACAATTGCTCGGTTGATCACTACCGCCGGTCAGGCAAACACGACGTCGTGGTTTCAGACCAGGACGACAGCGTGCCCGAACCGGCTGCGAGCACGGGTAACCCTGTCGCTGCAGCGGAAGCGAGTGAAATGTGCAAGACCCTGACCGATGCGCTGAATACTTTGCCGGTGGAGCAACGCGAAGCGTTCCTGCTGCATGAAGAGAGCGGCCTTACGCTCGAAGAGATCGGCAACATCACGGGCGTCGGCCGCGAAACGGTGAAGAGCAGGCTGCGCTACGCGCTTGGCAAGTTGCGGCAGTGTGTGCCGCGACCGGAAGCGGCAGGTATGAACGATGACTGAGCATCCTCACAACGACAGAAACGATCCGGTGTCGGCAGAAGAACTCGACGAATACCTCGACGGGGAATCGCCGGTGTCGGCCGCCTATCACGATCTCGATCCTGCAGAGCCGCCGGAAGCCCTGGATAACGCAATACTGAGAGAAGCGCGCAACGAAGTGTTCGCAAGTGGCGATACCGTGGGTATAGGCGGCTTCTGGCAGCGCTGGATGCGGCCGCTGGGTACCGTTGCGGCCATGGCTTTCTGCCTGGCATTGGTGCTACAGGTACTCGACCAGGAGCCCGCGGCGTTACTCGATAACGTACCAGCAGAGTCGGAAGTGTTGCTGTACGAGACCAGGGAACGAACCCAGGAGGAGGTAAAGAAAGAAACCGATATTTACAGGTATTCGGCAAGTCCTCCGCCGGTTGCCGAACAGCCGCCGCCGGGACGCGCGGACCTGCCACAGGATTCGTTTGGGGCTGACCGCGCTGCCGGTTTGGCCACACCGTCCATGGCACCGGCGCACCCTGCCGAAATCCAGGAAATGGTCGTAATAACACGTGAGGCGGAAAAGCGACTGCAGGATGCTCCGGCATCTGTCAGCGCATTTTCGGCAAAGAGCACCGAAGAAGCGGAAACAGGTGCTGATTCACTCGACGAAATTGCCGTCATGGCCCGCAAGAGCGCCCCTGAACCCGACCACAGGCTCGCGGTCAATGCGCTCGAAGCCTGGGAAGCCGGCGCACGGCCAGCCGCGAACGTCTGGCTGGCCGGCATCGAGGCGCTGCTCGATGCGGGGGAAACGGCACTGGCCGATGCCGAGTTCGACAAGCTGCTGACCGTGTATCCGGAATCTGCCGGGGAGCCCGGGTCCGGCATCCGCACTCGCGCGAACCTGGCGGACGGTTACGCAGCCTCGGAATTGCAGGAGCAGGAAGACGCCGATGCGGCAGTCCTGGATGAAATCATTGTCATCAATCCGGCCGACGAACTCGCCGACCCGCAGGTCTGGGCCGCAGGCATCGAAAGGCTTATGGAGACCGACGAAAACGCGCTTGCGATAACAGAGATCGCTAAGTTCAGGCAAATCTATCCTGACTACGAGCTGTGAGCAGGTACTTGAAACACTCAGCCTGACCTGGCGATCTGTATAGCTTTGTGCACGAAATCCGGATCACTCAACATCGCGAGCATTTGTTCAGCAGCTTCCGCGAAACTGACCTCCCACTTGATCCGCCGGTCCGGCGGCGATCCCTCCCACCGGATGATTTCACCCTTGCTCGCTTCCTGCATCAACCGGGCCGGCCGCAGCAATGTCCAGCGCAGCTTGCTGTTGCGTATGACTTCCTCCTGAACGTCCTTGTCGCGCAAAATATATTTCAGCGCCGTGTGCTGGAACAGGCGCACCGTCCAGGCACCCTGCCCGGCGCTCTCACCACAACCCAGTGAGGTCATGCAAACGAAACGCTCGATGTGCTGCGCTTCGAGCGCAGCGACGATGACCCGCGTCATATCCGCGAGCGGCGTCGTATTGCTCCAATGCGTAATGCCCAGAGTCGACAAGGCGGCATCAAAGCCCTTTGCGGTGACCTCGGCCAGAAAATCTGCATCATCCGGCATCCCCTCGGCGATTTCGAGCCCGGGATGATTGACCGATAAACGGCCGGCGTCGCGGAGCACGGCGGTCACCCGGTGCCCCTGCGCCAGCGCCTGCTCAACCAGGTGGGTACCGCTTTTGCCGCTGCCGCCGAAAACAAGGAGCCGCAATGATCCCTCTGGATTTAAATCCGTTTCAGTCATTTTTAAAGCCGCTTTCTCATGCCGGCATCGAACTCAATAAGTACCTTTAGCATAGCTGTAAACGGCAATCCCGGGCTGTCCGACTTCGAGTGCCTGGTGCCTTCCTGACAATGCCAAAAATAGTTGTTGCAACAGGAAATAACTGTCTTCATAATCCGCCGCACAGACCATTGTCCCGCCAATATATTTACTGTTTTTCCTTGGGAATCAAATACATGGGAAATTATGTCAGCAAGGTCTTCGGCGCATCTCCTGCTATTCCTCTGCAGGAACACGGTAACACCTGTTACCAGGCTGCCAAGGAACTGATCACCCTGTTCGAGCATGTTGTTGCCGACAACTGGGACAAGGTTGAAGAGTCGAGGGGAAAAATCGTTCACCTGGAAAATGAAGCGGATGAACTTAAAAAGGAGATCCGTTCGCATTTACCCAAAAGCCTGTTCATGCCGGTGTCACGGGAAGATATTCTGAACCTTCTTCTGGTACAGGATCGTATCGCAAACAAGGCGCGCCACGTATCCGGTCTCGTGCTCGGCAGGCGGATGCGCATTCCCGAGCCCCTGCAGAAGGACTTCATCGCATTTACGAGCCGCAACATTGATGCCGCGAAGAAAGCACGTAAAAGTATTCGGGAGCTGGACGAGCTCTTCGAAACCGGGTTCCGTGGTGCCGAAGCCGAACTGGTGATCAGCCTGGTCGAAGAACTCGATGCAATCGAGAATGACACCGATGAAATGCAGGCACAACTCCGAACCAAACTTTTTGGGATTGAGAAGGATTTGCCGCCTGTTGATGTCATGTTCCTTTATCGGGTTATTGAACTGGTAGGCGAAATCGGAGACGTTGCCGAGCGCATAGGCAGACGCCTCGAACTCCTGCTGTCACATTAAGAAAACATTTCCGGGGAAAGATCTTTGGAAGACGCACTTGTCTACATCGTCCTTGCGGCCGGTTTCGGTCTGTTCATGGCATGGGGGATCGGTGCGAACGATGTCGCAAACGCGATGGCCACCTCCATCGGCTCACGCGCGATCACGATAAAACAGGCTCTTCTGATCGCCGCCGTATTCGAATTCGGCGGCGCGGTACTCGCCGGCGGCGAAGTAACCTCAACCATACGCAAGGGTATGGTCGACTCTACCTTTCTAATCGACAAGCCGGAAATTCTCATATTTGGCATGCTCTCTGCGCTGCTGGCTGCCGGTCTCTGGCTACTGATTGCATCCATGAAAGGCTGGCCCGTTTCGACGACGCACTCCATCGTCGGGGCGATTATCGGTTTTGCGATTGTGGGCATCGGGCCGGACTCGGTTAAATGGACGATGGTAGGTAGCATCGTTGCAAGCTGGGTGGTTTCTCCGCTGGTCGCCGGCATCCTCGCCTACGTAATATTCAGTTCGGTACGCTGGCTAATATTGTCACGCACTAATCCATTGGAACGGGCCAAGCGATTTGTGCCCTTTTATATATTTCTTACCGTATTCATGCTTTCCCTCGTCACGATGTTCAAGGGACTGAAACATGTCGGTCTCGAGATCAGCACGGCAGAATGCTATCTCATCGCGCTGGGCCTTGGCGCCTTTATCGGGGTTTGCGGGAAACTTTTTATCAACCGGATTCAGCCCGACCCGCAGGCCGAGAAGGAATTTCACTTCGCAACGGTAGAACGGGTGTTTGCCATACTCATGGTGGTTACGGCCTCAGGCATGGCCTTTGCACACGGCTCGAATGACGTTGCCAACGCGATCGGTCCGGTGGCTGCGGTTATCAGCGTGGCCAATTCCGGCGTGGTCGGTCAGGAATCAGCCGTATCGATATGGATACTCCTGCTCGGCGGCATGGGCATCGTGGTGGGACTGGCAACCTACGGCCGGCGCGTGATCGCGATGGTCGGCCGACGCATAACCGACCTGACGCCCAGCCGCGGGTTCGCCGCCGAACTCGCGGCCGCAACTACAATCGTCGTTGCATCCGGTACGGGCATCCCGATTTCCACGACACATACACTGGTAGGCGCAATCCTGGGCGTGGGCATGGCCCGCGGAATCGCCGCTATAAACTTATCTGTTGTCCGCAGGATTTTCCTGTCATGGGTCATAACTATTCCGGCCGGCGCAGTTCTTTCGATCATATTCTTTTTTATGCTTAGCGCCACCCTCGGTTGATCGCAATCCTGTTAATGGATCGGTTCGAGGTCTTTGCGCTCGACCAGGAACTTATCGAAGCCTTCGCTAACCTGCGCCGCCGATAATTTCTTCAGTATTTTAGTGGTCATCTCGTAGTCGGCCTTTTCAGCATCTGTCTGCGCCGGCGTTGCCTTCATTTGTTTGCGCACCATGGTCATCGGTCCCATCGGGGCTTCTGCATACGCCGTCAGCTTCCACTTACCATCCGCTTTGCGAAACACGGCCATGATGCGGTCCCAGCCACCCATTGGCTCCATGTTCACCAACTTGATGTCGTAGTCGATGCGGTAAGTTGCGACCGCTATCTCCGGTGTCAGGTACTTGGCACGGACTTTGCTGTAGCGATTGTCGATGCCCTCGAGAATCTTTTTACCCGGTACCGGGTTGAAGTAGTTATCCAGCCGCTGCCTGCCGTACAAGGGGAAAGGCACTTCTTCCGCCATATAGATCGGGTTGCCGTCGTCGTACCACATATTTTTGACAGCCCTGTAGTCCTGGTTGTTGTAGACCTCTGCGTAATCGACCAGGAATGCACTTATCTCTACCGTAAGTTTCTCCTCGTCGGCAGCAATTGCATCTTCTGTATTCTGATAATGGTAGTCCGCCATTGCCGGCAGCGGCGCTAACAGAACACCCGGAAGTAATACAAGTAAGTGCATTTTAATAACTGACATGATGTGCTCCAAAGTTAGTCGTGGGCAGGCTTCGGGAAAGTGCCGTCCTCGGTCATGCGCTCCATAACTTCTTTGTATAGTTTCCGCAGTTCGGCATGATCGTGCATGGGGTCTTTGAAACGGTTGGGTGGAGTAATCGTCTTCGTATAGCCGGTGTACAACTCGGTCCGAAGCTGCGCCATGAAGTTCAGCGCGCTGGGTGAATGCCGGTGGGCGCGGAGCTGCTCGATATCGATTAAGCCTCGCGCTTTCATGCTTTCGCCCGGAGGGTTGTGCTCCTGGAATATCGTGCCCATGTAATCGATCATGATGGTGCCGCCCGCGTTGGTCGACTCCAGCAAACCACGTTTGCTGACCCAGCCGCCCGCATTGGTGGATATCAGGTAGCAGTTATTTTCCATCGCGCGCGCCTGCTTGCACGCAACCCAACCGGGAAAATCCGGCGAATCGTTGGTGGGGTTGATCAGCAGCTCGGCGCCCTGCAATGCATACATACGTGCAACTTCCGGGAATACCACTTCCATGCAAGGGAACATCGCGATGCGCCCAAGTTCTGTATCAGCTACCGGAAACAGCGAGTCGGCCCCGCACTCGGCAATGTATTCGTCCAGGAAATCGTGCGGGGACGGCGTGATCGGGCTGTGCGTCCGCCGGTACTTGAGTATCACCTCGCCGTTCGGATCGACAAGAAAAGAGCAATTGAAATAGCGTGCCGGCCATTTCGGATCGAACTCGTAGGCGTTGGCCGCGATGAACACGCCGGCCTCTTTCGCCGCGTCCAACAACGGCTGAATTTCCGGGCCGGGAATTTCCATGCAGGCTATATCCAGCCAGTCGGACGATGCACGATTACGCCAGCCGACAGGCGCCAGCGTCAGGAACATTTCGGGGAAGGTAACGAGTTTTACCGCGCCCAGGTTGTTGCCCAGACCCTTCCACATCAGGCTGATTGCCGCCTCGAGGTTAGCCTGGATAATTGCCTGCCCGGCCTCGCGGTCAGCAACATCCTCCGTGATCGGGCGAACGATAGTCTGGCAGGCCATAGCCTGGTAACGAGCAATCATATTTTTTCCTGTACCCGCTATACGAAACTTTTCTTATCCGCTGCCGCAGCCGGAGACACGAACAGATCCTGTTGCTGCAGGTCGTTAATGACTTTCATGCCGGCCTTGATATTGGCCATATTGCCGTCGGGCGGGTTCTCCGCCCAGAGTTCCTTCGGCCACAAAGTTGTATCCGCGTAAAAAGGCGCGTGCACATGAGTCTGGAGCTGCGCCAGAAAATTCATCTGCATCTGTCCGCGGCGCTGGCGCAGGCGCTCGAGTTCGAGGTCGGCCTGCAATATAGTCTCGCCGGTCGTCTCGGCAATAGTGACCACCCTGCCGGTGAAATCGATGATCTGCGAACGGCCGCGCATACGATCAGCCGGGAAATCGCTGCCGCGGAATTTGCCCTGGTTCGCCGATATCACGTAGACCAGGTTTTCGTAAGCACGGCTACGCTTGCCGATTTCCCAGCCCCCCTCGTCTTCGAGCAGGAACGGCGCACGCCCCTCGGAGGTCGGGTGCAGCAGTATCTCCGCGCCGTTC
The DNA here is from genome assembly GCA_030746435.1 of Gammaproteobacteria bacterium. Classification (GTDB taxonomy): domain Bacteria; phylum Pseudomonadota; class Gammaproteobacteria; order Steroidobacterales. The sequence continues at coordinate 80,377 of JASLMV010000010.1, read as the reverse complement.
AGTGCCAGGCACCGCGCCATTTCCGGAAAATTGATGTCATAGCAGGTCAGGCAGCCGAGACGGCCGTAGGGCGTGTCGACGACGGGAAACAATGCATCCTGCCCGTAACGGGCTACGTATTCTGTCAGCACATCGCCGGGCTTGGTCTTGCCCGTGGGATCGTAGTGCTTGTGATATTTCAGTACGACTTCGCCCTCGGGACTGCAGATAAAGGCTGTGTTCCAGTAGCGGTCCGGCCAGTCATCCATTATTTCCCAAACCATGCCCGCGATATACGCATCGACCTCACTGGCGAGTCCGCACAATCGATCGGTTTCCGGACCCGGTATGCGCACGCACATGGCCTCGGTTGCTTCCGGCGAACTACCTATTCCGGAAGCGCCCGTCAGGAAAAATTCCGGCAGCACGTAAATCTTCGATGGATTCCAGGCAGCGGACCGGGCAATCAGTTCGATCGCACGCTCCAGGTTTTTTGCCTTGTTTTCCGGAGCGGGCGGTCCTTTCAGACTGGGAAATACCGGCCAGACATCTGTCTGCACTGCGGCGACTGTATACAACGGCACCATTCCTTTCCTCCCACGATTCTTATGCTTGTTATATAAAGCGTTTGAGAAAGATGAGCAACAATAAACCCGAACCTCACCAACTGACGCTCGCTCAGCAACTTGGCTGGGCAACAGGTTCGCTCGGCACTGCGATTATGCTGGGCGGACTGACAACCTATGCAATGGTCTACATGACCAATTACCTGGGTGTCAGTGCTGCCGTTGCCGGCTGGCTTATAGGTCTGTCTAAGTTCTACGATCTGATTACAGATCCGCTGATTGCCCAGGTCAGTGACCGTACCAGTTCCGGCATGGGCAGACGCCGTCCCTACCTGCTCGCCGGCGCGGTATTCTGCCCGCTCGCCCTCGTGCTGCTGTTCGCAGTTCCCGATTTCGGCAGCCACACTCTGCTGCTCGGTTGGCTGGCAATCATGTTGCTTGCGTATGCAACCGGTTTCACACTTTTTAACGTGCCATATCTCGCCATGGCCGCCGAAATCACGAGCAGCAAGCGTGAACGCACGCTGATCATGGCGCAGCGAATATTCTTTTCTACACTTGGCGTCCTGACGATTTCCGCACTGGGTCCCGAACTCATCGAACTGTTCGGTAAGGGCGCACGCGGTTACCAGGGTATGAGCCAGGTGTTGGCAGCCATGGTCTGCTTCGCGATGCTGCTCACGTTTGCTGCGACCCGGCGGGCGCCTACGATCTCCCCGTCATCACGGGAAGCCTACGGACTGAAACGGCAAATCAGGCTGCTGGCCGGCAACCGCCCATTCCTTTACTACGTGCTCGCGAAAATCTTTATGTTCCTGTCGCAGTCTTCGGTACAGGTCGTCATGATTTACTTCGCCTATTACCTGCTCGGTAGCGACGAGTCCATACTCCAGGCTTTCGGGGTGGGCTACACGGTTGGCAGCGTGCTGACGCTGCCGCTCTGGAACTACCTTATCTCCGGCTACCTCGGCAAGCGCAACGCATTTATGGTGTCAGCGCTTGGGCTCGGTACGGTGTTTCTGAGCTGGCTGCTGGCAGGTGAAGGCGAAGCGACCTACCTCTTGTATATAAGGTTCGGTTTGCTGGGCGTATTCTCGGCCGGCAGCCAGGTAGCAGCTTCATCGATGCTGCCGGACATCATGGAATTCGATCGCAAACAAACCGGGTTAAACCAGGAAGGTCTGTATGCGGCCGCATTCAGCGTGGTCGAGAAGGTTGCGAATACGCTCGGACCGATCATCCTGGGATCGCTGCTCGGACTCACCGGTTACGTGGCCGCCGAACGTGGCGAGTTCCCGGCACAGCCGGATGCTGCCATCACGGTTATCCAGTTAATGGTTTCGGTGATCCCCTTCACAATGACGGTACTGGCGGCCTGGTGCATCAGCAAGTACACCCTGTCGCCGTCTAGGGATGAGCTGACGCAAACCCGGTGACAACGGAGTTGAACTCATCAGGGTATTCCATGTACGGGACGTGGCCCGAGTTGTCGAAAGGCCTGAACGTCACATCCGTGCCGGCTGCTTCTAGCGCCTCGTAAAAACCGACTCCCGCATCGAAGGAACCTTCGGGGTCGTTGCGCCCCCATACGATCAATGTCGGCACTTCAAGTGCGCCGCTGTTCAACTCATCCCAGATCTGTTTTTTCAACGCACGAAAACTCGGGTGGGCGGGACTCATCCGGTTCGCATTGAACCAGTCGCTCGCCTGTTTGTATTTCTCCGTGCGGGAAATCGCGAGGATTCGTTCGATACGCTGATCTGTGATGTTGTTGTTCGTGTACGAAAAGGATTGCATGCCGCGACGTATGCTCTCATGCGTTTCGCCGTCGGCCGGGTGCAAATCATTCTGGTGCCATATATAGAAACGTACCGCATTAGCGGCATTGGAGGCCGGTGCCACCATGGTTGAATCAACGATGACCAGCGATGCGACCAGGTCGGGATAGTCAAGCGCGGTGCGGGTTACGGGCCACCCGCCCTGCGAGTGCCCGACCAGGTGCACTCGTTCCAGACCCATCGCCCTTATGAAAGCGACCAGGTGCTCGACAACCAGCGGATAGTAATTGTGGTAGTCGTCGAGGTCGACGGGGTTACCAGTGTAGCCCTGCCCGATCCGGTCGAGCGCGATGACCCTGAAATTTTTGGCAAGTCCATCGAAGTTCTGCTGCCATTCCCAGGCATTAAAGTCCGCTGCCGAAGGCTGTCCGCCATGGACGAGCAGCAGCACGGGGCCGGTACCTTTGTCGAAGTAACGGGTCCGTATACCGTTCACGTCGACAAACCTTGCTTCTGCCTCCGGCATTGCTGCCAGAAAACCAGGCGCTGAGGATCCATTTGCAGGCTTCGCTGCCAATTCCACGGCAACCTCGCAAAGTATCTCCTCGCCATTAAGTATTTCCAGCATCGCAGACGTCGCCTGGTTTACGGCTTTCGCGACCATATACACGCCGGGTTCTCGATTACCCGGTTCGCAACGCCGCAGAAACTGACTGTAGTGAATTTCGATTCCGGCTTTTTTGGCCCCTTCTATTACGGATTCGCTTTCTATGCCTTCTCCGCAGAGCAGCAGCGCATGGTCGCCGGAAGGAAATTGTTCGGCACTCGATGAGCACCCGGCCGCGGCGGTCCAGGCCGGGGCGAACACTATAAAGACCGCCAGCCAGCAGCTGCAGCGGACAGCAAAACCATTCCTGTTATGCATCACCTTCCCCCGGCATTTATTCTACAAGGTCGGCCATGGGGTATCAGCGGACAAGACCCTATACTGGTAGCGGGCCAGCCTGGAGTAACGGCAGATATGCGATATTTTTTCCGATGGTGCGGGCGCGTTTTGCTGCTCCTCGCAACGCTCGGCCTCGCCGCAGCTCTTTTCTGGGCTGACGGGCAAAACAAGCAGATAGGTGATTGGGAAACCTTCGCCCCGACCGAAAACGCGCCTGGCCGGATTATCGCGGTCAACGGTCGCAAGATGCATGTGCTTATCAAGGGCAAACTCGAAGCCGACCCGACCGGCGCCCCGCTTGTCCTTTTGCATGGTTTCTCGGCAGCGGGCCATGCCACCTGGTTACCGTGGGCGAACCGGCTTGCGGCCGCGCGCCGGACCGTGGTGTTAATCGATATGCTGAACTTCGGACACTCCGAGCGCATTACCGAGGCGCATGACGACCTGACGCACCAGGGACAGGCAGCCCTCATTAATGCGTTACTTGATGAACTCGGCATCGAGCACATCGACCTTGTCGGCTGGTCGATGGGCGGCGCTATCGCGGCCCAGTTCACGCTGGACTACCCCGAGCGTGTTCGTGCCATAACTTTTGTCGCCGGGCATGTTTATGGAGCGAACCGGGTTAATCCCTTCGAGCTACTCGGCAAGCTGCCGCTCGGCATCGGGCGCGCAATGACCTGGAATTCGCTGGGTGGCAGCCCGAACGGTATGGTTGCGAGCATGTGCGCCACCAATAAAGAAGTATGTCACTGGCTGGACTTGTTACTCATAGAGAATACCGTCGACGGACTGCGTGCGATAAGTGACACACAGCAAATCTCCCGTCTGCCGGACGACGTTACGCTGATCGATAAACCGGCATTGGTTATCGCGGGCGAGGTCGACGAAATAGTGCCGCGAGCTGACAGTGAATGGCTAGCTGAAACGCTGAATGCCGAGCTTTACATAGCCGAAGGAGCCGGCCACTGGCCTGCTGAGAAAGACCCGGCTACAGTCGCACGGCATATCCTGAATTTCTTCGCCGCCAATGCGCCGGAACAACAGGGTAAAGCCACAGAAATTGATCGCGGCCACTCGATTACGGGTGAATACTGAAGGCTTCAGGCGACACTGACCGCCTTCTTCCAGAGCGCGCGCGTTTCAGCCAGCTCGGCCCGGCTTGTATCCGGGCTGAAGCGCCGGCTTTCGCGCCAGCCGCTCGCAACCTCTTCCATTGATGCCCAGAAACCTACCGCGAGGCCTGCGAGCAAAGCACTACCCATCGCGGTCGTTTCGAGCACGACCGGTCGAACGCACGGCAGACCAAGTAAATCCGCCTGCAACTGCACGAGAAAATCGTTGCGGGCAGCACCGCCATCCACGCGTAATTCACTGACTGCCGCACCGAAGTCACGGCCCATCGACTCCACAATTTCCGTGATCTGCAAAGCGATACCGTCCAGCGTCGCGCGCGCGATGTGAGCGCGGGTCGAACCGCGCGTAATACCGCTGATCATGCCGCGCGCGTCCGGTCGCCAGTGCGGGGCGCCGAGTCCGACGAGTGCGGGCACGAACACAACACCCTCGGAACTTGGGACGCTGCCCGCGAGTGTCTCGATCTCGGACGCGGAGTCGATAATCTGCAACCCGTCACGCAGCCACTGCACCGCCGCGCCGGCAACGAAGGCGCTTCCCTCGATGGCATAACTGAGTCTGCCGCCCAACCGCCAGGCGACGGTCGTGAGCATGCCGTGCTGCGAACTCACCGGTTTCCCGCCGGTATTCAACAACACGAACCCGCCCGTACCGTAGGTGCATTTCGCCATGCCGGGGTCGAAACAGGCCTGTCCGAATAAAGCACCCTGCTGGTCGCCGATAAGACCAGCAACGGGGATGCCATCGGGCAGGAAACCAATCCCGCTGGTGTGTCCGTAAACTTTGGATGAGTCTTCAACCCTCGGCAGGCAGGCAGCCGGAATGGAAAACAGGTCCAGCAGTTCCGGGTCCCACTCGCCTGAGTGTATGTTGAACAGCATTGTACGCGAGGCATTCGAGGTATCGGTGACATGAGCGCCGCAAAGCCGCCAGGTCAGCCAGCTATCGATCGTGCCGAACAACAACTCACCCTGTTCCGCTTTTTCCAAAGCGCCGGGGTTTTCACGCAACATCCATTCAGCCTTGGTCGCTGAAAAATACGGGTCTATGACCAGACCTGTTTTCTCGCGAATGCTGTCCTCGTGACCGGCCTTTTTGAGCTCATCGCACCGGTCAGCCGTACGGCGATCCTGCCAGACCAGCGCGTTTTGCAAAGGCTCGCCGCTTTTTGTATCCCAGAATAGTGACGTCTCACGCTGGTTGGTAATACCAATCGCCTCAATCTGGCCGGCGTCGATACCCGCACTGGCCAGCGCCCGGCTTACACACTGCTCAACCGAACGCCAGATCTCTCCGCTGTCGTGTTCCACCCAGCCAGGCTGCAGGAAGATATTCGGAAACTCGACGTTCTCGCTGGCGATTACGTTCAGCTCATGGTCGACCAGTTGCGCGGTGGAGCCGGTGGTTCCCTGGTCTATGGCAAGTATGTACGCGCTGGTCATGGCTCACTTATATGCCTGACGCAGTTGCTGGTCAATCTCAGGTCAATCGTTTGCCTGCAGCGCCTCAAGCTTGTTCGCTACCGCTTCGGGTGTGCTCGTACCTTTGGCAAACATCTTGTAGAAAACCGGCACGACGAAAAGGGTAAAGGCCGCCGCGATGGAAACGCCCCAGAACATGATGATACCCAGGGTACTGCGGCTCTCCGACCCGGGGCCGGTCGCGAGCATCAGGGGAATTGATCCCATTAATGTCGATACGGTGGTCATGACAACGGGCCGGAAACGAATACGCGCGCCTTCAACAATAGCCTGCGCAAACTCCATCCCCTCGTCACGTAACTGGTTAATGAACTCGACAATCAGTACACCGTTTTTCGCAGCTATGCCGATAAGCATCACGACGCCGATCTGGCTGTAAATATTCAGCGTTTTGCCCATCACGCTAAGTCCGAGCAACCCGCCGGCCAGCGCGAGCGGCACCGTAACCATGATGATCAGCGGGTGGACGAAACTCTCGAACTGCGCCGCGAGCACGAGGAACACCACCAGCAGCGCAATGCCGAACGTAAAATAGGTCGCGCCCGCACTTTCCTTGTATTCGAGCGACTCGCCCTTGTAGTCTACGCGCGCCGTTGTCGGCAACTCGCTGCGCACGACGTCTTCCAGGAATTCCAGCGCATCGCCGAGCGCGTAACCAGGCACCGGGGTTGCGCTGATGGTCAGTGCACGCAGGCGATTGTAGCGGTTCAGCCTGCCGCTGCCGGCCGTGTCCTCGGTAGTTACCAGGTTCGACAGCGGTATCAGGTTACGCGACCGGTTTTGCCGCACATAGATGTTGGTCAGGTCCGTTGCCGTTGCCCGCTGGTCTTGCCGCGCGTGCAACACCACGTCGTATTCCTCCCCGTCGACGACATAAGTGGTTACGACCTGCTCGCCCATCATGGTCCGCAGGGTCTGGCCGATACTCTGCACCGATACGCCCAGCGCGGCCGCGCGGTCCTGATCGATGCGCACATTCAGTTGTGGCTGCGTTTCTTTCAAGTCGGCGTCGACGCGGGTGAGCCCGGGATTGGCGCGCGCTCGAGCCAGGACGATGTCCCGCCAGCGGGCCAGTTCATCGTAGTCTGAGCCGCCAATCACGAACTGCACGGGCTGGCCGCCGCCATGCCGTGAAATTCCGGAACGCATAAAACTGAAACTGCGCACCTCGGGAATCTGGCTCCAGCTCGCCATCATCCGGCCCTGCGCTTCCGCGGTGGAGACTTCGCGTTCACCCCAGGGCGCCATCGTCACAATTATGATTCCACCGTTGGGGTTCGTTGAGCCCCAGATGGGCGTCCGGATAAGGGAACGCTGAATGTCGCCTGTCTGAATCAACGGCCGCATGGGTGTTTCAAATTTTTCGACCTGCTTCCGCATATGGTCGACACTGGTGCCCTCTGCCGCCTGCATGATTGCAAAGAACATGCCCTGATCTTCGCCGGGCGCATATTCCTCCGGAAGGTTTTCCATCAGACCCCAGACGCTCGCTGCGATGACCACCATCATCAACACGATCCTGCGCGGTGCGTTCAGGCTGGCCTCGAGGCCACGTTGGTAGGACTCGGCAAGATTCTCGAAGAAGCGGTCGAGCATGTGCATACCACGATTTTCACGTTTACCGGGACGCAACAGCTTGGAACACATCATCGGCGCCAGCGACAGTGCGAGCACACTGGAGAAAACAACTGCCGCAACAACGGTTACAGCGAGCTCGGAAAAAATCCGGCCGATGTTGTCGCGCAGGAACGCGATCGGCGCGAAGACTGCAACAAGCACGGCGGTGGTCGCGATAACCGCGAAAGCAACCTGGCGCGTACCCTTGAAGGCCGCAAGCAGCGGTGGCTCGCCGTTTTCTATACGGCGGTGCACGTTCTCGAGGACCACGATCGAATCGTCGACCACGAGGCCGATGGACAGCACCAGCGCGAGTAGCGTGACCAGGTTGATCGAGAAACCGAACAGCGCGAGGACCATGAACGAGGCGACCAGGCATACCGGTATCGTCGTTACCGGTATCAGCATCGCGCGCACATTCCCCAGGAACGCAAGGATGACGAGCCCCACCAGCGCGGTTGTTATGGCAATGGTGATATAGACCGAGCGGATGGCCGCCCGGATAAATGCGGAATCATCGCTGCCGATCGCCAGTTGCATACCCTGCGGCAGCGTCGGAGTAATGCGGGCGACCTCTGCGTTAATGCCCGTGATGACGTCGACCGTGTTAGCCGTGGATTGCTTGATGATGCCAAAACCGACCGAGCTTTGTCCGTTCGTGCGGAAAATGGTGCGCGAATCGCGCGGCGCAACTTCCACATTTGCAACTTCACCCAGGCGGATCAGGTGACCGTCTGTTCCCTGGCCAATGACCAGCCGGCGAAATTCCTCGGCCGTCGTAAAATTACGGGCGACGCGCACCTGGAACTCCCGGTCCTTCGAGTCCACACGGCCGGCTGGTAACTCCAGGTTTTCGCGGCGGAGCGCATTCTCTATATCCGTAACCGTAAGCCCGCGCGCGGCCAGCGCTATCCGGTCGAGCCACACTCGCATCGACGGCCGGCCGAGCCCGTTCATCTGGACCTGCGAAACCCCGGGAACCACGGCAAGCCGGTCACGCACATAACGTTCGGCGTAGTCCGTCAGGTCCATCTCGCTGAGGTTAGGGCTCTCCAGGTTGATGTACATGATTGGCTGCGCATCGGCATCCTGCTTGGCGATGATAGGCGCGTCGATGTCGTCGGGGAGTCGCGTTACGACCCGGCCCACCCGGTCGCGGACATCGTTTGCCGCCTCATCTATTTTGCGTTCAAGGCTGAACTCGACCGAAATGGACGACTGGCCGTCCAGACTGCTCGAAGTGATCGACTTCGCTCCCTCGATACCACTGACTTCGCGTTCGAGTATTTGCGTAATGCGGCTTTCGACAACTTCTGCAGAGGCGCCCGGATAACCCACCGTTACCGAAATTACTGGTGCGGAAATATCGGGATACTCGCGTACCGCAAGTTCATTGAATGCGAGCGAGCCGAATGCGACCAGCAACATCGCGATGACAGTTGCGAATACGGGTCGTTTAACAGATACGTCTGAGAGCCACATCGTAAAGCTCGTCCTCGTTAATCGTCCTCGGGCGCCGGTTCACTCGCCCCGGAGGTCGCGTCGGGCGGTCCCTCCGCGACGACTTCGTCAGCGAACTGCACGGTTGCACCGTCCCGCAGCTTAATCACACCTTCAGTAACGACCTGCTGGCCATCCGCAAGCCCGGCTACGATCTCGACCATCCCGTCCTGGCGCATGCCGAGTTCAACCGTGGTCCTGACCGCCGTCCGGTCCGGTCCGACTACATATATATAAGCGCCGTCACGCATCTGCACGACTGCCCGTTCCGGTACGCTCAGCGCGTCGCGCTCGTTCGTCACAACACGCACCGTAAGCAACATACCGGGCCGCAGCGCCCGGTCATCGTTGGGTATGTTCGCACGCACGGTAACCGCCCGCGTGACCGGGTCCACCCTGGAGCCCACCGCGGTAACCACACCTGCAAACTCACGGCCGGGATACGCAACACTGCTCGCGTAAATCTTCCTGCCCGGTTGCATTATTGCAATTACGGTCTCGGGAACCGTGAAATCGAGCTTGATCTGCGCGACATCGTCGATGGTCGTAATGGTATCGCCCGGCATAAGCAACGTGCCCTGGCTCACTTCGCGAAACCCGAGAATGCCGCTGAAGGGCGCACGAATCAGCCTGTCCTGTAGCCGCGCCACGACGGAATCGAGGCGCGCCTGGGCCGCATCTTTTGCCGCCTGCGCTTCATCGACATCCGAAGCGGCCGCGATCCCGCGTGCATCGAGGTCGCGCAGGCGCTTGAGTTGATTCTGGGCATCGCTCAGGTTGGCGCGCGCCTCGGCGAGCTGGGCGCTTTCCTCGTCATCGGTCAGTTCGACCAGCACGGTACCCTTGTCGACAGAATCACCGTCCTCGAAACTTACCCGGCGAACGGTTTCCGTAAGACTCGCCGTGACGGTTACGGACTCGTTCGCAAGTGCGGTACCCAATGCCTCGACGGAACTAACCAAAGGCTCGCGGGTAACCACTTCCGCAACCACGGTGACCGGTCCGCCGAAGGATGGCCGGCCGGGACCGGGGCCGCCGTTACCCTGGCCGAAAAACCAGTACGCGGCAATCGCCGCCACAACAATGATGAGGATGGCTCGTTTCATTAAGGTGTTTCTGCTCCATTTATTCGACTGTGCTGCCATGCCCGACGCCTGTTTACCCGGCATTAGTCTTATTGTATCGCGCCGCAGGGATGCCCCCGGCCCAAAATGATCACTGAAAACGACGCAGAAGCGGCTGGTTGCATGCCCTTCGGTCAGCCTGCGGACAACCGATCCGATTGCTCGGCTACCCCATGCCGCCCGGCACAAAATCCGGGATAAATATGCAAGGCTGACAATAACAATTCAGAACAATCGAGGATTCTCCGATGGCACAAACCACATCCCGCAGAAACTTTCTCGCAGGCACAGGTGTCGCAGCATTGTCGCTGCCGTCCATGGGCGCACAGGCCGCTACCGGCAAGGACTGCTTAAGTAAAGCTGACCGCGCGAAGTTAATAGCGGCGGCACCCAAAGCCCCCTTCGACAGCATCCGTGATTACATGGCTGCGCTTGATGCGCATGGCCTGGTGATGCGCGTACCCGAGATCGATCAGGACGAGTACCAGGTAACGGCACTCATGTTCCGGGCGACTGACCGGTACGGGTTTTTTCGTTCGCCCGCATTTATCTACGACAAGATAAAAATTGATGGCGACTGGATCGATGGTCCGCTCGTCGGCAATTTCCAGGGGCACGTGAATACCGACTGCATCCTGTTCGGCCTCGAGCCCGATCCGGATGACATCAAGGTCAGCTACCGGCGCGCCAAGGCGCACATGGATAAAATGCTGAGCTCGACCGTCGATGGCCGCTGGCCGAAGATAGCACCGGTCGAACTTTCACGTAACGAAGCACCGTGCAAGGAGGTCACGCTGACCGGCGACGAGTGTGACCTGAACAGTTTTGCGTTCATAAAAACTAATCCGGCGGATTCCGCACGCTACGTCAACACGGGCTCGGTGTTTACCTCGGACCCGGAGATGGGCAACAACTTCGGCACTTACCGATGTGAAATTACCGGTCCGCGAAAGTTGCGGATCAATTCCGAAAAGAACCATGCCGGTTACAAAATGCTGCTGGCGGCACGCGAACGTGGCGAGAAAGTCGGCCATGTTGCGGTTGCGGTCGGCCAGGACCCGATCGTCTGGCTTCTAAGTGGCGCTCCGATGGCACGGCAGCGCGGCGACGGTGCCGTCGACGAGCTCGCGATCGCGGGTGGCTTGCGGGGCAAAGCACTGGAAGTCGTCAAGGCGGACAACAGCGACATGCTTGTGCCGGCGCATGCCGAGATGATTATCGAGGGCGAAGTGCCGCTGGACGAGCCGTTGGAAAACGAAGGGCCTTTCGGCGAGATGTTCGGCTACCTCGGCCTGGAAAAGGTAGACGTGTTCTGGATGAACGTGACGCGCATTACCCACCGGCGTAACCCGTGGTTGATGAACAGCTTCACCGGCATGCAGCGCGGTTTCACGACGTCGCCTCTGGAGGTCATGTACGAGCGCATCATGCGGCGTTCCATCCCCAGCCTGATCGACTTCCACTACCCGCAGGACATGATGGGTGTGTCATTCGTCAGTATCGACAAGACGGCACCCGGTCAGGGGCTGGAAGTCGGCAAAATCGTGGCGAACCGGGTCAGCATCTGTAAGGTCGTGGTCGTGGTCGACAAGGACCTGGACGTGCTGGACCGGACCCAGATGTTGTTCGCGATGGGGTCCCGCTGGCAACCTGCCATGGCAACCGAGATCATCGAAAAAGGTATAGGCACCATAACCGACCCGAGCCAGATCGTGCGGGGTGAGACCAGCAAGATCGTTATCGACGCCACGATGCAGTGGCCCGAAGAAGGCGGGCCGGAGAACTATCCGAAGCGCAACCGCGTGTTGCTGGAGGAACTCGCGCCCGACGCACTCGCCCAGGTCGACAGGCTGTTCGGCACCCGGCTCAAGGACTGGGGCAACGCCTAGGCATGGCGGCTGAGTGTACGAGCCTCAGCCCGGCAGCTGCGAACGCGGTTTTTAACCAGTACGCTTACTTGATCTTGTACTGGAACTTGAACCCTACCGTTCTCGGCTGCGGCAGATAGGCGTAGTAAGCGACAGGGAACGTAACTGTTGAGCCTAACTGGAAGCCCTGTTGCTGGTCGATGAATTCCTGCGCAAAGATGATCGTATCGTCGTCGCGCAGGTTTTCTACGTACAGGGACAAAAACCAGTCTTCGCTTTCGAGCCCAACCTGACCGTTCACCATCCAGTAGGAATCGAGCTGGGCCAGGTTGGACACATCGGCCCACCGCTCGTCCTGCCATGAGGCTGTCAGTTGCGTATACCAGTCTGTATCGCCGAATATCGGAGCCTGGTAGCGGCCCAGGAATGCAAACGCATGCTCAGGTACGCCGACGGTCTGGTTACCGCTGAAATCGCCGTCCTTGCTGGCGGCCTTGGCCTGGTTGCTGCCGGAAACCGGTACACCCGGCGCCTGCGCATCGGCCAGTACAAAGTCTTTGTATTCGCCGTCGATATACGCGTAGCTCGCGTTAAACGTCCAGTTTTCATCAGGCCGCCAGGTCGTATCGAGTTCCAGGCCCCAGACTTCCGTCTCACCTGCATTGGCAGTACCGCTACGCGGTAGCGGTACGCCGGGAAACTGCACCAGTACCTGCTGGTCCTCGTAATCGTTGAAGAAGATTGCGCCGTTCAGGATGACGCGCCCTTCATCGAGGGTGCTCTTCATGCCAACTTCATAGGTCGTCAGCTTTTCCTTTTTAACCTTGGACGTTTCCGGGTCGACCATATTGGTCGTGTTATAAGTCGGTGGTTTGATTCCCTTGGCGATTGACGTGTAGAGCATGACATCGTCGGTCACGAACCAGTCCAGGCTGGCCCGGGGCACGAAATTGGTATCGTCCGTGTCAGCCTTGAAGCCCGGGCTGCCCGCATAACTGAAAAACGGAAAGCCCAGCGAATCGGATGTGGAATCAGATGTGTTCGCTTTGACCTCTATCTTGTCGTGAATCCAGCGGCCTTCCATGGTGAGCTTCACATTATCTGTCAGGGCGATACCGACAAGACCGAAGGCTGAAACACTATTGGTATCGCGCTCGAAACGCTTGTTAAAGATGAGGGCTTCTTCGAAAGTACAGGCCGCCGTCGTAAACGTACAGACAGCGCCGGCCAGGTCGCGGTACCAGAAACGGCTGCGGTTAACGTTGTCACCATCCTCGTCAAAAAGATTGAGTCCGGCCAGCCAGTTTACCTTGCCTCCGTCATCAAAACTTATTTGCACCTCGTGGAAGCGTTGCCGGAAATCAAAAACAAATAATCCGTCACTGTCGTTACCCGACTGCGAGAACCAGGGCGCCGGCGGCGGCAACCCGGCCTGCTGATCCGTGTCCATGTTCACGAACTGATTGGAGTCGGTATAAGACGAAGCCCAGCGGAATGCATAGTCTTCGTTGATATCCCATTCGATAATCAGGTTGTGGCGCGCGGTTTCGTCGTCGGTACCCCTGTAATTCCCGCCGGTACGCGGGTCCGGAGAAACATTAATCGCATAGTCGTCTGCGTCGCCGATAGTTCCGTTCACGACCCACAGGCATGCATCCAGGCCGGGTCCGCTACCGGGGTTAAGGCAGTCGCCCGTGACCGTGTCCGGATCGCCGTCCTCGATCAGCGTGATGTTGTCCGCGCCGTCGTTCAGGGCGACCCTGAATTTATTGGGCTTGATCGCAGCGATCGCCTGCGGTTCGAAGTCATCATCCGAATAAGTCGTGTTCCAGTACACACTGACGTTGTCGGCCGCCAGCCACTCGAAAGCCAGGGCGCCGCCACGGCTCTCACCGCCGCCGACGTACTGGTCGGTATTCGGGTTCTTGTAGTAACCGTGGGTTTCATAATCCGACAGCATCACATTGAAGTTGAGTTTGCCGTCGATAAGCGGACCACCCGTCCTGAACTGAAATTCCGATTCACTGCCCCTCGATGCACCGTCAACGAGCAAGGTGGACTCCCATTCGTCGGGCGGCCTGCGGGTCACGTAGTTGATCGCACCTGAAAACGCGCCACGCCCGTACAGCGCACTCTGCGGACCGCGTGCTACTTCGATGCGCTCTATATCGAGGATTCGCTGATTCAGCAGGGCCGAGCCGCCGGCACTCTCCATACTTTCACTCATCGCATCGATACCGTCGATGAGCACCGCTGCACTTGGGCGACCTGCACGGTTGAAGAGACCCCGGATCGAAACGCGCGTATCGCTGGGCCAGAAACCGGTATCGAACTGTATGCTGGGTGTTAGTTCTGCGACATCGGCCAGTGAACGGATCCGCTCCTGTTCGATGGTCTGCTCACCAAATATAGTTGCCTGGACTGGAATTTCCTGCACATTTTCGTCGATCTTCCGGACACTGACGACAATTTCAGAGATATGACTGCTGGCCACTGCGCTCAGCGGCGATGCCAGTGACAAGATAAAGATACTTAAAGCAGCATTCCTGGCTGCGGAATATTTTTTGCGTGACATTGCGACTTCCCTCGGGGAGGCACTAAAAAGGGGGTATGATTGTAATACAAATGAGAATCATTCTTAGTTAGGATTTCTACGGATGTCCAGCCTGACTATTATTTAAGTATCGGCAATATACTTTCAGCTTATGGATAAACTGACCGGGCAAGTATAGCAAGCAGTTACTTCATTAACGTCAACCGTCGGTTAACCGTTGGCCCACTGCTCTGCCAGAACATCTGTCGGCAACGGCGGCAATGCGGCGGCCAGGATAATCATTATCGCAGCTTTCGCTTCACCCGCGCGGGACACGCCCGCAACATCGAAATAGGCACCTGTGTTTTTAATTCCTGCTGCCGGGCTTCGCTCGCCCCTCTCCGGTGGCACAACGGATGCGAGCAACAGTTGTTCCACGTGTTCTGCTGACAATTCCAGCGACTGCACATCCGGGCGCAACGCTTTTGCAAGTTTGTCGGTCGCACCCAGGTTGTCGTGTTTGAGTGTGCGACGAATAAAACGCAGCCGTTGCACTACTTCCCGCTGCCATTGTCCGCCCCGTGCCATGCACTCGTTCAACTCTTCGGCTGTAAGTTCACCGGGACCCTCGACCCCTGCCCATAAACAAAACAGGACCAGGTTTGCGTCGAGGCCGAACTCATCCTGCAATGCGAGGCATGCGCGTTCGACGCCGTCCTTACGATAAAGCGCCAGTGAATAATTCCAGAACGGATGTTCGGGGAACGCGCCGGACATGCCGACTTACTGCTCGGTCAATACCAAACTCGCGGGTACGCTTGCAAATACCCGTTCGAACAAATGCTCCTCGCGTACCTGGTCAGCCTCGCTGACATCTGCCATGTGTGCCCAGTCGTCGCTCGAGAACAGTTCTTGCGCCATGTTGGTGCTGCCGGGGTGATGACCCATGTTGGCAACGATGTAGTCGGCATAAGCTTTGCCGGCCGACTCGAAACTCTGCAGGCCTGCCTGGGCATCGGCATTCAGTTCGTCCCTGGCCGCCAGCATCTGTTTCAGGTGTTGCTGATTACCGCTGAGCCGCTCTTCCAGTTCGGCCATTGCATGCTGATTATCGGGCTCGCCCATATCGGCCTTGTCACGCAACATCTCGCCCATGCGGATATCCTGGGCATGCAGCCTGGCCATGGCTGCCTCGAAATAATCCGCTATCGCAATATAAAAAGGTGCCCAGTCGGCGTTGCCCTCGGATGTTTGCGTCGTCGCCTGGGTCAGGGCCTGCCGAACCTGTCTGAGGCGCCGCCGTTCCGCAGCAACCCGCTCGTATAACTCTGCCATGATAAATCCTCCCCCCGGCTGTTTTCTTATGAAAGACGGGCTTTGTAGCCGGAGTCCGTGAATAGTAGGGCGCGAAACCCGCTCCCGCAACACTCCGCGCCGTGGACCATTATGGGCCGGCACTGGAAACCCCCGGCGGTCGTCTACAATAATCCGTCCATAACGGGCAGCACCGCAACCAGGAGTAAGACATGAACCGTGCAAAACAGTTGGGCACAGGCCTTTTGGCCGTGCTGCTAAGCATTGGCGTAGTGCACGCAGGCGGACACGAGGGTGCGGAAGGGAAACCGCACAAGCAAATCGGCCAGTACAGCGGCTTTGAAGGTAACGAAGCAGCCCTGGGCGAAGCAGTCGTGGCGGCGATCAGGGAAACAGGTAATGCCGACGATCCGCGTTACCAGCTGGACGGTCAGGAGCTGCAGGTCGGGCTCGCGGTTTCCAAGATGGTCAAAACCCTGAACTCGAATTCAGCCTATCAGCATGAGATGAATGATGCGCTTGTGAAGATGACGCTCGAGTTTATTCAGTACGCCAAGGACCAGGGGCAAATGGAAGACATCGCCCGTGAGGACGCGATGACCCAGTTCCCGATGCTGAGGCGGGTTGCGAAAATGATCGACCAGACAGGGAACACGGAACTTGCGCTCATTGCTATTACCGACCAGACAACCTGTTTTTTCCAGCTTGCGGGACAGGTAGAGCGCGGGAAAGGCAGCATCACTTACCGGGCCCCCTACGGACACGTGCTGACACAAACACGGCGTATGGGCATGCATGACCTGACGGAACAGGAAATCCATGACCTGTGGACGAAGCCGCATATAGCGGTCTGGTCGGAAGTGCTGGGCGTAGATATTCAGATTACCGACTGGCAGGACGACGGCATGGTCACGATCAGCATCCCGGATATCGCCTAAGCGGTGACCATGACAAGCCGATAGCACGATCCGGATTCGCGCCTTGCAACGTTTCTTCACGAGGGCCCTGTGAGCCATCGCCGGCGGTTCGGCCGCGCGGCGTTAGTCCTTGCCATGGCCGCGCTCTCCGGCTGCGCGGATCTCACCGGCAAGCGCCTGGAAACCGGCGTTCCCGACCAGCTTGAGGGCACGGTATGGGAAGCTAGCCGTATCCTTACCAGGCCGGCCACCGCGGCGCTTTCGGCGCTCGAATTTCGGGAAGCGGGGGCAATCGGCGGTACGGCCGGCTGCAATCGCTTTCAGGGCTCCGCCATGATTGCAGCAAATACGATGACTTTCGGCCCCCTGGCCGTTACAAAGCGCATGTGTCAGCCGGCTGTAAACGGCCAGGAAACGGTGTTCCTCGAGGCGCTCGACATGACGCACAAATGGCAAGTCATCGGCAATGTACTTGAGCTGCTCGATAACAACGACGATGTCGTCATGGTTTTAATTCGCAGCGAACGCTAGCCTGCTATTTTTTGAACAGGTCTTCCGGGGACGGGTCGCTTACGGGTTTGTTTGCTTTCTTGCCTGAGCTCTTCTTCTTTTTTTTGGACTTGCCCTTGTGTGACTTGCCCTTGTTCGACTTGCCTTTGGCAGGACTTTTGTCCCCGAACAACTGCTCCAGTTGCTCGCTGGCATCGCGGTCGGCCGCTGCAATACTTTCATCGAAAGCGTTTGAATTCGCCTGGAAGTAGTCGCAGAAATTTGCGCGTTCTTTTCCCCTGACCTCGTCCGCATCATCTTCCCGACATTCTTTTATGGCGGCGGGGTCAAAAAAAATACACATGCGGCAGACATGCAGTTGCGACCTGCATTCCGGACACTCATCCAGCCGTCCGAACGGCAAGTTGAGGTCTTCCAGGCCGCGTCCGCAGCGCCAGCAAACAGGGATATCAGCCATAACACCCTCTGTCAGTCAGCAGCTACTGTGCGCTCCGCCGCCCAGTTTCGCAATGCCTGCAATTTTTCAGCCATCAGTACGGACAGGGGGCGGCTGCGCCTGAATTCAGCAAGTATATGGTTCGTCTCGGGTGACTGGCGCACCGCGCGGGCCGCGTACAGCGCAGCCACTATCCCCTGCTCAATCTCCGCACCCGAAAACCCTTCACTTGCTTCGACCAGCCCCACCATATCGAATGTAGCCGGGTCGAGCTCACGCTGGCGCAGGTGGATTCCCAGTATATCCATGCGTACACGCGGCGCCGGCAGGTCCACAAAAAATATCTCGTCGAAGCGCCCCTTGCGCACGAGTTCGGGTGGAAGCTGGCTGATATCGTTCGCGGTTGCCACCACGAACACCGTTGCCGCTTTCTCGGCCAGCCAGGTAAGAAATGTGCCTAGCACCCGGCGTGACAAGCCATCATCGCCGCTGCCCGTTGCCAGGCCTTTTCTATTTCATCGATCCACAACACGCAGGGTGCCATGATTTCGGCCTGCTGCAGTGATTCACGCAGGTTCCGTTCCGTTTCGCCGTGGTACTTGTTGTACAGGGTGCCCACGTCGAGGCGTAGCAGCGGTACACCCAATATCCCGGCCGTTGCCTTGGCGGCCAGACTCTTACCGCAGCCCTGTATCCCCAGCAACAGCAGGCCGCGCGGCGGGTCCAGCGGTGGCCCGGCTGCATCGCTCTGCATCACCCGCTTGCGCTGCTCCAGCCAGGCCTTAAGCCGGTTCAGCCCACCAACATCGGAAAACCTTGCCGTTTCGTATTCAAAACTGAGTACGCCCTGCTGGTTCAGCAGTTCGTACTTGGCTTTAGCGACCGCAGGCAAATCCGATTCAGAAATTGCACCATCATGGTAGATGGCATTGCGCGCAAGGCGTTCGGTGTCTGCCCGCGTGATGCCCGCGAGGTTACGCACCAGCAAATCGAATGCGCGCTGATCGACATTGACGGAACCCCGGTTCGCGCTGTTCCACTCCTCGACAACCGACAGCACGATATTGGCGCGCTCTTTGTCGCCCGGCAGTGACATTTCGAAGCGGGCGGCGAAGCGATCGAGTTCCGGCGGCAACTCGATGTCATGACTTACCAGCACTACTGTTTGCCGACCCTCTTCCGCCTTGATGGCAATATCTTTTACGAGCCTGACGTTGACCGGGTCCTGGAGGTAGGGATGGAAATCCAGCAACACGAATATCCCCGGTTGCGAAACGGCACGTATATGCCTGAGCACCTGGTCGGGGGCCGAGTTAGTCGGCTGCGGCTCCATTTCTATATCCAGCCGCTGCAGGCCATCGGTAATGGTCCAGCGGAACAGGGGGCGGTAATCACCTGTTGCGGAAGCCGTCACGACACCGGTCAGAAAAGTCAGGAAACGATCTTCGTCATGCGTTTCGACGACGACCAGGGGCACCCGCGAGTCAAGGATGAGGCTGAGGTCGTGTTGATCGTGCATCGGCGCAACCGGGTCCGTACGAAGTCGGTTATGTTATACAGGAATTCCCGGCAGGGCTTGGTATACACGCGTCACGGTATCAGCCAAGCTTCGGTCAGGTATTCTGCCGGGACCTTGATGGTATCCGGAATCCGTTATCGTGTAGCTGCCGAATACCCGATTGCCCGGAAAACAAGCAGAAGCTTATATGCCTCCACATGATCAGAAAGAATGGCGCCCGAAAGGCACCTCGCTTAAACCGCTCCGGGCAATCATTCCGTTCATAAGCCCGTATGCAGGTACGCTCGTGGTTGCCATTATCGTGCTGCTAGCCGCATCGGCAGCGACCGGCAGCCTGCCGCTGGCAGCGCGCTACCTGATCGACAACGGTATCACCACCGGCGACGCGGAGATGATCGATTTCTATTTCATGGTCGTCTTCGGCGTGATCCTTGCAATCAGTATTTTGTCGGCCGCCCGTCTTTATCTCATTACCTGGCTCGGCGAACGGGTGGTGGCTGATATTCGCGACAAGGTTTATGCCCATGTAATCCGCCAGGACCCGGCATTCTTCGAGGTCACCCAGACCGGCGAAGTGCTCTCGCGGCTGACGACCGATACGACGCTGGTGCAGTCGATATCGGGGGTCGGGATTTCGATCGCGCTGCGTTCGACAGTGATGCTGTTTATTTCAATAGCGGGTGTGCTCTACACAAGCCCCCGGCTGACAATGATGATCCTGTTGCTGGTGCCTGCAGTGATCCTGCCGGTGCTGTGGATCGCCCGCAAAGTGCGCAAACTCTCACGCACCGCGCAGGACAGGGTAGCGGACTCGAGCGGTATGGCGAACGAGACGCTGAACGCCATTCAGACCGTGCAAGCCTTCACACTCGAATCCCTGCAGAGCAAACGTTTCGGGACGGCCGTCGAGGACGCATTTCTCGCCGCCATACGCCGGATCCGGGTGCGTTTCGTCATGTCCTTTGGCACCATGTTCCTGCTGTTCGGGGCTATCACGCTGGTGCTCTGGACGGGCACCCGGGAAGTACTGGCGGGCGACATGTTGCCGGGTGAGCTCGCGCAGTTCGTGATATTCACGGTCCTGCTCGGCAGTTCCGGAGCGATGCTGAGCGAGATGTGGGGCGAGGTCCAACGGGCTGCCGGGGCTATGGAACGGCTGATCGAGCTACTGGAAGCGGAGCCTAATATACGCACACCCGATAACCCGGTTCCCATGCCCGACATAGGTGAGGGCCGCATCGCTTTTGAAGGCGTGAACTTCTGCTATCCGTCCCGGCCCGACACACGGGCGATCGATGATTTCACCCTGGATATAGAACCCGGCGAAACCATCGCCTTCGTGGGTCCGTCCGGCGCCGGTAAAAGCACGACCTTCCAGTTGCTGTTGCGGTTTTATGACCCTCAATCCGGCACGATCAGGATCGACGGCGTGGACATCGCGGCCGCAGACCCTCAGGAAGTCCGCACTCGTATCGGTGTCGTGCCGCAGGAAACCATGATCTTCGGCACAAGCGCGCTGGAGAATATTCGCTACGGGCGTCCCGATGCCACGGATGCCGAAGTGCGTGCCGCGGCAGAAGCAGCCGAAGCCGATGAGTTTATCGACAAGCTGCCTGACGGCATTGATACCTTCCTGGGAGAGAAGGGCATGCGATTGTCGGGCGGCCAGCGTCAGCGCGTCGCGATTGCCCGCGCAATTCTTAAGAACCCGCCGATACTCCTGCTCGACGAAGCCACCAGTTCACTGGATGCGGAAAGCGAACGCCTGGTGCAGGAAGCGCTCGAGAACCTGATGCAGAACCGTACGACAATTATCATCGCGCACCGACTCGCGACGGTGCTAAAAGCTCAACGCATCGTCGTAATGGATGAAGGCCGCATCCAGGACATTGGCAGTCATGCCGAACTGGTGCAGAAGAACCCGCTGTATGCGCGACTGGCCGAGTTGCAGTTCAGGTCAGCCGAAGAAGATGCGCTCTCTATCCAGTCACACACGCGCCCACCTGACCTCAAGCTTGCCCCCTGAAACCTTTTTATTAGCTTATTTTTCAATAAGTTAACCAAGTTACATTTTGCTACAAACGGTTACCCTTCCGAAAAGAAGGTTCGCCTGATCATCCCTATTATTTCAGCATAGAAACTGAAACCGGCGGGGGCAACACATACCGCACAGGGAGTAAAAAATGATCAACAGCAAAGGCTTTTTAAATCTCGATGGTCGTGACGAGTTTTTACTCGGGCTGGTCGTCGCATTTATACCGGTGGCAACGCTAACCGCAATGATCGCCTGAACAAATTCGGCATATCGGTAACACATTGTCGCAATTGCTTAGCGCGTAGAACTGTTTATCCCCTGGGGGGTCCCCCCGCCCCCCTTCTTTTTTTCCCGATTAAGCATCGGTTACAATGCCTCATTAGTCAGGCCCGCGTCGTCGTATCCGACACCATCGGCATTTGGATCGAAATCAGGATCGCCATAAAATTCATAAGCAACCTGGTTCTGGTTACTTATATCCAGCACTATCTGCCACCTTCCCTTGGCAGACTTACGCCAGAAATTGGCATATTTGCCTTCGTAGGAAACTGGCTGCCCTGATTCATCCTGTGCCTCGAAGCGGTAACCTCCCCACGTGTACCCCAGGTCACCGGAAGCTGAAACTTCCGCAGCCACGGGCTCCCAACTAAGCGAAAAACTACCGTCCTCGGTCGCCAGCAAAATATTTTCGTAGATCGCGTCCCTGCCCTCGATCGGCAAATCTCCGTCAGGCAGTTGTACCGCGTCGTCCGCCAGGAATTGCAGGTAAGCAGGAGCAAGCCCCTGTTGCAGGGCCGTATCACCAAAATCCAGATCGGCCTGGATAAGACTCGCGCGCTCGGCATCCGGATCTACAACCTGCGGCTTTGCCGCCTCTTCCGAAATCGGCCCTTCGCAGGCCGCAACCAGCACGAGTATCAGCATGAGGCCATGCCAGCCAGGGAATCTAAGCTTCATTTCGCTGCCTCTTAAATAAGCATTGATAAACGCGTCCTGCGCAAATAATACCCCCTCCGGAACCGCTGCAAACCCTTCGCCGGGCGCCTTTTGGTCAAAAGCCTGCAGCCGCGGCAAAGGCCTGCAAGCCTTAAAAGTGAGAGCCAGCGCAAAGATTACACCAGTGCCTTACTTTAATTTCACGCGGAGAGAGGTTGGAAAAGAGACATTATGTCAATTGTTGCATTTCTGATATTTCTGCTTGTCTTTACGGCTGGCTGCATCGGCAGCTGGAAGGGCGCGCTTTACTGGCACAACCGGAACCGTGGGCCAAAATCGGAGGACCCACGCGACCAGGAAATCAGGGAACTCAATGCGGCCCTGAGCATCGCCCGCAAGGATGCCCAGAAACTCGAGGGCAGTAATGATGACCACCAGAAACAGCTTGCTGAACTTGAAGATCGGCTGAAGAAAGCGAGCGACTCCCTCACCGATACGCAGCAAAAATTCAACGCCACCAAGGCCAGCTACAACAAAGAACTCGAAGAAAAAGCCGACTTACTGGAAGAGCTGGCACAATTACACCGTGAGTGCGAGACAGCGAAGTCACGCCTGACGGAACTCGAAGTCCAGGCAAAACTTTCACATGGCAGCAACATGATTGCCGGGCTGGATGATGTTGCAGACGACGGCGACGAGCTCCTCGAAGCACATCAGGAAATCGAATTGCTGCGCAATGAAGTCGAGCGTTGGAAACAGCATTGCACGGTAATGAGTAAAACCAACAAAAGCCTGCGTGCGAAATTTGCTGAACTCGGTACCAGAGATGAAGTTCCCGAAGTACAGGAACCTGTCGCCGCGCACGACCACATTGAGCCCGAACATCGCCCGGTGGAAGCATCCAATGGGCACGATATCAGCGAATCAGCCTTTGCTGAGCCATCTCACGATGACGAACATCCGGCGGAAACAGTTGCGGAATCGACCAATGGTGACGGCCTTGGCCGGGACAACCTCAAGTCCATTCGTGGCGTCGGCGAGAAGCTCGAACAGAAACTCAACCTGCTCGGAATATTCAGCTTCAAGGAAATACTCGAGCTACAGCCAGATGACTATGAACGTGCCAACCTCATTATTCCAAACCTTGAGAAACGCGTGAAACGCGACGCATGGCATGACCAGGCCCGGGCGTTGCACCTCGAGAAATACAAAGAAGTTATTTGACCGGCGCCCCCGCAGGTGTTGTCCTGCTAGCGTATTTTTGCCCAGAACAGGAGCAGCGGCAGCAGGGTCAGGTTCGAAGCCAGCGCCATCAGCATGGCCAGACCCGTTAACAAACCGAACAAAATACTGGGTATGAAGTTGGAGAGCGCCAGAATCCCGAACCCGGCGATAATGATTACCGACGTATAGAACATCGCCCGGCCTACGCTTGCATGACTCCTGTGCATGGCAGCCACGGGTTCATTATCGACGACAATCTCCTGTCTGTACCTGTGTATGTAATGGATCGAATCGTCAACGCCGATACCGACGCTGATTGCAGCAATGGTAATGGTCATGATATCGAGCGGGATACCCAGCAGTCCCATGACGCCCAGCACTACACCGACCGACAGCATACTCGGCAGTATCGCGACAAAAGCTATCCTGATCGACAGAAATAAAAGCCCGAACATCACCATGATTGCGGTGAATACCACGCCCATCGTGAGTATCTGCGAGCGATACAAACTCTGTAGCACATTGTTGTACAGGACCAGCATCCCGGTGACATGAACACGATCAGGATGGAAGCCCATTTCTTCCACGATATGGGTGCGGATCTCTTTCAACAACTCATCGCGCCGCAGATTTTTATCCGACTCGATTACCCGCATATTCAACCGAACCTGGTTACCGTCTTTCGACATATAGGGGTCGAACAGTGCCTGCTTGATATCGGGCGGCAAACGGTTGTACAGCACCGAAAGAAAGAAGGTTCCGGGCGTTTCGTCCTGATTCAGTATCTCCAGCATCTCGATGGTTGTGGCCATCGACAGCACCTTGCCCGTCTCGGGCAGGGCATCCAGGTAGTTGTGGACGTCGCGGATCTGCTCCAGTCTGAAAGTGTTGTACCAATAGCTCGTTGCGCCAAGGTCGCTGGTTTCCGAGTCATCCGCAAACTCATCTTCGAACTCATTGCCGAAGTCGTCATCAAATTCGTCATCAAATTCGTCATCACTTGTGGCCGTTCCCCTGGATTTCGCCTGCTCCAGGAATTCCGGGTCGGCATCCAGCACGACGTCGAGCGGCACCGTGCCCCCGAGTTCCCGGTCGATTGTCAACATGCCCTGGTAGATCTCGGTATTTTCCCTGAAGTAGTCAATAAACCGGTTTTCGACCTTTAACCGGCCCATACCGACCAGGCTTGCAACCGACAACAAGATGCACAACACGACCGTGAAAACCCGGTGATCCTCGACCAGCGCCGCGAACAAACCCGTGATTCTGCGGGTGGAATCGCCACGGTCAGTCGGCATCCCCGGCTCAAGCAAAACCAGCACAGCCGGAAACATGACGAATGCGGTAATCAGCACGGCAACCATGCCGAAGACCATCATCCAGCCAAAGTCGATAACCGGGCGAATACCGCTCACCAGCAGTGAGGCGAAGCCCACCATGGTTGTAAGCGCCGTAAACAGACACGGTCGCGCCTTGTCACGCATGGTCTGGTGCAGTAACCAGCTTTGCTCCGCGTCCGGCCGGTCGGTATGCAACTCGCGATAGCGCTGAATGAGATGCACGGTCAGCGACAGGCTGAATATCAGCATCAGGGCGACGAAATTGGATGATACGACTGTGACCCGCCATTTCAGCATGCCCAGGAAACCAGCGATTGCCAGCACTGATATGAGGCAGCACAGCAGCGATACGACGACCCAGCGTACCCGCCCGAAAATCAGGCTGAGAAGTACTACCAGGAAGGCAAGTATCCCCGCACCGAACACGACCAGGTCGGAACGTATGTAATCAATCATGTCACTGACGATCATCGGCAGACCGCCGAGGTGCAAGACGCCATACTCGGCGTGACGCGTCATGATCTCCCGGACTTTCTGCACGTCGGCCTGCTGCCGGTCCATGAGCGACAGCCGCAAGTCCTTTATGCGCTCCGTCATAAGGTCCATAGCCTCGATTTCCCCCTGGCTAAGGTCCGACGTCAGCATTTTTTCGCGCAACCGGTCGCGTTCGGTCTGCAGCCCGACGTATTCCTCGTCCTTGCGGAACTTCATGAGCAGCGCCGTTGTATCACCGTCGAGGCTCATAAGCAGGTTGCTGTACACGGGGCTGTAGCGCAGTTCTTTACGTGCAAGCTCCAGGTCGATGCCGGGGTCCTGCAGAGTCGGCACGTGCTTCTGCAGCGCTGCAAGCGTAGTCCGCGGGCTGTCGATCAGGGGTACATCGAGCATGCTGATGACCTGGTCGACGTTCTCCAGTTCCAGCAGTTCGCTGCGCAACCGGCGTATTTCGGCCAGGGTCGCCGCACCGAACAGGTCCCTGTTCGCCGTGTAAGTAATAACCAGGTAATCGTCTGCTCCGTAACGCGCAATTGTGCCCCGGTAGTAACGCAGGTCGGCGTCCTGCTCGAGCAGAAGGGAATCAGAAGAGGCGTCGAGCTCGAACTGCGGCAGAAAACCTGCAAGGCCCAGGCTAACGAGTGCAACGAGCGCCAGCGTAATCCAGGGATGGGCAAGTATGCACCGGTCGAGTGCAGCCGCGAACAGGGAACGCATGGCAGCTCAGAAACGATCAGTCGTTTTCATCGGGCGTATTCTGCCCTGCGGGCGCTTGCAGTGGCAACCGGATTCGTCAATAAGCGCCCCGGGACGGCGATTAGTCTTCATCTTTCCTTGTAGGGCATTTCCACAACGAGCACATACCCGATCATAAGGGCATGGATATTGTACCCGCGGATGATGAGCCCGGACCTGTCGAACAACACCGGCGGGCGTGCATTACCTTTGAAGAGGCTGAGGCTGAGTTTGAATCTTTTCGCCTCCGAAAAAGAGTAAGCGTGGTGACTTGTCGCATCGCTGCGCAGAAAAGTAACCTGGGGTCCTGCCGCGATAAAAAGGGGTTCGGGCGCAAACTCGTTGTTGACCTGGTCCATAACCACCGTCAAATTGCGCTGCGGCAAAGTTGCAGCAACCGGTTCCGGTATTGCGTAGGCCACTGCGCCCGCAAGCGGGTGACCCCGTTCGTCGCACAATTCAATATCCAGGTTGCGGCCGGCGGCCGCGGCATCCAGACCCGCCAGCAGGCCCGCAATCAGCAGCAGATTTGGCAGCTTCCGAAGCGTTCGGTTCATAGGTTTATTTTCCATAATTTGGCAGTTCACGCTATTAATGCCGCACGATGTAACTGGTACGTGACCTAGTCCACATCGCTTGCTGCAAAAGGCTTATAGGTTTGTATGTTCGGATTATGGAGGCGGTCTTTACCGCTTCCAGACAGATGGTGGAGTCCTTCTGTGCGGAAGTTATTCAAAAGTTACAGAAGTAAAGTTATTGTTTTGACGCTGCTCGTTGTCCTTGGCTCGCAGATCGCCAATATGCTGGCTGTACTGTTTGCCATGAATCGCGACACGACTGTCCGTACTGAGAACCGTCTCGAGAATGGCGGCAACGTGTTCGAGGAGATTGTACTTACACGCGGTAGCCTGCTCGAGAAGACAGTACGCCCGCTGGTGGAAGACTTTGCCTTCAAATCGGCTGTCGCGACCGGTGATACCGAGACTATCCGGTCCGCACTCGTAAACAACGCTCGCCGCGCCGACGCGGATATCGCCCTGTTGATGTCGCTGGACGGCACAGTTATCGCCTCTACCGATCAGATGATCACCAGCAACGAGCAATCTGCGAAACTTATTGCCAACACCCGATCGGGGCTGCTGGCCGGTCACCGCGCCTACGAGATGCTGACGATGCCGATCAATGCACCCAATGTGATCGGCTGGGTATCCGTCGGCTACATTGTCGATGGCGCGCTCGCCGAACGCATTGCCGGTCTTACCGGACTCGAAACCACTTTCCTGGGCGTCGACTCGGACGGCCGGCACAAGTTGCTTGGCAGTTCGCTGTCCCGGGACCAGCGCACCCTGATCATCAATACTGCGTTACGCCTCTCCGCGGGCACCGACCAGACGATCGCAGCTTCTGACATGGAAGCCGAGTACATAACCCGTCGGCGGGCATTTCTGCCGAACGACCCAAGTGTATTCGTGCTAATGCAGGAACCGCTTAAGCGGGCGATGGCTCCGTACAAGATGCTACAGGGTTCGATGCTGCATGCCCTGACAACCACGCTGTTGTGTGCGCTGATTATGGCTTACTTCATGTCGCGCAGCATAACCCGGCCAATCCATGCTCTGCTCCTTGCGGCGCACCACATGCAGGTCGGTAACTACAAGAAGAAATTCGACATAAATACCAACGATGAGTTCAAAGATCTCGCCAAGGCCTTCGATTCGATGCGTGAAGGTATTGCCGAACGTGAGCAGCGTATCGTCTACCAGGCAAGGTTTGACGGGCTGACCGGCCTGCCAAACCGAATCCAGGCGATGGAACTCCTGCGCGACTCACTGCGGGCCTGTGCGCACGAGAATGAATCCATGGTCGTGATAATAATGCACCTGCAGCGATTCAGGGAAATCCAGTCATCTCTCGGGCACGAGATCGGTGACGAGGTATTGCGTCAGACCGCCCAGCGGTTGAACAAAGCATTGCCGGAAGACTTTGCGCTTGCGCGGCTGGAGGGCGACCAGTTCCTGATAGTCGCGCCCGATACCGACAGCGCGGGTGGTGAAGAACTCGCGCACAAGCTGGAGAGCATACTCGACACCGGACTAACCGTGCAGTCGGTCAACGTCACGCTGGATGCCTGCATAGGCCTATGCGTTTTTCCTGAGCACGGCCGGCAGCCGGATGAACTGCTCCGCCGGGCCGCGGTCGCCAAGAACGATGCACAACACTCACAGCAACGCATCCGGATTTATCAGAACGGCCGCGAAGCACGGCACGTCAGGCAGCTTGCCATCCTCGGTGATCTGCGCCGGGCGACCCAGGAAAACGAACTCAGACTATTTCTGCAACCCAAGATCACCCTCAAAAATTCCCAGGTTTGTGGCGCCGAAGCCTTGTTGCGCTGGGAACACCCGGAACTTGGCAATATCAACCCTAAAGAATTTATCCCGCTGGCGGAAAGTGCCGGTAGCATTTCATCGGTAACAAGCTGGGTACTCCACCACTCGATTCATCTCGCCCGCTCCTGGAAAGAACTGGGAGTAAACCTTCCGATCGCAGTTAACTTATCCGGCCAGGATCTGCAGAACGATCGTCTGCCCGAACAAATTCGCGCTGAGCTTGACGCACACGACATGGACGCAAGCTGTTTGATACTGGAGATCACCGAAGAAGCGGCAGCACGCGACATCGATCGTGCCATTTACATTCTGAACCGGCTGCGTGAGATGGGTATAAGCACCTCGATGGATGACTTCGGCACGGGTTACTCCACGCTGAGTAATCTGAAGAATCTGCCGATGGACGAACTGAAGATCGACCGCAGTTTCGTAACTTACCTGCCGGATGACAGGGAAAATGCGGCAATCGTACGCACCGTCATCGAACTCGCGCACGACCTTGGCCTTGAAGTCGTCGCAGAAGGCGTGGAAACCACGGCGGCGCTCCGCTGGCTCCGCGAAGAAGGCTGCGAGCGTGCCCAGGGTTATTACCTCAGCAAACCGATGCCTGCCGAACGGTTCGTCGGCTGGCTGCGCAGCTGGGAACACCTTGCCGGTGAAGATGAATCGGACAGCAAGACCGCCGAATCGCTCGTTCTGAGCCCACGTCTGATCAGGCAATAGCAATCACACAGTGGCAACACAGGACACAGAACTTGCGCGGTGCGTAAACGCTGCCCCACCATGGCTGCATGGAGCAATCGACCGGTAACTGGTTTCCCGTAATCAGTACGCGTGAGTTACGTGACAAACCGCTGGCGAAAAAACGCTTTGGGCAGGCCCTGGTTTTTTGGCGGGACAGCAAAGGCAGGGCTGTATGCATGCGCGACATCTGCCCTCACCGGGGCGCCAAACTCAGCCCTGGCCATATCAAGGACGACGTGATCACCTGCCCCTTTCATGGTATCGAGTTCGACAGCCAGGGGCATTGCGCACGTATTCCTCCGGAAGGTGAACGCCCGATCCCCGATGATTTCTGCGTACAAACACTAACGTGTTTCGAGTCTGGCGAGTACATTTGGTTGTGGACGGGCTCCGACGTGGATGCCCTGTCCCTGCCCGAACCACCCCGGCACTCTGATATGGACGGCCTGCCTTATGGCGAATCGACTTCTATCTGGCCTGCTCACTTCACGCGTTGTATAGAAAATGTGTGTGACTTCAGCCATCTTCCGTTCGTGCATCGTACGACCATCGGTATGTTCAGAAGCGAAACCCAGTCCAATGTGGAAATCGAAGAGATCGACCAGGGATTCCGGGCATACCTTATCGAGGAGAATAAGCCCGCACAATGCCTGGAGTTTCTGTACCCAAACCTGTGGATGCTGAAAATCAGCAGTGGATTTCCGATGACAGCAATGTTTGCGCCCGTTGACGAGCACACTACCGAGGTTTACGGAAGGACTGTTTACCGGTCTGATTTCCCGGGTAAACGCATTTTGATGGACCTGTATACCCGTATCTCCCAGTTCCTTGTGTTTCGGGAAGACTGGCCCATCGTAGCGGGCCAGTGGCCGATCGATGTAAAAGATGTTGCCGGCGAGAAATTGTTGCCGAGCGATGCGCCCGTAATAGCCTACAGAAAACTCCTGCATGCACATGGTAACGGTCACGCCGGCAGCCTGTTTAGCGGGCCAGGGACTGACATGCCGTGAAAAAGAAGCGCCGCGTAAACCGCGCCAAGCGGGTGGTCAGCCAGCCCCGGTTCGGTTCGAAGGTAGAACGCCCCGCAAAAGGGCCGGGATCATACAGACGCAAACCCAAACATGAGAGAAAAGAAAATCATCAGGACAGTGAGGGCTAGAACGATGGAACGGTTACCTGAGTTTTTTATGATTGCTGCATGATTTTTCTTTCACACCCTTTCAATCGCTAAGCGCGATTCGGTGCCAGTCCCCGTTGTACAGGATTTCCCATGCAGGCCAGTAAACCGGGTCGAGTTTCAGCGTAATGACCCGCGGGACATCGTTCCAGCTCACTGTCGTGAGCCGCACCGACTGACCGCCGGGCACATCACCGACCAGTTCGAGGAAGCTATCCAGGCCCGCGACTTTTGTCCCGTTGACTTCCACGATGCGGCTCCCGGCCGTGAGCCCGTAGCGGGATGCGGGTGAGCCGTAACCGAAATAGGCCACATACACACCCTCGGTACTGATGGCGCGTTGCGCCGCCATTTCCCGGTAAGGTTCCTGCAGCAGCGCCCCGCCCCACATAATTACCCGCCGTACCCCGCGGCCATCGAGACGCGTCGTCTCGATATCGAAACTCTGCTCGCCCTTGTTACGCCATACCGTCACACGGACCTTGTCTTTTTGCGTAGCTTTCTCGACCTCGCGAAACCGGGTTACCGGATTACCCTCGATACTCAGGAGCAGATCGCCCGGTTCGAGTACTTCGGCCGTCTTCGTACCACCGACTGTCCGGACCACCGACAACAGCTGCCGGCGTTCGGGATCAGCTTTTTCCATACGCGCGGCCCACTGATCGGACAGGCCGAAGTTACGTGCGGCGGACAAAGGCATCTGGCTGAATTCCGCCTCGATCGAACGCACCCCGGCACCACTGCGGACGATCTCGAGCATTTCTTCCACGAGATCTATGGGCACACCTTTGTTTTCCTGGCGAACGTCGCCACCGCTGTCATAGGCAAAGCTGGACCATAGCGCTACCGGCCTTCCGCGCCGGTCAACGAGGACACCATCGATACCACGCGGCGGCGTCACCAGTGACAGCGTTTCGAGGTTCGATTCACGGAACCTCATCGTGCGCGATAACGGCAGCTTGACAGCATCGACCGATGCGACCTGTACATCCTGACTCACGAGTTTGCTGTCGGGCCGCAGGCCGACCGCAACCAGTTCAGCGCCTGCGCGTTGCTCCCTGTTGTGAATCGTAATGGGGCGAACGGGTGTATCGCCAATACGCGCAGGGTCGTAAGAAAGCAGCGCGAGGTTATGGAGCGGATGTACAAACTCGACCTTGGCAGTGGTTTCCACCGAACCGGCGAAGGTGATGCGCACGTCGCCCATGGCGACCGGCACCGTGTTGCGGTCCACGACGACATAGCCCCGTTCGGTGTCGACAATGACCCCGGTACCGTAATAGTGTCGGTCACTGACGCCCGATATCGTGTAGGGCATATCGAAGTTGATCAGCACGAGCGACGGTGCCAGCTTCTGCAACAGCCTGCTTTCCTGCTCTATAAAACCGGCTGTCGCCGGCTCGGGAGGCTTTGCAGGCGGGCCCGGGTCGAGTGCCCTGCACGGCCAGTAACCCTGCACATCATCGCGCACGCAGCGGTTTAGAGGAAACCACCGCCGGTCCATCCGGATGATACGCAGCTTACTGTTCGACGGATCCTCCATGGTGAAGTAGCGCACGGCTACTTCCTGGCGGTCCGCAAACTGTGCGAGCACGGCTTCAAAGTCATCGAGGTTGTCGATGGTCTGGCCATCCATTTCGACGATGACGCTCCGGCGGGGAATATTAGCCGTACCTAACACGTATCCGGGCGCAGCAACATAAACGCCCGCGATGGGACGATTAATATGCCACGCCTGCTGGTAGGAGAGTTCATGGACGATGCCGTCCCCGATCTCGATATATTGCCCGGGCGTAATGGCATGCAGGTCGGCGACGATTAACTCCTGCTCGAGACGGGCGCCGTTACGTTCGACAGTCAGGCGCACCGGCACTCCGACGCCGTCGTCCAAAATCGCTTCTAGGGGCACAAAATCGGTGAGATTGCGGCCATTGACCGAGAGCAGTATGTCACCAACCTGCAGAGAACCCTCGCCCGGGCTGCCACGCAGAATATTGCTGACGACCAGCATACCCGTTTGTTGCGGGAACTCCCGGCGGAAGTTGCCTTCGGTTCCTGCCTGCAACCCCAGCCGGCGCAGTTCGTCGAATGCAACCTGTACGAACTGGACACCGAGGGTGCCACGGGTCACCGGTTTACCTGCCCGAATGAGATCGACCGCTCGCTTCACGCGATCGAGCGGGAGGAAAAAACTGGACGCGGCTGTGCTGCTGGCCCCCGCATTCAGGGCCACGACCCGTCCCTGCTTGTCCAGCACCGGCGACCCGGACGAACCCCCGGAACTGCCGGACGCCGCCTGAATGTAATAAGTATTGAAATCATTGTAGTTGGCAAAACCGTAGGTCGGTGCGCGGCGGTCGAGGCGCGCGATTGTGCCAGACAGGATGGACAGTTGTTCGCCGGCATCGTTACCCACGATACGCACTTCCAGGCCGACAGCGGCACGCTCGGGTGTCAGGGTCAGTTCAACCGGCTGAATATAGCTCAACGCTTCCGGGTCGTAACGAAACAGCCCGAAGTCGTGGACCGGATCGCGATACACCGGGATCAGCGGCACTTCTTCCTGGTTCAGGAACAGCGCCTCCGTGCGCACCGGCCCCGGCGTTACCACGTGTCGATTAGTCAGAATCAGGCCCTTGTCGGCATCGACAACGAAACCTGTTGCCTGCGTGGACACACTACGTTCGGTATCGAATGATCGGGTTACATCGATCTTCAGTGACACAACGCCCGTGGAGATGCGCTCGATCATCTCGCTCCAGTCGGCAGTTTCGCTATCTGCAATTGCAGTCTGTACAAGCAACAAAAGCAGCAATGCGAAACGCATTACTGTCGACCGTATGCAAAGCTTCATGTGCATAAAAACACTTTATAAACCCGACTGCGGCTTAGAAATCCAGCCGGTATCCGAAATTCTGCTCGAACACGTCGTTAACGCTGTCACGCGTGAAATCATGGTTCTGCGTGCCCTGGCTGGCCACCTTGATAGCGCCGAGTACCGCCGCAAGACGGCCGGTATCGGCCCAGCTCATTTGGTTCAGCAGCCCATAAAGCAGGCCTGCGCGGTAAGCGTCACCGCAACCGGTCGGGTCACTGACGCTAACCGCTTCGACCGCCGGTATTTCGATGCGCTCACCGTCACTCAGGATAGCGGAACCCTTCGCACCGCGTGTAACGATCAGCGCGTCTACCTGTGCGCCGATCTCATCTTCCGACCAGCCGGTGCGTTCCTGCAACATCTGCCCTTCGTAATCGTTCACCGCGACCCAGCTTGCCTTGGCAATCAGGTCCCGCAGTTCATCACCGTCAAACATCGGCAGTCCCTGGCCGGGGTCGAATACAAACGGTATGCCGGCGGCCGCGAACTGATGGGCGTGATCCACCATGCCCTGTTTGCCGTCAGGTGAAATCATGCCGATGCTAATGCCTGCATCGGCGGGAATCTCGTTCAGGTGCGCGTGGTCCATGGCACCCGGATGAAAAGCCGTAATCTGGTTATCGTCCAGGTCGGTCGTGATATAGGCCTGGGCAGTAAGCGCGGTATCTATTGCCTTCAGGTAACGGCTGTCGAGGCCCTGCTGTTCCAGCCACGCCCGGTAGGGCTCGAAGTCTGTGCCAACGGTCGCCATCGCGAAACCTGTGCCGCCGAGCAGGTTAAGGTTGTATGCGATATTGCCGGCACAACCACCAAACTCCTTGCGCATGACCGGCACCAGGAAAGCCACGTTAAGGATATGAATCTGGTCCGGAAGGATTTGCTCCTTAAATCGGCCGGGAAACACCATGATGTTGTCGTAAGCCATCGAGCCGCAAATTAATGCTGACATTCATTTACTCCTGGGTCGGCTGTGCCTGGTAAGGCGGCAGCCTTTCGTTAGCCGGCACCGGGTGCTTGCCACACCAGGTCCGGTTGTTTAGCGGCACGCACGTCATCGAGCCTGCGGACCGGCATCGTTACGGGCGCCTCCTTTACCTTGTCCGGATTCGAGTACGCCGTATCGCGTATGTCCACCAGTGCGGCGACAAAGGCATCAAGCGCATGCCGCGATTCACTCTCGGTAGGCTCGATTAACAGGCACTCCGGCACCAGCAACGGAAAGTAAGTCGTTGGTGCGTGGAAGCCATAATCCAGCAATGCCTTCGCAAAATCCATTGCGGTTACGTCCGTCTCCCGCGCAATCGATTTCAGGGAAATAATAAATTCGTGGCTGGCACGCCGTTCGGGAAAGGCGACATCGAAGCCCGCCTCGCGCAGACATACCATGAGGTAGTTGGCATTTAGTACGGCAAAATCCGCCACGCGTTCCATTCCTGCCCGGCCAAGCATACGCATATACACATAGGCACGCAGCAATACGCCTGAGTTACCCATAAAGGCAGACAGGCGTCCGATACTTTGCGGGTAATGTTCTTCCGTCGCCCAGGTGTAACGGCCGTCCAGCCGTTGCACGAACGGTACCGGTAAAAAGGGTTTCAGCCGCTCCGCAACGCCCACGGCACCGGAGCCGGGGCCACCCCCTCCGTGCGGTGTAGAAAAGGTTTTGTGCAGGTTCATGTGTATGACGTCAAAACCCATATCGCCCGGCAGGGTTTTACCCAGAATCGCGTTCAGGTTGGCACCGTCGTAATAAAGAAGCCCGCCGGCTGCATGAACGATTGCAGCGATTTCTTCTATTTGCCGTTCAAATAATCCCAGTGTAGACGGGTTGGTCAGCATGATGCCTGCGGTGTTCGGTCCCAAAACCTCGCGCAGCCGGTTGATATCGAGGTCGCCGTCCGGCCGGGTGGAAATCTCGACGACCTCACAACCACACATGGTTGCCGTCGCAGGGTTGGTACCGTGCGCTGCGTCAGGCACGATAATCTGGTTACGCGCATCGTCGCCACGTGACTCGTGATAGGCCTTTATCATTGCCACGCCTGCAAATTCTCCCTGCGCGCCAGCCATCGGCGTCAGCGATACGGCCGCCATGCCCGTCGCAATCCGCAGCATTTCCTGGAGTTCGAACATGGTCTGCAGATAGCCCTGTCCATGCTCCACAGGGCCGAGCGGATGTCGCCCAAGAAACTGCGGCAGCATTGCGAGCTGGTTACAGACACGCGGGTTGTATTTCATCGTGCACGAACCCAGGGGATAGAACTGTGTGTCTATGGAAAAGTTCTGTTGCGAAAGCCGGGTAAAATGGCGCACAACTTCCAACTCGGAAGCGGTTGGCAAGGTCGGTTCATCGGCCCGGAGCGCTTCTGCGGGCAGTTTCGGCACTGCATCCGGTCCCGCTACAAAGCCTTTCCGGCCCTCGGACCGGTACTCGAAGATCAGTGCTTCAGTCATGCCGCTGCTCCGAATATTTCGCTCGCTATGCCGGCATAAGCCGAAATATCAGTGGCGCTGCGCATTTCCGTTGCACATACCAGCAACGCATTGCCCAGTTCCGGGTAATCGGCAGACAAATCGTAACCGCCGAGGATGCCGTTCGAGGACAAGGTATCGAGCACGCCGGCAACCGGACGATCAAAAGTAAGCACCGCCTCGTGGAAAAACGGTGCCGCAAAAGCCCTGGTTACACCGGGAAGCGCTGTTAACGCATCGACCAGTGCATTGGTATTAGCGTTGCACTTCGTCGCAACGCTGCGCAATCCGGACGCGCCCATAAGCGACATATAGATTGTTGCGGCTGTCGCGACCAGGCCCTGGTTCGTACAGATATTGGATGTCGCACGCGACCGGCGGATGTGCTGCTCGCGGGCCTGCAAAGTGAGCGTAAAACCGGGCTTGCCTTCAAGGTCAACCGTGCGGCCGACAATTCGGCCCGGCATCTGCCGGACGATGTCCTGCCGGCAAACGAGATAACCGAAATAAGGTCCGCCCGACGACATGGGAATACCCATGGGTTGTCCTTCGCCACACGCAATGTCGGCACCGGCCGCACCCCACTGCCCCGGTGGCTTGAGGAGCGCAAGCGCCATCGGGTTGGCAACCCCGATCACGAGTGCGCCGCCACTGTGTGCCCAGTCGGTCAGTACATCAACCGCGTCGAGTGAGCCGAGAAAATTTGGGTTTTGAATGGCCACCGCCGCAAAATCTGCAGCCGACAGATTATTCAGCGCATCGGAATCACTGACCCCGTCCCGTATCGCTAACTCGACCAGTTCGATCTGCTGGCCCTTCAGCATGACCCGCGCGACCTCCCTGCAGGCCGGACTGAGTGTCCTGGATACCAGGATTTTGCGCGACCGGTTCCTGCGATTCGCGCGCACCGCCATCAGACACGCTTCCGCGAATGCTGTCGCACCATCGTAAAGAGACGCGTTGGATACATCGAGGCCGGTCAGGCTCGCCAGCATCGTCTGGAATTCGTAAATAACCTGCAGTGTCCCCTGGCTCGCTTCGGCCTGGTAGGGCGTGTACGCACTGTAGAACTCACCGCGGGTTGCGATATCCCATACGGCCGCCGGGACATAGTGGTCGTAAGCGCCGGCACCGGTAAAACACAACGGCTCACCATCTTGGCGGGCGCGTGTCTGCATAAGCCTCGATATATCGGCCTCACTCAATGCAGGGCCTATGCCCTCCAGGCCCTTAATTCGCAATCCGGCGGGGATTTCATCGAACAAGTCAGCGATGTCGGCAACGCCCAGACGTGCCAGCATCGCACTGATATCGGATTCTGTATGCGGGACAAATGGCATGGTTGCTGTTTAGCCTTTCAGTCTTCGAGTTCGGCAAGGAAGCGGTTGTAGGCTTCCGCATCCATAAGTTCGTCGATCGCCTTCGCATTCTCCGGGCGCAGGCGGAACACCCAGCCGTCATCATAGGGGCTGCTGTTTACCAGCTCAGGTTTATCGACGAGCGCCGCATTAGCCTCGGTAACTTCGCCCGCTACCGGACAATAAATATCGCTGGCAGCCTTGACCGATTCAACGACAGCACAGGCATCGCCCACGCCAAATGCCGCACCTGCTTCCGGAGTCTCGACGAACACGAGTTCGCCCAGTGCCTCCTGCGCATGGTCGGTAACCCCGATGGTGACGCTCCCGTCATCCTCCAGCCTTAACCATTCGTGATCTTTCGTGTACATACAACTGTCGGGTACTTCACTCATCTTTCTTCTCCGCGTTAAACCTGTCTTTGTCCTTGTTTTACAAATGGCGGGCGCACGACGCGTGCCGGTTTTAGATTAGACCTTATCTCGACTTCGCAATGTTCGCCGGCATCCGCCGGCACACGCGCAAGCGCTATGGAACATTCAAGTGTGGGTGAGAATCCGCCGCTCGTCACCCGGCCGTCGCCGGCATCCGTCACGACACGTTGCCCCGTTCGGATAACGCCACGATCTTCCAGTACCAGACCTACCAGCCGGT
Source organism: Gammaproteobacteria bacterium (assembly GCA_030746435.1). Lineage (GTDB taxonomy): Bacteria > Pseudomonadota > Gammaproteobacteria > Steroidobacterales. Next base: position 42,714 of record JASLMV010000010.1, on the reverse strand, counting down.
GTGAAAGCTCTTTCTCTCTTTGCTCTTCCAGGGCCTTCCGGCCGATAAAATCCCGGTCGCCCGGTTCCCAGCAAACCGTCCAGCCCAGGTTGCTCACCAGCGGTGAGGTTTGCGTGTCCATATCCTGCCCATAGAGGTTTAGCCCTGCTTCGAGCCGCAGCGTATCCCTGGCACCGAGGCCGCAGGGCTGCACGCCGGCCGCAATTAATGCATCCCACAGTTTCCGGGCTGCCGCAGGTTCGAGCAGGATTTCCCAGCCGTCCTCACCGGTATAACCCGTGCGCGCCACGAACACATCGTCGTGATCGAGCGACTCGAAAGTGCCGAGCTGCAGCGCCTCTTTCCCCAGGCCTTCCGGTAGCAGCGGCGCGACCTTCTCGCGCGCAGCGGGACCCTGCACCGCGAGCATCGCAAGATCGCTGCGTTCGTTTATAGCCACGTCGAAGTCGGCGGCCGTTGCCTGCATCCACTCGAGGTCCGTATCGCGCGTTGCGGCGTTGACGATTACGCGGTACCCGGAACCCCGGCGCCGGTAAACGATCAGGTCATCGATAACGCCACCCGCCGGGTTAAGCATGCAACTGTAGAGTCCCTTGCCGGGGGAAGAGAGCCGCCCGACGTCGTTCGCCAGCAGCCGCCTTAACCAGTTACGGCTGTCAGCACCGGCTACATCGACAACGGTCATATGCGAGACATCGAATACGCCGGCACCATTCCTGACGGCATGGTGCTCGTCAAGCTGCGATCCGTAATGCAGCGGCATATCCCAGCCGCCGAAATCAACGATCCTGGCGCCCGCTGCCAAATGCCGCTCGAAAAAATCTGTTTGTTTTCCCATTTGCATCACTTTCAGGCCGGCAACAAAAAAGGCGGCAGGCCCAAGCCTGCCGCCCCTCTGTCCTGTTACCTGAGAGATCGGGTCGAGTGCGCACCCTGTATGGGTGTCTCACGGCACTCAACCGCACCCCTTCGGTGGGCTGACGATACAGCCGCTCTCCAGAGTCAATCCAGGTCCGCAGTCCGTTTGCCTGAGCGTTTCCGAGCGAGTTGCGCCTTCGGCGGCCTGCTGCAGGATTAAACCTGCACGGCACTCTCACGCGAGCCTGAAAGATTGAAAGCGCATGATACCCAAAAAATACTGTCGAGCCAGCGTAATTGGACATTTGCTGTTACAAAGATCGAAGCCGCGCTGCGGCAGGCAACCCTTGTCCTGTGTCCATCAGGCCGCCCGTGTGCCCACCAGTCTTTCGATCTCATCCGGGTCCGTCGGCAAAGCTCGGGTCAGCACTTCGTGGCCATCGCGGGTGACTGCTACATCGTCCTCGATACGGATACCGATATAGCGCCACTTTTTGGCGATATTGCGCGCACCGCCTATATACAGGCCCGGCTCGATCGTCATCACCATACCTGGCTCCAGGAGCCGCCACTGGTCAGATACTTTGTAGTCCCCCACGTCATGCACATCCATACCGAGCCAGTGCCCCGTCCGGTGCATGAAATATTTCCGGTACTTTGAATCGCGCAACAGGGTTTTCAGCACCCCCTTCAGCAGCCCGATATCGATCAGGCCCCGGGTTATGACCTTGACGGCGGCATCGTGCGGGTCGTTCCAGTGATTGCCCGGCTGCACTTTTTTGGTTGCGGCCGTACTTGCTTCCAGAACAAGCTCGTAGACTTCCCGCTGGGCGGCAGAAAAGCGACCATTTACAGGCCAGGTCCGGGTAACGTCCGACGCGTAGTAATCGTACTCGCAACCCACGTCGGCCAGCACCAGTTCGCCGTCGACCAGCGGCTGATCGTTCTGGACGTAATGCAGCACACAGGCATTCTTACCGCCCCCCACGATGGGTTGATAAGCAAGGCTGGCGGCATTGCTGCGAAACTCATGTAAATATTCGGCCTCCAGCTCGTATTCATAGATTCCGGGCCTGCAGACCGCCATCGCCCGCCGGTGGGCACCGACCGCAATTTTCGCTGCCTTGCGTAAAGCGCCCAGTTCCGCCCTGCTCTTGTATAAGCGCAGGTCATGGAGCAGATGGTCGAGGGCAATAAACTCGTCCGGCGTATGCGCGCCCACGCCGCCCCTCGAACGCATCTCCGTGACCCAGCCAATGAGCTTGCTGTCGAATTCGGGGCGCGCACCCATCGTGTAATAGACGCGCTCGGAATGTTGCACCAGGCCGGGCAGGACTTCATCTATCTCTTCAATTGAAAAGGCTTCGTCCGCGCCAAATTCTGCAACCGCACCTGCCGGACCCGCGCGCCTGCCGTCCCATATCTCCCGTCCGGGATCCTTCCGGCGACAGAACAGTAAAAACTCACCCTCTGACCTGCCCGGTACCAATACCGCAATGGATTCCTGTTCCGTGAAGCCCGTCAGGTAGTAAAAGTCACTGTCCGGCCGGTAGGGATACTCTACGTCCCGGTTGCGCTGGGTCGCCGGCGCGGTGGGCAATATCGCGATACTGCCTTTACCCATCATGCGCATCAGCGCCCGCCGGCGTCTCGCAAATTCCTTGAAATTCATCCGCTGGCCCGGTTGCCTTTATGGTTTTCGCCCGATGGCCGCAGCGCCATCGTTTCGTCATACACTAGTTGTGCTGATACGCGCACATATTCCACGAGCTCAGCAAAGGCCTGCTCGGATTCTTCCCCGCCCCCTTCATCTACGCCGGCCCGCGTTATTTCACTGAAATCATCCAGTATCTCGGCCGGAATCGAAGCATCGAGGGCATCGGCCTGCGGCCCCTCATCGGCCCCGCCGGCCGTCGCGAGACCGTGCATAAACCCGTGGCACCAGTCGGCCAGACCCGCAGTACGGTCATGCAGGGGCCCGTCGTCATCGGGCAACAGGAGCGTAAAGCGCATATCGCCTGCCTCGAGGCTCAACAGAGTTTTTGCCGCCAGTTGCCTGAGGACGACGGCGCGCTCTTCGGCAAGTACGTCATCCCGGTCCGACGCTGCGAACAGCTCTTCCACCCACTCACTAATTGCACCGGCGCCGCCCAGGCATGCCATACCGCAAAACGCACCGTGCGCTTCGGCCGCGTCCCATGCCGAGCCGGCTACAGTCAGCAAGCGCTCAATATCATCGAAATCGTCTGTCTGATGGTCGGGCATGGATGTTTCCGTACAAAAAGACACGGCAAGCGCCGCGGCCAGACTGAAAAGGTCGTATATCCTATCATCGAGACTTGTAACCGCATATTGACCATGATGCAGCGCAGACACTATATTGAGCCGCATGTCTGAATCACCCGAACACAACTTTGGTCAGGAACTCGAGCGCCTTGAGAAGCGTCTCGATGAACTGGTGGTAATTTGCGGCCAGTTGAAGGAAGAAAACCGTTCTCTTAAGGAGCGCCAAGACTCTCTGATTGCGGACAGAGCTACCCTGCTACAAAAGAACGAGCAGGTTCGTGCCAGGGTAGAAGCAATGATTAGTCGACTTAAGGCAATGGAGCACGGCACATGACGGAGATGTACGCTCACGTCAACGTAAAAATACTGGAGAAGGAATACCAGGTTTCCTGTAAAGCAGATGAACGAGCTGACCTCCTGGATTCAGCCGAGTTGCTGAATTCCAAAATGCAGGAAATTCGGGATAGCGGAAAAGTCACCGGGCTGGACAGAATCGCCGTCATGGCGGCGCTGAATATGGCCAATGAGCTGATACAGGCCCGTGGCCAAGGCGATACCATTGAAGTTGAGGCTGCTGGCCGCCTGCAGTCCATGCGCGAACGCGTGGAGACTGCGCTTCAGTTCGGCCAACAGCTCGAAATTTAGTGACTTCGGTACTGGAGGTATTGAAGCTCCGGGCCGATAATCAGTTCTGGCTCCTCCTGCAGTGTTCGATGCGAGTCTGGAAGTCCCTCGACCCTAAATTTCAGATCGGGGTCGTTCTCTGCAGGCAGCTGTGTGCATAACCGCTTCGGCGGAAAGCCTTCGCTGCCGCGGTTGACCCCACCTTCCGCTCTGGTTCGAGAGCGATGATTCGTAACGGCACATGCGGGAGGAGCCTCTTCTATATGCACACACAGCGGGAGTGTAATGAAGCCCGGTAGTAACCCCTGCGCGCAACGCGCACTCATGAATCAACGCCGCCGCGAGCTCGGTCACGCTGAAATACGGATAGCATCTGCATCCGTTTGCAAAAAACTCTGGCAGATTCCTGCGCTGCGACGTGCAAAACGGGTCGCTATATATATGTCTGTAGCCGGTGAAATCGACTGTCATCCGATCGCCGAAACAGCCTGGTTGCGCAAAATGCGCGTTTTTGCGCCCGTATTGACCGGTAAGCAACTGATTTTTGCCCCCCTTGATAAAGACACCCCGCTTCAGAGCAACCGCTACGGGATATTAGAACCTGTCTACAAACGTGCCCAATGCGTTTCTGCCAAACATCTTGATGTGGTCATCACCCCGCTGCTTGCATTCGACCGGAACGGCAACCGGCTGGGTATGGGAGCCGGTTTTTACGATCGAACTTTTGCTTTTATGCGACACCGTAAAAAACTTCGCCGACCGCTTCTAATTGGTGTGGCATATGACTTTCAGCAAGTTTCTGACCTGCAGCCTGCAGCCTGGGACGTGCCTTTACATGCTGTCATAACAGAGAAAGAAAGTTACGGAAGTTATTGATGTATAGCTGTCAAAAACAAATCGGTTTTTCTGCACATCAAGCGTAATTTCCTGCACGAAAATTTCTATTTTTCCGTATGTTTTTTTCCAGGTGTTATGCACCTCGAATAAGGCAAAAAATCCCTGTTAACACAATTACTAAAAAATTCTTGACTAGCTGGAATTTTGGCTACGCTTGTATATACTCAATCGCGGTTAACCCGACATGGAGACTGCTATGGCAAAGCGAAAGAAGGTTTCCCGAAAGAGAAAATCTTCGGCGAAACGGAAGACAAAGAAGAAGGTGAGTCGCAAGAAGGCGAAGCGCAAGGCTAAGAAAAAAGCCAAGCGCAAGACGAAACGCAAGGCTAAGAAAAAAGCCAAGCGTAAGACGAAACGCAAGGCTAAGAAAAAAGCCAAGCGTAAGACGAAACGCAAGGCTAAGAAAAAAGCCAAGCGTAAGAAGAAGCGCAAGGCCAAGAAGAAGGCCAAGCGCAAGAAGAAAGCCAAGCGTAAGACGAAGCGCAAGGCCAAGAAGAAGGCCAAGCGCAAGAAGAAAGCCAAGCGTAAGACGAAGCGCAAGGCCAAGAAGAAGGCCAAGCGCAAGAAGAAAGCCAAGCGCAAGAAGAAAGCCAAGCGTAAGACGAAGCGCAAGGCCAAGAAGAAGGCCAAGCGTAAGAAGAAGCGCAAGGCTAAGAAGAAGGCCAAGCGTAAGACAAGGAAAAAGGCTAGGAAGAAGGCTAGCCGCAGGAAGCGCAGATAGGCTCCTGTAGCCACCTTTACGGTGGTTTCTGAGGATGTGCCCGCTTAACCGCGGGCACATTCATTTCTGCCTCCGGGAACCCGCCCAGGTCAATTCTCACGGCGCACCGGTATGTATAATCGCTGCCCTGAAACACGGGGAAATTAATGCATCAATTGGAAAAAAAGCGCCAGGCTGCGCTGGCTGCATTGGAATACATTCCGGATGGTGCGCAGTTAGGTGTAGGCACGGGTTCGACCGTCAATTATTTCATCGATGCTTTACCCGAGGTCCGGTCGAAGATCAGTTCCGTCGTCGCAAGCTCTGAAGCAACCCGGGAGCGGCTCGAAAAACTCGACTTCAAAGTTCTGGAACTAGCGGAAACCGGCGACCTCGATTTATACGTGGACGGCGCCGACGAGGCCAACAAGCATTTTCATTTGATCAAGGGCGGCGGTGGCGCACTGACGCGCGAGAAAGTACTTGCGGGCGCATCGAGCAAATTCGTTTGTATCATCGACGACACGAAGATGGTCGGTGCACTCGGTACTTTCCCGTTGCCCGTCGAGGTCATCCCGATGGCACGCTCCTTCGTCTCCCGGCGCTTTATCAAGCATCGGGGCCAACCGGTGTACCGTGAAGGTTTCCTGACCGATAACGGCAACGAGATTATCGACGTTTACAACCTGAGCATTACCAACCCGCCGGAGATGGAGGAGCGCTTCAGCCGGATACCGGGGGTTGTGACAGTAGGGATATTCGGCCACCGGGGCGCCGATGTGATCCTGGTGGCGGATGACCGGGAAGTCAGGGTGATGGAGAAGTAATTGAGCGCTGCTGCTTTTAAGCTGCGTTTTCGCTCGGACACCTTTGGCAAACCCCTAAAAGTTGGCGATTGGGTCAGGCTTTGCCGACTACCCGACCTCTCCGGAATGTCAAAAAACGGGATCGTGGAATCGATACCTGCTTTTCGCTTTGCTATTCGACACAGCGCTCGAATTAGCTATTTTGAGGACGATGGTTTGGTATGCCTAAACCTGCTGATCCCGATCGGTCTACACAAGGGCGTGCACTCGATTTTTGTTGAGCCCTACTTGCTGAGAAGAATTTAGCTAGCCGCGGCCGAAAGCTAGACCATAGAAAAATGGCCCCATCGAGGAGCCATTTTTCTATACCAGGATTGACTCGGCGCTCCGCGCCTTCGCCCTTCGGGTGCGCTCACTGCGCGCGCCGATTTTCTCCAATGAACTGCCGTGTCTGACTTGCTGGCACGCTGTTCGCGCATCGCCCTCCCCGTCTAGCTTACCGCTGCGCGGTCCGCTATCCGGACCCGGGTCGAACGGAGGTTCGAATCCATATGGGCCCACAAGCCAAATAAAAAAGGGCCCTGCGGGCCCATTTTTATTTGGCTGGGGGACCAGGATTCGAACCTGGGTTGGCGGAGTCAGAGTCCGCAGTCCTACCGCTAGACGATCCCCCAAGATCGAGAACCGCTTGTCCTTAACAAAAGGGTTAGCGCTTCGAGAACTGGGTAGCGCGGCGTGCCTTGCGCAGACCGACTTTCTTGCGTTCCACCTTACGCGCATCGCGGGTCACGTAGCCGGCCTGGCGCAGTGTCAAACGCAGGCTGTCGTCGTAATCGAGCAGCGCGCGGGTCAGACCGTGGCGAATAGCACCGGCCTGGCCCGTCGTTCCGCCGCCGCTGACGGTTACAGCTATGTCGAAATTGCTTTCGAGGTTGGCAACCTCAAGCGGCTGTCGGACGATCATCCTGGCTGTCTTACGGCCAAAAAATATATCCAGCGGGCGATTGTTTACGGTAATGTCGCCTTTACCGGGACGCAGGTAAACCCTCGCGGTCGATGTTTTGCGGCGGCCGGTACCGTAATAAATGTCTGTGCTCATACCTTTACTCTAAATAGTCCTGTCGACGTTCAGATATCCAGTGGCTGGGGCTGTTGCGCCTGGTGATTGTGTTCCGGGCCTGCAAACACCCTCAACTTGCCCAGCATTGCCCGACCCAGGCGGTTTTTCGGTAACATGCCTTTAACCGCGATTTTCAGGACCTCTTCCGGAGAATCGTCCATCAGTTTCTGCAGGTTCGTGGATTTCAGGTTACCAATGTAACCCGTGTAGCGGTGGTACATTTTGTCCTGCAGTTTGTTGCCGGTTACCCGGATGCGGGCTGCATTGACCACGACGATGTAATCGCCCGTATCGACATGCGGCGTAAATTCAGGTTTGTGCTTGCCGCGCAGACGGGAGGCAAGCTCTGTGGCCAGCCGGCCCAGAGTCTTGTCGGTCGCGTCTACGACGAACCAGTCACGCCTGACTTCCGCAGGCTTGGCAGAAACGGTTTTCATGAATAATCCTGTGACGTGTCTATTAGGGCCCTGATTTTTAGTGCGGGTATGCGGACCCTGACCGCAGAAAAGCGCGCCATTTTAGCCAAGTAATCCAGTATTTTCAACGCTTCCAGGCAGTCTAAAAGCGCCTGATTCAGAAGGCATATTCGAGCGAAATCGAGGTAAATCGGTCGGTCTTCTCGGTGCCGGCATCCACATCCGTATTGCCCTGGATGGTATATCCGATAGCCAGCGCCACGCCGCCGATGACATTCGCCTTGAGCCGGGTGATCGACTCCCAGTAGGTGTTGTCGGAGGAGGAATTGATCGCCAGGAGCTGCTCGAAGGTGCTGGTCTCGCTGATTGCCCAGGTGAAATCGCCTCCCAGCGTCAGGAGCCCGCTGTTCTCGTCCTCGATCACGTCGGGGTCCTCCGCAATGAGCTTATCCTGCTGGGTCGCGCCCAGGCCACCCTCGATATTCAGCGTGAAGCGCTCATCGTCAAGGATCCGGCGCCCGTAGCCTATGGTTTCGAAAGTCTGTTCAGGGTAGCCGCTGAAGCGGTTCTTTTTCCATTCCAGGCGACCGAAAGCGTAACTGCGATCGGTCAGGTTTTTCAAGCTTTTGCCCCAGATCTGGTAGTTTTCGGCGGTAGTATCGTCGTCTTCGCTTGCACCGAAAACCTTGGCCTCAGCCTTGTGCTCCCAGTCCCCTGTGACATAAGCCACCAACACCCGAGCCGTGCCGCTGGTACTGTCCGTGTTACCGCTGGAAGCGATATAGCCAAACTCAACCTCACCTGACCAGGGATTATCTTCAGCGGCATCGACGTCTGCACCGATTGCCGGCCAGCCGATTGCACACAGCACGAACGCGCTGCAATACCGACTCACGTTCATTTCGTTCTCCTTTAGTATTCTCAAAAGAGGCCAGGCAGCCCTGCTGCCCGGCCGGGCCTTTCGCAAAAGGGTCGTATGATAGCCCTTAATCGACCGCATAGAAGACGCTTCAGAGAGGGGCGCGATACGCCTGCTCCCGCCCGCCCCTAAAGCCATGCAAGCGGCCCCGAGGGTAATGGCAGGCATATCTTTTCGGCTTCAGCGCCGGCTCCGCGGCTTGCGCGGCTCCCCTGAAACGGTTAAAAGGGGGTTGGGTTATTGGGTGAGGAAATACACATGGCAGCCGATGGAAAGGCACTTAGCGACGTGCCCGCCATTAATCGCTTTCTGACATATTGTCGCACGCGAACGGTACCGGCCAAGGTGGTGATGATTCATGCCGGGGATTTGCCCGACAGTCTCTATTACATCATCAGCGGTTCGGTAGAAGTCATGATCGAGGACGAGGACGGTAACGAAATGGTCCTCGCTTATCTCAACAAAGGGCAGTTCTTTGGTGAGATGGGCCTGTTCCACGATGAGCCTGCGCGCAGCGCCTGGGTAAGGACTCGGATCGAATCAGAAATAGCCGAGATGACTTACCCTCGGTTCCGACAAATTGCCAGCGAGAATCCCGGACTTGTGTTTGAACTGGCCACGCAACTGGCACTGAGGCTTGATCGCACCAACCGTAAACTGGGTGACCTGGCTTTCGTCGACGTTACGGGACGGGTCGCACACGCCATCATGGATCTGTGCAACGAACCCGATGCGATGACGCATCCGGACGGGATGCAGATCAAGGTCAGCCGGCAGGAACTCAGCCGGCTGGTCGGTTGTTCCCGGGAAATGGCAGGTCGCGTACTAAAAGTGCTCGAGGAACAAGGCCTGGTCTCGGCCAGCGGTAAAACCATCGTGGTTTATAACGCCCGGCCGAAACAGCAGGTTCCGGCATCCGCCAACCGTTAGTCGGTCCGGCGAGCTAAGGCAGACACAAAGCCGCGGCGTGCAAACGTCGCGGCTTTATTATAGGTGCGTTACGGGTGTGACCTGGGCTCAGGCTGCCGCCCGGGAGAGTTCGGCGCGCATCATGGCAATCGTCACGGCGTAGTCGTCACTGCCAAAAATCGCGGAACCGGCGACCAGCATATCGGCCCCCGCGGCGGCAATCCCCGCGATGTTGTCGACTTTGACCCCCCCGTCGACTTCCAGGCGAATCTCCCGGTCCTGCGCGTCTACCAGTTGTCGCGCGGCCCGTAACTTATCCAGGCTCGAGGCAATGAAGCTTTGCCCGCCGAAGCCGGGATTCACTGACATGATCAGGATCAGGTCCAGATCGTTCAGGCAATGATCCAGGTGTGTCAGCGGCGTAGCCGGGTTCAGTACCAGGCCGGGCTTGCACCCGGCATCGCGGATCAACGCAATGGTCCGGTTCACGTGATCGCTCGCTTCCGGATGGAAGCTGATGTAGGTCGCCCCGGCTGCAGCAAAATCGGCAACAAGCCGATCAACCGGCCGTACCATCAAATGCACGTCTATAGGTGCGGTGACACCATGGTTGCGCAACGCCTCACAGACGAGCGGTCCGATGGTGAGGTTGGGCACGTAATGATTGTCCATGACGTCGAAATGCACGACATCGGCCCCGGCCGCCAGGACCGCGTCAACCTCTTCGCCCAGCCGGGCGAAGTCGGCCGACAATATCGATGGCGCAATCAGGTAGTCAGGCTTAAAGGTCATGATCCGGATCCCTTGTACGGGTCAGGACTATACGCGACTTGCCTGAAGTATGCTGTGATGATGGGTTCTGACCCAATCGATGCCACATGAGGCTGATCCGCGTCCGACGGCGCTTCAGCGCGCCGCCGAAAGGCGGCCCATCCCAACGGTGCTGGAAACTGATAGAAGTCCGACGGCGCTTCAGCGCGCCGCCTGACATAAGTTCCGCCTCAGATTTTTCCCGCCATGCTTCGCGATGGCGGGAAAAATGGCGTCACTTAAAATGGTGTCACTTAATTCCGCGATGGTCGCGAATACGCTCATAGGCCGCCCTGATCTCGCGGGTTTTCTCCTTGGCGACCTCAAGCATCGAGTCCGGCAGGCCCTTCGCCACGAGCTTGTCCGGATGGTGCTGGTTCATGAGGCGGCGGTAGGCCGTCTTGACTTCCTTGTCCGTGGCAGTGGGCTCTATATCCAGCGCCTTGTATGCCTGTTCGAGTTCGGCTGCAGCACTCGACGCCGCCGCCTGCTGACCGAAACTCCGTTGCGCGCGCAACAACGCCTCTAACTGCGCCATTTCCACCCGGCCTACGCCTAAGTTGCCGGCAATTCGCCAAAGCACATCGCGTTCGGCCGCATCTATTTGGCCTTTGCCCAATGGTATTTCCATGAGGATTTCGAGAAAGGTCCGCGTGAGTTCCGGCTGCCCCCGGCAGGCACTGGCCAGTTTCTGCATCTGCGTATCCAGCGGAAAATCCGGTTGCTTGCCGCGGCTGAACAGTTCGATTGCCGCCTGCACTTCCTCCGGCCGCAACTGCCACTGGTGCATGATGCCGCGCGCTATCCGGATTTCCTCTTCCGAAACCCGGCCATCGGCTTTCGCGAGGTGCCCCATCGCAAGGAACAGGCTTTCGAAGAATACCCTCTGGCGCTCGGCAGCCGTTGCAGTGGAAAAACCGCCTAAACGGCGGCTGCCGCGATTAAGGCCTCCCGATCTGTATCCATCGATCAGGTGACCAATAAAGAAGCCGACCGCCGCACCAGTGAAACTGCCTTTGGACAGCAGGAAGCCGAGTACGGCCCCTATGAGTTTGCCTGTCCAGTTAACCTTGTCCATCGATGTAATATATCCGCCGTCCCGGATTTCGCTAAACGGTCATCCGGGGCTAAAATACGCCAGCTCCAGGCCACGGAGTAGGCCATCACAATAAACAGAACCAGCCGCCGTCAATAACACAAACATGACTATGAATAACACACTTTACGAATCGAAACTCTCCGGACTCAAACGCATCAGCCAGGGGAAAGTACGGGATATTTATTCGGTCGATGACGATCACTTGCTGATCGTTACCAGCGATCGCCTGTCTGCCTTTGACGTGGTACTGCCTGACCCTATTCCGGGCAAAGGTGCAGTGCTCACCAAGCTGTCAAATTTCTGGTTCGATCGAACCGCAAGTATCGTTCCCAATCACCTGAGTGAGCTTAGCCTGTCCGATGTGGTACAGGACGAGTCGGAGCGTGCCGAACTGGGCGATCGCGCGATTGTCGTAAAGAGGTTAAAACCCTTGCCGGTGGAAGCTGTAGTGCGCGGTTACCTGATCGGTTCGGGCTGGAAGGATTATCAACAATCCGGTGCTGTTTGTGGCATCGAGCTGCCTGCAGGTCTGGATATGGCAGCAAAACTGCCCGAACCGATATTCACGCCCGCCACCAAGGCGGAGGTCGGCGAACACGATGAAAATATCGACTTTGACCGTATGTGCGACATGATTGGCACGGAACTTGCTGAACATGTGCGCGACCTGTCGATAAAGATCTATCAACACGGCGCAGATTATGCACGCAAACACGGCATTATAATCGCTGACACAAAGTTCGAGTTCGGGCTGGACGATGCGGGGAAACTCTACCTGATCGATGAGGTACTGACACCCGATTCATCTCGCTTCTGGCCGGCCGATCAATACAAAACCGGAATCAGCCCGCCCAGTTTCGACAAACAGTTCGTACGCGATCACCTCGAGACGCTCGACTGGGATAAGACAGCGCCCGGTCCCGAGTTACCGGACGAAGTTATTGCCCGTACCGCAGAAAAATACCAACAGGCCTTCAATCAACTGGCGGGCTGAAGACGCTCGTCATGTACAATCCGGACAACGCATTGCCTTGCTGAATTTGCACGGAAAGGTTCCTTGGACGAACTCCTGCTGAAACTCGAAGCGCTGCTCTGGCATCGCGGTATCAAGTCGCTGCACCCGGGCCTGCAGCTACTGATCCGGTTCGTACGCTTCGTCTATGCCATCATCCGTGATGTCATTACTACCACGCTTACGCTGCGCGCGATGGGGCTCGTCTATATCACTATTTTGTCCATCGTCCCGCTGCTCGCCCTGAGCTTTTCCGCGCTGAAGGGTTTCGGCATCCACCGCACCCGAATCGAACCCGCACTGCGCAGTCTGCTCGCACCACTGGGCGAAAAAGGCGTTGAACTGACCGATCAGCTCATCGGTTTCGTCGACAACGTACAGGGTGGTTTGCTGGCGGGTGTCGGACTGGTCCTGCTGATTTACACCACCGTGTCGATGATTAAAAAAATTGAGGACAGCCTGAACCATATCTGGCGGGTCGATGCGGCACGCAGTTTTGTGCAGCGGTTTGGCGAATACCTGAGCGTCGTGTTGGTCGGTCCGTTGCTGATGGTAACGGCCGTGGGTCTCATCGCCACAATAGGCAGCAATGCACTGGTCGACCGCTTATTGCAAATAGGCCCGTTCGGCGCTACCGCGGTCATGATCGGCAAGATGATGCCGTACCTCCTGGTCAGCCTGATGTTCAGCCTGCTCTACTGGTTTATCCCGAATACCCGTGTTCGCGTCGGCTCGGCGCTGATCGGCGGGCTGACGGGTGGCGTACTCTGGGCAACCTGCGGGATGCTGTTCGCAACCTTTGTCGTCACCTCGACCCGCAACGTTACTATCTATGCCTCATTTGCCATCGTGATCATCGCGCTGATGTGGCTGTATATTTCCTGGCTGATTCTGCTGGTCGGCGCGCAGGCCTCATTCTACTTCCAGAACCCGGACTACATACGGACTGGTTACCGCCAGCTCAATATCGGCAACCAGATGCGGGAGGAGATCGCACTCAGCATCATGATGCTGGTTGCGGACTCGTTCAGAAAAGGCGGCAAAGCGCTAACGACCAACGTTATAGGCGGGAAGCTCCGCGTGCCGGGGATGCTCGTCGGACTCGTCACCAGACGCCTGATCGCAACAGGATTACTGGAGATGGGCGGGCGCGGCCAACTGATACCCGCGCGCGATCCAGGCAGCATCAACCTCCGTGAAATCGTGCAGGCCGTGCGTACGCGTAACGCGGAGGATGTTTTCCGTGGCGGTAAGTGGCCGGCCAACGTAAGCGGTGTGCTGGCTGAAATGGAAGCGCTTGTCGGCCCCAGGCTGGATAACACCAGCCTTTACGACCTGCTCGACGAGGAAGCCGCCTGAAACCGGAAACATTCAGTTGCCGGCGATGGTTACCTTATCGATGAGTGCGGAACCGGTGTGTATGCCGCCCCGGAAATCGGTATCCGTGGCAATTGCCAGCATACCCTTGTACATGTCACGCAGATTGCCGGCGATCGTGACTTCGTGGACCGGATGGGCGATCTCGCCGTCCTTCACCCAAAACCCGGTTGCGCCACGGGAATAGTCGCCGGTCACGGTATTTACGCCCTGCCCCATCAACTCGGACACGATAAAACCCGTCCCCATTTCCTGTACCAGGTCGGCGTAGGTCACGCCCGTATCGCTCACGACAAGGTTATGGACACCGCCCGCGTTGCCGGTCGATTCCATACCGAGCTTGCGTGCGTAGTAACTGGCGAGTACGTAGCCTTTTAATACTCCCGACTCGACAAGCCCACGTTCACGGGTCGCAACACCTTCATCATCGAATGCCGCACTTCCCAGCGCCTTCGGGATATGCGGCCGTTCCACTATCGATACATGCGGAGCAAAGACCTGCTGCCCGAGGCTGTCCAGCAAAAAACTGGCCCGCCGGTACAGTGCGGCACCGCGCAGCGCACCCACCGCATGGTGAAACAGGCCCCGGACCAGGTGCGCGGGATAAATGACCGGGGTTACACGCGTATCGAGTTTTACGGCACCGAGACGTTTTATCGTTTTGCCGGCGGCTTCCCTGCCAATGGCTTCTGCGCCCACCAGGTCCGCGGGATCACGCGCAACCGTATATTCATGGTCGCGCTGCATGTCCGATCCCTGTGCGGCAATCACGGCACACGACAGGCTGTGCTGACTGTCTGGATAGGCCGCGAGGAACCCGTGGCTGTTGCCATAGGCATGCCCGCCTTCATGACTGTGGACCGAGGCGCCTTCAGAATTGCTGATGAGCGTGTCAAAACCCAGTGCAGCCGCCTCGCATTCGGTTGCCAGCCCGATTGCCTGATCCGCGTCCAGCGCCCACGAGTGGTAGAGGTCGAGGTCAGGGAAATCGGTTGCCATTCGTTCGGCATCCGCCAGCCCGGCCGCATCATCCTCCGCGCCGTAGCGTGCGAGGGAACAGGCCTTTGCAACGGTCTCCTGCAGCGATTCCGCACGGAGATCGGTCGTGCTGGCGCTGCCCTTGCGTTTACCGAAATAAACTGTCAGCGAGAGTCCCTGGTCGCGATGGTACTCGAGCGTTTCGACTTCCTGTTTGCGGACGGTTACCGACAATCCGGAACCTGCGCTGGCGCTCGCTTCAGCCTGGCTGGCTCCGGCCTCACCGGCCTGCGCGAGCACACTCTCTATACTGCTTTCAAGTTTCGCCAGACTATTATCTGTCTCGGTCGTGGCCATCAGATTCTCATCGCTTGGGTATCTCTCAGGAAGTGGCGAATTCTAAACCATCTTTACATCGATGCACTTCGCTATAGAATGCGCAGATGGGCGCACAGGTAGGCATCATCATGGGTTCGCAGTCGGACTGGGAAGTCATGTCCCAGGTATCGGCAACGCTCGACAAACTCGGAATTGACAGCGAAAACCGGGTGATTTCCGCCCACCGCGCGCCGAAACTCCTGACCGAATACTGCGAAAGTGCACGTGACCGGGGCATTAAGGTGCTCGTGTGCGGGGCGGGCCTTGCGGCCGCTTTGCCCGGCGTAGCGGCTGCGCACACGCCGTTGCCGGTGCTGGGCGTCCCGCTCGATGCCGGTGCACTGAAGGGCCAGGATGCACTGCACGCGATCGTGCAGATGCCGCCCGGTATACCGGTCGGCGCACTCGCCATTGGCAAGCCCGGGGCTATCAATGCCGCGTTGCTGGCAGCCGCCATCCTGGCGCTAAACGACGACAGGATACGCGCGGCGCTGGATGATTACCGGGCCGAACAGACGCAGAAAATTGCGGATATGCCGCCGCCCGATCAGGCCCGATAAAGATTAAGACGAAATATCCCTAGTCTTCTTTCGGGAGGGCCGGTCGGTCGTGGCGAAAATCACGCCGCTTCAGGAAAACAAATAATCCGTAGATCAGGCAGGCGATGCCCAGGACGAGGCATATGGTTGGCCAGTACCAGAAATCCAGGTAAAGCGAAGCGGTTAACAGCACAAGCCCGGAAGCTGCGTACAGATACGGCAGTATTTCGTAAAAGGGTTTGGAAATCCAGATACGCATGTCGGCTTGTTTATCCCATCACATGGCCCTTCGGGTCAAGTGTCCGCTTTACAAAACGCGTAATGGAACGGTGTCTTTAGGCCGCGACACCGCCGACGGTAAGCCGGTCGACACGCAAGGTCGGCTGGCCGACACCAACCGGAACCGACTGGCCTTCTTTGCCGCAGACACCGATACCAGCGTCCAGCGCAAGATCGTTGCCCACCATCGAGACCTGCGTCAGCACGGACGGGCCGTCACCGATCAGGGTGGCGTCTTTAAGTGGCTTACCGATGCGACCGTCCTCGATCAGGTAGGTCTCGCTCGTGGAAAATACGAACTTGCCCGAAGTAATGTCTACCTGCCCCCCGGCGAAGTTGCGTGCGTAAATACCCTTGTCTACCGACGCAATTATTTCTTCCGGATCATGTGGACCGGGCAACATGTAAGTGTTCGTCATACGCGGCAGGGGAAGGTGCGCAAATGACTGGCGCCGGCCGTTACCGGTGGGCTCCATACCCATCAGGCGCGCGTTCAGCTTGTCCTGCATATAGGCGGTCAGCCGGCCGTTTTCGATAAGCGTTGTCTGGGCCGTCTGCGTACCTTCATCATCGACGTTGAGCGAACCGCGGCGCCCTTCCATCATGCCGTCGTCGACAACCGTGCAAAATTCGGTGGCCACTTTTTCGCCAATGCGGCCCGCGAAAACGGATGTGCCTTTACGGTTAAAGTCACCCTCGAGTCCATGGCCTATGGCCTCATGCAGCAGCACGCCCGGCCAGCCCGGGCCGAGCACGACCGGCATTTCGCCTGCCGGGGCGGCAATGGCTTCGAGGTTCACCAGCGCCTGGCGGACTGCTTCGCGGCCGTATTCAAGTGCATGGTCTTCTTCCAGGAAGTACTCGTAACTATGGCGACCGCCGCCGCCACTGAAGCCCTGTTCACGCCGGCCGCCGGATTCCACGATCACCGAAACATTGCACCGGATCAGCGGGCGAATATCTGCAGCAAGTACACCGTCACTTGCGCATACCAGGACGACTTCATGCGCCGCGGCCAGAGCGGCTATCACCTGTTTTACACGTGGATCTATGGCACGGGTTTCACGGTCGATAGCCTGGAGCAGTTCCACCTTGGCCTCGTCACTGATCGTGCTCAGGGGATCGATCGCCGGGTAAAGCCGGTGCCCCGGCCGGGCCTCCCACGACTGCAACCGGCCCGACTTGCCCTGCCGCGCGATAGCGCCCGCGGCTTCTGCGGCGGACATCAGGGCAGGGACTACCAGTTCATCAGAATAGGCAAAACCGGTTTTCTCTCCGGCGATGGCCCGCACGCCCACGCCCTGATCGATACTGTGGCTACCCTCTTTGACCATGCTGTCTTCAAGCGACCAGGCTTCGTGACGCACGAACTGGAAATAAATATCCGCAGAGTCGACGCCGCCGGTCAGCATTTTCCCCAGCGCATCGTCCAGATGGCGATCTTCCACACCAGTCGGCGCAAGCAGGAAACTTCGTGCAAGTTCTATGGGATTGTCTGTCGCAGAACCTGTCATGCCTACTCCGTGTCTGTTTGTCCTGTTCGTTTGTGCTGCAGCACCGGAAATTCCTGCCGCAGCCTGCTTAGCTCGGCCCTGTCAAAGTCGGCCAGCACAACGCCCGGTTCGCTGCCTGCATCGGCAAGGACCTCGCCCCAGGGGCTCACGATCATTGTATGACCCCAGGTATGCCGCCCCCCCGGGTGCACGCCAACCTGCGCAGCCGCAATTACATAGCTAAGGTTTTCTGCAGCCCGGGCCCGCAACAGCAATTCCCAATGTGCGCTGCCCGTTGCGACCGTGAACGCGGCCGGTACCGCGAGCAGTTCAAAACCGCTCGAAAGCATTTGTCGGAACAGTTCCGGGAAGCGAAGATCATAGCACACGGCCACGCCGAGATTGCCCCAGGGTGTGTTAACGACACAGGGTTCAGAACCATGCGACGTAAATGACGATTCTTTGTAAACCTCGGCAATGGAGTTTTTGTCATGCTTTTCGGCATCCGGTACCTGCACGTCAAACAAGTGAATTTTGTCGTAGCGTGCGACGCGCTCGCCACTGTCGTTATAAACACAACATGCAGAAAATGGCCGTTCCGGATCATTGCTGCGGATCGGCAGGGTACCCCCGACTATCCACAGGCCCAGTTCCCGGGCGTGTGCGCCTAGAAAGGCCTGCAACGGACCATCGCCGTCAGCTTCGGTCAGGGCATGCCGGTCCGCGCGGGTCTCGGACATGAGTGCAAAATTTTCGGGCAGCACGACCAGTTGCGCACCGTCTGCTGCTACGCGGGTGAGTTGCTCCCCCGCCTGCACAAGGTTGTCCTGAACGTCAGCGCTCGAATTAAGCTGTAGTGCGGCCAGCCGCATCAGCTTCCTTCGTTGCCCGGCGATTCGGAATCAATCTCTTCGGCGACTTCGGGCTCCCCTGTAATCAGGCCTTTAATCGCCTCGATTTCTTCAGGTGAAAGCGTCGGCAACTGATCTTCGCAGTCCGCGTATGCCGTCGTATCCAGCTCGGAACGTTCTACCTGGTTGATGACAGGCTCATCCCAACTACCCGAAATCTTGTAATAGTTTTCGCCGATACCGCTCAGCGGTTTCTTGAAAAACTGGGTAATCAGCAAGAGGGGCCCCCCGACGGCCGGACCGCCGAACATATAGCCCGCGGCCGGCATAATTTGCGACACATGTGGTTTTACCACCGCGACCTGGTCGTAATCCTGCGCGGCCGCACCTGTACGGCCCACAATACCCATGTCGGCCACCGGTCCTTCAAGGCCCAGGTTACAGGTCCAGGCGTCGCCGAAGTCCATCCGGAACTTGCCCTGTATGCGGTTGAACTTCAGGCCGTCAGCGGTCAATTCGCTGAAATCCAGTGCAAGCCTGCGCGGCAGGGCCGCGACACTCAACAACCCGAGTATTCTGCCACCGGCCGGGTCGACCTCATTGACGACCCCGTCTTTGACTTCGAGCTCGAGCTCTCCGGTGGACTCGTAAACGATGCCCAGTCCGGGCCCGCCTTCCCAGAGGAAGTCGGCAACGACCTTTGCCGATTCTGCACTGATGAGCGGCGTGTAACCAAGCTTCTGCAGGGTATCCGCCATGTCAGTGCTGACCAGCTCCACATGCAGACGGCTGCGTTGGGCCTTGTCTACTACCGTCCAGTCCGCCGACATTTCGGTGGAGAAACTGGATGCGTTGGTATTCAGCAGGGTTGAGCGCAGGCCATCCTGGTTGCGACGCACATCCAGTTCGAGTTTGCCCAGGCGCAGGTTGCCAATTGCGAAATCATCGATACTCCCCCGTATCGCCGGCAGTTCACGCGGATCAACCGCGTAATCCGCTTCTTCGTCCTCGGAACCTTCTTCTTCCACGGGCTCGATCAGTAACGCACGCTCCAGCGCAAGTTCCGCCGGCAGAGAACCGGTAAAATCGTAGGGCAGCTCTACAAGTCCCTCGAGCCACGGCCCCGCAACATAGATATCCCAGGAACGCTCGTTGAAGTCGACGCGCGCGTCGACATCCACAAAGCGATGATTAAGCGCGTACAGTTCGCCGATTTGCACATCAGCCTGGCTGAAGTAATGCTGCCATATCTGCGGCTCACCTTTATCCCTTCCGCGGGACTGGACGACTTCGCCCGAAAACGCTGCTACCCATTCTGCAATGTCGACACTGTCGACGTAGCCACTTAAACGTGTGCCGGGTCGGTCCGGCAATTCCGGCAGTTCGCCCCTGCCCCGGAAATGGCTGCGGTCTATCTGCCAGCCATCCTCATCTTCCCGCATCCTTAATGCGAAGCCGATACCGCGCTCGAGCGCTCCGTTCAGGTCTATAACGCCGGTCTCCGGAAACCGAATCTTGAGTTGCACCGCCTCCCGCTCAGCCGCCGCCTTGTCGACAGGGGCCGGCAGCAGGCTAGTCACGCCCTCCAGCCTGGACTCGAACAGCAGACGAAACTCGGTATCCGGGTTATTGGGCACCGGAAACAAGGCAGTAACTTTTGCGGGCGTTTTCCCCGTGAAAAACGGGGTCTCGGGTAAGTGGAGCGCTTCCTCGGCCTTGTCCACCTGCAGATTGCCGGACACTGTTACCCGGTGACTGTAGGCCGCAGCCGGGTCGCCCGTGGGCAAAACATCAATTTGCAAGGCTTCGTCCAGCAGCTTGCCGGTGACGCCACTGGCGGTTACGTCCGTATTGTGCACGCGGCCGGTGCCATTGAGATCCGTGAAGCGGGGATCTATTCCGTCAAGCCACCCCGAGGCATCCGAAATTGTTACCTCACCATCGAGTTGCCACTGGTCTATATCCAGGACAGGCAGAATCAGTTTTACACTTGCCTCGGCAGGGCCTTCAGCCCGGACCCTGGCGAATACCGGCCCCATATTTTTACCGGCGGGTGTTTGCTGCAGGAAACGCAGTAACTTGTCAGCATCGCTTCTGCCGCCACCCTCGAGTTCTACGATACCGTCTCTCAAGTCTTCTATGTGCGCGGTAACATTCTCCAGGCGTATCCCCGCGAGGTTGAGCCTGTTGCGGCTGCTGTGCATCGACACCCCGTCGAACACGAGCGCCCCACTCGCGTCCCTCAACACCGGCCACCCCGGCGCATAGTCGAGCACAGCATCTTCAAATTCCCCCTCGAGATAAAAAACACCCTGATTCTTATCGAAAGGAAAATCGAGGAGAGGTCCGTCAATTTTGAATTCGGCGTGCGGGACCCGGCCGCCAATGATGCCTTCCTCCAGCCACTCGGTAACCTTATCGGGCAGTACGTTGGGCAGATAAACCTTGCCTGCGGCCGCATCGTCGATTCGACCGGTACCGCTAATATCCAGGAGCGGTGTTTTAAATTCCGGATCGATGTTGAGTTCGAACGAAGCCTGTCCCACACCGACGGGCGTTTCAACCTGCACGCCGTCTGCGAGCACGCGATAGCCGTCCGGCGTTACGCGCCAGATGGCCAGGCCGTCGAGGCTGTCAATATCCAGCACATGCCTGAACAGTTTTGCCACACCGAACCTCGCCTTGCGCGATTCGACTTTCAGGTTGCCGCCGTCCTGGTCTGCCTGCACACTGCCCGTGAATCCACTGAGGTCGAACTCCGGGCCGGGCGTTTTGTAACCGAGCTTGCTGAAACTAAGCGCCAGATCGAAATTGCCGGGTTTTTTGTCAACCAGCGAAAGATTCAGGCGCAGCTTTTCAACATCGCCACTGAAACTACCCTCCACGCCCGCATCGATTAACTGCTCCGACGCGACGGCCTGAACGAAAGGCATCAGGTCTTCCAGGCGCAAAAACAGCGCGCTGAACCTGACCGACTGGGCGGATTCGTCGGGTTCCTGCAGGTAACGGAAGGTAAAACTACTGGATGGCCAGATGCGGCCCAACCGCCCGATCACCAGCCGCTCACCGTTCGCGTCCCAGCCCCCCTCGGTTTTCCGCCAGGCCAACCGGCCTTCAAATATATCTATAGTGGTCGGCGGCCCCTGGGGCTGCGCCAGTTGCAGCCGCTCGATGTCCAGTTCCGCGGCCAGCCCGATGGGTACGAGCCCCCGAAACTCGACCGCTGCATCTACCGAACCCTCACTGTCGATAACCGGGATATCGCTGAGATCGGCCAGCCGCAACCACGGGTCCAGCCGGAAATCATCCGCGCGCAGTCTGAGTTCCCACGGAGTTTCGCGGTCCATCTCGTCGGGGTCAAGCAACAGCGCAAGCGGTATTTCGCCCTCGAGTTCGAGCCAGTCGCCGAGATCGCCGCCCGGTTCCACCTCGCCTGCAAGGTTCAGCCGGCCGTTATCAAGTTCCAGGCTGAAACTCTTCAGCTGGCCGGTAATCTGTGGCCGGTCGCGCTTCCTGTCCTGGAAGCTGAACGCAACGTCCGTCAGTTGCAGCAAGCCTTCCGGAAGTTTGTCCGGATCGAACTCGGTTTCACTGTCGCCCGGTACATAGTCGCTTAGAGGGCGGCCCTGTAGCAGCAACACACCCTCGGTATCGATTTGTACATCGACGCTTATACCTTCCACGTAAACTCTGCCGGGCGCAAGCTTGCCGGTACTCAGCAGGGCAAACAGGTCAAGACTGACGGCTGCCTCCTCCGCGACTGCAACCTGCTGTCCGTCCGGCAGCTTTATAGTCGTTTGCGATAAACGGAGTTCAGGCCCGTAAATGGAAATGCCGGCGCTGATATGCCCGAAGTCGACCTGGTAGCCCGAGCGGTCGCGAACTTCCGCCTTGATGTCATCGGTAAAGTCCGCGGCCTCCGGCAACAACAGCCGCACCACCCCGACCAGCAATGCCAGAACGATGACCAGACCGGCTACGATCTGCAAAATCCAGCGGCTCAGTTTGCTCAGCAATGCAGTCATGTACACAAACCCGAATTCATCGCTACATGGGCACCACGTCAAAGGAGTCCTGGGCACTCATAGCCTGCGCCTGCAGGCGTAACGGCCTGCCCGTGAGTTCTTCGAGTTCCGCCAGTGTGTCCGATTCTTCATCCAGCAGCAGCTCCACCACTTCCTCGTGGGCAAGGATAACGAGTTCTCCCAGGGGAAACTGGCGGTGTTGGCGAAGTATCTCGCGAAAAATTTCGTAGCAAATGCTTTCCGGCGTCTTTATATGCCCGCGTCCGTTACAGGTCGGGCAAGCCTCGCACAGAACATGCTCCAGGCTTTCGCGGGCACGCTTGCGCGTCATCTCTACAAGTCCCAGTGGCGAAATATGGCAGATCTGGTTGCGGGCATGATCCGCGGCCAGCGCCAGTTCGAGCGCTTCGAGGACTTGCCGCCTGTGAGTGTCGGTCTGCATATCGATAAAGTCTATGATAATTATCCCACCCAGGTTCCTGACCCGAAGTTGCCGTGCAATGGTTGCTGCAGCTTCGAGGTTGGTCCGGAATATAGTTTCTTCGAGGTTACTGCGGCCGATGTAACCACCCGTATTGACGTCGATTGTCGTCATGGCCTCGGTCTGTTCGATGATCAGGTAGCCACCTGACTTGAGCCGGACGTTACAGTCCAGTGCCTGATCGATTTCGTCATCAATGGCATACAGGTCGAAGATAGGCCGCTGCCCTGTATAAAGCTCGATAGCCGCTGGCAGCTCAGGCATAAAGGTACGGGCGAAATCCAGCATGCTCTGCAGGCACTCTTCGGAATCGACACGCACACGCTCTACCTGGTGATGTGCAAGGTCCCTGATAACCCTTACCGCCAGCGGCAGGTCTGCATGCACCAGCCTCACCCCGGGTTCGGCCTGCGCCTTTTCCCGGATAACACGCCAGAGTTTGTCAAGAAACTGCATATCTGCAAGCAGTGCATCCGCATCCTCACCTTCGGACGCTGTGCGCACGATAAAGCCGTGCGTCGCATTTTCGGGAAGCAGCGCTTCCAATTCACTGCGCAGGCGTTCGCGTTCGCATTCGTCATCGATTCGAGCCGACACGCCCACACCGGGCCGGTCGGGCATCATGACGAGGTACCGCGACGGGATCGTGACAAAGGTGCTGAGCCGCGCACCCTTGTCTCCCAGCGGCTCCTTCAGGATCTGCACCAGCAACTCATCGCCTTCCCGCACGAGCTGGCGGATGTCGACAGAGTTATGGTCTTCCGCTGCTTCCTCCGACCCCGGTTTGTGGATATCCGAGGCGTGGAGAAAAGCCGTGCGCTGCAGACCGACATCTACGAAAGCCGCCTGCATGCCGGGCAGCACCCGGGATACACGGCCCTTGTAGATATTGCCGACGAGGCCGGTACGGGAAACGCGCTCGACCAGAAGTTCCTGCAACACCCCGTCATTCAGGACGGCGGCCCGCACCTCTCGTGGCGTCACGTTTATAAGTATTTCTTCCTTCATGAATGCCCTGGGTGCGCCGCACGGGAACCCGGTTGTGTCCTGTCAGGTTACGAATCCGCCGGGCCGGAGCCCGGATTGAGCCCTATGCATCGTAACAATTCTGCCGTTTCATAAAGAGGCAGCCCGACAACCCCCGTATAGCTTCCATTTATATGCCTGACAAATACAGCCCCGTAGCCCTGGATGGCATAGGCACCCGCCTTGTCCCGGGGCTCACCGGTTGCCCAGTAAGCTTCCCGCTCCGCGGCCGATATCGGGCCGAAACTGACTTTGGTTGTACTCAGCCGTTCCAGGACTTGCGTGCCGTCCGCAACCGCGACCCCACTAATGACCTGGTGGGTCCGGCCTGCCAATAGCTCAAGCATGTCGAGCGCATCTGCACGGTCGCGCGGCTTGCCGAGGATGCGATCGTCGATAATCACCGCGGTGTCGGCGCCCAGTGCAGGCCGGCCACCGGCACTTCGCCGGCCGGCCTCTGCCTTGCCGGCGGCCATACGCCTGACATACGACTCGGGCAGTTCGCCCGGCAAAATGCTCTCATCAATATTCGCAGGCACAACAGTGAATTGGACACCAAGCTGCGTGAGTAATTCCCGCCGCCGTGGCGAGGCCGACGCGAGTAGCAGTTCAGGCATTTGGTCTGCGTTACCGGCCATTAGTCGCGGTGGTAGGGATGTCCCTGGAGTACGGTCCAGGCACGGTAGATCTGCTCGGCCAGCAACACCCTGACGAGCGCGTGCGGGAGCGTGAGTGGGGACAGTGACCAAATACGATCCGCGCGTTCCATGCAGGGCTCGGCAAGACCATCGGCGCCACCGATCATAAAAGCCACCTGTGAATGGCTGGCCAGCCAGTCTTCCAGCTGCCCCGCAAGCGCGACCGATGTGCAGGACTTACCGTGCTCGTCCAGGGCGACACAATACGCGGGTTCGGGCAGCGCTTTCAGCAGCCGCTCGCCCTCCAGCGCCTTCTGCTTCGATACATCAGATCCTGATGAGCGTTGCGCGGCCGGCAGTTCCCTGAAACTTAGCGCTATATGCCTTGGCAGCCGCTTCGTGTAGGTCGCAACGCCTTCCTCGACCCAGGAAGGCATGCGGGTGCCGATCACAAGGGCGGTAAGCTGCATGGCGCCCGGGTCAAAAGTCAGGGAACGCGGGTACCGGAAGACTCGGCCGCCACACCCGAGCCGACCGCCCAAAGATCTTCAAGTTTGTAGAATTCACGGGTCCGCGGCTGCATGACATGTACGACTATGTCCGCAAGGTCGATGAGCACCCATTCGCCGGCTTCCTGTCCCTCGATACCCAGCGGCGGCTGTCCCGCGAACTTGGCGTTTTCTATCAACTGGTCTGCCATGGATTTAACATGGCGGTCCGATGTGCCGCTCGCGATAAGCAGGTAATCGGTCACGGTCGTCAGGGTACGCACATCCAGTACCCGGATGTCCCGTGCCTTCAGGTCTTCCAGTGACGACTGAGCCAGTTTCAACAACGCCTCACTTTGCATATGGGTTGGTCTCCTTTTGTATAAGTTTTCCTACGGGCCGCCGTAGCAGCCCGTTTGCTGAATGATGTTGCACACGCCGTCTGGCACGAGGTAACGCGGCCCGATGCCCGCACGTATGCCGGTGCGAATTGCGCTCGAAGAGATTTCGAGTTGGGTAACTTCGTGAACGAAGATGTGTCCTGCGGGGCTTGAGTGCAACGCCTGCATGTCGCGTGTATGGCGGGCCTGCAATAGTTCGGCAAGTACTCCGTCTTCCGGCCCCGACCAGCCCGGCCGGTGTACTACGACCAGGTGTGCAAGGTCGCACAACTCTTCCCAGCGGTGCCAGCCCGGCAACCCCAGAAAGGCGTCCATCCCGATAATCATACTGATACTCCGGTCGCCGTGTGTTTGCCGCAACTCGCCCAGCGTAAGTACCGAATACGACGGTCCTTCGCGCCTGAGTTCGCGCTGATCGACGCTGCCCCACTCCAGTCCTTCAATTGCGACTTCCAGCATGCGCAGGCGAATCTCGCCGCTTGCTACGTGCGACTCTCGCCGGGGCGGAATTCCGGAGGGTACGAACAACACTTCGTCCAGTTGCAGGGCTTCGTGCAGCTCGAATGCCGTGCGCAGATGACCGTAGTGCACGGGGTCGAAGGCGCTACCCAGAATTGCCAGGGGACCCTGTCCGACCGTCATGCCTCGTATCCGGCCAGCACAGGATGTTGCGGCCGCGCGATGAGCAACACCAGTTCCAGCAATGCATTCCAGGGCAGCCCGGGACTCGCGCCCTTGATAATGCGGTCGGTCAGACTCGCCTTGGCGGCCAGCTTGCGTATGCTGCCCTGGTCATGATTCTTGAGTGCCCGCGACAACATGGGCTGCTTACTCGACCAGACCCGCGCCTCACTCATGGCACGGCCCGGTGGTGTGCCCTGTTCGACGCATGCCCAGAGCGATACCAGTGTATTCGTCTCGCGCGCCAGTGCCCAGAGTGTCAGCTCCGGCGCCACGCCTTCGCTGCGCAGTCCGTAAAGAATCCTCACCGCCCTGGTCACATCCTGGCCAATCGCCGCATCGGCAAGCTGGAAAACGTCATAGCGACTGCCGTCTGCAACGCTACGCTGCACGACTTCAGCCGTGACCCGCTGACCCTCTGCCAGCAAGACCAGCTTGTTGATTTCCTGCTGTGCCGCGAGCAGGTTGCCCTCTACACGCTGGGCAAGCAGTTCCAGCGCTTCGTTATCGCACTCCAGCCCGGCATCGCGCAGCCGGCCCCGGAGCCAGCCCGGTAGCTGCCCGGGTTTGGGTGAACGTACCTCGACATACACTCCGTCACTGGCGAGCGTCTTTGCCCATTTTGTCTTCGCGGTCGACGAATCGAGTTTGGGCGAACTGATGATGAACAGGGTATCGGGTGGCGGGTTTGCTGCCAGTTCGACGATTGCAGCGCCCCCTTCACGGCCGGGTTTACCGGTTGCAAGCTGCACTTCGACAATTTTGCGGTTTGCAAATAACGACAGGTTATCGAGCCCGCCCAGTAATTTATCCCAGTTAAATCGAGCATCGGCAACATGGGATTCGCGCTCATCGAATCCTTCTGCACGCGCGCCGGCGCGAACAGCGTCTACAGCTTCGCCAACTAGCAGGGGTTGGTCGCCTGAAATAAACCAGACCGGTGACAGGCCTTTGGAAAGTTGTGAGGTTATCTTATCGGCTGTAATTTTCACGTGCGGCTGTCGCACTCCCTTGTTATCGCCATGTTCCCCCGTCTCAAAACCGTATCACCTCACATTAAATGCCGCCCAGTTGATGCACTCTTCCTCCAGCAACACCGGTATACCGTCTTTCACGGGATAAACGAGGTCACCGTCTTCGGTCACCAGCGCTTCACTGAGTGGTTCGGTTAATTCGGCGCCGCCATGGTTACGGATATCGCCCTGCCGGATTGCGTTATTGACCTGCTCCAGATCGTCCTGGCCCAGCCGGTTCAGGGAACGGCGGGTGATGGGGCAACAAAGAATCTCGAGTAACCTGCTATCCATTCATTGGTCCGGCGGATAAGTTGTAACCGCTTACAGGTCTTCATTCTACATGAGTCGCGGCAACCTGCCTGACCGGCTGCAGGCCGCTCAGTGGTTGTCTTCACCATCGCGCGCGGCATCGACACCGCGGCCCCACCAGCTGAATTCCTCGGGCACGGGATCGTAGCCGCAGGGCCCGAGCGGCTGGCAGCGCAGTATTCGCCGGAACGCCAGCCACCCGCCACGCAGGTTGCCGTAGCGTTCGATCGCCTCGTCGGCGTAGGCGGAACAGGTAGGCTGAAAGCGACACGCCGGCGCAAAAAACGGCGACAGGTAGCGACGGTACAGCCGGATCAGCCAGCGCACCTGGCCGCGTGCCCCTTGATGGCATCAATCATGGCGTGCAGTCCGTTGCTGCGTGTCGGACTCAGGTGCTCATGCAAGCCGATCGCATCGATAAAATCCGGGTGCGTGTCGAGTATTTCGCGTGGTGTGCGGCCACTGTAGACGCGCATCAGCACGGCGATCAGCCCCGAGACAATCGCCGAATCGCTGATCGCCTGAAAGACCAGCCGGTCATTATCCGTTTCCGCCCGCAACCAGACCTGCGACTGACATCCATGCAACCGACAGTCCTCGTTTTTCAACTGCTCGGGAAACTCGGGCAACTTGCGGCCCAGGTCTATCAGGTACTGGTAACGATCCAGCCAGTTATCGAAGAGCTGGAACTCATCGATCAGTTCAGCCTGCGCTGCATCTATTCCTGACACCGGTTCATCCATATCAGGAACCGACACGTCGCCAGCGGGTGCCGTCAGGACCATCCTCGATTACGATACCCATTTCGGTCAGCTTGCCACGGATTCTGTCGGCTTCAGAAAAATCACCCACCTCACGAGCAGCGGCGCGTTTGGCAAGCAACGCTTCGATCTCGTCGGCTTCAGCGGCACCGCCTATACCCTGTACAAACCACCTGGCCGGATCCTGGCCAAGGAGACCCAGCATTTCACCGCTTGCCCGCAGTTGCCGCGCGAGTTCAACTGCCTCGGGCGCCTCGCCCAGACGATTGATTTCACGCGCCTGTGAGAATAGCGCCGCGAGTGCACGCGGCGTGTTGAGGTCATCTTCGAGCGCGGCCATAAACCCGGCGGCGGGCTCTGCATCCTGCCAGTCCTGCTCCCACCCGGACACATTGCGCAGGGCGTTGTACAGGCGATCGAGTTTGCGGCGGGACTCCAGCATCAGGTCGGCCGACCAGTCGAGCGGTTGCCGATAATGCGCGTTCAGGAGCGCCAGCCGCACTACTTCGCCTGGCGCGTCGTCAAGGAGATCATGAACCAGCACGATATTGCCGAGCGACTTGGACATTTTGGTGTGGTCGACGTTGACGAAACCGTTATGCAACCAGTAGCGGCTGAACAGATCACCGCCATGTGCGCAGGTACTCTGCGCAATTTCATTCTCGTGGTGGGGAAAAATCAGATCATTACCGCCGCCGTGTATATCGATGGTGCGCCCAAGGTGCGTGGCCGCCATTGCGGAACACTCAATATGCCAGCCGGGGCGGCCACGGCCCCAGGGACTCTCCCACCCCGGTTGTTCGGGTGTCGATGGTTTCCACAAAATAAAATCACCCGGGTCTTCCTTATAAGGGGCTACCTCCACCCTCGCGCCATCCAGTAACTGGCGACGGTCGCGCCGCGACAACATACCGTAATCGCTGAACGAGCCGACCCGAAACAGCACGTGACCCTCAGCTTCGTAAGCATGCCCGCCTTCGATCAGGCCCTCGATCATCCTGATCATCTCGGCAAGGTGGTGGGTCGCGTATGGCTCGACATCGGGTGAGAGCACGCCCAGGGCTTCCATATCAGCATGATAGTCTGCCGCATGGCGCGCGGCGATGACCTCAATACTTTCCCCGCTTTCTTCAGCAGCCGCATTGATCTTGTCATCTATGTCGGTGATGTTGCGGACATAGATGACATCAAAGCGAGTACGCAGGAAGCGCACCAGCACGTCGAATACCACGGCCGGCCGCGCATTGCCTATATGCGGACGGTTGTAAACGGTGGGCCCGCACACGTACACAGAGACCTTGCCCGGCTGGCCGGGCACGAATTCTTCCTTCTCGCGCGACAGGGTGTTGTAAAGGATAAGGCTCATGAGGCACTTCTGGATAAATGAGCCCGGTATAATACCAAGTTTGAACGCGGGCCCGAGAAGGTCCGGCATAGAGAAGCGGAGTTAGCAGCAAGGTGGATCCAGACAAGATTTTCGGAGCGCGAAAGTCGGTTGAACAGGTAGAAGAAGGCCACGAACTCGCGCCAAAATTCGATGCCCATGGCCTCATCCCGGCCGTAACGACCGATATAGAGTCGGGCGAGTTGCTCATGCACGGCTATATGAATCCCGAGGCACTGGCGCTGACGATCGACACGGGCGAAGCCCACTATTTCAGCCGCAGCCGGCAGGCCATATGGCACAAGGGCGCGACCAGTGGCCTCGTGCAGAAGATTCGTGAGTTGCGGATCGATGACGATCAGGACTGCGTGTGGCTCCGTGTCGAGGTCATCGGCGGCGCGAGCTGCCATGTCGGCTACCGTTCCTGTTTCTACCGCAAGGTACCGTCAGGCCCGGGGCTGAGTGCCGATGCGCCGCTCGAACTCGAGTTTACCGAGCACGAAAAGGTATTCGATCCCGAAGAAGTCTATCCGGGCGTACCGAACCCTACCAAGCTCTAACGACCGCGGCGACGCGGACGCGCGTCGAGGTTCCGGGTGCGCGGCAAACGCGACCATGCGTAGAGGAACTCGATCGACCCAAGAGTAATAATCGTATAGGCGCCGAGCTCCAGTAATTCTTCGGCCGCCACCTTGACGACGCGCACGTAGGATTCCTGCATCAGCGCTTGCCAGAACGCCTCGTGGCCGAGTAGCTGAGCAAAGGGAATCAGCAAAATGAAACCGCCGATGATCAACGCCAGCCCCGCGGACGGCCATGAGCGCCGCCAGCCATGCACATACCGTCTCCGATTTCTGACGATGTACACAAAGGATACCGATACCAGCAGCGCGCACAATACCTGCCAGAGATTATCGACGAGATAGTAATCGAGAAAAAAATCCAGTTCTCTGATCAGGATGACGAGGAAGAGCGCGATAAAACCGACCGCCATCGGCCTGCGCAGCCGGTCACGGGCGGCGATCCAGCAGAAACTGCCTGCACAGAAAATAAGCAGCATATTCTGCAAAAGCTCCACCGGCGAAAACTCGCTGGTTGGAAGTCCCATGCCCGGCACAGGTTCTTCGAGCAGCAGTCCGTCCGGCATGCGCACAGACAATACCATCAGGATGACGGTACCGGCCGTAACTGCCGTCCCGTACAAAAGGTATCGATAAAAGATTTTAAGCATGCGACAAAGCCGGCTTGTCAGAGCCTTGACAGTTCCTGGCTAACCTGGCGCACGACATCGCCCACGATCGATTCGAGGATAGCCTCGCTTTCACGGTTTTTGCCGAGCACCAGGGTCGTGTCATAGGTGTAGTCCTGGCTCAGGGCAACGGAATGCTCGGGCAACACTTCCTGCCCGTCTATCCAGACCGAATACTCCACGACGTAAAAAACGTTGTACTCGGTTGGC
The DNA here is from genome assembly GCA_030746435.1 of Gammaproteobacteria bacterium. GTDB lineage: Bacteria > Pseudomonadota > Gammaproteobacteria > Steroidobacterales. The sequence goes on along the minus strand of JASLMV010000010.1, from coordinate 11,694 downwards.
ACGTTGCGCGCGGAAACGGTCAGGACATCCTGGCCGGACGAGTCTTTCGAAATCCGGATGATGGCTGACGCATCGACGACAGAATCGACCACCTCGACGCCGCCCCCGCTCAGCGTGGACACCAACTCACGGTAGAACCTGGTATATCGGTCCTCGGCATCGATATAGGTGGTTGCCATACTGTCGGAAAAACCTTCGGTCCCGCGCAACCGGAAACCGCAGGCAGTTATCAACGCGGCAACCACCAGCACCAGGACCTTCCCCGGGTAGCCTGTACCCAAAACCTTAAACCACGACATTAATAAGCTTCCCCGGCACGACGATGACCTTGCGGATCGCCTTACCTTCAATAAACCGTTGTACATTATCGTCCGTCAGCGCCGCTTCCTCGGCAGCATCTTTCGATGCGTCGGCCGGCACACTGATGCGGGCCCGCAGTTTGCCGTTGACCTGCACGACCAGCGTTATGCTGTCTGACTGGCGGGCCTTCTCGTCCGCGACAGGCCATGCGGCGTCGATGACCGCATCCGCATGGCCCAAAGCCAGCCAAAGATAGTGACAGATGTGCGGCACGATCGGCGCCAGCATCAGCACAATACGATCCAGCGCCTCCTGCACCAGCAAACGGTCATTCGCATCGTTTACATCAAAGCGGGCAACCGCGTTAACCAGTTCCATCATCGCGGCAATGGCCGTGTTAAAGGTGTAGCGCCTGCCGATATCGTCACTGACCTTTGCGACCGTATCGTGAATCTGCTTACGAAACTCCTTCTGGCGTGCATCAAGGCCAGCGGGATCGGCTTCCCCGCCCTGCGGATCACCACCGTCCAGGTGGGCCTGCACACGCTCCCACAGGCGGCGCAGAAAGCGGTACCCCCCTTTCACACCCTCGTCCGACCATTCGAGCGACTGCTCCGGCGGCGAAGCGAACATCATAAAGAGCCTTACCGTGTCGGCGCCGTAAGTATTGATCAGGCCCTCGGGATCGACCGTGTTGCCCAGCGACTTGGACATCTTGGCACCGTCTTTCAGTACCATCCCCTGGGTCAGCAGACGGCGAAACGGTTCGTCGCATTCCACCAGCCCCTCGTCACGCAGCAGCTTGTGATAGAAGCGCGCGTACAGGAGATGGAGGATGGCGTGTTCGATGCCACCTATATAAAGGTCTACCGGCAGCCAGTAGTTGCTGCGTTCATCCAGCATCGCCTGGTTCGCGTCCGGACAGCAAAAGCGCGCGTAATACCACGACGACTCCATGAACGTGTCAAAGGTATCGGTTTCCCGCTGCGCCGCCTTACCGGTCTGCGGGTCGGTGGTATCGAGGAACGCGGGTATACCCTTCAGTGGTGAACCCGCACCGTCGAGGGTCACGTCTTCGGGCAACACAACCGGAAGGTCTCCCTCGGGAACCGGTACCTGACCGTCACCGGCATCGATCATCGGTATCGGGGCGCCCCAGTAACGCTGCCGCGAGACCAGCCAGTCACGCAGCCTGTAATTGGTCTGCCGCTGACCCTTGCCGGCAGCTTCCATATCATCCGCAATGGCAGCAAATGCATCAGCCGAACTCAGACCGTCGTACTTGCCGGAATTAACCAGCACACCTTTCCCGACGAAGGCCTCTTTGTCCAGGTCGCACCCGGCTTTGTCGCCGGCCGGCACAATCACCTGGCGTATCGGCAGCCCGAACGCCAGGGCAAATTCATAATCTCTCTGATCATGTGCCGGCACCGACATCACGGCACCTGTGCCATAACTCATCAATACGAAGTTGGCGACCCAGATCGGAATGTCCTCGCCGCTGACCGGGTTGATCGCGTTTAACCCTAAGGGCATGCCCTTCTTTTCCATGGTCTCGACGACCGCTTCGGACACGCCGCTACGCTGGCATTCATCCAGGAACGCCTGAATTTCCGGATCACCTTTGCCGGCCTCGACCGCGAGCGGATGCTCGGCCGCGACCGCCATGTAACTGACGCCCAGCAGGGTATCGGGCCGGGTCGTATAGATACGCAGCACCTCGTCCGAGCCCTGCACGCCGAAGTCCATCTCCAGGCCCTCGGACCGGCCAATCCAGTTGCGCTGCATGATCTTCACGGGTTCCGGCCAGTCAAGATCGTCCAGGCCGGACAACAGTTCATCCGCATAGTCGGTTATGCGCAGGAACCACTGGGGAATCTCGCGGCGCTCGACCTCGGCGCCCGAGCGCCAGCCTTTGCCATCTATAACCTGTTCATTGGCGAGAACGGTCTGGTCGACAGGGTCCCAGTTGACGACCGCTTCCTTTTTATAAGCGATGCCTTTTTCGAAGAGGTGCGTGAAGAACCACTGCTCCCAGCGATAATAATCGGCATCACAGGTCGCCAGTTCACGGTCCCAGTCGTAACCGAAGCCGAGGCTCTTGAGCTGGGCACGCATGTAGTCGATATTTTCGCGGGTCCATTTCGCCGGCGGCGAGCCATGCTTCAGGGCCGCCCCTTCTGCAGGCAAACCAAACGCATCCCAGCCCATGGGCTGCAATACATTCTTCCCCAGCATGCGCTGGTAACGGGAAACCACATCGCCGATCGTGTAGTTACGGACATGCCCCATATGCAGCCGGCCGCTGGGATACGGAAACATGCTCAGGCAATAGAATTTCTCCCGTGACGGGTCCTCCGTTGCACTAAAGCTGTTATTTGAGTCCCAGAAAGCCTGAGCTTCGGCCTCGATTTCGGCGGGGTTGTAAGGGGCCGTACTCAAATCGGCATCTCCGGCAGCGAACAGACCGGCTAGGATACACCAGAGCCGCCCGCTACCGCATGACCGGTATGTATAAGGTGAGCTCAGCCACCCTGTCGGCGGCTGACCAGAGCACCGCCCGCCACCAGCAGGCACATGGCCGATATCACCAGCCAGTTCCCGACGCGCACGTAAGGAGTTGCACCCGTATAAGGATGCACTACTGCATCTAGCACGCCTTTCTCGAACTGCGGCAGACGCTGCTGCACTTCGCCGAACGGATCGACAATCGCAGTGATGCCTGTGTTGGTCGCACGCAACAGGTAGCGCCCGGTTTCCATCGCCCGCATACGGCCGATCTGCAAGTGCTGATGGGGCGCGATTGAATCGCCGAACCAGGCATCATTACTTACGTTCACCATCAGTTCGGCTTCCGGGAAAAAGTGCAGCTGCTCGGCACCAAACGCCATTTCGTAACAAATAGTCGCGGCCAGCGGCACACCCTGTGCCGTTAACAACGGCTGATCATTCTCACCCGGCAGAATATTTTCGGACGGCAGGTTCATGATTCGCAGCCAGCGGCGAGCAAAATCCGGCAACGGAAAATATTCGCCGAACGCAACAAGGTGACGTTTGTGATACCGCCCTCCTTCGGCACCTATCGCCCAGAGCGTATTCTGAAACTGGCCCTGGTCGAGGTTGTAGGTAAGTATGCCAACCAGTAACTGGGTTCCACGGGACACTGCTTCCGCATTCATCTCCAGCAGGAAGTCACTCACCTCGAACGGCAGCGCCGGCACCGCAGCTTCAGGCCAGATGATCAAATCCGGATCGTCGTCCGTCAGGCTCAATTCGCGGTACAGATCGAGCGTCGGCTGCCGCTGCGCTACATCCCATTTGAGTTCCTGGGAAACGGCTCCCTGCACCAGTCTTACCTGCAGGTCGCGACCAGAGTTTTCGGTCCAGGTCAGCGATGCAAGGCCCGCAAGCAAGACGGCCAGCACGCCGGCGACCACAAGGGCCACCCGGCGTTCGTGCCGGGTTCCGACAACCAAACTTGCCAGCACGCCCCCGCACAGCAGGGTTGCCCAGCTAATGCCGTATACACCCGTCAGCGGCGCGAGTGCAGCCAGCGGCGTATCCGTCTGACTGTAGCCGATGCTGAGCCAGGGAAAACCGGTAAAAATCCAGCCACGCAGCCATTCGATCACCGTCCAGGCAGCCGGCAACACGATGAGCCTGCGCACGGCATTCCCCTCGGGAATTAGCCGGTTGACCCCCCAGGTCATCAGGGCAAGGAAGATACCCATGACTGCGGCCAGGCAAAACATCATGAGTAATGCGATCGGGGGCCACAGGCCACCCAGTATGTTCAGGCTGATATAGAGCCACCATGTGCCGGCGGCAAACAACCCGAAACCAAACATGAAACCGGTGCGGGCGGCCTCACGCGCATCGATACCTTCGAGTGCCAGGATAAATATGCCGATGACCAGCGGTGCGAGCCATGCGAAACCGAAAGGCGCAAACGCGGGCACCAGCAGGGCGCCCAGGCCGAGGACGATCAGGTTCCGCCTCCCCGGTGTGGCATGCAGGAAACTGAGCAGTCGGCTCACTCCGATGTTTCCGCAACTTCCGTGCGCGTTACTTCGAGTCGGTGAATACGCCGCCGGTCGGCCTGCGCTACTTTGAATTCAAAACCACCGCGGCGAACGCTTTCGCCCCGTCTCGGCAGCCGGCCAAACTCACGCATTACGAGGCCGCCAACCGTTTCATAATCGTCATCGTCCAGGTCGGCCGAGAAGTATTCATTGAACTCGTCTATACGAGTAAGGGCCATAACATTCCAGTGGCTACCCTGTTCCTGTATATGCTCGGCTTCCTGCGGATCGTGTTCATCGTCAATCTCACCGACGATTTCCTCGAGGACATCTTCAATTGTCAGCAGCCCGGACGTGCCGCCGTACTCGTCAACGACTATGGCCATGTGGTTACGGCCGCTGCGAAATTCCTGCAACAGGGTGTCCAGACGCTTGCTTTCGGGAATGAAAGTGGCCGATCTCAGAAAACCTGTTACGTCCAGGGTTTCGCCCGGAGATTCCACGAAAAACCGCAGCACATCCTTGGCAAGCAATATGCCCACAACCTCGTCGCGGTCTTCACCGATCACCGGAAACCGTGAGTGGCCGGATTTGACGATCGCCTGCAGCAACTCTTCCATGGGCGCTTCGCGTTCAAGCACAACCATCTGCGAACGGGGCACCATGACCTCCCTGACCTGCTGCTGGGAAACCTGCAACACCCCCTTGAGCATGCGCTGTTCATGCTTCTCCAGCACTGATTTCCAGCGCTTTTCATCGAGCAGTTCGATCAGGCTGTCGCGGCTGTCCGGTTCACTTATGATCATTCGCTTTACGCGCAGGATCAGGCTTTCGTCTACTTTAGAGTCTTCGTCATTCATTGTGTCTTAACCGGCTGTCCAGCCACACTACAAGTCACCGTAAGGCTCGGGAAAGCCGAGCTTCGTCATTATCCGGGTTTCCAGGCTTTCCATGATCTTCGTATCCACGTCATTCTGGTGGTCGTAACCGAGCAGGTGCAACGTACCATGTACGGTCAGATGCGCCATGTGCGCCGCGACGGGTTTGGCCTGTTCCACGGCTTCGCTCACGACAACGTCGAAGCAGATGGCCAGATCGCCGAGTTCTTTATCATCCCCTTGTTCCTCGTCCGGCACCACGGCACCCGCGGAAAAGGCCAGAACGTTGGTCGCCTTGTGCTGGTCACGAAAATCCCCGTTCAGGGCGCTGCTTTCCTGATCATCGACTACCCGTATAGTAACCAAACTGGCACTGCCGTTGGCCCGCGACCCGGTATCGCCCGCGACCACTGCTGCATTCACCCAGGCAGCGAACTCAGCTTCGTCCGGCAGACCCGGCGCATCGGTTGCGACCTGTAAATTCACCCTGACAGGCTCCGCGTTCACTGATCTTCACCGGACTCCTGAGCATCATTTTCGTAGCCCTCGTATGCTTCGACGATCCTCTGCACAAGCGGATGGCGCACGACGTCACGAGGCGAGAAATAATCGAAGGCCACACCGTCTACATTGCCTAATACCTCGATTACATGTTTCAGGCCGGAAGTCTGGTGGCGCGGCAAATCGATCTGGGTAATATCCCCCGTCACGCACGCGCATGAACCGAATCCCATCCTGGTCAGAAACATTTTCATTTGCTCGACCGTCGTATTCTGGGCTTCATCGAGTATCACGAAACTCTCGTTCAGTGACCTGCCGCGCATAAAAGCCAGCGGCGCAACCTCGATGATATTCTTGTCGACCAGCCTGGCTACCCGGTCGAAGCCGAGCATTTCGTAAAGTGCGTCGTACATCGGCCGCAGATAAGGGTCAACCTTCTGCGACATATCCCCCGGCAGGAATCCGAGCCGCTCACCCGCTTCGACCGCCGGGCGCACGAGGACGATACGCCGTACGCGTTCCTGGTCCAGCGCCTCCACTGCGCTTGCCACTGCAAGAAAGGTTTTACCGGTACCCGCCGGCCCTATACCGAACACGAGTTCCTTGTTACGCAGGTGTTCGACATAGCTATGCTGATGCTTGCCGCGAGGTTTTATCCTCACCCGCCGGGTGACAATGACCTGTTCCGTGTTATCCGCTTGCTGATCGACAGATTCTTCGTCCGGACCCGGCGCCGCCGCATCGGCCGGAGGCGGGGCATCGGATTCACTTTCCTGGTTCATAGCCGCTTCCTGTAAACACATGTGTACCCGCTGCAAGTCGAGGTTTTCTTTGCCTGCCAGCACATAAAGGTCTTGCAGGACCTGCGCGCCCACCGCAGACGCATTATGGGTCCCGACAATACGAAAATGGTTACCGCGGTTGCTGATTCTTATATTCAGGCGTTGTTCGATTTGCCGAAGGTGTTCGTCGAACTGGCCGCAAAGGTTCGCCAGTACATTATTGTCTGTGGGCTCCAGCAGGAATTCCCGGGTTTCTATTGCAACGTTCAAGACTTAAAAGTGTCCGTCCTCACTCCGTTCTCAGGCTGCCTCGGTCACAACATTCAATCGTCCGCGCAGGGAATTGGGCAGCGCCTCGGTAATGACCACATCGACAAAGCGGCCGATGACTTCCGTATCGGCCTGGAAATTGACCCAGCGGTTATTTTCGGTCTTGCCTGCCATTTCACGGTTATTTTTCAGCGACGGCCGCTCCACAAGCACCCGCTGCACGGTACCAACCATCGATGCACTGATTGCCTGTGCCTGTTCGTTGATCAGTGCCTGCAGCCGCGAGAGCCGTGCCAGTTTTTCTTCCTTCTTTACATCGTCCGGAAACGAAGCAGCCGGCGTCCCCGGCCTGGCACTATAGATGAAGCTGAAGGACTGATCGAAACCGATTTTTTCAACCAGTTCCATGGTGGCCTCGAAATCCTGCTCGGTCTCGCCCGGGAAGCCGACAATAATATCGGTAGACAGGCAGATATCGGGTCGCACCTCACGCAGGCGATGTATTTTCTGTTTGTATTCCTGTGTCGTATAGCGGCGGTTCATCAGTGCCAGTATACGATCTGAACCACTTTGTACCGGGAGGTGAAGATAGCCGGCCAGTTTGGGAATATCTGCGAAAGCCTTAATCAGCCGGTCATTAAATTTAAGCGGGTGGGAGGTTGTATAACGAATGCGCTCTATTGCATCGATCGCTGCCACATGGTGGATGAGTGTTGCCAGGTCAGCCAACATGCCATCATGTGTCTTGCCGCGGTAACCATTCACGTTCTGCCCGAGCAGGTTTACTTCCCGAACACCCTGCTGGGCAAGCTGTAAAATCTCCGCGGTCACATCATCGAGTGGCCGGCTTATTTCTTTACCGCGAGTATAGGGAACCACACAGTAGCTGCAGTATTTACTGCACCCTTCCATTACCGAAACAAAGGCAGATGGGCCTTCCTTGCGCGGTGGTGGCAGGTTATCGAACTTCTCTATCGTAGGAAAACTTACATCAACAACTGCATGGCTATTGTTATTGTCGTCACCATCGCCGTGACATTCTTCCAGCATGGCTGGCAAACGATGCAGTGTCTGCGGCCCAAAAATAAGATCAACATACGGGGCGCGGTCAAGAATGGCATCACCTTCCTGGCTGGCCACGCAGCCACCGACACCGATCACGAGGCCTGGACGTTCGGCCTTCCACCGTTTCCAGCGCCCGAGTTGCGAGAACACTTTTTCCTGCGCTTTCTCGCGCACTGAACAGGTATTCAGCAGGAGTACATCCGCCTCTGCAGGATCTTCGGTAAGCATCAGACCGTGGCTCGCGTGCAGTACATCCACCATCCTGGCGGAATCGTACTCGTTCATCTGGCACCCGAAGGTCTTTATATAGAGCTTGCCTGGCATACCCGGGAACCTTTGTTCCCCGCGCCTCGCTTACGTTTTAACGGGTTCCAGCCTAGCGTATGAAGCCCATACTTTCCAGCTTGACCAGGATGCGCTGTGCAGCCAGATCCGGCGTAAGCTCTTCCGTTTTTATAATAACTTCAGCATTCTCGGGCTCTTCATAAGGGTCACTGATACCGGTGAATTCCTTGATGATTCCGGCCCGGGCTTTCGCATACAGGCCCTTGCGATCGCGCTCTTCGCAGGTTTCCAGCGTAGTCGCAACATGAACTTCTATGAAACCGCCGCCAGCTTCGCACATGTCACGCACGATTCTGCGCGTCGCTGCATACGGTGCGATGGGTGCACATATCGCGATACCACCGTGCTTCGTGATCTCGCTCGCGACATAGCCAATACGCTGAATATTCAAATCGCGGTGTTCTTTCGAAAACCCAAGCTCACTCGACAGGTGCTGACGGACATGATCACCATCCAGCAAAGTGACATTGTGGTCACCCGCCTCAAGCATTTTTACGAGCAATGCATTAGCAATAGTCGATTTACCCGAACCGGACAGGCCGGTAAAGAATATGGTAAAGCCCTGCTTGTGACGTGGCGGATACGATTTACGCAACTCCTCGACTACGTTGGGATATGAGAACCAGTCCGGAATCTCGAGGCCTTCTTCCAGGCGACGACGGAACTCGGTACCGGAAATACTCAGCACCTTGTCATCATCCCCTGCCTCATCAGCCGGAATGTACTGCGCTTTGTTCTCTGCATATACCATCATTTTGAACGGCACCATCGAAATACCGACTTCTTCCTCGTGCTGCTGGAAAAGTTCCTGCGCATCGTAGGGGCCGTAGAAAGGATCGCCGTTGGAATCATTACCCGGGCCGGCATGATCGCGGCCAATAATCAGGTGTGTGCAACCGTAGTTCTTGCGGATAATGCCGTGCCAGAGCGCTTCACGCGGACCGGCCATACGCATAGCAAGATTGAGCAGGCTCAGTGTCGTGGTTTGCTCCGGATATTGCTCAAGCACTTTTTCATAGCAACGCACGCGCGTGTAGTGATCGACATCACCAGGCTTCGTTAAACCCACAACCGGCTGGATCAGCAGGTTGGCCTCGGCCTCTTTCGCGGCCCGAAAAGTCAGTTCCTGATGGGCGCGATGCAGGGGATTGCGCGTCTGGAACGCGACGACCCGGCGCCAGCCAAGTTTTTCAAAGCGTGCCCGCAGATCCGCAGGATCATCCCGCAGCAGTTTGAAATCATAGTGTGTAGGCCGCTCGATCCCCTGCAGTTTGCCGCCTATATAAACCGGGCCGGCAATATTATTCAGGTAATGCACCGCCGGATGCGCCTCATCCTCGGAACCGAACACTGCACCCGCTTCCTTCGCCTTGTCCGGGGTCCAGATATCGGCAATTTCCAGGACGGCGATCAGCACGCCTTCCGGATCGCGCAGCGCGATCTTCTCGCCCTCACTTGCGTCGCCAGCGAATTCTTCGCTCACGTCGAGGGTAACGGGCATCGGCCAGAGCACGCCGCTCGGCAGGCGCATGTTGTCGAGTACGCCATCGTACTCTGCTTTGGTCAGGAAGCCTTCCAGGGGCGAGAACGCACCGTTGAGGATCATCTCGATATCGCAAAGCTGCCGGTCGGTCAGGTCCCAGGACTTGTAGTCCAGGGCTTCCTGTTTGGCCTGGTCAATCGCCGCATCGTCGAGATACAGCTGTTTGAGTTCGCCACCGTGTGGCTCTTTAAATGCACCCATGAGTGTGTTTCCTGAAGATATATTGTCAAACGGACCCGATTAAACGTAGAACGGCGCATCCGTGCAGTGATGCGCCGCAGATTTCGGGTAAAACCCGTCACCTTATTATTAGTCTGCCGGAAGACCAGTCCGGGAACCTTCCCGGCAGCGGCGCGTAAATTAGCACAGGCGCTTAAAGCTACTGATACTTAATGGTTATATGGTGATACTGGCCGCTTATTTCCGCCGCCGAAGTCCCCGGCCTTATCGACCGGCCCGGGCCAGTTGTTATTGCCCCTGATTTTTTGCCCTGGTTTTTTACCCTGGAAAACCCGGCTAGAACGGGATGTCATCCTCAAAATCACCGGATGCTTTGGCCTGGGTCTGCGCAGGGGGTGATTGCGGTGCAGCAGAAGCAGAGGCGCTGGCCCCGGCGCTGCCGCCCCGGCCGCCCAGCATCTGCATCTGGTCGGCGCGAATCTCGGTGGTGTAGCGGTCGTTGCCGTCACGATCCTGCCATTTGCGAGTTTGCAGCTTGCCTTCTATATAAACCTGCGAACCCTTCCGCAAGTATTCACCCGCGATTTCTGCCAGGCGTCTGAACATAACGATGTTATGCCACTCGGTTTTCTCCACCTTGTCGCCGCTGGTCTTGTCGTTCCAGGACTCGGTGGTCGCGAGGCTGAAGTTGCAGACGCAATCGCCGCTGGGCATGTACTTGGTATCCGGATCCTTGCCCAGGTTACCGATAAGTATGACTTTATTGACTCCGCGCGCCATGCTGTTCCCCTATACCTTTTATCTTAACTATTTGTTTTATAAGACTAATTTATAATTTCTGCCATACATGGCAGCGATGTCTCATTGTATGCGCAAAGCCTCAAAAACACACGCGCAATAACGGCCGAAGCGGCCGGAAAAACAAGGCACGGGTGCCCGCCGGACACGTGACGAAGCGAAACGCGCTATATTTCCCGGTTCGATCGACTATTCGGCCTTTTGAGTTTCGTCATGCAACATATCAGTATCCGGGGAGCCCGGACCCACAACCTGCAGAATATCGATGTGGACCTCCCCCGGGACCAGCTCATCGTTATTACCGGCCTATCTGGCTCCGGTAAATCGTCGCTGGCTTTTGACACGATTTACGCGGAAGGTCAGCGCCGCTATGTCGAATCACTGTCTGCCTATGCCCGGCAGTTCCTGTCGATGATGGAGAAACCCGATGTGGACCACATCGAGGGTTTGTCTCCGGCTATTTCCATCGAGCAGAAATCGACATCGCATAACCCGCGCTCGACTGTGGGCACGGTCACCGAAATTTACGACTACCTGCGCCTGCTTTACGCGCGTGCGGGCCGGCCGCGTTGCCCGGACCACGGTAACGACCTGCAGGCCCAGACCGTCAGCCAGATGGTCGACCAGGTGCTGGCGTTGAGGAACGGCACGAAACTGTTGCTGCTGGCACCCGTTGTGCAGGAACGCAAGGGTGAACACCTGCAACTGCTCGCCGACCTGCGCGCCCAGGGTTTTGTACGCGCGCGCATCAACGGTGAAGTTTATGAACTGGACGATCCGCCCAAACTGGACCTGCGCCGCAAACACAGCATCGATGTCGTGGTCGATCGCTTCAAGGTGCGCGAAGACCTGCGGTTGCGGCTGAGCGAGTCCTTCGAAACGGCACTCAAGCTTGCAGACGGTGTCGCCCGGGTCGCCTGGATGGATAAACCTGACCATGCCGAACTCGTGTTCTCGGACAAGTTTGCGTGTCCCGAGTGTGGCTATGCGCTGGCAGAACTTGAGCCACG